>NZ_JAALFZ010000098.1:0-230 GCF_011800505.1 Bacillus sp. EKM501B | reverse complement strand
CGTGGTGTAGTGGTTAACATGCCTGCCTGTCACGCAGGAGATCGCCGGTTCGACCCCGGTCGGGACCGCCATTTTAACTTCTGCTATATAGCAGTTGTTTTTTATTGGACATTATGGTACAATAACATTTGTCTTTGAAAAGAAGATAATTATTTCGATGGGCTATAGCCAAGCGGTAAGGCAACGGACTTTGACTCCGTCATGCGCTGGTTCGAATCCAGCTAGCCCAG
>NZ_JAALFZ010000097.1:0-234 GCF_011800505.1 Bacillus sp. EKM501B | reverse complement strand
ACCTAAAATTATTTATGTCAAAGGTACAATCAATGCCAATGTCGATGACAATAATAAAGCGCTAGGATTGAACGATTACAAAGACCCTAAGTATGATTTCAATGCGTATCTCCAGGCGTATGATCCGTCGACATGGGGTAAAAAGGTTCCTTCTGGTACATTGGAAGACGCACGTAAGGCATCACAGAAGAATCAAGCTAGTCGTATCGTTATTGAAATCCCATCCAATACAAC
>NZ_JAALFZ010000096.1:0-235 GCF_011800505.1 Bacillus sp. EKM501B | reverse complement strand
CGAACAAACATATCTTTTGCATAGTCTGACATATCATCATCAAACACATTTCTTCTGTATTTCACGACCAACACAAGGTGATAATATAACAAGAATACTGAATGGTTATTACTATCTAATTTCATTTATATACCAGCCTTTATAATTGATAAGACTACTTATATCAGAGGCAAAATAAAAAGGAAAACCTTTTGGCTACGCCAAACCGAAATTCATCTCCCACCTACCGTTGGGC
>NZ_JAALFZ010000095.1:0-242 GCF_011800505.1 Bacillus sp. EKM501B | reverse complement strand
GTGGAGCCTAGCGGGATCGAACCGCTGACCTCCTGCGTGCAAGGCAGGCGCTCTCCCAGCTGAGCTAAGGCCCCAAACAAGTATCGGGAAGACAGGATTTGAACCTGCGACCCCCTGGTCCCAAACCAGGTGCTCTACCAAGCTGAGCCACTTCCCGAAAGAAAACGCGCCCGAGAGGAGTCGAACCCCTAACCTCTTGATCCGTAGTCAAACGCTCTATCCAATTGAGCTACGGGCGCATA
>NZ_JAALFZ010000094.1:0-242 GCF_011800505.1 Bacillus sp. EKM501B | reverse complement strand
GCCATTAGCTCAGTTGGTAGAGCATCTGACTTTTAATCAGAGGGTCGAAGGTTCGAGTCCTTCATGGCTCACCATTTACAATTTAATGCGGGTGTAGTTTAGTGGTAAAACAAGAGCCTTCCAAGCTCTGGTCGAGAGTTCGATTCTCTTCACCCGCTTTTTAATTATGGGCCTATAGCTCAGCTGGTTAGAGCGCACGCCTGATAAGCGTGAGGTCGATGGTTCGAGTCCATTTAGGCCCA
>NZ_JAALFZ010000093.1:0-246 GCF_011800505.1 Bacillus sp. EKM501B | reverse complement strand
TTGTCCCCTATCCTTCTTTGCCGATGGGGGATTATTTTTATTATAAGATGAGGAAGACCATTATTCACACTATAGAGTCCAAAAAAGATGCGACTTTAACATAATCGGGTTTACTTTTACCAATGTTTGTGTTAAGTTAATTTCGACAAACATCGAAATTAAGACTGGAACCGAAGGGAGACGAACAGGGTGAAAGAGACAACAGAGATGCAGCAAGCTGTAAAAATATATAAAGCACTTGGAGAA
>NZ_JAALFZ010000092.1:0-250 GCF_011800505.1 Bacillus sp. EKM501B | reverse complement strand
TATTATTTCCAGTGGATAAAATGCGCATGGGACACCTAATCATTATTTTATCGGGGGAAAAGAATATGTTATGAACTCGGTGGAATGAAAAAATGAAAATTTTACTTTTAGAGTGAAACTAAACAAAAAAGCTATTTTGTAGAGTTTTAATTCCATGAGAAAAGAGCACTTCATAAAAGTGCTCTTTTGACCAAAATCCATTTTGTAAAAGAGAGGAATACGTAATATCATATGAATTTATTTTTAAATG
>NZ_JAALFZ010000091.1:0-252 GCF_011800505.1 Bacillus sp. EKM501B | reverse complement strand
TCCGCAGTAGCTCAGTGGTAGAGCTATCGGCTGTTAACCGATCGGTCGTAGGTTCGAGTCCTACCTGCGGAGCCATACAGAGAAGTACCCAAGTGGCTCAAGGGGCTCCCCTGCTAAGGGAGTAGATCGCTAACGCGGTGCGAGGGTTCGAATCCCTTCTTCTCTGCCATACATATTGGCCCGTTGGTCAAGTGGTTAAGACACCGCCCTTTCACGGCGGTAACACGGGTTCGAATCCCGTACGGGTCACCA
>NZ_JAALFZ010000090.1:0-253 GCF_011800505.1 Bacillus sp. EKM501B | reverse complement strand
CAATACTACTCATAATACAACTTGAGCAGTTAACTTTTGTTAGCTGCTCTTTATTTGTACAAGGTACTCAATTGACTAGCGCACATATAATATCCTGAGTTCCTTTCTTTATGAAATAGTCGTTATAAAATGAGACTCGTCACGAGAGCACTTTACTAAGTGCTCTTTTTATATTTCAACTTAATACAAAATGAAAGTTTGATTAAGCTTATTTTTACTACCGCATAACATGTTTAATTCTGCTTATAATATA
>NZ_JAALFZ010000089.1:0-255 GCF_011800505.1 Bacillus sp. EKM501B | reverse complement strand
AAGAGCAGGAACAGAAAGTGCTTCTTCTGGCATTTCAGGATGGTCAATCTCAACGTGCGATTGCGCAGACGTTGGGCGTATCGCAGATGAGCGTTTCCCGTATTCAGAAGCGGGCAACAGAAAAGTTGAAGCAGATTATGTCTAATTCCTCTATTTCATGACAAGATCGCTGAATTCATGGCTTATAATATTTGACGTCCCATCGTAAGGACACGTTATTCCAATTAGGGAAGCGTGTCCTTTTTATAAAGCGGA
>NZ_JAALFZ010000009.1:0-192360 GCF_011800505.1 Bacillus sp. EKM501B | reverse complement strand
CCAGTAGCACCTGTGTTACCTTGAGGTCCCTGAGGTCCAGTAGGTCCAGGAGGCCCGCCAGAAGGTCCAGTAGGTCCGGTAACTCCTATACCAGTAGCACCCGTGTTACCTTGAGGCCCAGTAGCGCCAGTAGCGCCAGTAGCGCCCGTGTTACCTCGAGGCCCAGTGGCACCGGTAGCGCCAGTAGCGCCCGTGTTACCTTGAGGTCCAGTGGCACCAGTAGCGCCTGTGTTACCTCGAGGCCCAGTGGCACCAGTAGCGCCCGTGTTACCTTGAGGTCCAGTAGCGCCAGTAGCGCCAGTAGCGCCCGTGTTACCTCGAGGTCCAGTGGCACCGGTAGCGCCAGTAGCGCCCGTGTTACCTCGAGGCCCAGTAGCGCCCGTGTTACCTCGAGGCCCAGTAGCGCCGGTAGCGCCCGTGTTACCTCGAGGCCCAGTGGCACCAGTAGCGCCTGCTGGTCCAGTAGGTCCGGTAGGTCCTTGAATGAACGAAGCAGAATTAACTAGAGCAGTTTGTAATGCTGCTATTAATTTAAGGAGCTCTTGAAGTGTGCAAGGGTCAATCCGGAATAATTTTGTAATGTATAGTAAATAGTTAATGAGATTTTGAAGCTCAATAAATACAGCGCTTGCTACAAAGGTTGGATTTCTTAATATAGTTATTAAGTTTTTAATAATAGCTAACCCTTGTGCTTTCAGGGAGGAAGTAGCGTCTAGTGAACAAATAAATTTACTCAGTAGGTTCAATGTATCGATTAGGTCTTCAATATTTTGGGGAGATGGATTTGCGAAAAGTTTTGGGATTATTTTTGTTAAATCAATAATAATCGCACGAAATGTTCTAAGTTGAGCTTTAGTAATTGGGATTGATGGAGTATTCGGGATTCGTCCGGCGCTACTTGGAAAGCATGGTTTGGAGAATTTGTTTTGATTGTCGTTATAACGAGACATTAAATCTCTCCTTTCTCACGAAAATGTGAACGAAACTCATCATAGTAGATGCAGAAATTAGTTAAATGGTCATAGTAAAATCGTTTGTTTAAAGAAAAAATAGAAAAAACGCCTTACAATAAGGCGTTTTTTCTATTTTCTGCGTATTGATAATATCGCTTTAAGGAAATTTTTGATTTGAATCCAGCGAGTTTTATAATTTCTGATTCAGGAGTTTCTTTTTTTATTAAGTTTAAAATATAGGTGTTACGAAAATGTTGTCCTGAAATTCCTTTACGTAAATTGGCTCTAGCCACTTCGAGGCGAATCATTTTTTGTATAGCAATTTCCGTTAATGCCTTTGGTGCATCATTTTCATATACCCACCTGTATGTTCCACGGTTAAAATCGAATGCGACAAATAATGGATCATCACTATGGTATTTAGGACGAACTGGTTCTGGGATGCTTTTGTAATAATTATATAGTTGTTTTTTGTCTTCTTTTGCTAATGTAATTGTTCTTTCTACACCTGCGGTTGCTGGGATTGATAATGTATTAGTTTCAAAGTGAACGTGATGCATTGTTAATGCTGTAAGTTCCTGTAAGGATAAACCGTAGTCAATCAATAGATTTAAAATAGCAATATTGCGATCCATTAATAAGGGGCGCACAGGAAGTTGTTTTTCTGAAAGTCCTTCTAATGAAGTGACTATATACTTTAACCTTTTTTCTTCATCAGGTGAAATGAAATCTTCGTTACGAAGTGTACGGTCTGGTTGAATAGATATTTCCATATTCTTCAATGGATTAGGAATGTTTAGAAAATGATGCATTCTATTTAGTACAATAAATACACGATGCATCGTTTTTTCTGAGTAATGTCGATTCGTTTTTAAATCGGAAAAGTAATCTTCGTAGTCTTTTGTACAAAGTGTAGCCCATATATTACTGGAAGGGAGCTTTTTGTTTTTTTCTAACCAATGTCCGAAGTCTTCAATGTCATAAACATAACGTTTAATAGTTGAGGGTTTTCGGCCTTTATTCAATAAAAAAATAGAAAAGGCTTGTATTGTATCATGGAATTCCGTTGTCTCCATAGTCCCACCACCTTAATTATTTCTTATATTATAGCAAACTTTTCTGAAAATAGGCATTTACAAGGGGGACAGGAATAATAATATTTGGTGAGTGGATAAAATGAGGTGATTGTATGGAACAATCGATGCGAAAGAAAAACAACAATCAAATTAATATTGTGTTAAACCATCGAAAGAAAATTTCTTTGCCAGCCGCAGAAAATAAAACGGTAATTTCAAATGAAACTGCAATTAAACATGAAATGCTGCAGAGAATTGAAGAAGAGATGGGGAAGCTTGTTGGGATGGAGGATATAAAAAAGATAATAAAAGAAATATATGCTTGGATTTATGTGAATAAAAAAAGACAAGAAAAGGGATTGAAGTCAGAGAAGCAAGTACTTCATATGCTGTTTAAAGGGAATCCAGGTACAGGGAAGACAACTGTTGCTAGAATGATAGGAAAATTGCTGTTTGAGATGAATATTCTATCGAAAGGCCACTTGGTTGAAGCTGAACGTGCTGATCTTGTAGGAGAGTACATCGGCCATACAGCCCAAAAAACAAGAGATTTAATAAAAAAAGCAATGGGAGGTATTTTGTTTATTGATGAGGCGTATTCTTTAGCTCGAGGAGGAGAGAAGGACTTTGGAAAAGAAGCAATTGATACGCTTGTAAAACATATGGAAGATAAACAACATGGTTTTGTATTGATTTTAGCTGGATATTCAAGAGAGATGAATCACTTTCTTTCATTAAATCCAGGGCTTCAATCTCGTTTTCCATTTATTATTGAGTTTGCGGATTACTCGGTAAATCAGCTATTGGAAATTGGGAAGAGAATGTATGAAGATCGTGAATATCAGTTATCAAAAGAAGCTGAATGGAAATTTAGGGATCATTTACATGCGGTGAAGTATTCGTCGCAAATTACATCGTTTAGTAATGGGCGATATGTACGGAATATTGTTGAAAAATCAATTCGTACACAGGCGATGCGGTTGTTGCAAGAAGATGCGTATGATAAAAATGATTTAATTGGAATATCGAGTATGGATTTGATGCTCGAAGAGGAGACGCACAGTACATAAACTGTGCGTCAATTTTTGTGTATAAGTTCGTTTACTCTTTTTTTGTTTTTTCTTGGTGTGTTTTATGGAAGTGTTCCATTTTAGCGCTCTTTTCGTGTGCTGAATTAGGATCGTGTCCAAATTGATTTACTGAGCTTTTTTGAGCTCCTTTATTAACGTGGTTTGTCATTTGTATTCACCTCACTTTAAAAATTAGTATAAACATTATATAAAGAAAAAATCGTTAGAAAAGAAAAACCTCTTTACGATATGTAAAGAGGTTAGATTGCTATTTATGCATTGAACGTTCTTTCGTTTCGATACGTCTGTGCGGTAAATGCCATTTGTAATGAATAGAAACCATGCGGAAGCAAACAATTAAAATGAATAGAATGTAAAGAGCCCAATCGCTAACAATAATTTGAGCTCCAATTAAGAAACCTGCTAAAATTGTCCAAAAGGCATATACTTCAGCTCGAAGAACGAGAGGTTTTCTGCGGGCTAAAAGATCGCGAATGATACCGCCGCCGATACCAGTTAAAACAGCTGCTACAATTGTGGCGCTAATTGGTAAATTTAATTTTTGGGCATATAATGCTCCTTGTACAGCAAATGCCGATAAGCCGATAGCGTCAGTGATATTTTCCCACTTTTTCCAATGTCTAATTAACTTATTTGGAAAAAGAAAAATAATAGTCATTGATAAAAGTGCGATTTGGAATAACATGTCTTGTTGCCAAAACGCGACAATCGGATAACCGATTAATAAATTACGAAGGGCACCTCCCCCAAATGCGGTTGCCATTCCTAAAATATACACCCCGAAAATATCATAATCCTCTTCCATTGCAACAATGGCTCCGCTTAGTGCGAAAGCGATTGTGCCTATGATGCTAAAAATCTCCCATGCCATGAATTTTCTCCCCCGCTAACTAGATGAAATGTGCTTCCTCTGCTATTATATTAGAAGGTTTAAATTTCGAAAAGGATGAGTGAACATATTTGATGGAAGAAAAAGAAAAAGTCATATTAGTAGGCTGTCAATTGCCACAAGATGATGATGAAAAATTTATGCATTCCATGAAAGAGCTTGCATCACTAGCGAAGACTGCACGAGCAGAATTGTTAGTGTCAACAACGCAAAAACGACCAAAGTTTCATCCGGCAACTTACATAGGTAAAGGGAAATTAGAAGAGCTTACAATGTTAACTGAAGAGTTAGAGCCGGATGTTATTGTATTTAATAATGAATTAACGCCGAGTCAAATTCGGAATTTATCCACAGTATTAGATGCGAGAGTAATTGATCGAACGCAACTAATACTGGATATTTTTGCGCAACGTGCGAAGTCGAGGGAAGGTAAGCTTCAAGTAGAATTAGCTCAGTTGCAATATACAATGCCGCGTCTTATGGGGCAAGGATTGTCCTTATCGCGTCTTGGTGGTGGTATTGGAACAAGAGGACCGGGTGAGACGAAATTAGAGACGGATCGTCGTCATATTCGATCGCGTATTGATGAAATAAAGAAACAACTTGCAGTTGTTGTGGAACATCGAAAAAGATATCGTGAGAGAAGAAAAGATAATAAAGTATTTCAAGTGTCATTAATAGGGTATACAAATGCAGGGAAATCGACACTGTTTAATAGATTAACGGAAGCTGATACGTTTGAAGAAAACCTTCTGTTTGCAACATTAGACCCAACGACAAGGAAGATGCCGTTACCTTCTGGTTATACAGTATTACTAACTGATACTGTTGGTTTTATACAAGATTTACCTACTTCATTAATCGCTGCTTTTCGTTCAACACTGGAAGAAGCGGGGGAAGCAGATGTCATTTTACATGTAGTTGATTCCGCGGATCCTAACTACATAGGGCATGAAAAAACAGTAAAAAGATTATTATCAGAACTTGAAATTAACCATATTCCTGTTATTACGTTATATAATAAAAAAGATGAATTACATCAAAACTTTATTCCGTTTCCGAAAAGTGATTTCTTAATGACTAGTGCTTTTGAAGAAAGTGATTTATTGCGTATAAAAGAAGCGATAGAAACGAAGATGAAGAAAGAAATGGATCGTTATCGAGTGGAAATCCCTCCGAGTGAAGGTAAGTTGTTAACGCTTTTAAAGACGGAAACTCTATTAGCAAAGATGGAGTTTCTAGAAGATAAATTTGTATATGATTGTGCAGGGTATATTTTTACTCATTCATCGCTTAATGTGCAATTAAAGAGATTTTTAGTGGAAGAAGGAGAAAATAAAAATGTTTGATCGTTTGAAAAATGGAGAAAAAATTGCTCCAATCGTAAAAGAAGTAGAGAGTCAGATTACAGAAGTACATAAACGTGCGGATGAAGTAATTGAAAGCAATCAGTTTCGTGTATTAGAAAGTTTTCGTAAACATAAAATTAGTGACTCGCATTTTATCCCGACAACAGGTTATGGTTATGATGATATTGGCCGTGATACGTTAGAAAAAGTGTATGCTGATGTATTTGGGGCGGAAGCTGGACTTGTTCGTCCGCAAATTATTTCAGGTACTCACGCTATCTCTACAGCGTTATTTGGTATTTTACGCCCGGGAGATGAGTTATTGTATATCACTGGGAAACCGTATGATACGTTAGAGGAAATTGTTGGTGTACGTGGGAAAGGTGTAGGTTCATTTAAAGAATATAATATCGGTTACAATGCAGTTCCGCTAACTGAAGCTGGGCTTGTTGATTTTGAGGCTGTTGCAGCAGCGATTCATAATAATACGAAAATGATCGGTATTCAGCGCTCGAAAGGTTATGCTACTCGTCCATCGTTTACTATTTCTCAAATTAAAGAGATGATCGCGTTTGTTAAAGAAATTAAACCTGATGTTGTTGTGTTTGTAGATAACTGTTATGGCGAGTTTATTGAAGAGCAAGAGCCATGTCATGTTGGTGCAGATTTAATGGCGGGTTCGCTTATTAAAAACCCGGGCGGCGGAATTGTTAAAACTGGTGGTTATATTGTCGGGAAAGAACAGTATGTTGAAGCGTGTGCATATCGTTTAACATCTCCGGGAATTGGCGCGGAAGCTGGAGCGTCTTTATACAGTCTGCAAGAAATGTATCAAGGGTTCTTCTTAGCGCCACATGTTGCAGGACAAGCGCTGAAAGGTGCAATTTTTACAGCTGCGTTTTTAGAAAAGTTAGGAATGAACACGTCACCAGCGTGGAATGCACCAAGAACAGACTTAATTCAATCTGTTCAATTTGATGATAAAGACCGTATGATTGCCTTCTGCCAAGCGATTCAATATGCATCTCCAATTAATTCGCATTTTACTCCGTATGCAAACTATATGCCAGGCTATGAAGATGATGTAATTATGGCTGCGGGAACATTTATTCAAGGTGCAAGTATTGAATTGTCTGCTGATGGTCCAATTCGTCCGCCTTATGTTGCTTACGTCCAAGGTGGGTTAACTTATTCACATGTGAAGATTGCGATTTGTTCTGCAATTGATGCATTAATTGAAAAAGAATTATTAACAATTTCTTAAGGGGAAGCTGTCGATTTCGGCAGCTTTTTTCGTATAAAAGTAATGATTTATGCGATTAGAAAAAAGAATGAAAAAATTCATAAAAAAAATTATAAAAAATCATGTAAGAAAAGCTAACATCTATTGACACTAAACATAACATAGTATAAAATGAGAAGCAGTTAAGGCGAAGGAGGAACTGAAAAATGAAAGAAGATAGACGTTCTGCCCCGCTGTTTCCTATTGGTATTGTTATGGATTTAACACAATTGTCTGCACGTCAAATTCGCTACTATGAAGAGCATAATCTTGTTTCTCCAACCCGTACAAAGGGGAATCGTAGATTATTTTCATTTAACGATGTAGATAAGTTGTTAGAAATTAAAGATTTGTTAGATCAAGGCTTGAATATGGCTGGTATTAAACAAGTGTTACTAATGAAAGAAAATCAAACAGAAGCAGTGAAAGTAAAAGAAGAAACGAAAGAAATTTCAAAAACTGAGCTTCGCAAAATACTTCGAGATGAACTACAACATACAGGTAGATTCAATCGAACTTCATTGCGACAAGGTGACATTTCAAGATTTTTTCACTAAAGATAACTGATTCTGAAGGCGATTAGAGGGACTAAGGAGGAATTTATAATGTCTAGATACACAAAAGAAGATATTTTCCGTTTGGCGAAAGAAGAGAATGTAAAGTATATCCGTTTACAATTTACGGACCTTTTAGGGGTAATTAAAAACGTAGAGATTCCAGTGAGACAATTAACGAAAGCTCTTGATAACAAAATGATGTTTGATGGATCTTCGATTGAAGGTTTCGTACGTATTGAAGAATCTGATATGTATTTATATCCTGATTTAGACACTTGGGTAATTTTCCCTTGGACAGCTGAAAAAGGTAAAGTAGCTCGACTAATCTGTGATATTTACAATGCAGATGGCACTCCATTTGATGGAGACCCACGTAACAACTTAAAACGTGTGTTAAAAGAAATGGAAGCTTTAGGATTTTCAGACTTCAATCTTGGACCAGAGCCAGAATTCTTCCTATTTAAGGTTGATGAAAAAGGAAATCCAACATTAGAACTAAACGATAACGGTGGATACTTCGACCTTGCGCCGATGGATCTAGGGGAAAACTGTCGTCGTGATATCGTTCTTGAACTTGAAGAAATGGGATTTGAAATTGAAGCATCTCACCATGAGGTTGCTCCAGGGCAGCACGAAATTGACTTTAAATATGCAAATGCAATTCGCTCATGTGATGACATTCAAACATTCAAACTTGTTGTAAAAACAATTGCTCGTAAACATGGTTTACACGCAACGTTTATGCCAAAACCACTATACGGTGTGAACGGTTCAGGTATGCACTGTAACTTATCATTATTTAAAAATGGTGAGAACGTATTCTTTGATGCAAACGGTGACTTACAATTAAGTGATGATGCTCGTCACTTCATCGCAGGTATTTTAAAACATGCACCAGCATTTACAGCGATAGCAAACCCAACTGTAAACTCATACAAACGTCTAGTGCCTGGATATGAAGCGCCTTGTTACGTAGCATGGTCTGCACAAAACCGTAGTCCGTTAGTACGTATCCCTGCATCTCGTGGTATTAGTACACGCGTAGAAGTACGTAGTGTTGACCCAGCTGCAAACCCATATTTAGTAATGGCTACATTATTAGCTGCAGGTCTTGATGGAATTAAAAACAAATTAACTCCACCAGCAGCAGTAGATCGTAACATCTATGTAATGACAAAAGAAGAGCGCGAAGAAGCAGGTATCGTTGACTTACCAGCAACATTAGCGCAAGCATTAGTTACATTACAATCTAATGAAGTAGTATGCGGTGCACTAGGAGAACACTTACTTGAGCACTTCATCGAAGCGAAAGAGATTGAGTGGGATATATTTAGAACACAAGTTCACCAATGGGAACGCGATCAATATATGTCTCTATACTAAGAGAGAGAAGCCTTGATACTACGGTATCAGGGCTTTTTTTAGCTTTTTTAAGTGAAGTTATTGGATTGTTTTTGATTTCCTTGAATCATTTTACTAAGAAAATTTTTTCGATAGAATCGATCTTCTCTTTTTTTTAATTACTTGTGCTATAACTTAATAATTTTTTACTGCCTGTACGACGCGACCAATGATTTTTACGTCCTCATCTGCAAGGTTGTAAGTTTGTGGCTTGTGAATCGAATCATTACTCAATGGTATTAACGTAATGATACTTAGTTATAAAACAGTCTTATTCAGGGATTCGTCAGTTTATTTTCTAAATTTAGGCAATAAATATAGCTTAGTACCTTGCAATAAACAATACCAAATGGTATATTATGGATAAGATAGGTACTGTGCATTGAACAGTACTAAGATAGGAAAGGAGGATGGCACTTGAACGTTCAGTTTAAAAAAGGTGTGCTTGAACTTTGTGTATTAGCACTTGTAAAACGTAAAGATAGTTACGGTTATGAACTTGTTCAGCAAATTTCTAATAAATTTTTAATATCGGAAGGGTCGGTATACCCTTTATTACGTCGTTTGACGAAAGAAGGGTATTTTCAAACGTATTTAAAGGAATCTACGGAAGGGCCACCTCGTAAATATTATCAATTAACAGAGCAAGGGGAGACGCAATTTCATTTGTTAGTAACAGAATGGTGTGATTTTGCGAAAGGGGTACAAGAAATTATTGAAGGGGTGGAATGGGATGAGTAAAGAAGGGTTTCTTAAAGAATTATCAAGTTATCTTAGAAAGTTACCAGAGGAAGAGAGGCAAGATATTTTATTGGATTATGAAGAGCACTTTCAGTTTGGACTAGAAGAGGGGAAAACTGAATCAGAAATAATACAAGGCCTTGGTTCTCCGAAAGTAATCGCGAAAGAATTACTTGCGATGTATCGCTTCGATGAAATGAAAAAAAATCCATCGACTTCAAATGTGACAAGAGCTGTTATGGCAGCGATTGGACTTAGTTTGTTTAATTTTATTATTGTGTTAGGCCCATTAGTCGCAATTATTGCTTTTATATTTTCTTTTTGGATCGGTGGTATTGCTAGTGTAGTAACACCATTTTTCGTTATTGGAAAAGTATTTATGGGTACTTTTATATGGTTGGATCTTTTCGTTAGTATAACGTTTGTTGGAGTAGGTTTATTGTTATGTATTATCGCTTTTTATAGTACAAAGTGGTTTAAGAGATTGTGTGTACGATATGTAATATGGAACTTCAAAATGATAAAAGGAGAGTAAATGATGAAAAAACTATTTTTAATCGCTATTGCTTGTATCATTATTGGAGTAATAGGAATTTCCCAAACATATGAAAAAGCAGTACAAACTGCTAAAAAAGGCGATAAAGAAAATGTAATTAAAAACGAAACATTAAAAAATATAGAAGTTAAGTTAGATGCCGGGGATATTATTGTCCAAAAATCTCCTGACTCTTCTTTTTATATCAAGCAATCAGGAGATGTACGTAAACAAGAGATTCGCATTGCAGAAGATGGTGACACATTAAAAGTTATTGGGGAAAGAGAAAAAGGTGCTTCATTTGATTTTTCTTTTTACGATTTTAGGTTTCAAACGTCTAAATTGACTCTCCTTGTGCCCGAACGCTCTTACCAAGATGTAAAAGTAAATTCATCTGCTGGACAAATCGAAATGAGTGATGTGAAAAGTGATAGCGTAAGTGTTAGAACACTTGCTGGAGAAGTAGAGTTGAAACAAATAACGGCTAAGAATGTGGAGGGATCGACAAAAGCTGGTGAGGTGAATTTTAAGAAGGTATTAGGGAAAGTGACCGCAAAAACAACAAGTGGGGAAATAAATATTCAAGATCATGATTCTAAGTATAATCTAGAAGCAAGTTCAACTGCGGGAGATATAGATATTACTTTATCGGAAAAACCACAAGATGCGGTAATTACTGGGCAAAGTGCTGCCGGAGATGTAACAATTTTTAATGAAGAAAATAAAAACGTAACAATTGGAAATGGTAGTAAAAAGATTAGTGGTAAAACGGCTGCTGGAGATGTGACGATTAAAACTCGTTAATAAGAAATAGAATGCATGGAAATCTATCAAAATACAAAAAAAGAAGATAATTACCGTTATATAAATAAGGTAATTATCTTCTTTTTTTTATTTTTAATGTAAATCACGATATACGCCAATTACTTTCCCGATAACTGACACTTGTTTTAAAATGATAGGTTCTAATGAAGAATTTTCTGGTTGTAGACGGAAATGGTCTTTTTCTTTATAGAAACGTTTAACAGTTGCTTCATTATCTTCTGTTAAAGCGACTACAATTTCACCATTATATGCAGACTGTTGTTGGCGAACAACAACTAAATCTCCATCGAAAATACCAGCTTCAATCATACTATCTCCAGAAATACGTAACATGAACACTTGGTCTGCTCCAGCAACAATACTAGCTGGAAGTGGGAAATGTTCCTCTACGCTTTCGACCGCTGTAATTGGTAAACCAGCAGTAACTTTTCCGACAATTGGAACTTGAATAACAGATTGTGTTTCCGTATCCATTCGGTCTTCACCTAAAATTTCAATGGCACGTGGTTTTGTTGGATCGCGTCGAATGTATCCTTTTTCTTCTAATCGTGATAAATGTCCGTGTACTGTAGAACTAGAAGCGAGGCCGACTGCTTGACCAATTTCACGTACGGAAGGTGGATATCCTTTTTCTTGTACTTTTAGCTTAATAAAGTCGAGAATGTCTTGCTGGCGTTTCGTTAACTTTTCCATGTTTTCTAACACCTCGTTTTCTTTCATTTTTCTTATTAATAAGTATAACATGTGAAAAAACATTCTACAAACATAAGTTCGAACAAATGGCGGATTTATGTTACACTATAGGGAAATAATAGGGAGAAAGAGGGGTTCAAAATGAATGCAATTATTTATGCACGTGTGAGTACAACGAAAGAAGCGCAAGAAACATCATTATTACGTCAAAAAGATGAATTATTGCATTTAGCTGAGCGCTATCAAATGAATGTTACTAAGGTGATTGAAGAGCAGGCTAGTGGATATACAATTGAACGTGACGGTATATTAGAGGTGTTGGATACAATTCGAGACGAACAAATTGATGTGTTACTTATACAAGATGAAACGCGTCTTGGTAGAGGAAATGCGAAGATCGCGTTAATGCATTGTTTACATAAAGAAGGCATAAAAGTATATACGCATACACATAATGGTGAATTACAATTGTCGGATTCTGATTCGATGGTATTAGATATTATTGGTATTGTTGAAGAATATCAAAGAAAGATTCATAATATGAAAATTAAACGAGGTATGCAACGTGCAGTAGAAAAAGGTTATCGTCCAGAAAAAAATTTAAAAAATCGTCATTTAAGTGTAGGAAGAGAGAAAAAAGAAGTGCCAATTGAGGAAATTGTACGTTTGCGAAAAAGTGAACTCACGTTTGAAGAAATTGCAGCAACATTACGTGGATTTGGTCATAATGTTTCAAAGGCGACTGTACATCGTAGATATGTAGAGTATACGAAGCAATTGCTTGATAAAGAAGAGTAACTATTGTATGATAATAATCAGTTTTGATTAGAAGGGGGATTCGAGATGATTAATCACGAACTCGTTGAACGCATTAACTTCTTAGCGAAAAAAGCAAAAGCTGAAGGTTTAACTGAAGAAGAGCAACGTGAGCGTCAATCGCTACGTGAACAATATTTAAAAGGATTTCGTCAAAATATGTTAAACGAACTTAAAGGTATTAAAGTTGTTAACGAAGAAGGTACAGATGTTACACCGACGAAATTAAAAGCTTTAAAAAAGCAAGATAATGCAAAATTAAATTAAAAGATGGGCGAAGCCCATCTTTTTTATTTGTAAAAATCGTTATTTAATAACTTTCCAGTTGTTATTAACTGTTGCTTCTATCGTTTTATGTTCCAATATATAATTAGCGATAAGTTCAGACATATCTGTGGGTATATCTTTTACTACTGGTTTGTTTTGAAACATAAAGAAATTTCCCCCGCCACTTGAACGATAATTATTCATTACAACGTCATATTCTTCATTCATATTAAGAGGAGCACTGTTATGCTGTAAAGATTCTACTCTTTCACCAATTGGTTTTGAAATGTTTAATACGTATGAAATCCCTTCCCACATATCATAATTATAATGTTGTGGCTTTGGTTCTATGTAGGTAGGACTTACGGTGATTGATCCATCTGTTTTTAATGTGAAATAAGAAGCAGAGAGTTCAAGAGCATTTTTTATATCTGCTCCAGTTATTTTAATTACTTTTAATGTGTTTGGATAAATATAATTAGAAACGATATCACGCATTGTTACATGTTCCGGGAAACCTGGAGATGTATTATGGAACAAACTTGTACAAGAAATTGATACATTAGCTATATTCATCTGTATTTTATTTATGAATTCTATAAAAGGATGATCATGCAAACGAGTTTGCATAGCATCTGAAATTTGCATGTCCCCTTGAATGATTCCAATAGGTTGATCAAGCCACTTTTGTGTTTTCTTTTCGTAATCGGCTACCAATGAAAGTACATCTTGGTCCGCCTCAAATCCTTGTACAGATAATAATTCAGAAGAACTCTCTTTTTTCACCCATTTATGTTTCGTTTTTTCGAATGTTACTTTTACTTTTCCAACTGAGTGTCCATTGCATCCGGTCTGTAAAATTGTTACACCGTTAGCCATTGTGTGAGAAATTTCACGGTGTTGGTGGCCTGTTAATAAGATATCTATGCCTTCAATTTCATGGCACATTGCATATCCTTGGTTTTCTCCTGTTAACACTTCAGTCGGTACCCCGGTTTGTAAATCTCGTTCAACTCCCCCGTGATACGCTACGACTAGTAAATCTGGTTTCTCATGTTTGCGAATATAAGAAACCCATTCTTTTGTAGTCTTTAATGCATCTTCAAATAGTAAATCTTTAATGTGATGGGACTGTTCCCAATTTGGTATGTAATGTGTTGTTACCCCTAAAATAGCAATTTTTATATTTGATTCAATATGTTTTATTACATATGGTTTCCCGAAATAAGGTTTTTTACTGTTTTTATCTAAAATGTTTGCTGATAGGTACGGGAAGTTCGCAGTAGTCACAGCATTATTTAATATATCCATCCCGTAATTAAATTCATGATTGCCGATAATTGCAGCGTCATACTGTAAGTAATTCGCTAATAAGGACATTGGGTTTTTTTTGTTTTTTTCGTATGTAACATAATGATAAGTAAATGGTGTTCCTTGAATAAAGTCGCCATTATCAATTAAAAGAACGTTTGTATTTTGGGAACGTTCTTTTTTTATAAGAGTAGAAATTTTAGCTAAACCAAGTTCTGCTGGGGAGTTATCTTGGTAGTGAATAGGATAAACAGTGCCATGTATATCGCTTGTTAATAAGATGTTTAAAGTTACAGTTTGATTTTGTTCCAATATGACTCACCTTTTCTATTGTTATCTTCCAATTCATCATATCAAATATGTGAAGAGAATTTTAATGTGAGTGTATAGAATGTGTAAAGATTCTGTAAATAATCAATTATTTGTAAAAATATGTGATATATTTCTTCATGTTTATGAAAGGTTATTTTATAACAATGAAAAATGGAGGCATTAATATGTTGAAAAAAGTTTTTGCAATGAGCACAACAGTTGTACTAGCAGCGGGATTATTAAGTGGCTGTGGAACGAAGGAATCAAGTAAAAATGAAGATACGAAAAAAGGGTATGTACCGAAGACTTTAAATGTTCAATTTGTTCCTTCTCAAAATGCAGATACGTTAGAGGCGAAGGCAAAACCGCTTGAGAAGCTATTAAGTGATAAGTTAAATATTCCAGTAAAAGTTAGTATTTCAACGAACTACAATACAATTGTAGAAGCGATGGCATCTAAACAAGTAGATGTAGGATTTTTACCGCCAACAGCGTACGTATTAGCACATGAAAAGAAGGCTGCAAATGTAATTTTACAAGCACAACGTTTTGGAGTAGATGATGAAACGGGAGCCCCTACAAAGGATTTAGTAGACTTTTATAAATCTGAGTTTGTTGTTAAGAAAGATTCAAATATTAATAGTGTAAAAGATTTAAAAGGTAAAAAAATTGGCTATCAAGATGTAACGTCATCAGCGGGATATGTGTGGCCTGCAGCTGTTCTATTAAAAGAGGGAATTGATCCGTTAAAAGATGTGAAACCTGTTACATTAAAAGGTCACGATCAGTCGCTTATTGCTCTTTTAAATGGTGACGTAGATGCGGCTGTTGTATTCCAAGATGCTCGTAATATTGTAAAAAAAGATTATCCGAATATATTTGATCAAACGAAAATAGTGAAATTTACTGAGAAAATTCCGAACGATACAATTTCTGTACGATCTGATTTAGATGCAGAGTGGAGCAAGAAATTACAAGATGCTTTCATTGAAATTGGAAAGAATGAGGAAGGTCACAAAATCATTAAAGAAGTATATTCACATGAAGGATATGTTAAATCTGATGATAGTAAATTTGACATCGTTCGTGAATATGGGAAGAAAGTAAAAACGCAATAATACATATGGAAATGGCAGCTAGCTGAAAGGGGATGTTTTCAGTTAGTTTGCCGTTTTGAATACATAGAAGGTAGGTAAGATGTGTGATAGAGTTTCGAAATGTTTCCAAAATGTATCCGAATGGCACAAAGGGATTGAATAATATAAATTTAAAGATTCAAAAAGGTGAGTTTATTGTAATGGTCGGATTATCCGGAGCTGGAAAATCTACACTTCTCAGATCCGTAAATCGTCTTCATGAGATTACCGAAGGAGAAATCATTATTGAAGGTGAGTCTATTACTTCTGCGAAAGGAAAAGGATTAAGGCGTATGCGCCGGGATATCGGTATGATCTTCCAAAGTTTTAACCTTGTAAAGCGATCAACAGTATTAAAAAATGTATTAGCTGGTCGTGTTGGATATCATTCCACATTACGTACAACGTTAGGTTTGTTTCCGAAAGAAGATGTGGAGCTCGCATTTCAAGCGTTAAAAAGAGTGAATATTTTAGAAAAAGCATATGCACGTGCTGATGAATTATCAGGAGGACAACAGCAACGTGTATCGATAGCTAGAGCATTGGCGCAAGAAGCAAAAATCATATTGGCAGATGAGCCTGTTGCATCGTTAGATCCACTTACGACAAAGCAAGTGCTAGATGATTTGAAAAAAATTAATGAAGATTTTGGAATCACGACAATTGTAAATTTACATTCTATTGATTTGGCTAGACAATATGCGACACGCATTATCGGATTACATGCAGGAGAAATTGTTTTTGACGGTTTAGTAGAAGAAGCAACGGATGAAAAATTCGCTGAAATTTATGGGGACGTTGCTCAGAAAAGCGAATTATTAGAGGTGGCAGTAAAATGAATGAGGTGACGATATATTCAAATGAAATACCGAAGCCGCCGAGTAAATTGAAACATATGTTAACGTTTATTTTAGTTATTTTAATGCTGTGGAGTAGTAGTGTACAAGTAGATGCATCATTTTCAAAACTGGTAGGCGGTTTTCCAAATATGGTAGATCTATTGAAAGAAATGGTGCCACCTGATTGGAGTTATTTTCAAGTTATTACAACAGCGATGTTAGATACAATACGTATGGCGATTATTGGGACGACCTTAGGAGCGATTTTAGCTATTCCACTTGCATTGTTTGCAGCAAGTAATGTGTTTACTAACACATTTTTATACAGTCTAGCTCGAATGATTTTAAATTTTATACGAACAATACCAGATTTATTATTGGCGGCTATTTTCGTAGCGATTTTTGGAATTGGGCCACTTCCAGGTATTTTGGCTCTTACTTTTTTTTCAATTGGACTTGTAGCGAAATTGTTGTATGAATCAATTGAATCAATTGACCCTGGCCCACTAGAAGCGATGACAGCTGTAGGGGCTACTAAGGTACAATGGATTGTTTATGGGGTAATTCCGCAAGTAAAAGCACATTTTGTCTCCTATGTTCTTTATACATTTGAGGTGAACGTACGTGCAGCAGCTGTTTTAGGTTTAGTAGGAGCAGGTGGTATTGGACTATATTATGATCGTACACTTGGATTTTTACAATATAAACAAACTGCTTCTATAATTATTTATACCCTTATTGTTGTTTTGTTAATTGACTACATTAGTACATTGTTACGGGAGAAACTATAATGAATAGAACGACGATGATTGTGCCAAAACCGAAGAAACCGAGTATATATCGCTGGATTATTTTAATAGCACTTACAGTTGTATATGTATGGGCCTTTTCAGGAGTACCATTAGAGGGGATAAAGGACACAGCAGGTGAAATCACGAAAGCAATTATGACAGGGATATTGAATCCAGACTGGTCGTATGTATCTTTGCCAGATGGTGAAGATTTATTACATGGATTAATTGATACGTTGGCAATTGCAATATTAGGTACATTTATTTCTGCATTTTTATCTGTTCCGTTTGCCTTTTGGGCGGCAACGAATATGAGTAGTGGAAAATTAACTTCAGGATCTGGGAAATTTGTACTTAGTTTTGTTCGTACGTTTCCTGAATTAGTTATGGCTCTTTTATTTATAAAAGCTGTTGGTCCAGGCTCTTTTGCAGGAGTATTGGCCTTAGGATTACATTCTATTGGAATGTTAGGGAAACTATATTCAGAAGGAATTGAAAACATAGATAAAGGACCGACGGAAGCGTTACTAGCAACAGGAGCAAACCGTTTTCAAATACTTTGGTATGCAGTGTTACCACAAGTGTTACCGGATTTTCTATCGTATACGTTATACAGATTTGAAATTAATGTACGATCCGCTGCGATTTTAGGGGTTATTGGAGCAGGAGGGATTGGTACACCTTTAATTTTTGCGCTGAGTTCACGGAATTGGTCTCGTGTTGGGATTATTTTATTAGGTATCATTTTAATGGTAATTATAATTGATTGGATTTCAAGTTCGATTCGGAAACGGATTGTTTAACTTATTTGAAAAGCATCGAAGTTAGATGCTTTTTGTGTTTTTAAAAACGTATTAAAAAAAGTAAGTATAGAAGAAATTTGTATAAATATACAGATAATTCCCTTTCTTTTTAAAATAAAAATAATGAAAAAGTATGTCATATTGAATGCCCATACATTCCCGGGAACATTGATTTTTTTATAAAAAACCAAAAAAATATCAACATATTTGTCGATACATGTTGTATAATCTTGCGTGGGAAGCTATCATATAAATGTATAAAACGTTTACTAATATAAGCGAAGGGAAGAATAGCATGTCACATTCAATCGAACAACTTTCTATCAACACGATTCGCACATTATCCATCGATGCGATTGAAAAAGCAAACTCTGGTCATCCAGGAATGCCAATGGGTGCAGCACCAATGGCTTATACATTATGGACTCAATTTATGAAACACAATCCAAATAACCCAACGTGGTTTAACCGTGATCGTTTCGTATTATCTGCAGGTCATGGTTCAATGTTATTATACAGCCTACTTCACCTATCTGGTTATGATGTAACAATGGATGACTTAAAGAACTTCCGTCAATGGGGAAGCAAAACTCCAGGACATCCTGAGTACGGTCATACAGCTGGTGTAGATGCAACGACTGGTCCACTTGGACAAGGTATTGCAACTGCTGTAGGTATGGCAATGGCTGAAAGACATTTAGCTGCTAAATATAACCGTGATGCGTATAGTGTAGTAGATCATTATACATACGCTATTTGTGGTGATGGAGATTTAATGGAGGGCGTTTCTGCTGAAGCATCTTCATTAGCTGCTCATTTACAATTAGGTCGTCTTGTTGTGCTTTATGATTCAAACGATATTTCATTAGATGGCGATTTAAATCGTTCATTCTCTGAAAGTGTAGAAGATCGTTACAAAGCATACGGATGGCAAGTAATCCGTGTTGAGGATGGAAACGATATTGAAGCAATCGCGAAAGCAATTGAAGAAGCGAAAGCTGACGAAAAACGCCCAACGCTAATTGAAGTAAGAACGACAATTGGTTTCGGTTCTCCAAACAAATCAGGAAAATCAGCTTCACATGGTTCTCCACTTGGTGTAGAAGAAACGAAATTAACGAAAGAAGCATATGCTTGGACTGCTGAGCAAGACTTCCACGTAGCAGAAGAAGTATATGACAACTTCCGTAAAACAGTACAAGATGTTGGTGAAACTGCGCAAGCTGAGTGGAACACGATGCTAGGTGAATATGCACAAGCATACCCAGAATTAGCAAACGAATTCCAAGCAGCAATGAACGGTCAACTTCCAGAAGGTTGGGAGCAAAACCTACCAACTTATGAATTAGGATCAAAAGCAGCAACTCGTAATTCTTCTGGTGCTGTAATTAATGCAATTGCAGAGTCTGTACCATCATTCTTCGGTGGATCTGCTGACCTTGCTGGTTCTAACAAAACATACATGAATAACGAAAAAGACTTTACAAGAGATGATTACAGCGGTAAAAACATTTGGTACGGTGTACGTGAGTTCGCAATGGGTGCAGCAATGAACGGTATTGCACTACATGGTGGTTTAAAAACTTACGGTGGTACGTTCTTCGTATTCTCTGATTACTTACGTCCAGCAATTCGCCTTGCAGCATTAATGCAATTGCCAGTAACGTATGTATTCACACATGACAGTATCGCTGTTGGTGAAGATGGTCCAACACATGAACCAATCGAGCAATTAGCAGCGCTTCGTGCAATGCCAAACGTTTCTGTTATCCGTCCTGCTGATGGTAACGAATCTGTTGCAGCTTGGAGACTTGCTTTAGAATCTACAAACAAACCAACTGCTTTAGTATTAACTCGTCAAGACCTTCCAACATTAGAAGGTGCAAAAGATGATACGTATGAAAAAGTAGCAAAAGGTGCATATGTAGTTTCTGCAAGCAAGAAAGAAACGGCTGATGTAATCTTACTTGCAACTGGATCTGAAGTAAGCCTAGCTGTTGAAGCTCAAAAAGCATTAGCAGTAGACGGCGTTGACGCAGCGGTTGTCAGCATGCCATCTATGGATCGCTTCGAAGCTCAAACTGCAGAGTACAAAGAATCTGTATTACCAAAAGCAGTAACAAAACGTTTCGCAATCGAAATGGGTGCTACATTCGGATGGCACCGTTACGTAGGTCTTGAAGGAGATGTGTTAGGTATCGATACATTCGGTGCTTCTGCTCCTGGTGAGAAGATTATGGAAGAGTATGGATTTACTGTAGAGAACGTTGTTCGTAAAGTAAAAGAAATGCTTTAATGATTTCAGAAAAATCTCTCCGGCATGGAGAGGTTTTTCTATGTAAATGAGTTTTTTCGACAGAAAAAGTTTTTTATCTCTCCGCAGTCAGACAATCATTGCAAATTTTCTTATATATAATGAAGAGAAAAGGTTGTCCAGATTGGGAGTGGAAAAATGAAAACGTATGAATTGTATTTAATTCAAGAGGATATTGCGAAAGCTTATTTTGGTCGTGAATATTTGTTTTTTGATTTATTTGCTCGATTTTCAGAATCTGGGTCCCTTTCGGAGAAAAAAGTGTTATATAAGCAAATGATGTATATAACGATGCCATTGCAAGTAATGAAAATTCATCATAAATTAGAACAAGCTTTGCGCGTTCTTGGTAAATATGATAGAACACATCATACACATACACTTTATACGGGAGCGGAGTACGGCGAAATAATGGTGAAACCGCACTATATTCGTATGAATACCTCTGGAAATGTCTCTATGGAAACAACATTCTTTGAGGTGTTAAGAAAGTGTGAATTAACATTTTTAGCTATGGATTATGAAAATACAAAGTACGGATGGCTGAATCCTCTAAAACAAGTACGAACATATGTGTAAAAAATGTCGAATTGTATCTTGTCTTATTGAAAAGGTTTTAGTACACTGTAAGGTAGACAACATGAAGGAGGAAAATATATGCCAATTTGGTTAGGTATTCTAGTGGGCGTAGTAGCACTAGTAGCAGGCGTGGCGTTAGGATTTTTCATTGCCCGCAAATATATGATGAATTACTTACAAAAAAATCCACCAATTAACGAACAAATGTTAAAAATGATGATGATGCAAATGGGACAAAAACCTTCCCAAAAGAAAATCAATCAAATGATGAGCGCAATGAACAAGCAACAAATGAAATAAGCGCTAAAAGACACTCGCTAAGAGTGTCTTTCTTTTTGTTAGTTATAGTTTTTAAAACTTTTAAAAATTCTGTATTTTTGGTAAACTGAAAACATCGCTCATTTTAAGGGAGGAGGAAAAAAATGAAAGTGTTTATGAATTTAGCGTGGTTTTTTAAACAAGAAAAACGAGCGTACATAACTGGAATTATTTTATTGTTTGGCGTTGCACTTTTAGAACTTGTAGCACCAAAAGTAATTGGAGTCGTTGTAGATGAAATTAATGATGGAACATTGACGACCGATAAGTTACTAAAATGGGTTGTACTATTAGTAATTGTAGGCATTACGATGTACATATTACGTTACATATGGCGTATTATGATTTTCGGGTCTTCATTAAAATTAGCTCGCCAATTACGAAAAAATTTATATGAACATTTTACAAAGATGAGTCCATCTTTCTATCAGTCAAATCGAACAGGTGATTTAATGGCACATGCGACCAATGATATTCAAGCGATCCAGCAAACTGCTGGAGCAGGTGTTTTGACGCTTGTTGACTCATTAGCTGTCGGAGGATGTGTACTCGTAGCGATGGGTTTTACAATTAGCTGGAAGTTAACATTATTAAGTTTAATTCCAATGCCGATTGTAGCTATTTCGACAAATTATTATGGAACTTTATTACATAAAAGGTTTCATAAAGCACAGCAATCGTTTTCGGAAATCAATGATAAAGTGCAAGAGAGTATGAGTGGAATGAAAGTGATTCGCTCGCTTGGACAAGAGAAAGAAGATTTGCAGGCGTTTCGAAGAAAATCAGAAGATGTTGTACATAAAAATGTGTTAGTTGCACGTATTGATTCGTTATTTGATCCGACAATCTCTCTTATCGTTGGATTTTCTTTTTTAATCGCAGTATGTTATGGATCGGTATTAGTTGTAAGAGGTGAATTAACAGTAGGTGATCTCGTTACATTTACGACATATTTAGGTACCCTCGTTTGGCCAATGTTAGCGTTTGGATGGTTATTCAATATTATGGAGCGTGGGCGTGCTTCATATGACCGTGTAGAAAAAATTCTTTCACAAAAATCAGATGTAGTAAATAGCGAAAAAGCTGTACAGACAATAGCGAGCGGTAATGTTTCGTTTGCCGTTGATTCATTTTCGTATAAGAAAAATGAATTGTTACATTTAAACGATATTCACTTTGATTTGAAGAAGGGCGAAACGCTAGGAGTTGTAGGACGTACAGGCGCAGGGAAAACAACTTTATTAAAATGTTTAATCCGTGAGTATGATCATTTTAATGGTGAATTAAAAATTGGGGAGCGAGATATTCGAGATATAACACTTCATGGTGTCCGTTCTGCCATTTCATACGTGCCGCAAGATCATTTTTTATTCTCAGCAAGTATTGGTGAGAATATTGCCTTTGGAAAGGCGGATGCTACATATAATGAAATTACCCAAGCTGCAGAGATTGCTTGTATTCATAATGACATCCTCCAATTTTCAGAAGGATATGAAACAGTAGTAGGGGAAAGAGGTGTTTCGTTATCTGGTGGTCAAAAACAGCGAATCTCTATTGCTCGTGCTTTATTAACAAATGCTGAAATTTTAATTTTGGATGATTGTTTATCAGCAGTAGATGCAAAAACAGAAGAGACGATTTTAAGTGCCTTAAAGAGGGAAAGAGCAGGGAAAACGACGATTATTACTGCACACCGATTAAGTGCAATTCAGCATGCCAATCTTATTCTTGTTGTTGATGAAGGTAGAATTGTACAAAGAGGTACACATGAGGAATTAATGAAGGAAAACGGCTGGTATAAGGAAATGTATGAAAGCCAGCAATTAGAAGCTTTAGTCGAGAAAGGAGGCGTATGATGGTAGAGAAGAAGCGAAGTGATTTAAGTAGATTGCTTTCCTATATGAAGCCATATAAAGGGTTGCTATCTTTAGCATTTATCTTTTTAGTTGGTGCGACAGTAACGGAAATGATGGGTCCTTTTTTAATTAAACAATTCCTCGATGAACACCTAGTACCGCGGGATTTTGAACGATCAGCGCTCGTTACTTTATTTGTAATTTACATAGTTGCACATTTATTAAAAGTATTATTTACGTATTTAAATCTATTGTACTTTCAGAACATTGCTTTTAAGATTGTTCAAGATATGCGAGTTGAAGTATATGAACATGTTCAAAAGCTGTCATTAAGTTTCTTTGATCGTACGCCGATTGGTACACTTGTATCGCGTATAACAAATGATACGGAAGCGATTAAAGATTTTTATGTTAGTGTATTATCAACATTTGTGAAAAATGTAGTCTTTTTAGTAGGTATTTTAGTAGCGATGTTTTTATTAGATGTAAAATTAGCGCTATTTTCTCTCGTATTAATTCCGATAATGTTTGCGATTATGGTATTATATCGCCGGAAAAGTGCAGCTTTTTATTTAGAAGTACGTAATCAACTAAGCGTGTTAAATGCAAAGTTGAACGAGTCCATACAAGGAATGAATATTGTTCAAGTGTTCAGACAAGAAAAACGTATGAGAAAAGAGTTTGAAGAAGTGAATAATAAACATTATAGTGCAGGGCGACGTACTTTGAAGTTAGACGCATTACTTTTACGACCAGCTACGGATTTAGTGCATATTGTAGCTATTGCGTTAGTACTAGGTTTATTTGGAATTGATGCTTTAAAGAGCCCTGTTGAAGTAGGAGTTTTATATGCTTTTGTTAACTATATACATCGTTTCTTCCAACCTGTAAATGAGATGATGATGAAATTGTCCTTTTTCCAACAGGCACTTGTTTCGTCATCACGTGTATTTCATTTAATGGACGAGAAAGATTTAGCACCGGTTCAAAAAGGCAATGAGAATCCTCAAGTTGTGGATGGGGATATTGAATTTAAAAATGTTACTTTTTCATATGATGGAAAGCGTGACGTTTTAAAAAATGTATCATTTCACGTGAAACAAGGGCAAACGGTTGCTTTTGTTGGGCATACTGGTAGCGGAAAAAGTACGATTATGAATTTGTTAATGCGATTTTATAATATTAAGTCAGGAAATATTGTAATAGACGGTGTAGATTTAGAAAAATTTGAAGAACGAGAAATTAGAAAGAAAATAGGACTCGTATTGCAAGATGCATTTTTATTTGCTGGAAATGTAAAGCAAAATATTCGTATGTATAATGAAGAAATTACGGATGAAGAAGTAAAAGAAGCTGCTCGATTTGTGCAAGCAAATACGTTTATTGAAAAGTTACCAAAACAGTATGAAACAGAAGTAGTAGAAAGAGGTGCAGCATTTTCAAGCGGTCAACGACAATTAATTGCTTTTGCTAGAACGATAGCAACGAATCCGAAAGTATTAGTATTAGATGAAGCAACAGCTAATATCGATACAGAAACAGAAGAGGCTATTCAAACAGCGTTGCAACAAATGCGAAAAGGTAGAACGACGATAGCCATTGCGCATAGGTTATCTACAATTCAAGATTCAGATCAAATTTTTGTGATGCATGATGGAGAGATAGTAGAAAGAGGAACACATCAAGAATTACTAAGTGAGCAAGGTTTGTATTATAATATGTACTTGCTACAAAATAAAGTGAGTTTGCAAAAGGCCTTGTAATACAAGGTCTTTTTTATTTTGTATACAACATATGTTTACTCTTTGTTTCTATAGCATAAATGTTGTGTCCTCTTATGAAACTTGTACATATTGTATGTATACGAAGTAAAAAAATTGATAGGAGATTTTATATGCAAAACAGATCAAGTTCAAATGTTACGTTTATTGATGTGTCTCATTGGGAAGGGAATATTGATTGGAATGCAGTGAAGGCATCTGGAATTCCAGCAGCGTATGCAAAAGCGACAGAAGGTGTAAACTACATTGATCCTACTTTTACTAAGAATGTACAAGCAGCACGAAATGCGAATGTATTAATTGGTGCATACCATTTTGCACGCCCAGAACAAAATGATGCAATTTCAGAGGCGAAATATTTTGTGGGTATATTACAAAATAACCAGACAGACTTAATGCCAGTTCTGGATTTAGAATCACCAACAGATCCGAGCAACAGTAATTTAACTGGTAACGCTATATCGAATTGGGCAAGAAGCTTCATAAATTATGTGAAACAGGCTACTGGAAAAGATGTAATGTTATATACAGGAGTTTGGTATATTAATGAGTTCGGAATTAGCGGATTAAGTGATATACCGCTTTGGATTGCTAAATACTCGAGTACACCGCCTGCTGATGCTGGTGGATGGACAGCGTGGACAGCGTGGCAGTACACAGATTCTGGACAAATTTCAGGCGTAGGAAATTGTGATGTATCAGCTGCAGTTTCATTAGAAGCTTTAAAAGGGAATGGAGCAAGTGGTGGAGGTAATGTTTCCCTGCCTAATAATGCAACTCCAGTGTACGGGGTTGCTATAATTAATGGAGATAATGTGAATTTGAGAAGTGGACCATCTTTGCAGTCTAGTGTAATTCGCCAATTGAATCGTGGCGAAACATATGAAGTTTGGGGAGAACAAGATGGATGGCTTTGTTTAGGGACAAATCAGTGGGTATATAATGATCCGAGTTATATTCAGTATAAACATTATGTGGCGACTATTACTGGTGATAATGTAAATTTGCGTGATGCTCCATCATTAAATGGAAATGTTATAAGACAGTTACATCATGGTGAATCGTATCGAGTATGGAGTAAGCAAGATGGATGGCTTTGCTTAGGGACAAATCAATGGATATACTACGATCCGAGTTATATTCAGTATGGTGTACAATAGAGTGAAAATAAAAGGTGCCCCGTCAGAGGTGCCTTTTATTAAAAATATACAACTTTTACAAAGTCTATATCGAAACCATAGTATACTATAGTAGATATATTTATAAAAAATAATCAAAAATGAAATAAAGGGGTAAAAATATGAATTATGTGCTAATAGGTGCGGTTTTAATATTATTAGCTGTAGTATTTGTGCTGTTTTATAAAAATAAACAGTTAGAATCAGAGAGTCAGCAAGTAGAATTTGAAAAGAAACAAGCAATTGAAACGTATAAAAATGAAATTGCAGCTACGGTGATAGAGCATAAAGAACAACAAAATAATTTAAAAAATATGGAACAGAAAAAATACAATGATTTACAAGTAAGTGCAAATAGAGAAATTGAAAATATGCGTATGATGAAAAATCAATTAGCTATGCAGTATAGTAAAGAACGTAGTGAAATGCAAAATAAACATAATAACGAAATACATATGTTTCAAAAATTAATTGCAAATTTACGAGAATATACTAAAAACGGTGCTGAAATGAATACGTACGAAACATTACATTATATGAAGCGAGGATTCATAGAGCAAGGCATCATATTAGATGCTGAATTTCAAGTCATGCCGAATGTTTTTATTAAAAATAATAGTGAAATAAACGATAATAGAATCCATCATCTCATCTTGTGCAAAACTGGTATTTATCTACTGGAGACGAAAGAATGGAACGAGAAATTAATTCATGGTTTAACGAAAGAAAATGCTGGTATATATTCATTTATGATTGATGAAATGGGTAAGTATCAACAAGAAGTTGATAAAGAAGAGACATTTGAATATATAGTAGGTAAAGATTCGTCAACTATACAAGTGAAAAATGAAGGAAATCCAGTATATAAGGCGAAGAAACTATCTCAAATTTTATACAATTGTTTGAAAGAAATGCAGGCTAATAGTATAAAAGAAAAGGTAAAACCAGTTGTATATTTTTATAATGAAAATGGAAAAGAAATAATAGATCTTTCTAGTGAGGAAACACCTAGATTAAAAAATCGGGAGCAAATTGTAACGTTCTTCAGAAATGAAATCTTAGCAGGGAAAGTAGTATATACAGTGCAAGAATTAGAACAGATTCGAGAAATGATTAGCCGGATGAATTATATAGTGAGTTAAAAGGGGAGATCTTTCTGAACGCTATGCTACGTGGCATTTTGTATGTCTATTTTTGTTTGTATATAGTAATGTACATTCTATTTATATTCGTCATTGATATGGTCCATATACCCTTAAGTGTAAGGAGCATTTTTGTAGTATTCATACCATTTGTTTTATTAGTCATGATTCAAAGGGCTATTTTATATGTTTCTAAAAATCGTAATGAAGAAAAGAAGCAAATGTTGGGGGTTTTAATAGTAGCACTCATACCATTAATAGTGTGCACTGTACAACTAAGTGTAAATGAATATACATCAAAGTTTAATCAAAATAGATGGTTAAATCATGCAGATAAGCGGGTATATATGGTAGATGATCTATTACAAAAATATAAATTAATAGGGAAATCAAATGAAGAAATTATACAATTGTTAGGAGCTCCAACGGAAACGAGAAGTGGGGAAGAAGGAGTTACCACTTTGTATTATCTTGGGACTGAACGTGGCTTTATTCCAATAGATAGCGAACAGCTTGTTTTCCAATTTGATAGAGATGGAAAAGTCATGGAATATACGGTGCATAAAGATTAAAGAAACGTAGAGGGAAGCTATATGTTATAGCTTCTTTTTTATTTTTCAATATGTCACGGAAGGGGGAGAAGGTTTTTGAGTGGAATAAGGAATGAAAGCGGAGGTGATGCATATATATAGATGCATTGGGTGATTATTAGTCCGATTGGTGAGGGGTAATAATTAATAAGTACGGACAAAAACCCCACTCATTAAAGTTTCACTTTATCATATTGTATAAATGAAAAGGAGGTAAGACGGTGAAAGCAATCCCGACTGATGTCCTGAGTAAAGAATTGATGGAAAGAGAAGGAGTTATCTCTATTACAGTAAAGGAATTTGAAAAGATAGAAGTAGCTGGAGTGGTGGTCGCTGGTCCAGCAGTTATTTTGATTAATCAAGATTAAGTACATATCATTGAAATAAAAAGCATCCATCTAGGATGCTTTTTATTTGTATGTAAGGATAAATATGATGGATAATTGTGTTACTGGAGGGAAAGTCTGTGGCAATTATTATAACAATGTTAGTAATGGGTATTTTATTAGGATTTGTTGGAGCTGGAGGAGCTGGGTTTATTATCGCGATACTCACTTTAGTATTCCATATTCCTATTCATGTTGCTCTTGCAACATCTTTAACTGCAATGGCATTTACGACATTATCAGGTGTTGTCAGTCATTACCGTGAAGGCAATGTTGCATTTATTATAGGCGGGATTGTTGGAGGATTTGGCGCAATTGGCTCTTATATTGGTTCTAAATTTGGTTCACTTATACCAGCACATCTTCTTCATTGGTTTACAGCTGGGATGTTATTTTTATCGGCAATTTTTATGTTTATTAAATTAATTATGTTCCAAAACAAAGAACAGTCATCTTTATATAAGCATAAAGAGTTTTCCATGAACTACTTGTTGAAATGTATATGCCTTGGATTAGTTACTGGAATGATGGCTGGTTCATTTGGGATTGGTTCTGCACCGTTTATTCAGCTTGGATTAATGGTTCTATTGAGACTAACGATTCAGCAATCTGTAGGGACAACAATGCTTGTTATATTACCGATTGCAATTGGAGGCGGGCTAGGATATAGTTCGGAAGGATATTTAGATTATATATTGTTATTGCAAGTATTGATTGGGACCATGTTAGGGGCATACATTGGCGCGAAGTTTACAAATTATGCACCGCGAACGCTTTTGAGGTTTTCGATGATTATGACACCGGTTTTAGCTGGGTGTATGCTATTGATGGAATAAAGTGAAATTATAATCAGTAGGGGGTTACTGCTTACAAATAGCGAGATAAAATTAATATAGCAAACTATTAATATATTTTACGAATGAATTATATAGGTAATTCATATTTCCCATATAAAAGGATTTGCTTTAATATTATGAGTGTAAAGTTCGAGTATTCGAAGTACTACTTGAATTATATCCCTATCCCTTTTCTAAAAATGCGAACAAGTTTTGCCCTATTCTATTCAATATTTAATTGTATAGAAATATATTGTTCGATGACCATTATGGAACGTACATAATGGGAAAATCCCGATCCTTAAAGAGGATGCCCCTAATCTTCATGTGAAAATATGATCGGATATGAAAGCTGACCAATTTATGGTCAGCTTTCTTTTTGTTCGAAAATTATTTCTTCTTTAATTTCTGTTTGCAATAATACAGTTTTTCCGAAGCGACGTTTGCATTCCGCGCGCACTTTTTCAAGGGCTAGTAGCTGAGTAGTGGCGGGAACTGTGACAATAGCTTGGCGAGGTTTTCGATTTTCTTCACAAAAGACACATTCCACAACATAATTAGAAATCATATTTTCATCCTTCCAGTTTTAATTTCTAAGAAGGGATTGTCTATGAAGTTGATGTAACTTTTCGTCATTGTTTTATTATTTTCCTCTTTTTTTCAAGGGGAAAATAATAAAGAAGGCGAATTTTAGTAGGGGAGGGATGTTTATGGAGAGATGGATAGGTAGTGCAGCGGTATGTGTAAATGAAAAAAATGAAGTTTTAATGGTATTGCAGGGCAAAGAGGGAGAAGAAAAAAGGTGGTCTGTCCCAAGTGGAGGACTTGAAAAGGGAGAGACACTAGAAGAATGTTGTATTAGGGAAGTTTGGGAAGAAACAGGTTACAATGTGGAAGTTGTAAATAAAATATATGAAAAAGAGGGTATTACATACGGTGTTCCAGTGTATGTCCATTATTATTTTGTTAAACAAATAGGCGGTAATATGAAAATCCAAGATCCTGATGAGTTAATACATGAAATTGCTTGGAAAGGGATACATGAAGTTGAACAATTGTGTTTAGCCTTTCCAGAGGATTATGAATTGCTGTGCCAATATATAGATAAAGAAGCAAGTATGTAAATACTTGCTTCTTTAATGTATCCAAGACAAGAAAAGCGGAACGATAACTAAACTAGCGCCTGCTGTTAAAAGCATAGATAAACTTGCAATTGTTCCTTCCACAGGACCGATTTCGAATGCTTTTGATGTACCGGTTCCATTTGCGCTCGTTCCTAACATAATACCTTTTGCGATTGCTGTTTTAATACGGCAAATACGTATGAGAGAAGGACCGAGCAATGCTCCTGTTAAGGCAGTTAAAACGACAAATACAGCAGTTAATTGTGACATACCACCAATCATTTCTGAAATAGCCATTGCGATTGGTGTTGTTACGATATGTGGCGCTAAACTATGTTCTAGTGATGAATCAATTTGAAAATAATTTGCTAGTAGTGCTGAAGTAATGACTGATAAAAACGAACCGACAATGACATTAAGTAAGATAGCCATTCCATGTTTCTTTAATAAATCAAAGTATTTATAGATTGGCCATGCAAAAGCAACTGTTGCGGGCTTTAATAATTCAGTTAACCAATGACCACCAGATTCATATGTTTCATAAGGTGTATCTAATCCGAGCAATAAAGCAATTAAAATAATGGGACAGACGAGAAGAGGAGAAAGTAGACTCCAATTCCAACGTTGATACATTTTTTTTGATATCCAATATGTGAATAGTGTTAATAGTAAACAAAGAAATCCGATCATTGCGTTGATCCTTTCCGCTTTAGTAGCAATTCTGTTAAAAGTCCTGTAACTAAGGTAACGCAAAGAGTGCTAATCATAATAATTAAAATGAGATCGATTCCATATTGTGTTAGTGTATCTCTGTAACGTATGACAGCGACTGCAGAAGGGATGAAAAATAAAATAAGTTCTTTTAATAAAAAATCTGCTCCGTCCTGTATCCATTCTTTTTTAACTAGGTTAAATTTTAATGAAATTAATAATAAAAAAATACCGATTATACTTCCTGGAACTGGGAGGTGTGCCTGTTTTGCAATCCATTCACCTGTCCAAGCGAAACAAAATAGTAATAAAATTTGTCCGCTTAACTTCCACCATTTCATACAGTAACCACCTCTTTCTTTTTTTACATAAAAATTGTAAAAAAGAATTAACAATTTCTACTATACGTTCATTCGAAATATTTGTCTAATATATAAATTATATGTTATTAATATATTAGACATATTAATCGAAAGTGAAAAGGGTGTCCAAAAATGGAATTACGGCATTTGCAATATTTTGTTGTTGTGGCAGAAGAGTTACACTTTGGACGGGCGGCTGCTCGTTTACAAATGACACAACCACCACTTAGTCAACAAATACAGCAATTAGAAAAAGAAATGGGAGTTACATTATTTTCAAGAACGAAAAGAAAGGTTGAACTAACAGAAGCAGGAGAAATGTTTTTAAAAGAAGTAAAAAAGGCGTTTGAACAAATTGAAAAAGCAGTAGAAGTTGCACAAAGTGCGCAAAGGGGAGAAGTAGGATCACTTTCAATTGGTTTTGTAGGTGCGGCGATATATGATATTTTACCATCAATTGTTAGGGAATATAGAAAAAATTTTCCGAGAGTGTCTGTTGCATTACATGAATTGTCAACACCAGATCAAGTTCATGCACTTCATGATAACCGTATCGATATTGGCTTTTTACGTCCACCAATTCCAACGCAATTATTAGAATTAGAGCCAATTCAAAGGTTATCATGCACCTTATGTTTACCAAAGGCACATCCGCTTGCAGAGAAAGATGAAATACATATAGAAGATTTACGAGATGAGCCGTTTGTATTTATTACGAGACCAGTATGGCCAGCTTTGTATGATACAATTTTATCTCTTTGCAGAGAAGTTGGATTTAGTCCGCGTATTGTACAAGAAGCAACAGAGTATCAAACAGTTATGGGGCTTGTAGCAGCAGGGATTGGAATTACAGTAATACCCGTGTCGGCAAATAAGTTATATAAAACAGAAGTTGTATATAAAGAGTTATATGATTCTAATTTTGTTGCAGAAATGTCAGTGGCTTACAAAAAAATGAATAGTAATCCAGAGCTGCTAGAGTTTTTAAAAATTGCAAGAGAGAAGAAAAGAATAGAAGTAGAAGATGAATAATAGTAGTAACAGAAAATGGATTTGATTCAAATCCATAAAAGTACACCTTATTAAACAATAAAGCGGAAATGCAACTTAAGTTGCATTTCCGCTTTATTGTTCTTTTTTTAGCTCGATACTAAATAGATAAACGTGTTCATTTTCTTTTAAGAGTAAATCAATACCCTTTTCTTCGTCAATTGTAGGGACGCTTACAGTTTCTTTACTGGTTTGGATTACAGCAGCTAAAGTTGTTTTTTGATTGTATTTTAAATTTTTTATAGATTGGATTGTAGTAGTTGCAGAGCTATTTACGCTTGGTGGCGCTTCTTCAGGAACAAGTGTTGAACCACCTTCAATATTCAGATACCACTGCCTTTTTTCTTGTATATCTTTATCAAATTGGAAATGTGGTGGTAAAAAAGAAAGCTTTACTTTCTTTTTTGAAAAATGTGAGGTAGCTATATTAGCAATTTCTTTTGTTTTCTTACCATTGTTATAATAATCAATTGTAGCATTTATTTCATCTTTATCATTTTTAAGCGTAACGTTATAAAATATGCTATTTCCTTCTTGAAAAGGAGTCATTTGTAAAATAGAAGCTTGCTCCTTTGTTAATTTGTATGGCTCAACAATGGCAACTTCATTGTTTTTTATTTGGCTACAACTTGTGAGTAATAATAAACACAAGATTGATAGTAATTTTATACGCATGCAACCTCCTCCTTTTTACAATTATATTCTAAATGTGATTTTTTATCATTTCGTTTTCTAGGACTAAAGACTTAGAAGAAATTCCGATTGTAGTGCGATGTTTAAAATGTCATATTTTTATACACTAGTAGTATAGAATGCGTATGTAATAAGGTAGGGGAAGAATTTTATGTCTTTATGTCGGTTAGCGAGAAAAAATATTATAACATTTGCTACCAAAAGGATGAAGCAATTTATGTGGATTGCTATGAGTACTATGATTTTGTTTTTTATGATATCGTTACAATTTAATGAAGGAGCTATTTTGAAAGTAGGGGATGCATTTGTATTTCAAATGTACTTTTACACACTTTTTATTGTACTAATTTTCATATGTATTTTTACTACATATAAAATGATGTACTCCCTTTTGCATGTGAGGAGGGAGGAGTTTATATCTTATGTAGCAGAAAATATGAAAAGAAAAGAGGTACTATGTGTATTATGTCAGGAGCAATTATTCATTTATGGAGCAGCATTTGTTTTTGGATTAATTAATGGGATGCTATTTTTGAAATTATTCACGGTTATCTTTATGAAAATCGCAGGGATACAAGGAATAAATAGTGCGCCAATTACAATATATGCAGTTGTAATTATTAGTGTAATTATGATGACTGTCGTTTTAATATCGATGATGCAATGTTATCGATTTGTTCGAAATTTAAAAGATGAAAATTCGTTGCGGTTTAAAGAAAGGGCATGAGAAAGCATGCTTTTTTCTATTTTACACATAAAAATAATCATGTTACAGTGAAAAGACCTGACAAAGAATGGGAAGGAAAGGTTGTATAGAATGACAAATGAACAATCAATTGTAAAAGTCGATCGGTTAACGAAGCGAATCGGATCAAAGACACTTGTACAAAATATTAGTTTTGAAGTGAAAAAAGGCGAGGTTGTCGGTTTACTCGGACCAAACGGTGCTGGAAAAACGACTTTAATGAGAATGATGGTTGGTATGATCCGTATGACAGAAGGTGAAGTATGGATTGATGGTCAATCTGTGAAACAGCAATTCGAAAAAACAGCTGCGAAAATTGGAGCGGTAATTGAGACACCTGAATTTTATCCTTTTTTGAGCGGCTATGAAAATTTAACATATTTCGGACGAATGAATGGTAATGTGACCGAAGAACGTATCGATGAAGTAGTGAAATTGTTAGGGATGGGACAAGTAATTGATCGCAAAGTAAAAGCGTATTCACTCGGCATGAGACAACGTTTAGGAATCGCTCAGGCACTTATTCACGATCCAGACGTGTTGATACTAGATGAACCGACAAATGGATTAGACCCTAGTGGAATACATGAAATGAGAATGTACATAAAAAAAATTGCACATGAACAAGGAAAAGCTGTACTTGTATCAAGTCACTTACTTTCAGAAGTTGAATTAATGTGTGACAGAGTTATCATTATTCAGCACGGGGAATATGTGGCTACGCAAAATATTCAGCATAGCCAAAGCGAAGAGATGGAGACGATCCGTATACGTGTAGATGATGCGAATAAAGCAGCAGAAATATTAGGGCATGATGTTTTAGTAAAAGATAATGAATTACTTATTAATGTAAAAGATGAAGAAATCCCAAATGTTATTCGTACATTGTTTGAGAAAAATATTCAAGTGTATCGTGTATATGAAGAAAGAAAAACGTTAGAAGAGCAATTTTTAGAATTAACAGGGGGAAAAGATATTGTTTAATTTAGTATATAACGAACTGTATAAAATATTTAAGCGGAAGCGAACGATTATTCCATTTGCAGTTATTGCAGTATTAATAATCGGATTAGGATGGGTTACGGTAAAGTATTTTGAACCGGAAACAAAAGGATGGAAAGTAGATTATACAGAACGAACTGTAGAAATTGAGAAAAAGCTTGGCATGAAAAAAGAAGCTATTTTAGCAGAAAAATCAGGGGATGAGCTTGTAAAAGAATACCAGCTTAAGATGAAGCATTTAGATACGGATACAGCACCGGCAAGCAGTTCTCCACTTTCTTTCATGAGAGATACAGGTTTTATCGTATTTCCAATTTTGCTCCCATTTATCCTCGTGTATGCAAGTACAATTTTTGCGAATGAATATAGCTGGGGAACATATAAATTTTTAACGATACGACCAGCGAGTCGCTTTAAAGTTTTAACAGCAAAATTTTTAGCAATTGTTATATTTGCAGCTTTATTATTTATATTTAATATGATCTTCTCCGCTTTATGTGGACTTGTTATTTATAAATTCCAACAGCCTGCATGGAGTGAGTTTATTTTCCAAGATGGAAATATAATAAAACAAAACATTTTTGTAGAAGCAAGTAAATATTATGTTTTATCGTGGTTACCAACGGTTGTGTACGCATCGTTTGCATTTATGATTTCTGTGTTAACAAGATCTAGTGGAGGTGCAATTGGTATTTCACTATTCCTTGCTTTATCAGGCAATATTGCGCTATTAGCAGCCACTAGATATAACTGGGCGAAATATTTATTGCCAGCAAACACAGATTTATATAGTATTTCAAAGAATGGAAGTTTTATTGATGGAGTAACATTCCCGTTTGCATCATGTATGTTGTTACTTTATTTGTTCGTATTTTTATGTATTTCATATACTGTGTTTTTAAAACGTGATTTAACTTAATAAGAAAAGCCGTTCAAGGTGCTGAGATGCACTTTGAACGGCTTTTTTTATGAGAATTGTTTAAGTGCTCTTTCGGCTAGTAAAGCAAAGTATTCTGCACTTATAGGCAGTGCCTCTTCATTAATTGTAAAAGCAGGATGATGCCATTCATGTGTACCGCTCGTTCCCATAAAGACGAATGAACCTGGTATTTCCTGTTGGTAAAATGAGAAATCTTCTCCAGCCATTGACGGACTAGGCGAGATGATATTAAGATTCATCTTTGTGGCAACTTGAGTAGATAAGTCTGTAAGAGCTTTATCGTTGTGAACAGCAGGAGGACCTGAATAAAAACGGAATTTCGTTTTTACACCTAATGCATCAGATACACCTTTAATAATACGCTCCATGAGTGCTGGAATCTTTTCACGTGTTTCAGCTTGGAATGTGCGAATCGTTCCTTCTAACGTAGCTTTTTCAGGAATCACGTTCCACGTATTTCCTGCATGAATATTTGTAACACTAACAACTACATTATGAGATGAACTTATATTTCGGCTTACAATTGTTTGCAGTGCCATCACAATTTGAGAGGATGCGACAATAGGATCTACTCCAGCATCTGGTACAGCCGCGTGTGTACCAACTCCGTGAATTTCAATTTCAAATCGATCAACTCCGGCCATCAGTGGACCATCTTTAATGCCAATTGTACCTATTGGTAAATCAGGTTTATTATGCATGCCGAAAATCGCTTGCACATTACGTAAATGTCCAGCATCAATAACTTTGCAAGCGCCATTACTACTTTCTTCAGCTGGTTGGAATATGAAGCGAACCGTTCCATTTAGGGAAGATTCTCTTTCTTTTAATAAGAAAGCAGTACCTAAAATAGCAGCTGTATGAAAATCGTGTCCACAAGCATGCATTTTCCCTCGTACTTTAGATGCATAGGACAAATGTGTTTCTTCTTGAATAGGAAGGGCATCAATATCAGCACGAACTGCTACAATTGGTCCGTTTTTATTACCAGACACTTCAGCGATAATTCCTGTTTCTAAATTGGAATCAATGATAGTAATGTTTTTTTCTTCTAACCAATTTTTTATTGCTTTTGTTGTTTCGAACTCTTCATATGATAGTTCTGGATACTCATGTAAATGTCGACGGATGGAAATAAGTTTTTCTTTTAGTTGATTTGAAATAGATACCATGTAGTATGCCTTCTTTCTTCAGCAAAATATTTATCATAAGTATACAACAATAAAAGAGAGGATTCTCAAATGAAAATCCTCTCTCGTTTATCCCATAAAAGCCCGATTGGTTCAACTAATTAAAGTTTCACTTTATGCTGCGACTTTTTTATGCGTATGATGTTTACGATAACGTCCACGCATTGCGTATGCAATTTGCGGGATTGCAATCCCAATTAATATAAGTGATACACCGAACCATTGTGAAGATAGTACAGCCTCTTTTAAAACGAATACTGACATAATTGTTGTAACTGGTAGTTCCGCTGCACCAAGAATAGTCGCTAAGCCAGAACCGATTTTTGGAATCCCGATTGTAAAGGCAATAGATGGAATAACGATACTAAATGTTCCTAATCCTAAACCGTATTTCCAAAGACCTTGAGAAATGGCACCATTAAAAATAAATGTTGGTGGGAATACAATCATGACTAAAGTTAAAGCACCAGTCATTAAGAGAACACCGCGCGGTAATGAAGGTACTTCAACAGCAACTTTTCCGCTTACGAAAATGTATGTTGCGAATGTAACAGCAGATAATAAACCTAAAATGACCCCAGTCGTATCGAAAGCACCTACTGATTGTTCAAGTAAACCACTTGATAAAAATGTCCCTACAAGTAAGAAAATAACAGAAATAACTTTTTCTCTTGAAGGTAATGTTTTTGTTGCGACTGCTTCAATGATAATTCCGACCCAAACGAATTGGAATAAAAGAATAATTGCAATAGAAGCTGGTACAGTTTTTAATGAAGCATAATAAAAAATTCCGGTAAAACTTGCAGATGTTCCTGCAACGAATAAAAGTAATGCTTGCTTTAAAGGAACGCGATGTCTAGAAAATAGAAGTGTAATAGCAAGCAAAATAATCCAACCGAACAAATATTGGCTGCCAATTACCTCTCCAAGTGAAAATCCTTCTGCATATGCAAGCTTAACAAAAATAGCTAAAATTCCATAACTACACGCTCCTAATAAAACTAAAAGAGAATAACGAAGCATGAAAAATTCCTCCCATCTATATGAAGTTGTTCCGTATCGAAAATATATAACTAGAGGGAAGTATACAAAATTAGAAATAAAGGGTCAAATGAAAGAAAAGTATGACATTTTATAGAATAATAATAAAAGTATGATATTTATGCATAATCTTGAAATTTTTAATAGTAGAAGTATTATAAAATAAACTTTGCATTGTATAGAGATAGCATTTGAAAAAAATATTTTTTAAACCAATATGTATATAGACGTACTAGTAACGTGCTAATTATTTGAGAAACTATGTTACCTTTGTTATGGTAATAACAATTAAAGGAGTTTATAATCCATTTGGGTTTTTTCTATATAATAGAAGGAAATGAAAACGTTTTATTAGAAACTGTGAGGAAGTGCGGTTTTTCTTATTGCCACGTTGTAAAAGTGATTTCACGAATTGTTCATAGTATTTTTATGTGTTTTTGTTACAATATTTAGGGAGAGGAGTGGAATGATGCAAGATATTAGTATTTTTTTAGCGTTTGGCGCCGGGTTCTTATCATTTATTTCCCCATGTTGCTTACCGCTTTATCCGGCATTTTTATCGTACATAACAGGTATGTCGGTTTCTGAATTGAAAGAAGAAAATGCAATGCTTCGCAAAAGAAGTATGATACATACAGCGTTTTTCTTACTTGGATTTTCAATTATATTTATTGCAATTGGATTTGGTACAAGTTTTATTGGAGGAATCTTTACTGACTATAAAGATTTAATCAGACAGTTAGGTGGTATATTTATCATCGTGTTCGGCTTAATTATTGTCGGGGTGTTTAAGCCGAAATTTTTAATGCAAGACCGTAAATTTACATTTAAAAATCGTCCAAGTGGCTATTTTGGATCAGTACTAATCGGATTAGCTTTTGCAGCAGGGTGGACGCCATGTACCGGACCAATTCTAGTGTCTGTAATTGGATTAGCAGCAACAAATCCAGAATCAGCAATGATATATATGATTGCTTACATACTTGGATTTGCAATCCCGTTTTTCGTACTGTCATTCTTTATTACGAAAATGTCTTGGATTAAAAGAAATAGTATGGCCTTCATGAAAGTCGGAGGATATATTATGATTGTTATGGGTGTCTTCCTATACTTTAACTGGATGACGAAAATTATCGTATATTTCTCAAGTTTATTTGGTGGTTTTACTGGTTTTTAGTATTATTCTGCGAAAATGTTGGAAATACTAACGGAAAAGCATATAATGAAAGTATATTTTGCATATAGCCACAAAAAAGGATGAGAAAATATGAACATAGTTCTTTTATCAAGTATCGTTGCTGTTTGTATGGCTGTCGGTGCGATGTTTATTCGTTTAAAAGCAGCTAAGAAACCTGCAACATTGAAAAAAATTATACTTCCACCATTTTTTATGAGTACGGGTGCATTGATGTATGTTTTTCCTGAATTTCGATTAACTCCAGCAGAAATGTTAGAAGCAATTGGTGTCGGTTTGATTTTCTCTATTTTTCTTATTAAAACATCTAAATTTGAAATTAGAGGACAAGAGATTTATTTGAAGCGTTCAAAAGCCTTTGTTTTCATATTAATTGGATTACTTGTAGTGCGGATTGTATTTAAAACCTACTTAAGTCAATCTCTTGATTTAGGACAACTTAGTGGCATGTTCTTCTTACTTGCGTTTGCGATGATTGTGTCATGGAGAATTGCAATGTATCGTTCCTTTACGAAATTACAGAAGGAAATGGAAAAAGAAGATGGTTTTTATAATGAAAAAGATATGAAGCTAACTTAAAAACTGTATATGTACCAAATAAAAAGACAGCGTCAAAGGCGCTGTCTTTTTTATCGAAAATAATATGAAGTTACTTTGCGAGTAAAGATCGATAGTTAGAATAATCAATCTTTTTTTCTTGTAGTTTTTTTATTAAAAATTTATGATCACGCTTTGGTGTGGCAATGATATATCCTTTAATAATTAAGTCTTGTGTAATTTGAGAGGCATTTTCTTGTAATGCAAGTTCCCCGATTTTTCCAGCGATCTTTGATTTTGCAACATCGCGAAATAGTTCTGGAACAGGACTTACAAGCTCTTCTAACAATTGTTTTTGTTCGTCAGCCCATAAATGTCTCGTTTTATTTATGTAGTGTTCTTCCCAATCCAAAATGGACATGCCGTCTTCTTTTGGTAAACGTTTTAAAAATTTTCTGAACATAAAGTATCCACCGATAGACATAAGCCCTAATAAAATAACCGTCCATAATACAATGAACCAACTGAACCATCCTTCGAGCACGCATATCCCCCCTTAATGATAGCGGTTTTCTTTTATTCATATTATATACAGTGAGATTCATAGAAAGCAAGAACGCTTGGTCATTTTGACCAAGCGTTATAGTTTAAACGAAGTATAGTTGTTCAACACATAAATTATTATTATCGTCTTCAACATACTCAATAATAAGTGTGCCAACTTTACGATCTTTATCTTCAGTTGTGAAAATAGAGTAAGAAGTAAAACGTGTTTTTGATAGGCCGCTTATATGTGTAGGTAAAGAAATGTAGTCGTTATCGCGGAAGAATTCCATCAGTTCAATATCCTCAAATTCTTTTCGGTCAACTTGTTTGTTTGTATAGCGGCGTTGAAGTTGTTTTAAAGATTCATTCCAAGAAATTGCTTTTGTGTCGTATACCATTGTTCTATCTCCTTACTGTATGTAATCACTAAGAACATACGTTCTAATCTAGTATACTCTTTTTATTAGAAAAGGGAAAGCAAAAAATAATGTAAGCTTGGATTTCCAAGCTTACATTATTGATGCGTCCGTCATAATCTCTATTTTTCATTATAAGTTAGATATGAATAAGAAACAAGATGATATATATAATGTTGAGAGTTTTCAAGATTCTGTATATTATAGGTGTACTAAAGTGTAAGGGAATGAGAGGTGTGGCATACGTAATTTCACTGCAAGGGCCGATGGCTAGCGGAAAAACAACATTAGCAAAAAGGTTAGAAAAGAGAGGGTTTCGAGTTATATATGAAAATCCATATCCAATTGTAGAGAAGCGAAAAAAATTGAATTTAGATATGAATTCAAAAGTAGGGTTTATTATGAATCAAAAAATGTTTATGGAAGCAAAAATAAAGGAGTTTCAAAATGTGAAAGATTCAGTCGTAATTTTTGATCGCGGACCAGAAGACATTGAGTTCTTTACACTCTTTTATCCAACGATTATAGGAGAAGAGTGGGATATAGAAACTGAATTGAAAGATGAATTATATAAATTAAGAGCATGCCGTTCGGATGTGATTTTTTACTTAGATGTTACGAAAAAGAATGTATATGATAGAAAAAATAATGATAGAACAAGAAACAGAAGTACGTTTGAAGAGCAATTTAAATTAGTAGAAACTGAAAAAGACTGGTATAAACAATTTCCTGTAACTTATGTGGACACGAATAGATTAACAGTGGACGATTTAGAGGTATATTTTATGGACTGGTTAAAGGAGAGAGAGCTATGAAAAAAATACTTTTATTTGTATACTCAACATTTGCAGAGTTTGAAATAACAGTAGCAACGGCATTGCTGAAAAATAAATATGAAATCATTACAGCGGGCTTAACTAAAGAATTGGTTATAAGTGAAACTGGATTGCAAGTGCAGCCGCATATAGAAGTAAGTGAAGCACGTGTAGATGAGTATGAGGGGATACTTATTCCAGGTGGAGAAGAAGGACAGTTGGAAGATGCAAAACCTCTTTTTTCAATCATTCGTCAATTTCATGAACAAGAAAAATTAGTGGCGGCAATTTGTGCTGGACCGTATGCACTAGCAAAAGCAGGGTTATTTAAAGGGATTTCTTATACTGCGACTATAGATTATCAAAAATTTGATTGTTTTCCAGTAGAAAATTTCGTGTATGAAGAAGTTGTGAAACACTCAAATATCATTACAGCACAAGGGCATGCATTTGTACCATTTGGAATAGCAATTGCCTCTTATTTTGGAGTGGCAGACGAACATAATACAGATTTTTATTGTGGTAAAGGTAATGTAGTAATGGAGAAACTTTTACGAGAAAACGTGTAAAAGCTAGCAAATGCTAGCTTTTTTCTTTTTGACATCGATAAATGGCTAACGTTTTTGGGTCACGCCATATACCGTTATGGAGAGATAATTCCTGGTTGATTTCTTCTGTTAGCCATTCTTTCATCTCGGCTTGAAGATACATATTATCGGGTATATTTAGCGACGGAAACATGCTAGAAATATAGTTTACAATCGGAGTAGCATGATGAAAAACGAGAGCATTATGAATAACTGTTTCTTCAACAGTTGGAAAAACAGATTGTAATATCTCTTTACCGTTTTCTAAACAAAATGGAGTGACTGATGATGTTGTTTTCGGTAAATCAAATGCGTCTAACATACGGTTACACATTTCAACTATACGAGGTAGTGTAACGCTAGAATTTGTTGTAGCTAAAAGTGTTCCGCCAGGACGAATTACTTTATGGAATCCTTGAATCGTTTTTTCAACATCTTTCACATGGTATAACATATGTCTTGCAATTATTAGGTCATAACAATTTGTTTCGAAAGGAAGTTTACTAGCATCCCCTCGTTTCCATTCTATTAAGTTATTTGTTTTAGCAGCTTCAGCAAGCATAGCTTCGGATTGATCAAACCCGGTTAATGGGCCTTTATGACCATTTGTTTGTAAAAGGGAAAGGAATTTTCCACTAGCGCACCCAACCTCTAATATATTTTCTTCCCCTTGAAGTTGTAAATGTTCAATGACGATCTTATCTAAATCTACGTGTTTTTCTTCGTAATGTGTATGTGTGTCGATGCGTGTTTGTAAATGGTTGCTAACGTTATATTGACGTTTTACATCATTCATTTTGTCACATTCCACCTTTGTGCAAAATTGTTGGATTGCATGTGTTAATACATCTGTTTTCTTTAAACCTTCGTAATGGAGTGCTGATTCAAACCTTTTAAGTAATTTCTCTTCAATTCGAAAATGAATATCTTTTCGTTTTGTCACTGAAATTTCGCCCCTTTGCATCTGTTAGTGAGACTATAGCATGCTTGGAAATTTTGTGTAAATCATTTGTGTACACAAAATTATGGGGATGAAAAAAATGTTTGAATATGATTTTAAACTATTGACGATTTAAACGTTTTCATATATTCTTAAATTAAGTAATATTCAAATAATTCAAAAGAAATGAGAGAGTCACATGCTTCTTCAAGGAACACATCGAATTGGTCGTATGGCCATGCTGTTGGCACTTGCGGATGAGAATGAAAGTCCTGTATTATCCATTCCAAAAGGTTGGAAGTATTGTACGGGGAAAGTGGGTTCGATGAATTCGCAAAAGGTTGTCGCAGCAATGGAAACAGCGGCTAAAAGCAACCAAGTTATTGAAACAGACGTTTACAGAGAAACACATGCACTTTATCATGCAATTATGGAAGCTTTGTACGGAGTGACGAGAGGTCAAATTCAGTTAGCAGACGTTCTTCGTACAGTAGGACTTCGTTTTGCGATTGTGCGCGGTACACCATACGACGGAAAAAAAGAAGGCGAATGGGTTGCTGTTGCATTATATGGAACGATTGGTGCACCTGTAAAAGGATCTGAGCATGAGGCGATTGGTTTAGGAATTAATCACATATGATTTGCCCATAGTCTATTAGTTAGAAGGGGGCCTTACTTTTTTAGGACAGAAGTCTGTCTTAAAAAGATAAGGTCCCCTTTTGCCTTTTTAAGGAGGAAAAATGATGATTACGTTAACAGGACATACATTGACAGTTGAAGAAATGAAGAGGTTATTACTGGAAGGAGAAGGTGTAACAGCTTGTCCAACTAGTATGCAAAAGGTAGCGGAGTGCCGCGAAGTAGTTGAGAAAATTGTAGAGGACGGAAAAGTCGTTTACGGAATTACAACTGGATTTGGAAAGTTTAGTGATGTGCTTATCCAAAAAGATGATGTAAAGGCACTTCAACATAATTTAATTCAGTCACATGCATGTGGGATTGGTGATCCATTCCCGGAAGAAGTATCGCGTGGAATGTTAATTTTACGAGCGAACACGATGCTTAAAGGAGTATCTGGTGTTAGGCCGCTTGTTGTAAATATGCTTCTTGAGTTTGTAAACCGTAAAATTCATCCAGTCGTTCCGCAACAAGGTTCACTTGGTGCAAGTGGCGATTTAGCACCTTTATCTCATCTTGCGCTCGTATTATTAGGCGAAGGTGAAGTGTTCTATAAGGGGAAACGCGTTCATGCAATGGTTGCTCTTACAGAAGAAGGGCTTGAGCCAATTGAACTTGAAGCAAAAGAAGGTCTTGCGTTAATTAATGGTACGCAGGCGATGACAGCACAAGGAGTTCTTTCTTATATAGAAGCAGAAGCAACAGCGTATCAAGCTGAACTAATTGCTTCGATGACAATTGAAGGGTTACAAGGCATTATTGATGCATTTGATGAAAATGTTCATAAAGCACGTGGTTATAAAGAGCAAGTGGAAGTAGCGAGCAGAATTCGTGACATTCTTCATGATAGTAAATTAACAACAAAACAAGGAGAACTACGTGTACAGGATGCCTATTCACTTCGCTGTATCCCGCAAGTACACGGTGCTTCTTGGCAAGTTTTAAATTATGTGAAAGAAAAATTAGAAATTGAAATGAATGCAGCAACAGATAATCCGCTTATCTTTGATGGTGGGGAAAAAGTAATTTCGGGCGGGAATTTCCATGGTCAACCGATTGCGTTTGCGATGGACTTCTTAAAAGTAGGAATGGCAGAACTTGCAAATATTTCGGAGCGCCGTATTGAGCGTTTAGTGAATCCGCAATTAAATGATTTACCACCATTTTTAAGTCCAGAACCAGGACTTCAGTCTGGTGCAATGATTATGCAATATGCTGCAGCGTCACTAGTTTCTGAAAATAAAACGTTGGCACATCCGGCGAGTGTAGATTCAATTCCGTCTTCTGCTAACCAAGAAGATCATGTAAGTATGGGAACAATTGCTTCACGCCATGCACATCAGATTATTCAAAATGCAAGACGTGTTCTTTCTATTGAGATGATTTGTGCGATGCAAGCAGCAGAATATCGCGGAATTGAAAACATGAGTACAGTGACGAAGAGCTTCTACCATCAAGGTCGTCAGCAGGTGCCATCTATTAAAAATGACCGTATATTCTCAACAGATATTGAAAATATTGCGCATTGGTTAAAAACGAATTATTCGATAAAAGAAAGATTAGATGTAAACGCAGCACTATAAAATGAGAAAAGGGAGAGATTGAAATGGAAAAAGTACAACAAACAATTCGCGCGCCAAGAGGTACAGAGTTACAAACGAAAGGGTGGGTGCAAGAAGCTGCACTTCGTATGTTAATGAACAATTTAGATCCTGAAGTTGCTGAAAAACCAGAAGAATTAGTTGTATATGGCGGAATTGGCCGTGCAGCTCGTAACTGGGAAAGTTATCAGGCGATTGTAGATTCATTAAAAACGTTAGAAAGCGATGAAACGTTACTTGTTCAATCAGGAAAGCCAGTTGCCATTTTTAAATCACATGAAGATGCACCTCGCGTTTTGTTAGCGAACTCAAACTTAGTACCAAAATGGGCAAACTGGGATCACTTCCGAGAACTAGAGAAAAAAGGTCTTATGATGTACGGACAAATGACAGCTGGTAGCTGGATTTACATTGGAACGCAAGGGATTCTACAAGGAACATATGAAACATTTGGTGAAGCAGCTCGTCAACATTTCGATGGTTCATTAAAAGGTACATTAACACTTACTGCTGGTTTAGGTGGTATGGGTGGTGCACAACCTCTTGCTGTAACGATGAACGGCGGTGTTGTCATTGCTATTGATGTTGATAAGCGCAGCATCGATCGTCGTATTGAAAAGAGATACTGTGATATGTATACAGAATCATTAGAAGAAGCGTTAACGGTTGCGAACGAGTATAAAGAGAAGAAAGAACCGATTTCTATTGGTTTATTAGGAAATGCGGCAGAAATTTTACCAGAACTAGTGAAGCGCAATATTACACCAGACTTAGTTACAGATCAAACATCTGCTCATGATCCATTAAACGGTTATATTCCAGTAGGCTACACGTTAGAAGAAGCAGCGAAACTTCGTGAAGAAGATCCAGAACGCTACGTACAATTATCAAAAGAAAGTATGACAAAACATGTGGAAGCAATGCTTGCTATGCAAGAAAAAGGCGCAATTACATTTGATTACGGAAATAACATTCGCCAAGTTGCTTTCGATGAAGGTTTGAAAAATGCATTCGATTTCCCAGGATTCGTTCCAGCATTTATCCGTCCATTATTCTGCGAAGGAAAAGGACCATTCCGCTGGGTAGCACTTTCTGGTGATCCAGAAGATATTTATAAAACAGACGAAGTAATTTTACGTGAGTTCGCTGATAATGAACATTTATGTAACTGGATTCGTATGGCACGTCAACAAGTTGAATTCCAAGGGCTTCCATCACGTATTTGTTGGCTTGGTTACGGTGAGCGTGCGAAATTTGGTCGCATCATTAATGAAATGGTTGCAAATGGTGAATTATCAGCACCAATCGTTATCGGTCGTGACCATTTAGATTGTGGATCAGTAGCATCTCCAAATCGTGAAACAGAAGCGATGAAAGATGGTAGTGATGCAGTAGCTGACTGGCCAATTTTAAATGCATTAATTAATAGTGTAAACGGTGCAAGCTGGGTATCTGTTCACCACGGTGGTGGCGTTGGTATGGGTTATTCACTTCATGCGGGAATGGTTATCGTTGCAGATGGAACAGAAGCAGCAGCAAAACGAATTGAGCGCGTATTAACTTCTGACCCTGGTATGGGTGTTGTTCGTCACGTGGATGCAGGGTATGACTTAGCTGTGGAAACTGCGAAAGAAAAAGGCGTTAACATTCCGATGATGAAATAAGGAGGAGAAAACATGCTGGACACTTTACTAATAAATATCGGTCAATTACTAACAATGGATCAAGAAGATGGCTTGTTAAGACGGGAAGCGATGAACACGCTTCCTGTTATCGAAAACGGTGCGGTTGGAATTGAAAATGGTGTAATTACTTTCGTTGGAACAGCGGAAGAAGCGAAAGGATTACAAGCGAGAGAAGTTATTGATTGCGGCGGGAAAATGGTTTCTCCTGGTCTTGTTGACCCGCATACTCATCTTGTATTTGGTGGATCTCGTGAAAATGAAATCGCACTAAAACTACAAGGAGTTCCGTACTTAGAAATTTTAGAACAAGGCGGAGGCATACTTTCAACTGTAAATGCAACGAAACAGGCGTCGAAAGAAGAACTTGTTCAAAAAGCGAAATTCCATTTAGACCGTATGCTATCTTTCGGAGTTACTACTGTAGAAGCGAAGAGTGGTTACGGATTAGATGATGAGACGGAATGGAAACAATTAGAGGCAACAGCACAATTACAAAAAGAGCATCCGATCGATTTAGTTTCAACATTTTTAGGTGCTCATGCAGTTCCGAAAGAGTATAAAGGTAGATCGAAAGAATTTTTACAATGGATGTTAGACCTACTACCAGAAATGAAAGAGAAGCAATTAGCGGAGTTCGTTGATATTTTCTGTGAAACAGGTGTGTTCTCTGTAGAAGAATCAAAAGAATTTTTATTAAAAGCGAAAGAGCTTGGCTTTGATGTGAAAATTCATGCAGATGAAATCGACCCTCTTGGTGGTGCGGAAGCAGCGGCAGAAATCGGTGCAGCATCAGCGGACCATTTAGTTGGTGCTTCTGATAAAGGAATTGAAATGCTTGCAAATTCTAATACAGTAGCAACTTTATTACCAGGAACAACTTTCTATTTAAATAAAGAAAGCTTTGCTCGTGGACGTAAAATGATTGATGAAGGTGTTGCAGTTGCGTTAGCTACAGACTTTAACCCAGGTAGCTGTCCAACTGAAAATATTCAGCTTATTATGAGCATTGCGATGCTAAAATTGAAAATGACACCAGAAGAAGTTTGGAATGCCGTAACGGTTAACTCATCATATGCCATTAACCGTGGTGATGTAGCTGGGAAAATTAGAGTTGGTCGTAAGGCAGATTTAGTTTTATGGGATGCTTACAATTATGCTTACGTACCGTATCATTACGGCGTAAGTCATGTGAATACAGTATGGAAGAATGGTAATATTGCATATACAAGAGGTGAACAATCGTGGAGCACGGCCACTATTTAAAGAAAAATGCAAAGTTTATTGATCGTGAAGTGACGAAATGGAGTGAGATGATTAAAGATTGGGAGGAAGGTGTGGAAATATTCGGTGCTGCCTTAATTGGAGCACCCCTTTCTAAACCGTCTATTAGTCATTCAGGAGCGAGTTTTGCGCCAAAAACAATTCGTGCGATGTTAGATGCATATAGCACATATGCAATTACAGAAGAACACGATATGAAAGAAAGTGTCTTATATGATTGCGGCGATATTACGATGCATGTGACGGATATAAAAGAAAGTCATAAACGAATTGCGAAAACAGTTGGGCATGTAACGAAAGTAAACCCGAACATGATACCAATCGTTCTTGGCGGTGACCACTCGATTAGTTTTCCGAGTATAACAGGTTTTGCAAACAGTAAAGGAAAGGTCGGAATTATTCAATTTGATGCTCATCATGATTTACGTAATTTAGATGATGGAGGCCCGTCAAATGGTACACCATTCCGTAGTTTACTAGAAAATGATGTCATTACTGGAAAACAACTCGTTCAAATTGGAATTCGTAATTTTTCTAATGCACGTGCGTACCATGAATATGCAATAGAGCATGGTGTAACAGTGTATACAATGAAAGACGTACGAGAGCGAGAAATAAAAGATATTATCACGGAAAGTATTGAAGTATTAAGAAATCAAGGTGTGACTTCTATTTATATTTCTCTTGATATGGATGTGCTAGACCAAGCGTTTGCACCAGGTTGTCCAGCAATTGGGCCTGGTGGGATGGATAGTACGACTTTACTAGATGCGATTGAATTCCTTGGTAAAGAATCGCTCGTTCAAGGGATGGATATAGTAGAGATTGATCCAACTCTTGATTTCAGAGATATGACGAGTAGAGTAGCAGCGCAAGTGATTATGAGTTTTCTTTTAGCGAGGGAAACAGTTAGCAAACAGGTTAGTATATAGACGGAAAAGTAGATATTTATTTATGCCTTATCAAAAACACATCACTACTTAAATGTAGTGATGTGTTTTTGTGTTAAAGGAGAATGAATGTGTGTGGAACCGTTAATGGAATTGCGATTTTTATAGTGTATTGTGTAAATTTAATTTCTTGCTTCTGAAGTATTGACTCATAAAATAATTTTATGATAAAATAAAAATTTTGCTAAAAAACTAAAAGTGTGTTAAGCTTGAGAAGGTTACCATATATGGAGGTGGATTATTTGTTTCAAATTGGCGATAACATTGTTTATCCAATGCAGGGAGCAGGTATAATTAAAGCCATAGAAGAGAAGGAAATCTCAGGAGAAAAACAACAGTATTATGTTATAAAAATGTCGGCTAGTAATATGGAACTAATGATTCCAGCAGGGAGAATATTGAATTCGAATATACGACCAGTTACGGATATAACCGCATTAGCACACATAATGGATATTTTTCAACATGGGGAATCAGATAGATTACTTACGTGGAAACAAAGGTATAAATTGAACACTGATAAAATAAAGACGGGTAAAATGCAAGAAGGTGCTGAAGTTGTGCGTGATTTAATGCGTATACAGAAAGAAAAAGCACTTAATGCAAGCGAAAAGAAGATGTTAGATAACGCATATGAATTTTTGATTAGTGAACTGGGATTAATTGAAGGTATCACAGAAAATCAGATAAAAAGCTTTTGTTAAGGTTCATTACAAATAATGTATTATATCCCAAAAAAGATCTTGAATTTTTTGGGAACATAATTATAGAAAATTTATCATTTCAAAGACATTCAACTCTTTCAAACCACTTTTAGAGCATTACCTCTATTGTTATTACTACAATCAAATCCATTTTTATTTTTTAATTTCATTTATGAATGTTCGAAGTTTAATTGAATACTTCGATAAAATAGTTACTTGATTTTTGCAATCCTGATTCACACTGGCACGGACGAGGAGCCGTAAGGATGAAAGAGAGGTAGGGCTTTCATTGTTTTAGGTATATAAGTTATTATTTTTAGAAGAATACTGAACCATTTTCACTTCTATTGATAAGGTGTTTTTTTATTAAAGAGATAAACGAATTGACAGCCATATATGGTCAACAAAAAAGGTTTCCTCCTAAGGAAACCTTTTTAATATTATTTATAGCATTTTATTTTTTTGATATTCGAATTTTTTATTGTAAAGTCGTAAAAATTGACGTTACTATCTAAAAGTAAGTATGATGCGATTATAGTAAGATTTTTTAGGGGGAAGAAAAATGACAAGTTCAAGTAATAAAGCAGCGAGTATTTATGAAGGAACAAATGTAAATGCTGGGGGATTTTTTGAAAACGTTGAAGAAACAAAGTTGTTTGATCCAATTCAAGTTGGAACTTGGTCTCTTCGTAATCGTATAGCGATGGCACCGATGACAAGATGCTTTGCAGATAATGAGACTGGAGCAGTTGGTGCTGATGTAGTGGAGTACTACAGAAAACGTGCTGCGGATGGAATTGGACTAATTATTACAGAAGGAATTGTCATTAGTCCGAGAGCAAAAGGAAACCCAGGAGTACCAGGTATTTATACACAAGAACAAATCGATTCTTGGAAACCTGTTACAGAGGCAGTACATAAAGAAGGCGGGACGATTATTGCTCAAATATGGCATGTTGGGCGTATGAGTCATCATGAAATAATTGGTGGTCAAATGCCACAAGCACCGTCGGCTATCGCTGCAGAGGGGAATGTTCCACGCTTTCGTAAACCGTTTGATACGCCAGAAGCAATGACGTTAGAAGAAATACAAGAAGTGATCGGTCAATACGCACAAGCTGCGAAAAATGCGATCGAAGCTGGATTTGATGGAGTAGAAATTCACGGTGCACACGGATATTTAATCGATCAATTTACGTATGAGTTTGCGAATAAGCGAACAGATAAATATGGCGGTGATTTAAAACAAAGGTTAACGTTTATGAAAGAAGTAACGGCGGCTGTAATAGAAGCTGTTGGAGCTAATAAAACACTTCTTCGTTTCTCTGCTTTCAAAGGTGATAATCCTACTTATATGTGGGAAAACCCTGAGTTTGCAATTGAAACGTTCATAAATATGTTTAAAGAGGTTGGGTTAACGATGATCCATCCTTCAACGATGAATTATACGCAAGAGATTGCTGACGGAAAGAATTTTCATCAACTAGTAAGAAAATATTGGGATGGTACGATTGTTGGGGTTGGTAATTTAAATCCGAAAGAGGCCGAAGAAGCGTTGCAAGAAGGAACGATTGATGTAGCAGCATTCGGAAGACCGTTAATTGCTAATCCAGACTTTGTTCATCGAATTAAACACGCTGAAAGTTTAGTTGAATATGACGCGAAAGAGCATCTTGCTACGTTAGTATGAATAAAGATAAAAGGAGAGCACATCGAGTGTTCTCCTTTTATTATGGAATTTCATAGGGGGAAGCGGGATGAGTGAAACGCTACTCGTTATTATTAGTATATTACTATTTTTAATGTTGCTTTTAATCGTCTTTTTTATCATCACATTTTTTATAAAAAAACGAACACACCATTCTATTTTAAAATTACATCCGTACTTAGGAAGAATGCGCTACTTACTGGAAAAGATAGGGCCTGAATTTCGACAATATTGGTTTGATCATGATACGGATGGAAAGCCTTTCTCACGTTATGATTTTCAAAGTGTTATGTTTTTAGCGAAATATCGCTCTGAAATACTTGGTTTTGGATCAAAACGAGATTTTGAAGCTTCTGGATATTATATTGCTAATACATTATTTCCAATATTAACTGAGGAATTAAGTGTGAATCTCACGCAAGAGCGGGAAGGTAAAAAGTACGTGATTCATAAAGAAGGGTTATTTTCAAGAAGAGAAAAATTGACAGCGGATACAACGAATCTTTGGCTGTACGAAGAAGAAGATGCAATTATAGTTGGCGAGAACCGTAAATATCCGTGGAAGCTACATGGCATGTTTGGTGCATCTGCGACTTCTTACGGTGCGATTGGAGAAAATTATATTTTAGCGAGTGGTTTTGGAGCAAAAATGGCAGGCGGATCGTGGATTAATACGGGTGAAGGTGGCGTTATTCCAGAACATTTACATACAGGAGCGAATATCGTTGCGCAAATTGGTCCAGGGTTATTTGGATACCGTGATGAAGACGGTAATTTTTCAATGGGAAAATTCATGGAGAAAGCGAAAGAAAGTAATATTAGAGCATTCGAATTGAAATTTGGGCAAGGTGCTAAAATACGTGGTGGTCATTTAGAGGGACAAAAAGTAAATGAGAAAATTGCTTTTGTTCGCAACGTCCGAAAGGGAGAGACGATTAATTCACCGAATCGATTTTCATTTTTAAAGAATGCAGCGGATACACTTTGTTTTATTCAACAGTTGCAAGAAAACAGCGGTAAACCAGTTGGAATGAAAATTGTAATTGGTCAGCAGGAGCCTTTGGAAGATTTAATAAAAACAATGAAAGAACTAAACATTTACCCAGATTTTATTACAATCGACGGTTCAGAAGGCGGATCAGGGGCAACGTATAAATCGATGGCAGATTATATGGGACTGCCGCTTATTCCAGCATTACTTACATTTATTGATACAGCAAACCATTATGGTGTCCGTAACAAGTTTAAAGTATTTGCATCGGGTAAATTAATCACACCAGATAAAGTGGCGATTGCTTTAGCGATTGGGGCGGATGCTGTAAGTTCAGCCCGTGGGTTTATGATGGCAAGTGGCTGTATTATGGCCCTTCAATGTAATTCTGGTCAATGTCCATCTGGTGTAGCCACGACGAATCCGCATTATCAAAAAGCGTTAGATCCGTATGAGAAGAAGTGGCGAGTTATGAATTATATTATTAGTATGAGATATAGTTTATTTTCATTAGCGGCAGCGGCGGGAGTGAAGAGCCCGCGCCATTTAACTAGAGAGCATATTGTGTTTAAAGACGAGGTGGGGAGAGTAGTTCCTCTTTCGGAATTGTTTCCTATAGTAAATCAAACCTAAAAGTATATTTGATGTGTAAGATTTTTTAGAGGAATAATTATATTTTTGGAAAAATTAGGAGTATAATAGGGAAGTATTTTTGAAAATGACTATTTTTAGGGAGAGATTCACTTGCAGCAAGGTTCGTACAGTATTACAATTTTTTTACTCGTCATAGGGCTCGTTATATTTAGACGCATGCGCTCTATGAATCGACCAATTAATAATAAAGGAAGACGACTACTATTGCCATTATTCTTCTTATTACCAGGTTTTTCTTTATACGCAGCACCGATACAACTTGCTGGTTGGCAAATTGGTATAGCTGCTGGGATCGGACTGTTATTGTCAATTCCACTTATTATTTTAAGTGGGTATGAAGTCAGAGAAGATGGTCAAATTTATGCGAAAAAAAGTATCGCTTTTATTGCTACATTTTTAGTTATCGTTCTTTTACGTGCTTATTTTAGAAGACATTTACAAGGTCTAGATCCAAAGTCAATCGGCATTCTTTTCTACACTCTTGCGGTTTGTTATATAGTACCTTGGCGTATTGGATGCTATATGAAATTTCGTAAAGTATATGTAGAGAAAGCAAAATTTGAGACGTCAATAAGCTAAAAGTCATACATTTGTATGGCTTTTAGTTTTTAAAATTTATCGGGTAAAGGAATGAAAATAAGGTGTGAAAAAACACTCTTTAACTTTCTGAATATTATTACTTTAATTTCTTGAAAAATCATTGTAATCCACTGGGATAAAGGCGTTTATAAAGGTTTTCACATGTAATGAAAAGTGCTCGTTCACTTGAAAGAACAAAAAATGTTTGTTAAGGTAGGGAACCATAAGTGAAAACAAGAAAAATGAAAGTAAGGACTTATTGACAATAAAAAATAAGTAACTTATAATAAATCTTGAGTTCGAGATAAATAATGTTCATAATGAAAATTTATTATGGTTATAAATCGAACAAATATTTTTTGCGAATTATCTTGAATTCGAGATAATTCAATAGGTTAGACACCGATACGTAATTTTGTAATTAATATCTCGAATTCGAGATAAAATTATAATGACGGATTTTACTTTGTAGCATGGACAAAATGAATAATGAATTTAAATGTAAAAGAATTTTTATAATGAAATAAAAAAGGAGTGGAAGAAATGGAAAAGAAAACAATGGGAATCCATCATATTACAGCGATTGTAGGGCATCCACAAGAAAATGTAGACTTTTATGCTGGTGTATTGGGGTTACGTTTAGTGAAACAAACAGTGAATTTTGATGATCCAGGTACGTACCATCTTTATTTTGGAAATGAAGGAGGAAAGCCTGGAACAATTATTACGTTTTTCCCATGGGCAGGTGCTCGTCAAGGTATTATTGGAGATGGTCAAGTAGGAATTACGTCTTACGTTGTACCAAAAGGTGCAATGGAGTTTTGGGAAAATAGATTAGAAAAATTCGATGTTTCGTATACAAAAATGACTCGTTTTGGAGAGCAGTATTTAGAATTTGATGATCCGCATGGTTTGCATATAGAATTAGTTGAAAGAGAAAAAGGCGAATTAAATAATTGGAGTTTTGGAGAAGTTACACCAGAAGTAGCAATTAAAGGGTTTGGAGGTGCTGTTCTTTTATCTACACAGCCTCAAAAAACAGCTGAATTGTTAGAACATATTATGGGTCTTGAGAAAATTGGAGAAGAGGGTGAATTTGTTCGATTCCGTTCTTCTGCTGACATTGGAAATATTATTGATTTGAAATTATCAACAATCGGTCGTGGCCAAATGGGCGTTGGCACAGTTCATCATATTGCCTGGAGAGCGAGTGACGATGCTGATCAGCTAGACTGGAAAGAGCATGTGTCGCGTTTTGGATATCACGTAACTCCTGTACAAGATCGAAATTATTTTAACGCGATTTATTTTAGAGAACATGGTGAAATCTTATTTGAAATTGCAACAGATCCTCCTGGTTTCGCTCATGATGAATCGTTAGAGACGATGGGTGAGGAATTAAAGTTACCGGAACAATATGAACAACATAGAAAACAGATTGAACAAACGCTTTTACCATTTGAAGTGAGAAATTTAGATTAAAGTGATTGAAGGGGGAACAGGATTATGATGAAACATGTTTTTCAAAAAGGAAAAGATACGTCAAAACCAGTGTTGTTATTACTTCATGGCACAGGTGGTAATGAATTAGATTTACTACCACTTGCAGAAATAGTTGATCCGGAAGCGTCGGTATTAAGCGTTAGGGGAAATGTGTTAGAGAATGGGATGCCGCGTTTCTTCCGCCGATTAGCAGAGGGCATTTTTGATGAAGAGGATTTAATTTTCCGTACGAAGGAATTAAATGAATTTTTAGATGAAGCGGCTAAAGAATATAAATTCGATAGAAATAACATTGTAGCTATCGGTTATTCGAATGGGGCAAATATCGCAGCAAGCTTATTATTCCATTACGAAAATGCATTGAAAGGTGCTGTGCTTCATCACCCAATGGTACCAAGAAGAGGAATGCAATTAGCAAATTTAGCAGGGAAATCTGTGTTTATTGCTGCTGGGACAAATGACCCAATTTGTTCATCAGCAGAGTCAGAGGAATTGAAGATACTATTAGAAAATGCAAACGCGAATGTAACAATGCATTGGGAAAATCGAGGGCATCAATTAACGATGGGTGAAGTAGAAAAAGCAAAAGAGTGGTATGACAAAGTATTTTAAAAAAGAAGCATCTGCTAACGATTAGCAGATGCTTCTTTTTTATTTAAGACTGGATTGCAAGATGAGATGAAGAAAGTGGTAGCTCAATATCAACAATTGTACCTTTATTTAATTCGCTTGAAATGTGTAATTTACCATGATGTTCTTCAATTATTTTGTAACACATCATTAATCCTAGTCCTGTGCCTTTTTCTTTTAAACTATAAAAAGGTTCGCCTAGACGGGAGATACGATCTTCTGGAATGCCACAACCTTCATCGATAATTCGTATTAAGATGAAATTATCCTCTAATGGTTTTGCTTGGATGAAAATATTTCCGCCATTTGGCATCGCTTCTATCGCATTTTTTAATATGTTTATAAAAACTTGTTTTAATTGGTTACCGTCACATTGAATATCATATACGTAATCAAAATGATCCATGATGATATGAACGCTATGCATAATTGCAGTCGGTAAAATAAATGTAACTACCTCTTCAATTAAAGTTTGTATGTTACAAGTTTGGATAGATAATACTTGTGGCTTAGACATCGCCATAAATTGACTCGTGATGGATTCCATTTGTGAAATCTCACTTAACATAACATCGATATACCATTTTTGCTCCTCATTTATTTCAGGGAGGAGCAATGTTAGAAAACCCTTTAGGGAAGTGAGTGGATTTCGAATTTCATGGGCAATTCCAGCTGTCAGTTGTCCGACTACTGCGAGCTTCTCAGATTTTCGTAGTAACTTTTCAGTTTCTTTTAGCTCAGTAACATCTCTCCCCATCACGATAAGACCTTTGCGAGAACCATCAGGATGATAAAGCGGAACTTTTGATATACTTAAGATTAAATCGAAATCATCTCTATGTATAATAAATTCCTCGCCATGAAGAATTTGTCTTTGTTGCCATGCTAGTTCATCGACTTCTTCACAATGTAAAAAAGCTTCTCGGTATGCTTCATTATATTGAATGAGTTCGCTATCTTTTTTCCCGTGGTAAGGTACATGATGGAAGTTAAAGCAAGAAAGTGCGTAGTCATTTGCCTCAAGCCAGCGCCCTTCATGATCTTTAAATATAACAAACGCAGGCATGGAGTTTACTAATGTACGTAATCTCTTCTCACTTTCTTTTAGCATATTCTCAATTCTTTCTGATTTTTCAAGTGGCTTCATAATAGCGTATACACCAGTAAGACGATTTTGAACAAAAATAGGAACTAGTTTTGTCACAACATCTAATAAGAATCCATTTTTATGATAAATAGATAAGATATACTCTTGTTGATTATCCGCTTCAGTATTCTTTATATTTTGTAATACTTGCTCAGAAATATGGGCTCCTAAAATAGAGGTAATATTTTTCTGTTCTAATTCTAAAGAAGTGTAACCTAATATTCTTTCGGCAGAAGGATTTATATGTAGAATAACTCCTTCTAAGTTTAATGAAATAATACTATCAGGATTATGTTCGAACAGAGATGCGTACATTTCTGTTAATGAACGATCTTGTATATGGTTTCGCAAACGTCTAGAAATGTTCGGATGACGTTTTTTTTGAGTTGGTGAATATTTTTTACGACTCATAATAGTTCCTCCGTACAAATAGCATCTAAAAAGATTTGTCTATTCATAACTATAATATAGATGTGATGTGTATTTCTATAAAAAATGGAAGTTATAGAATAAATTTTGTTTTTTTATTTTTTTTGCAAAGTGAATGCAGGATGGTAATAAGGGGAGCTTATATTGTTTTATAACCCTTTTGTAAGTTACAGACGGCTGTTTTCCGTATAACATTAGGGTAGAGGAGGGGGAGAGAAAATGAAAAATTATATTCAAGGGATTGATCACGTGCAAGTAGCTGCACCTGTAGAGTGTGAAGGAGAGGCGCGTGATTTTTATGGGAATAAAATTGGTATGGTAGAAATTCCAAAGCCAGAAGAGTTGAAAAAACGAGGTGGATGTTGGTTTAAATGTGGAAATCAAGAAATCCATATTGGTGTCGAGCGGAACTTTACACCAGCTAAAAAGGCTCATCCAGCTTTTTATGTGAATGAAATTAATGAATTTAAGCAAACACTTATAGAGCAAGGTGTAAAAGTGATTGATGATTATGCACGGCCAGATGTAATTCGATTTTACGTATCAGACCCGTTTGGAAACAGAATTGAATTTATGCAAAATAAAGACTAGGTGTATTCCCACCTAGTCTTTAACTTCTTCTGAAAAGTCCTAACACTTCTACAGTTTCTGTAATATTAACGAATGCATTCGGGTCAATTTCAGAAATTGTAAGTTTCATACTTGCTAATTCTTCACGAGAAACGACCGTCATAAGTACACGCTTTTTCTCGCTTGAATAAGCGCCTTCGCCATCAAGTAACGTTATTCCACGTACAACAGTTGAAAGAAGCTGTTTTTTCATTTTTTCTGCTTCATTTGTTACAATCATAAGTGTAACTTTACGATGTTTTGTATGAACAGCATCAATTACTTTACCAGTTACATAAATTGAAAGTAAGCTTGTAAGTGCAACATCCCAGGTGAAGAAGAATCCTGCGATTATTACAACGACTGCATTTAAAATAATAAGGAATCCGCCAAGTTTAATGTCTCGCTTGCGGGATAAAAGCATACCGATAATATCAAATCCACCAGTGGATCCATTACAGTTAAAAACAAGACCAATACCAGCTCCGGCGATGACACCCCCGAAGATAGAAGATAACAATGGATCTGTTGCTACGACTTTTACTGGAACGTAGTATAATGCAACAGATAATACAACTACAGAGACAACTGTGTTAAAAATTACTTTTTTTCCAAGGCCTATGTACCCTAAAATAAGGATAGGTAAGTTTAATACAAAGTTAATAATGCCTGTGTTTACAGGGGTTACAATCCCTAAAATAATAGCAATTCCGCCAATTCCACTACTTAAAATTTTGTGGGGGATAAGGAAAAGATTAAAGGCAACCGCAATAATAATAGAACCGATAATAACACCAAGGAATCTGACCATTTCTTTCCCGTCCTTCACTGAAAAATTCATATTATTTCAAGATTATATATGATATTGAAAGTTTTGGGTAAAAACAGTTTATTTTGGTAAATTAGATTAATCGAAAGAATTTGAGTATTTTATCATTTGAAAGGGGATACAGTTGTGAAGATAAAAACATATCAACAGAAAAGCCCGTTGAAGCAAGAATGTGAGGATTCTTATTTTTGTAATAAAGATAAAAAGATTTATGGTGTATGTGACGGTGCAACACCACTTGTCCCGTTTCGTGATGAAAATGGACATAATGGAGCATACATCGCTTCGCATTTATTTGCAAATTATTTTACTGCATTACGAGAGAATCATAGTTTACAATTTGCAGTTGCCAAAGCAAATGAAGCATTACAAAGCAAAATGTTAGAATATGAAGTAGACACGAGAAAAAAAGAGCATTTGTGGTGCACATGTATCGCGGCAGTTCAAATAGTTGGTGAGAAAATTGAATATGCGCAGCTTGGGGACTGTATGATTGTCGCAACTTTTCAAAATGGAACGATGCAAGTATTAACGAAAGACACAGTTGAAGGAATTAGTAAACGAGCAAAAAGGAAGAGGGAAGAAGATCGTAAGAAAGGTTTATCTGTGCCGGAAGAACCTGTTTTTCAAGATGTTCGAGAACAATTAAAGTACAATCGTTATCTTGCAAATATGCCAAATGGTTACTCAGTTGCAAATGGAATGAAAGAAGCGATACATTATTTACAACATGGTGAATTACATATAGATGAAGTGAGTGGAATTTTTATTTGTTCAGACGGGTTATTTCACCCAGATTGGTCATTAGAACAAACTGTTGCATATATAAGAAAGAATAGTATAAATGAATATGTAGCAATCATTGAAGAGCTAGAAGCGGAAAAGAGAATAAGGCCAGATGATAAAACGATTATTATGATTGATTTTTAAGAGGAGGCAGTTCAAATGGAAATTAAATATGTCAATCTAACATTTCAAGATGAATTAGTTCCTTTAGAAAAAGTAAATCAACTGATTATCCACCATACAGCTGAAGATGGATGGGACGTGTATAAAACGCATGAATTTCATCAAACTGTAAGAGGGTGGAGCGGGATTGGTTACAACTATTTTATCGAAAAGGACGGAACTGTAGTGGAAGGGCGAGGTTTACATATTGGAGCGCACGCGAAAGACCATAACCGCCATACAATTGGAATATGTATGACGGGAAATTTCGATAAATACGATCCAACTTCTGCACAAGTGACTGCATTATATTCTTTATGTAAAATGTTTATGAAGCAATTTGCTATAAAGAAAGAAAATATACTAGGTCATAGGGAGTTAGAAGGAGTTACAAAAAGCTGTCCTGGTAATCGTTTTTCTATGGTAGAGTTAAGGAAGATATTATCTTAAATATAGAGGAGTAACAACGATGATGAATATAAAAATACCAAATGATAAAAAAGAAGAGCTTGTAGCGCAAATTCAGCAATTTTTCGTTGAAGAAGATTTAGATGAAATTGGACGTTTCCAAGCAGAGCGTTTAATAGAAGAAATGGTTAAATTAGTTGGACCATTTGCATACAATCAAGCAATTGGAGATGCAAGAAAGCTTGTAAGTGAGAAATTAACGAATATCGAAGAAGATTTATACGTGTTAGAGAAGAATGAAGGAAAATAAAAAAAGAGCCGATGGGCTCTTTTTTTATTTGATTGATAGCAAAAAAACATAGGGAAAACACGGAAAAGACATTGAAAATACACCTTTTATTTTTAGAATATTCTTAGTTTTAAAATACTTCAGAAAGGAAGATTGTAATGAGATTAACGCCAAGAGAAATTGATAAACTGCTAGTAGTTGTTGCGGCTGATTTAGCTTATCGACGAAAGGAGAGGGGGCTTAAGTTAAACTATCCAGAAAGTATCGCTATTATTACGTATGAAATTTTGGAAGGAGCAAGAGATGGTAAAAATGTAGCGGAATTAATGGAACTTGGAAAAAACATTTTAAGTGCTGAAGATGTTATGGATGGTATTGCAGACATGATATCAGATATTCAAGTTGAGGCAACTTTTCCTGATGGAACAAAATTAGTAACTATTCATCAGCCAATTCATTAAAGGAAGTGAATGTTATGATTCCAGGGCAATATATCCTTGCGAAAGAAGACATAGTATGTAATGGAAATAAAAAAGCAATGAAAGTCAAAGTGATAAATCAGGGAGATAGACCCATTCAAATTGGATCTCATTACCACTTTTATGAAGTGAATGAGGCGTTAAAATTCAATCGCAGTGTAGCAATTGGACAACATTTAAATATTCCAGCAGGTACAGCGGTAAGATTTGAGCCTGGAGATGAAAAAACGATTGAACTAGTTCCATATTCAGGGGAACAAGAAGTATATGGATTTAAAAATAAAGTGGATGGCGATATTCAATCTTACACAAAAAGAGGGAGATAGCATGAGTTTTAAGATGTCACGTAAACAATATGCTGATTTATATGGTCCAACTACAGGAGATTCTATTCGTTTAGCGGATACACAATTATTCGCACATGTTGATCGAAATGCCACTGTATATGGTGATGAAGCTGTCTTTGGTGGAGGAAAATCAATTAGGGATGGTATGGGACAAAATTCACAACTTACAAGAGAACAGGGGGTTGTGGATGTTGTTATTACGAATGCAATTATTATTGATTATACGGGAGTATATAAAGCGGATATTGGTATAAAAGATGGGAAGATTTCAGCAATTGGTAAGAGTGGTAATCCTTCAGTTATGGATAATATTGATATCATCATTGGAACATCAACGGAAGTAATTTCTGGTGAGCGGAAAATCGTTACAGCTGGAGGTATTGATACACATGTGCATTTCATATCCCCACAACAAATTGATACGGCATTGGCTTCAGGTATAACAACTTTAATTGGTGGGGGAACAGGACCGGCAGAAGGGACTAAGGCAACTACAATAACACCTGGATCTTGGAATTTAAGAAAAATGCTAGAAGCAGCAGAAGCTTTTCCTATAAATCTTGGATTTTTAGGGAAAGGAAATAGTTCAAGTTTACCTGCCCTGGAAGAACAAATATTTGCAGGGGCTATCGGATTGAAAATCCATGAAGATTGGGGAGCAACTTCGTCAGTAATTAATCACTCGTTACAGATTGCTGATAAATATGATATTCAAGTCGCTATTCATACGGATACGTTAAACGAATGTGGTTTTGTGGAAGAAACGATAAAAGCTATTGATAATCGTGTTATTCATACGTACCACACTGAAGGAGCTGGAGGTGGGCATGCACCAGATATTATAAAGATTGCTGCGCTGAATAATATTTTACCATCATCAACGAACCCGACCTTGCCATATACAGTGAATACGCTGGATGAACATTTAGATATGCTCATGGTATGTCATCATTTAAAAGCGAATATTCCAGAAGATGTAATGTTTGCAGATTCAAGGATTCGAAAAGAAACAATCGCGGCAGAGGATATTTTGCAAGATTTAGGGGTTTTCAGCATGATTAGCTCTGACTCACAGGCGATGGGAAGGGTTGGAGAGGTTATTATTCGCAATTGGCAAACCGCCGATAAAATGAAAAAGCAGCTTGGTAGTTTAGAGGGAGATAAAGAATATAACGATAATAATAGAATTCAACGTTATATAGCTAAGTATACAATTAATCCAGCTATTACACATGGGATTTCAGAATACGTGGGCTCTATTGAAATAGGAAAGTATGCAGACCTTGTAATATGGGATCCACAATTTTTCGGTGTTAAGCCAGATATGGTTTTGAAAAACGGAATGGTAGTGATGGCATTAATGGGAGACGAGAATGCTTCAATTCCTACCCCACAACCATATTATGAAAAAAAGATGTTTGGTGCATATGGAAAAGCAGTACAGTCAAGTTCGATTACATTTGTATCGAAAGTAGCTTATGAGAATAATATTAAAGAAAAATTAGGTTTAAATAAAGTTGTATTACCTGTTAAAAATACGAGAGAGATTTCGAAGCAAGATATGAAGCTAAATAATGCAACACCAGAAATTGAAGTAGATCCGCAGACATATGAAGTTAAAGTTGATGGACAAGTAATCACGTGTGAAGCAGTAGATGTACTACCTATGGCTCAAAGATATTTTTTATTTTGATATAACGGGGGAGATAAAATGATTATTGAAAAAATTAATAACAACGTATGCAATATGAATGATTTCTCAAACACAAAAAAGCATCTTGATAAGATATTAATTTCTAGTGAGCTTTTACTGAAGAGAGTTCAGAAATTATATTCAGAATCTGGTTTTGAAATTGGGGTGTCTTTAGATAGTGGAGAAACATTAAAGAACGGTGATATTTTATATGAAGATGAAAATCGAATTGTGTATATTGAAGTATTACCAGAAGAGGTAATTGTAATTACTCCAAAATCAATAAAAGAAATGGGGATTATTGCTCATAACTTAGGGAATAGACATTTACCAGCACAATTCGATGAAGGGTGCATGATTTTGGCGAACGACTACTTAGTAGAAGATTTACTTAAAAAGGAAGGTGTTCCTTATCAAAAAGAAAATAGAGTATTACCAAAACCGTTCAAGCATGCTTCGCACAAACATATTTAACCTACTTAACCTACTCCAAATTAGTGATTCGAACTTCCCAACAGGAAGTTTTAGTCACTCTTTTGGATTAGAAACATTTATTCAAGAGGGACAAGTTACAAATAAAGACGGGTTTTTCAAATGGGTTAATCGATATGTAAAAGTCCAATTAACATACACGGACGGCTTAATTTGCAAATATACTTACGAAGCCATTAAGAATAATGAGGGAGAACAAATTACATTTTTAGATGATTTAATAACAGCACAAACATTGCCTTTTGAATGTAGAAAAGCAAATAGAATGATTAGTAAAAGTACTTCTAAATTATTGTGTGAATTGTTCTCGTTTGTAAATTTAAATATATATAAAGAAAATATTATGGGTAATAAATTACAAGGTCATCCGAGTATTGTATACGGAATATTAGGGGCGGAATTGAAAATGACAATAGAAGAAACGCTCTTAGTTTTCTTATACTCAAGTGTTGGAAGTATAATTCAAAACGGTGTGAGAGCCATTCCTCTTGGACAAACAGATGGTCAAAAACTATTACAAGAATGCCATGAATTAATCTGCGAATCTATTGATAGAATTCAAATACTTTCATTAGAAGATTTTGGATTGAATGATCCTGAATTCGAAATAAATCAAATGCAACATGAAGATGTAAATGTAAGGGTCTTCATGTCATAGGGAGGAAGAATAAAATGATAAAGCCTATTAAAATTGGTATCGGTGGCCCCGTAGGTGCTGGGAAAACCATGTTAGTTGAAAAGTTAACAAAACATCTAAATACAGATTATGAAATTGCAGCAATTACAAACGATATTTATACGAAAGAAGATGCAAAGATTTTATTGAAAACAGGTGTTTTATCAGAAGATAGAATTATTGGTGTAGAGACAGGGGGGTGCCCGCATACAGCAATTCGAGAGGACGCTTCTATGAATTTTGAAGCAATTGAAGAACTCATGATTAGACATAATAATTTAGATATTATTTTTATTGAAAGCGGGGGTGATAATTTAGCTGCCACATTTAGTCCGGAGCTAGTGGATTTTTCAATTTATATTATTGATGTGGCACAGGGAGAAAAGATTCCGCGTAAAGGTGGACAAGGAATGATCAAATCTGATGTATTTGTAATTAATAAAACGGATTTGGCACCTTATGTAGGAGCTAATCTTGGAGTTATGGAGCAGGATACGAAAAATTACCGACATAATAAACCATACTTTTTTACAAATTTGAAGGATGAGGAAGGTTTACAAGAATTAATAAATTGGATGAGACAGAACATTATGTTAGAAGGACTGAAAAAATGAAATCCCCTACAGGTGTCTTAAACATTGATATGATGGAAAAGAGACATAAAACCGTACCTATTAAGGTTTATCATAAAGATGCCTTAAAAGTAACGCAGCCAATATATTTGGATGAGTATGGTAGAGCATATTACTATATTATGAATTCTGGTGGAGGCTATTTAAAAGGAGATTTCTATTCTATAAATATAAATGTTGGTAAAGATGCGAAAACATATATAACAAGCCAATCAGCAACGAAAGTTTACAAGACTCCAAATAGTTATGCTTTGCAAGAATTGAATTTTTATATTGGTGAGAATGCTGTTATGGAGTATTTACCAGACCCGTTAATTATGTACAAGGATGCAGCATATAAGCAAAAAACAAATATATATATGCAAAATAATTCTACATTGATTTTATGCGATTCAGTTACGCCTGGTTGGTCGCCAAATATGGAGAAGTTCACATACCAATATTTTGATTCGTTAACAAAAATATATATGGAAAATAAACTTGTAGTATACGATCATTTATTGCTAAACCCTTTCAAAGAGTCGTTAGATCAAATGGGAATATTAAATCAATATTCCCATTATGGTACTTTCATAGTTATTAATGAGAACATTACAAATGATTTAATTGCAACATTGAAAACATCACTTTCTAACACTAACAATATGAAAATTGGAATATCTTCTACACCATGTAAAGGCTTTGTCATTCGCATACTTAGTCATAATACTGAGGATATGGAGTCTATATTTTTTCAGTGTCATCGTTTTGTTAGAGAGAATTGTCTACATGAAGAATTAACATCCTATCGAAAATATTAAGTAGGAGAAGGGGATACTATGACTAATGTGGGATTATTGTTTGTCGGTGCAGTTCTATTTATGAATTCACTAGCAGCTTTTAAACTTATTGATAGCAAAAGTGTAGGATACTTTAATTTATTTGTAGGGGCATTACAAACTTTGACACCATTATATTTATTATTTACAGGAAGTCAATCCGATGAGTGGACTATCCTATCTAATGGAACTATTTTTTTATTTGGTTTTACTTATTTATATGTTGGTCTTACGAATATATTAAAACTTGATTCTTCAGGTGTAGGTTACTATTCTCTTTGGGTTGCTATCATTGCAACGGTTATGGGAATTGTGAATCAATTACATGAGAGTGGTAGTTTGCAAAGTACAATAATTTGGTTCTTTTGGGCATTCCTTTGGTTTTTATTTTTCCTACAAGATGGATTGAAAAAGAAGATTCATATTTATGTAGGTATTGTTTGCTTCATTGAATCTTGGATTACTGCAACAGTACCAGCTCTGTTAACACTTACAAATCATACCGACGTGTTAAATAATTTTGTAATTATTTTAGCGACTATTATAACGATTTTAGTTTTTATTATGGCACTTTTCTTTTTCAAGAGTATTCAATTTAAAGTAGAAAGGGTTAGTAACTATGTGGAAAAGTGAACTGAAAAAGGCAACCAACTTTTTTGTTATTATTATATTTCTTCATGTGCTTGGAATTTTATTATTATTACCGGCGCTATATAAAGGTAATAGCATAATCGGAATGGCTATTATTGCATATTCTTTAGGGTTGCGTCATGCGTTTGATAGTGATCATATTGTCGCAATTGATAATACTGTTCGGAAATTAATTGAAAAAGGTAAAAACTCACAGGGGGTGGGATTTTACTTCTCATTAGGACACTCTACGGTAGTATTTGCGATGATTGTTTTAATTGCTTTAATTGGAAAAACGGCAAAACATGGAATGGAGAGCTTTTCAACTATAGGCGGTATTATCGGTACAATCGTTTCTAGTACATTCCTTATCATTATTGGTCTTACCAATCTGTTGTACCTTATTAAAGTGTTGAGAAGCCACGAGGACAAACAGCCAGAAAATTTAGGGTTTATATATCGTTTCACACAGCGCTTATTTACGTTTATTGATAGTCAGAAGCAATTGTATATAATCGGTTTTTTATTTGGACTTGGTTTTGATACAGCGAGTGAAATTGGATTAATTGCTCTTTCTACAGTAACTGCAACAAGTCAATCTATTCCACTTGTAAGTATATTTGCTTTCCCCGTTTTGTTTGCTGCCGGAATGTCATTGATGGATACATTAGATAGTACATTCATGAATACGAATTATAAGTGGGCAATGGAAAATAGTCGAATAAGAAATTCATATAATGTATTAATTACCTCAATATCTGTTATTACGGCTTTTTTAATAGGGGGATATCAACTATTATCTTTGCTTATTGAAAGCTATAATTTACAGGGCCCGTTTTGGAATCTCATACAAGTAGTTAATTTTGATTATCTGGGTATATGTCTTGTTGCATTCTTTATTATTTCTCTTATTGTTTTTGTTGTATGGAATAGAAATGCCTTTAAAGAACCGCTTACAAAGAGCATAGAGAAATAAAAATATATCATATGTCATTTGGTTCATTATGTATATAAAGTAAAATAAAAAACACGTTAGATGAAAATTCATCCAACGTGTTTTTTATTATTTATGTTCCTTATATTCATGTACTTTTTCTTTCACATTACCAACTGTATCTTTAGCAGTGCCTTTCACCTTATCCCATTTTCCTTCAGCTTGTAATTTCTTATTGTCAGTTACTTTCCCAACAGCTTCTTTTACTTCGCCTTTTACCTTATCAATGGCACCTTCTACTTTTTCTTTTAAACCGTGTTCATGCTTAGTCATACATTTCTCCTCCTTGTAGTTTGATTAGAATTCTCTTTTCATAGTGCAAGTTGAATGATGTACCTAGTAATAGCGTAACAAATTTAGTTGGAATATTCAAATGATTAATAGGATAGAAAAGGAATTGTCATAAAATGTTTAAAAATGTAACGGAAGGAGAAATAAAGTAAATTATAATATGTCTCTTGCGGTCCATATTGATTTTGTATAAGCAATTTTCATGTGGGCACGTTCCATGTTATTTTGACTGCCGCTACCGAACCTTGCTTGTCCAACTATTAAAGTACAATTGGATTCAATAGCTGTCTTAATTCGTTTTTGAATTAATGCAGTATGACAGCCTTTACGCTGAAATTCTGGCAAAGTAGCAGAAGCAGCTAATGATGCGACACCCTTATTTATATACAGGACACCAATACCAGCAGGGATATTTTGAACTTCAGCTATGAAAAAATGCCATCCTGGTTCATTGTAAAGAATTTCATTATTTTGGCGCACGCTATCTTTTGTAAAGGATGGCATATTAAATCCACATACATAAATGTCTGCAAAAATATCAAACTCATTTTCTTTTAGTTTTCGTATTGTAATATTAGAAGGAAGAAGTGATGAACCCTCTCTCGGTATACTATACAAAGCGGTATGGAAGCTAGATTGATAAAACCCTTTTTGAGATAAGTATTGAAATAATTCAGTTGTACCTTGTGCTGGGGTAATTTCAAAACGACAAGGGATTTGTAGTGATTCATAATAAGAAATGATTGCATCAATCGCATCTGCATTTGTAATACCTTTTACCGTATTAAAAGCAGGACCAGCAATTATTTTTGATGAAAAGGCAGTGGCGCTACCGAATTTTTTCATTTGCACTTGCATGGGGTTTCCGCTTATTGTTTGTAGTCTCTCTAATCTAGAAGAGAGCATATCAATTTCTGCATTTTCAATTTCTGTTGCTATATCGAGTGTCATAACAGTAGTCATAAAATTCCTCCGTTAATAAATATATTTCATAGTATATATACGATTTTTGTTTTGAGATTCCTGTTGTAATGTAGGAGAATAAGAAGTTTTTTGGAAGGGAAATGGAATTGAACTGTCGAAGGGAGTAGAAACAGATTAAAGGTGGTGCTCTCATGAAACAGAAAGACGTGCAGACATGCTCTAATTGTGGTTCTCAAAATATAGGAGAAGGTGAGTTTGTCGGATATGCACAAATACGGAAAAAGGAAACGATGTTCACATCTTCACCGGTGGATGCTTATATTTGTACAGATTGTGGGAATATCCTTTTATTAAAGGTAAGGAATTATGAAAGGTTTAAACAGAAACCTTTATGATTATTGAGAAGTGGTCATATCCAACTTTGTATACGAAACGACTTATGTTAAGGAAAATGAATATGAGTGATAGTTTACATATATATGAGTATGCTACAGATAAAGAGATGACAACTTTTACTGTATGGGATGCTCATCGATCGTTATGTGACACATATAACTATGTAGAAGAAATTGTGGGGCAATATAATGAAGGGCAAGTAGCACCTCTTGGAATTGTATTAAAAGAGGAGAAGAAACTTATAGGCACGTGTGGATTTATAAAATATGATTTGGTCACACATACAGCAGAAATTGCATACGCCTTATCTCGAAAATATTGGGGAAGAGGATTAGCTACGGAGGCTGCATTAGCTTTTTTCTACTATGGTTTTCATGAGTTGCATCTTAATAGTATTGAAGCGGGATGTGATTCAGAAAATGAAGCATCTGAAAAATTAATGAAACGTTTGAATATGGAGTACGAGTGCACGATTCAAAAGGATATGTTCATTAAAGGTAAGTATCGTGACACGAAAAGATATTGTATATCTCGAGAAAGATATATGGATAAATGAAATATTTCATATAAAAAACTCCTTTAAATGAATAAAGGAGTTTTTTTATTTTTTATAACAATAATTACCTTTAATTGTTATAATTGGTTGTTAAGGGGTCTTGGTTTATTAACGCCATAATCATAGAAGGAAAATAGCTAAATCGTCTATAAAACCATTAAATAACACAATCGCAACCGTAAGTTGACAAAGTGCAACCCCGGGAAGATAGAGATAAGGGCAATGTCTACATACAATTTAGGTAAGAAAACAAAGGGGGGCACACATATGGGATTTGGTGAAAAGCTTTTTAAATTAAGAAAGGAAAAGGGCCTTTCTCAAGAAGCATTAGCTGAAAAATTAAACACAACAAGGCAAGCGGTTAGTAAATGGGAAAACGGTCAAGGTTTTCCTGAAACTGAGAAGTTAATAATGATTGGAAATGTTTTTGAAGTATCACTCGACTATTTATTAAAAGAAACTGCAGAGCAAAGTAATGAAAATGTGGATGGCTATTACGTAAGTCAGGAAATGGCAGAAGGGTATATAGTGTACGGACAAAAGATTTCAAAATATATAGCGTTAGGGTTTAGTTTGCTTATTTTGTCTACAATACCGTATCTATTATTTAAAGAAAATGCAACAATGTCGACATTTCTTGTCATTATCATTGCTGTTCTTGGAATTGGAGCAATGATGGCACCTGTAACGATAGAAGAGGGTCGATACAATGTATTGAAAAAGGAAGAACTACTATTTGATCAAAACTTTCTAAAAGAATTGACAAAAAGATATGTGATTATTAAGAAGAAGTATGCTGCGGTAATGATCGTTGGATTTTGTTTTATAGCAGCAGGCGCGATCCCGTTTTTGTTTGAGAAAAAGCATATCACTTCAGGGGAATTAGTTCAGTATTATCCGTACTGTGTTGTACTTATTGCTATCGGAGTTTATCTTTTTGTTCGTGTGTTAGGAGTATGGGAGATATATCGAATTTTAGTAGAAAATAAGGAATACAGTAATCGTTTTATTTTTAAACTGAAAAAGAAAGTAAGAAAAAAGGTAGATAGTTTATAAAAGATAAAAAACATGTTTCGAATCAATGTATTCAAAACATGTTTTTTATCGTTCTGAATTATTTCCAAAGAAATAATTCAGAAAAAACAGAAAAATATCGTAACCATTTGCGGAATTCTGTTATAATAAACGAAAAATGAAAACGCTTTAAAGGGGGATATAACCAATATGATGATGAATGTACCGCTAACAATTAGTTCTATGATGGAAAGAGCAGAGAAACTGTTTTCGAAGAAAGAAATTGTTTCACGGACACATGATACAGTTACAACGTTAACGTATAAGCAGTTAGGGGAAAGGACGAGAAGACTTTCCAGTGCGTTGAAAAAGCTTGGAATTAAAGAAGGTGAACGTGTAGGAACGTTAGCGTGGAACCATCATCGACATGTAGAAGCGTATTTTGCTATTCCAGGTATTGCTTCTGTTTTGCACACGATTAATATTCGTTTATCTCCTCAACATATTTCATACATTATTCAGCACGCAGAAGACCGAATTCTACTTATAGATGAAGATCTCGTACCGCTCGTTGAAAATATTCAATCACAATTATCAACTGTACAGGCTTACATTATTATGACTGATAAAGATGAACTTCCAAATACTATGCTGGAGCCTGTATATCATTATGAAAAGCTATTAGAAGAAGGCGATCCCAATTTCCAATTTGTAAAAGATATTGATGAAAATACACCTGCTGGTATGTGTTATACGTCAGCGACTACAGGAAACCCAAAAGGTGTTGTATATACGCATCGTAGTACTGTATTGCATTGTATGGCACTCGGTTTAGCTGATACAGCTGCTTTATCGGAAAGTGACGCAGCAATGGCAATCGTCCCGATGTTTCATGTGAACGCTTGGGGACTTCCTTTTGCGGCTACTTGGTTTGGATCAAAACAAGTTCTTCCTGGACCGATGTTTACCCCGAAAATTTTATTAGAGATGATTCAATCAGAAAAAGTGACGTTAGCTGCGGGTGTGCCGACAATTTGGCTCGGCGTATTACAAGAGTTAGAAAATAATAGTTACGATTTATCTAGTATGACGAGAATACTATGCGGAGGTGCAGCTGCGCCGAAAAGCGTTATTAAAGCATTTGAACAGAAACATAATGTTCCATTCATACATGCATATGGTATGACTGAAACGAGCCCACTCGTAACACTTGCACGTTTAAAAAGTTATGAAACAGAATTATCGTATGAAGAGCAATTAGAAATTAGATCAAAACAAGGGTATCTTGTCCCTGGTGTAGAGATGAAAGTAGTCGGTACAAATGGTGAAGTGAAGTGGGATGGTACGGAGATGGGAGAACTATGTTTACGAGCGCCATGGATCGCTGAAAGCTATTATAACGATAATCGTACTGTCGAAGGTTTTCGTGATGGTTGGTTATATACAGGAGATGTCGTTACGGTTGATGAGGAAGGCTGCGTGAAAATTGTTGACCGTACGAAGGATGTTATTAAAAGCGGGGGAGAATGGATTTCTTCGGTCGATCTTGAAAATGCTTTAATGGCACATGATGCTATATTTGAAGCGGCCGTCGTTGCGATTCCTCACCCTCAGTGGCAAGAGCGACCAATTGCCTGCGTCGTTCAAAAGAAAAATAGTACGGTTACAAAAGAAGAAATATATGAGTTTTTAAAACCACAGTTTGCGAAGTGGTGGTTACCAGATGATATTGTATTTATGGAAGAAATACCGAAAACATCTGTTGGGAAGTTTTTGAAACAGGCGCTTCGGAAAGAACTGGAGCATTTGCATAGAGAGAAATAAGTGAATTCTTATTTGTAAACTTAAATGAAATAAAAGTTGACAAAAGAAGGGTGGAAAGATAATATAATTTTCGTGATATGTTACCTAAAAACGCTTTTAAGTTTACAAACAGGAGAAGAAAATATGCATACAAAAAAATTAGTTTTCGTCGCTTTATTTAGTTCTATTATGGGAGTGTTAGGGTTAATACCTCCGATTGCTCTTTCTATTACACCAGTTCCGATTACATTGCAATCACTCGGTGTTATGCTTGCGGGTGGATTGTTAGGGTCACGCCTTGGTGCATTAAGTCAGCTTATTTTCTTACTTATTGTAGGAGTTGGAGCACCATTACTTGCTGGTGGACGCGGTGGCCTTGGTGTATTTGTTGGGCCAAGTGCAGGATATTTACTTGGTTACATCATTGGAGCGTTTGTTATTGGTTATTTAATTGAGCGTTTACGTGAAGTTTCTATTATAAAAGTATTATGTATTAATATAATTGGTGGTATTTTCGTAGTTTATGTATTTGGTATTACTGTACAAGCGTTTTTAATGGATGTTTCTGTATGGGAGACAATGAAAGTGAGTGCTGTGTTTTTACCAGGGGATTGTATAAAAGCAATTATTGCGGCGATTCTCGTAACAAAATTACATCGTTCATTGAAACATATTATTACGCCCGCTTTAAAGAATGGAAAATATACAAATGCGGGATGATAAAGGGAAGAAACACGTTAATTCCGTGTTTCTTTTTATTATTTTTGTAAAGAAAGGACGTCTCATATGGGTATTACAAAAGAATACAAAAAGCATGCCTCTTTACAACCAAATAAAATAGCGATAAAGGAAAATGATAGAGTTTTAACATATAAAGAGTGGTTCGAATCAGTTTGTAAAGTAGCAAACTGGTTGCACGCAACAGAATCAAAGAATAAAACAATAGCAATCCTATTAGAAAATCGTATAGAGTTTTTACAACTATTTGCTGGTGCCGCTATGGCCGGGTGGGTTTGTGTTCCGTTAGATATAAAGTGGAAACAAGATGAGCTCAGAGAAAGAATTGAAATCAGTAATCCGGATATGATTGTGACAGAAAGATATAAGGTAAATGATCTACCTGATGAAGAAGGAAGAGTAATTGAAATTGATGAGTGGAAAAGAATGATAGAGAAATATCTTCCTACACATTCCACTGTAGAAAGTTTACGAAATGCTCCCTTTTATATGGGATTTACATCAGGATCAACTGGAAAAGCAAAAGCATTTTTACGTGCACAGCAATCGTGGGTTCATAGTTTTGATTGTAATGTACATGACTTTCATATGAAAATGGAGGATTCAATTTTAATAGCTGGGACGCTCGTTCATTCTCTTTTCTTATACGGGGCAATAAGTGCATTATATGTAGGACAAACGGTGCACATTATGAGAAAGTTCATTCCGAATCAAGTATTAGATAAGTTAGAAACTGAAAATATATCGGTTATGTATACAGTTCCGACAATGCTTGAATCTTTATATAAAGAAAATAGATTAATAGAAAATAAAATGAAAATTATTTCATCAGGAGCGAAATGGGAAGCTGAAGCGAAAGAAAAAATAAAGAATATATTTCCTTATGCGAAAAGGTATGAATTTTATGGTGCATCAGAGTTAAGTTTTGTAACAGCACTAGTCGATGCAGAAAGCGAAAGAAGGCCAAATTCAGTAGGAAAACCTTGTCATAATGTGCAAGTTCTAATATGTAATGAAGCAGGCGAAGAAGTACAAAAAGGCGAGATAGGAACTGTTTATGTGAACAGTGATCAGTTTTTTATGGGATACATAATAGATGGGGTTTTAACACAGGAGTTGAATGCAGAAGGCTGGATGACAGTGCGAGATGTAGGCTATGAAGATGAAGAAGGCTTTATATATATTGTTGGTAGAGAGAAGAATATGATTTTATTTGGAGGAATCAATATTTATCCAGAAGAAATAGAAAGTGTATTACATGAACACCCAGCTGTTGATGAAATAGTTGTAATTGGTGTGAAAGATAGTTACTGGGGTGAAAAGCCCGTCGCGATCGTAAAAGGAAGTGCTACGAAACAACAATTAAAGAGTTTTTGCTTACAACGATTATCCTCGTTTAAAATACCGAAAGAATGGCATTTTGTAGATAGAATACCTTATACAAATAGTGGGAAAATCGCTCGTATGGAAGCAAAAAGTATGATTGAAAACAGGGAGAAAATAGATGAATAGAGCAGTTATTGTAGAGGCGAAAAGAACACCTATCGGTAAGAAGAATGGGATGTTAAAAGAGTATGAAGTCCAGCAATTAGCAACGCCGCTTCTTACGTTTTTAAGTAGAGGAATTGAGAGAGAGATAGACGATGTTATATTAGGTAATGTTGTTGGGCCAGGAGGGAATGTTGCGAGACTATCTGCTTTAGCGGCAGGACTTGGCTATCATATTCCTGGTGTAACGATTGATCGGCAATGTGGTGCTGGTTTAGAAGCAATTCGAACTGCGTGTCATCTCATTCAAGGCGAGGCAGGTAATTGCTATATCGCCGGAGGAGTAGAGAGTACAAGTACGTCACCTTTTCAAAAAAGAGCAAGATTTTCACCTGAAACAATTGGTGATCCTGACATGGGAGTAGCGGCTGAATATGTTGCGGAGCGTTATAACATAACGAGAGAAATGCAAGACGAGTACGCTTGTCTTAGTTATAAGCGGACACTGCAAGCGTTAGAAAAAGGATATATACATGATGAAATATTTTCTTTTAATGGATTATTAGATGAATCTATAAAGCCAGAAATGAATTATGAACGAATCATTAAAAGAACGAAGCCCGCATTTTTACAAAATGGAACAGTGACGGCAGGTAATTCATGTGGTGTAAATGATGGGGCATGTGCTGTTCTTGTAATGGAAGAGGGACAAGCCCTAAAGTTCGGTTATAAACCTGTCCTTCGTTTCGTTCGTAGTACTGTAGTGGGAGTGGATCCCAATCTTCCAGGGACTGGTCCGATATTTGCGGTGAACAGATTATTAAACGAAATGAATGTAAAAGTAGAGGACATCGATTATTTTGAAATAAATGAAGCATTCGCCTCAAAAGTTGTTGCTTGCGCAAAAGAGTTACAAATTCCGTATGAAAAATTAAATGTAAATGGTGGGGCAATCGCGCTCGGTCATCCGTACGGTGCATCTGGGGCTATGCTTGTAACACGTTTGTTTTATCAGGCTCAAAGAGAGTCTATGAAATATGGAATTGCTACATTAGGAATTGGAGGCGGGATAGGGATTGCGCTATTATTTGAGAAAGTAGAAGACTAGTGAGGTAACTAGTTTTCTACTTTTTGAGGAACATAAACATTGCTGCCAGGCTTCGCTTTCATTTCGTTCCAAGCAGCAATCGCATCAGCTTTTGCTTTTCCTTTATTATTTGGATCTTCGAAAAAGTCCCGAGTAAAGCGATTGTATTCAAATTGCGCGCTGATCGTTGTTTTATAAGTAGGATCTTTTTTTCGTTCGTTTTCTTCATACCAAAATGTTATCGCGTCTTCATATGTTTTTCCAACATTCTCTTTAAAAAACTTTTGAAGAGCTACTGTAAAGCGGAAGTTTGTTCCGATTTTTTCTTTGAAAAAAGCACGAACATCTTCGCTACAGCGGTGATTTTTAGTAATAATCGTTTGAAGAGAAAGGTCTTTATAAGAGAGGGGAGCTTTGCTCACTTTTGGCACAGAGCTGTTTTTTAAGACTTTCCCCGTAGTTAAATAATGTGAGATACGCTCGGTTATTTCGGTCTTAGAGCCACTAGCTGGCAAACCATGCTCGCGACAAAATGTTTGCAGTTCTGCTTTTAACCAATAATAGTTTTGAAAATCTTCAAGTGATATAGATTTTGTTAAAGGTGGACGCATGAATATAACAACTTCTTTCTTCCATAATTTTCTTTAATTATAAAACGTATGTTCTCTTTGTGGAAGGATTAATTTGTAAATATAACAGGAAGAGGAGATTACATATGGAAAATGTAATGCAAGTTCGTGTTACGGGAATTTTAATTGAAGATGAAAAAGTATTGCTAGTAAAGCAAAAAGTGGCTAATCGCGATTGGTCTTTACCTGGAGGAAGGGTAGAGAATGGTGAAACGTTAGAAGAAGCGATGATTCGAGAAATGAGAGAAGAAACGGGATTAGAAGTTAAAATTAAGAAGCTACTCTATGTTTGTGATAAACCAGATGCTAGTCCATCTTTGTTACATATTACGTTTCTGCTTGAAAGGATTGAAGGTGAAATTAAACTACCTTCTAACGAGTTCGATCATAATCCGATTCATGATGTGCAAATGGTACCGATTAACGAATTAAGTTATTATGGTTTTTCGGAAACTTTTATCAATCTTATAAGTGGCGGTTTTGCAAATTCAGGGAGTTATCAAGGGTTGAAACAACATATAGGCCTGTAAATATAGTTGAAGGATAGCCGTTAGCTATCCTTCATAAACATGTTTTACACTGCTGACTGTAAAGAAGAAACAAGCTGATTTAAAAACTCGTCCCCGTGCATAACCGCTTTTCCGCCGCCGCGTGCACTCTTTTTATTTCCGCCACCTTTTCCTTCAATTGCAGGAAGAGCATCTTTTAAAAGAGCATTCATATCGAGCGTTACTGTTTTTCCGCAAGCGAGAATACATTGTAGTTTGTCATCATTTTCAATAACGAAATACGTAATTGCATGCTCTTGTTGTTCTGTAATGATAGCTGATAGTTTTGCAATTTCTTGCATAGAACGATCTGTAAATGCTTTAGAAATAAGTAACCCAGCATGTATTTCGGTGGGCTGTTGTAGTAATTCATTTGCCTCTGCAAATAATAATTTTTCATTCATTGTTTGTATTGTTTTTTCGTTTTCCTTTTGAGAGGTAAGAAGCTGTGCCACTTTTGCTGGGATATCAGTTTCGCTACTGTTTAATTGTTTGGAAACATCTTTCATAATTTGTTGCTGTTGCCCCATTAATTTAAGTGTACGCCAACCAGCGATAAAGGTTAAGCGTATACCACCTTTATTGCGCTCCCATCCTAGTACTTGAATAAGACCAACTTCACCAGTGCGTTTCGGATGGGTTCCACCACAGCCGTTGTAGTCGTAATTTTCGATAATAACAACACGTATATTTTCTGTCATATTCGGTTCTTTACGAAGAGGTAATGTTTTCGCTTCTTCTAAGTTCATCCACTCTATACGGATTGGATGGTTTTCAAAAACAATTTTGTTTGCAATTTGTACTGCTTTTTCAACTGTTTCTGTATGCAGATTTTCTGTTTCTAAATCGATTGTTACCGTTTCTTTACCAAGATGGAATCCAATCGTAGGTATGTTAAAATGGTCCCAAAAAGCAGCAGATAAAATGTGCTGAGCCGCATGTTGCTGCATATGATCAAAACGGCGCTCCCAATTAATTTTACCTTCTACGTCTTCTGTATGTAATTGTTCTGCGATGTAGTGACGAATTTCTCCGTTTATCTCTTCTACATTGATTACATTGATATCATTTAATGTACCAGTATCATATGGTTGTCCGCCACCTGTCGGATAAAATGCTGTTTCATTCAAAACAACGTATAAGTTACCGTTTTTATCATAATCTTGCTTTATAATTTTAGTAGTAAAGTCTTGCTTATAAGCGTCAGTGTAATAAAATTTGTGCTCCAATTTTCTTTCTCCTCTCGCATTAACTAGTTTCATTGTAAAGCAATTGAAATTAGTTTCCTAATATTTCAGAAGAAAGAAACTATTTTTAGAATTTTCTTGCTATAATAAGAAGAAAATGCGGGGGTGGAATGAATATGTTATATGAAAATGGCGTAGATAAACTGCTTAGTTTAAGCAAAAATATTTCTGAATTGTATCGAGAATTAAATGAAATGACCCGGATTTTAACGGATTGTAATCGAGAAAGTGTGAAGTTTGATCGGCTATATGTAAAAGAGTTACTTTGGAAGAAAGAAGATGTAATAGAGAAATATGACCAGCTACTTGTACAACTTTGTATTAACGAATGCTTTGATCTAAAAAGTGTCATTACAGGCGAATATAAGTATACATATGAAGAAGTGGAGAACATCGTTTTACAATTTAATGAGAAGTATAATGTTGCAATATTAATTAAAGATGTTTGTAAAGAATTACAGTTTACATATGGCATAGATATGGATATCACAAGAACAGCTCGAGTATCAACAGCTCAAGTATAGAAAAGGAAAAGAAAGCAGATCCTTTGCTTTCTTTTTTTATGTAAGAACAGGGAGAGTAGGTTTTTAAGATGAAGGGGAAGTTGCAAAATATTCATCCGTTAGGAATGACAATTATAATAGGGACTTTATTTGCGAGGTTCGCCACGTCAATGAGTATTCCTTTTTTAGCGATTTATTTAACGACTGTTAAAGGTGTATCAGCTGGAATGACTGGTGCTATTATTGGAACGAGTGCACTTGTTGGTGTTTTTGCTAGTTTTATCGGAGGGAATTTATCAGATCGATTTGGCCGGAAAACGATTATGCTCTGGTCCATGATCGTTTGGATTTTTGTGTTTATAGGTTTTTCACTTGCGGATCATGTTTTAAGTTTCTTTTTATTAAACGCTTTAAATGGATTATGTAGGTCGTTTTTTGAGCCAACATCAAGAGCATTATTATCAGATTTAACAAAGCCTGAGTATCGGTTACTCGTCTATAACTTACGATACGGTGCAATAAATGTTGGAGTTGCAATTGGACCAATTGTTGGATTACAGATTGGAAGTGCAAAATCAACAATTCCTTTTTTAGTAGCAGCTGGGGTATATATTCTATATACAGCTATATTAGCGTTCCAATTTAAGAAGTATCCAATGGAAAAAAAGAAAGTAAGTACAGAAAAACCTGTTACAATGCTAAATGCAATGCGTATATTACGAAAAGATATAGTATTTTTAGTTGCTTTAGTCGGTATTATTTTGAGTAATTGTGGTTTTTCACATTTGACGACGACAGTATCTCAATATTTTGCAAATGCACATATATTTGAGGATGGAGTGAAGCTATTCTCATATATGCTCGCTTTAAATGCGATTGTTGTAGTGATTATTCAATACCCTGTTATTCAAATTTGTAAAAAGTATACACCGTTAACATCAATTATGGTGGGGGCTTTATTTGTGAGTGGGGGATTATTTGGCTTTGGAATAGTAGAATCCATGCTAGGTGCTGCCGTTTGTACAATTATTTTTACAATTGGAGAAGTCTTAATGTTTTCGATGACGGATGTATTTATTGATGATATTGCTGTTGCGTATCTAAAAGGAACATACTTCGGTGCGATGGGCTTTTCGGGAATTGGAGCAGTAATAGGTCCGTGGTTTGGAGGAGTACTTCTCGATTACTACGGGTACCAAAATGGGTTTGCAGTATTTTCAGCATTAGCTATATTCTCAACTGTGGCATTTCCTGTGCTTGTAGTTACAAAAGGTTTATTGAAAAAAAGATATGATAGAAATTCTAATATAGAAATGCATGCGAAATAACATAAGCCCCAGTACCAACTGGGGCTTATGTTTGTATTATATTAACTCTTAATTTGAAAAAAGAACTTTCTTTTCATGTTTATCAGCAACTTCATTTTTGGAAATATGAATGGCCAAAAAACCATTCTCTAAGCAGGCTAGCATCTTCTTATAAATAACATTAGCGGGTAAAGGGATAGTTCGCTGCAAAGAAATGTTTTTATGAAGTATGCAAATGGTTAGGCCTGTCTCCATCTTTTTAATGACTACATTTTGTTCATTGGCATTTGGTACATCTGTTTCCAAAATGTATTCTTGTTCAGTTTCGCAAAGGTCAATATGAATTTGATTTGGGAAACTAAAGTTACTACAAGAGTCAGAACAAAACTGATCCATCCATTCTTCGAAACCATCAACATGAAAAAGACAATCCTTCTTTTTCTTGCCCATGTAAGACACCCTCCGTAAAATCTCAATTCATACTATGTTATGCATGAATGAATTAGGGGTGAAGAATAAATGGAAAAATATAAACATTGTATGTGGAAAAGATAGCTAGTGTGCACTTTTTGTTTTACATATCATGATGCGCATGATGTTTTTGGCGTGAATGGTTACGGTTTTTTACTTTATGAGATCCGCTTAATGGTTCAGGTTGTCCTTTTTTTTCTTTCGCTTCACGATTGTTTTTTCCCATTGTATGTGACACCTCCTCTTCCTTTTTAGAATGAGAGAAGTTTGCAAATTTATACGAGAATGTTTTTAGAAAAAAAGGTAAAGATAATTGGGACTAACTATTACAGAAAGGGGATTATATAATGCCATATCATAAAGATAAACAACAAGCGTTTCAAGCAGCGCAGCAAGGCGTTACACAAGCAGAAAATGCATTTAACAACATTGTGAAAAATGATCCAAACTACGGTCATGATTTAAAAGAATTACGCCAAGAGGTTCAGGAAGCATATGAACAAATTCAAAATGCACTAGAGGTAGCTTCAGAAACACAACGTCCACAACTTGAGCAATATGAAAATAATCTCCAAAATATAATGCGAAATGTAGATCAATTAGAAAAGTAAATTAGGTTGTTGTGTATTTGACAACCTCTTACTTTAATGAACATTATGCGAAAACAGAAAATTTTTCTATTCGTTTTTTCTTTATTATGCGCAGTACATATATTTCAAGTTGAAAAAGTGGAAGCGAAAATGTTGCTCAGAAAAGAGCTAGAACCAACTGGCTATGTAACGTGGGAAGTACCTAATAATGAAAAAATTATTGCCATTACATTTGATGATGGACCAGATCCAACGTATACACCACAAGTTTTACATTTATTACGTCAATATAAGGCTGAAGCGACATTTTTTATGATTGGATTTCGAGTTCAGCGCAATCCATATTTAGTGAAACAAGTGTTAAAAGAGGGACATGAGATTGGAAATCATACGATGAATCATTTATATGCAAATAGTTCATCAGATGAAAAATTAAAAAAAGATATTTTGGATGGAAAGAAATTTTTCGAAAAATGGGTGAAAGAACCGTTGCTATTCCGTCCTCCTGGTGGATATATTAACGATGCTGTATTTAAAACAGCAAAAGAAGCAGGTTATCAAACCGTTCTATGGTCGTGGCATCAAGACCCACGTGATTGGGCAAATCCAGGGGTGGAATCTATCGTAAATCATGTAGTGAAAAATGCTAAAAGTGGCGATATTGTATTGTTACATGATGGAGGAAATGATCGTAGTCAAACGGTAGCAGCACTAGCAAAAATTTTACCTGAGCTAAAAAAACAAGGCTATCGATTTGTAACGGTTTCAGAATTGTTACGTTATAAACATTAGAAAAAATCCCAAAAGGTGAATGTTCCTTTTGGGATTTTTCGTTACTGGTTCTTTTTGCGTTTCTTATTATTTTGTCTTTCTGCAGGAGTTAAGTTTTCATTTGCAAACTCTTCGTTATAACCAGTACCTTGTCCTTGTGCGGATGCTGCATTCATTCCTGAAATAGTATGATTTGCTTTTCTTTTACCCATTTTATTTCACCTCTATAACATTTTTTTGTATGTTGAATGATGAGCAGTTCATAGTGTGTATGAACTATAAGTAAAGCGCTAATAGAGCACTTTACTTTATGGTAATAGTATTCATAAGGAGCATGAACACTATTCAAATTTAGAAACATAAAGAAAACTTATGATAATCTATAAGTTTCTTATTATTTACTTATTTAGAAAGTTGTAATAAGATATTATCGTAAGGTATTGAAAAGTTTGTCTACATTTTATATTCAGACAACTTAGTCACGTTTAACAGGGGGGAAACATAATGGTCAAACATAATCCATTTCAATCACGTGCAACTTTTGAAGTAGATGGAAAAACGTATCATTATTATGATTTGAAAGCGCTTGAAAATGCAGGGGTTGGCAACGTATCTCAATTACCATATTCCGTGAAAGTTTTACTTGAATCAGTACTTCGTCAAGTAGACGGACGTGTAATTACAGAAGAGCATGTTACAAATTTAGCGAAATGGGGAACGAAAGATGTGCAAGATATCGATGTTCCATTTAAACCATCTCGTGTAATTTTACAAGATTTCACTGGTGTACCAGCTGTTGTTGATTTGGCTTCGCTTCGTAAAGCAATGGCAGACATGGGTGGAGATCCTGATAAAATCAATCCAGAAATTACTGTAGACCTTGTAATTGATCACTCTGTACAGGTTGATAGAGCGGGTACGGCAGACGCGCTTGCATTCAACATGGACTTAGAGTTTAAACGTAATGAAGAACGTTATAAATTTTTAAGCTGGGCACAAAAATCATTTGATAACTATCGTGCAGTTCCACCAGCTACAGGTATTGTACACCAAGTAAACCTTGAATATTTAGCACCAGTTGTTCATGCTGTGAAAAATGCTGAAGGTGACTTAGTTGCATACCCAGATTCATTAGTTGGAACAGACTCACATACAACAATGATTAATGGTATCGGCGTTCTTGGATGGGGTGTTGGTGGTATTGAAGCAGAAGCAGGAATGCTTGGACAGCCTTCATACTTCCCAGTACCTGAAGTAATCGGTGTGAAATTAACAGGTACACTTCCAAGTGGTACTACAGCAACTGACGTTGCCTTAAAAGTAACGCAAGTATTACGTCAAAAAGGTGTAGTTGGTAAATTCGTTGAGTTCTTCGGTAATGGACTAAAGAGCATGCCTTTAGCTGACCGTGCAACAATTTCAAATATGGCACCAGAATACGGCGCAACTTGTGGATTCTTCCCAATCGATGATATTTCATTAGAATACTTACGTTTAACAGGTAGAGATGAAGAACAAATTCGCGTTGTTGAAGAATACTGTAAAGCGAACGGTTTATTCTATACAGCAGACAGTAAAGATCCAATCTACACTGATCTTGTAGAAATTGATTTAAATACAATCGAATCTAACCTTTCTGGACCGAAACGCCCACAAGATTTAATTCCACTTTCAGATATGAAAGATGCGTTCCACAAAGCTGTTTTAGCACCAGTTGGAACACAAGGACTTGGATTTAATGAGCAAGAGTTCGATAAAGAAGTGAAGGTTACATTAGAAGATAAAGAAGTAACGATGAAAACAGGTGCAATTGCAATCGCTGCAATTACAAGCTGTACAAATACATCAAACCCATACGTATTAATTGGAGCAGGTCTAGTTGCGAAGAAAGCAATTGAAAAAGGACTTGTAGTACCTGAGTATGTAAAAACATCATTAGCACCAGGATCTAAAGTTGTTACTGAGTACTTAGATAAGTCTGGTTTAACAACATATTTAGATCAATTAGGTTTCCAAACAGTTGGTTACGGTTGTACGACTTGTATCGGTAACTCTGGTCCATTAGCGCCAGAATTAGAAGAAGCAATCGCAGCAAACGACTTATTAGTAACATCTGTTTTATCTGGTAACCGTAACTTTGAAGGGCGTATCCACCCACTTGTAAAAGCAAACTACTTAGCATCACCACCACTAGTTGTGGCATATGCACTTGCAGGTACTGTTGATATTGACCTGAAAAATGATGAAATCGGTAAAGATGCAAATGGCAATGCTGTTTACTTCAACGATATTTGGCCATCAGCTAAAGAAATTGAAGATGTAGTTCAAAGTGTTGTTACATCTGAACTGTTCAAGAAAGAATATGCACAAGTATTTAACAGCAATGAGCGTTGGAATGAAATCCAAACTTCAAATGAAGCGTTATATACTTGGGATAATGATTCAACATACATTCAAAACCCACCATTCTTTGAAGGATTATCTAAAGAGCCAGGTGAAGTTGAAACATTATCAGGCCTACGCGTAGTTGGTAAATTTGGTGACTCTGTAACGACAGACCACATTTCACCAGCAGGTTCAATCGGTAAGCATACACCAGCTGGACGCTACTTATTAGAAAACGGCGTACAACCAGTTGACTTCAATTCTTACGGTTCTCGTCGTGGTAACCATGAAGTTATGATGCGTGGTACATTCGCGAACATCCGTATTAAAAACCAAATCGCACCAGGAACAGAAGGCGGATATACAACATATTGGCCAACAGGTGAAGTAACGTCTATCTATGATGCTGCTATGAAATATAAAGAAGATGGCACAGGCCTTCTAGTTGTTGCTGGTAAAGATTACGGTATGGGAAGTTCTCGTGACTGGGCTGCGAAAGGAACAAACTTACTAGGTATTAAAGCAGTAATTGCAGAAAGCTTTGAGCGTATTCACCGCAGTAACTTAGTGTTAATGGGTGTACTACCACTTCAATTTAAAGATGGCGAAAGTGCTGAAACGTTAGGTCTTGTTGGTAACGAGTCATTTGAAATTCAAATCGACAAAACAGTTAGACCACGCGATCTTGTGAAAGTAGTTGCAACTGATGCAGATGGCAATGAAAAACAATTTGAAGTAGTAGCTCGTTTCGATAGTGAAGTAGAAATTGACTACTACCGTCACGGTGGTATTCTGCAAATGGTTCTTCGTGAGAAAATTGAAGAGTCTAAAGTGTCGAACTAAATAATTGAAATGAATAATAAGGAAGCTAACAATAGTTAGCTTCCTTATTTTATGGAAAGGGATGAAACCATATGGTTTCATCCCTTTCTTTTTTACTACGAAAAATGGAGGAAACGTCATGAAAGAATATAAAAGAATTCTGTTACCGTTACAGAAAGAAAAAATATTAGTAATAGCAGCTGTATGTAGTGGGATAATTGCTGCCATTTTAAATTTATCTCGCCCAATTTTCATGGGATTAATTGTAGACAATCTTATTCAAAGGGAGCTAAAAGGTGCGTATGTATATATAGCTTTGTTTGCGGGTAGTCACTTTTTAATGTGGGCGAACAATCTTTTATTTGATTATATAAGTTCAAAAGCGAGTCAACGTATATTACAAACGAAACGTATAGAATTATTGCGTCACTATTTCTCATTACCGTTTGAAGAGAGTGAGAAGATTAAGCAAGGAGAGTTAGAAACTTTGGTCGTGTCTGATATTCCGAACTGGGTCAGATTATATGGCTCTATATTAATAGAATATATACACGCTATTGCCCAATTTATTGGAGCTTTCATAGCACTACAACATATAGATATACAGTTTATATTGTGGGTAACTCCGTTTTTATTTTTAAGTACAATTGTTCCAATACTGATGGGAGAAAAGGTAAGAGATATTGCAAGCGTTTCTCAAAAAAATCACTCAAGTGTTGTAGAGATGGTGTCACAGTTTGTAAAGGGGATACAAGATTTGCGGAGTTTACAAAAAGAAAAATGGGCAATTCGCTTATTTAAAGAAGTAACGGCACAATCGTATAAATCAGAAGTAAAGAAGACGATGATGCAACATTGCATTGGAGTAGTTGGAACGGTGATTGAAACAGGAGCATATATTGTTGTTCTCATTATAGGTGCACAAAAAATAATGAGGGGAGAAATAGAAGTTGGTTCACTCATTGCAGTGTTAGCGACAATTGAGATGCTCTTTTTCCCTGTCCGTTATGTGGGCGATTTATTAATAATGACACAAGTTGCAGTCGCTTCGGCAAATAGAGCTTTTTGCTTTTTAAATAAACGAGCAGCAGATAGCAATGTAGAAAGAGCGATGGGGATCAGGATAACAAATGTTTCATTTCAGGAGAATGACGAAGAGAAATGCAGAATTCATAATATTGATTTGCAAATTCGTCCTGGTGAACTCGTTATGATTGTGGGAGAAAGCGGTGCAGGAAAAACAACGCTTTTAAAGTTAATAACGGGCTTGTATAAACCATCTAACGGTAGCATTGCTTATTATGGTAATGAAGCTCGTATGACTACAGTGTGGCAAGAACCACGTTTTTTCCGAACGACGGTAACAGAGAATATGTATTTCGGGGAAGAGGGTTTAGAAAATCAGTTAGAAAAAAATAGTGAACTTATAAATGCAACGCCGATTATTAGAGGGTTACCTGAAGGGAGTCAAACTGTGCTACATAAAAGCGGTGAAGAGTTTTCGGGAGGCGAAAGAAAACGTCTTGCATTATTGCGCGCGATTGTATCAAATCCAACTCTTATTATTTTAGATGAACCGACGGCTGGGTTAGATCCGGGCAATCAAGAACTGGTTTGGAATATGATTGAAGGGATAGGAAGAGATGTAACGAGAATTGTGGCAACACATGATGTAGAGAGAGCGATGATAGCAGATTGTGTTGTTGTCATAAAGAATGGGACTATTGTGGAATGTGGGAATCCTAGAGAATTATTAAATTGCAACTCATTGTACAAAGAGTTGCAAACAAAAAGATAAGAGATATGTAATGCTCTTATCTTTATTCCGCTATTTGCCGGGCAGCCCGATTGGTGAGGGCTGATTAAAGTTTCACTTTATTCGGTCTCATTAAGTTGATAAGTATAAGAATTCGAATCACTAGAATTAACTTCTTTGACGAGAGTAAGTTGATTTGTATCTGGATTATATTTGAAAATCTTAATTGTATGTTCGCTACTTAGTAATGGATTATATTCTTGAATAGCGAATGTATTTTCCGCGATTTGTGTCATATTACTGGTGGGAACATTTTCTATGGAATCATGATTTGTAGAAATTTCAACGACTTTTTCACTGTTGAAAAATAAAAGAACGATTACTAAAATAACTAAGCATATTCGTATATAGCGTAGCTCTTTGGTGATAGGGTGTTCTCCCAAAACAATCATCCTTTCTATAGCTATTCTATAGTAGTAATGGTAGTCATCGTGAAAAAAGTAATAATGCCGAGGCCTGCCAAAAGGATAAATGAGATTAATGCGATATAGAGACAAATATGTCCAACTTGTTTTTTTTCAGGATCTTTACTAAATAGTGAGATAATCCATGTGATAATTCCGATTGGGGAAAATATAAAACTAAGAATATATAGAAGTATTTTTTTAAATAAATTCATGAGAGCTCCTTTCATTGTAAAATGTTCTATGTATTTCTAATTATATGATTAAAAGGTAAATATTTCATCTTAGTTATAAAAATTCTGATTATTTAGAATGTGAATATTTCCAAGCTTGTCCGTATAAGCTAAAATAAGGTATATAGTATTTTGATGAATGTGTTAAAAGAAGATAATACGTTAGGGTGATATAAAATGTGGCGAAAGCTTACGATTATTGTAGTGTTACTTTGTTTAGCGGGATATGCAGCTTATGAACAGTTTGGTCATAAAGAGCAGGCGGTAAAAGTGAAGCAAGAAAAAAGTGAAGCTGCGATGAAAGAGATTATCGCAAGGAATGGTATTGAGATAGGGAAGAGTGCACCGGACTTTACATTAACGAAGTTAGATGGGACAAATGTAAAGTTATCGGATTTAAAAGGAAAGAAAGTAATTTTAAACTTTTGGGCTACGTGGTGTGGACCATGTCAGCAAGAAATGCCTGATATGGAGGCTTTCTATAAAGAACATAAAGAGAACGTAGAAATTTTAGCGGTCAATTATACGCCTTCAGAAAAAGGTGGGGGGGAAGAGAAGGTAAGCAATTTTGCTAAAGAAAAAGGAATTACTTTTCCTATTTTATTGGACAAGAACATTGATGTGACAACAGCTTATAAAGTAATTACGATTCCAACTTCGTATTTTATAGATACAAAAGGTGTCATTCAAGATAAGTTTATTGGGCCGATGACACAAAAAGAGATGGAGAAAAGAGTTGCTAAATTAAAATAACGGTGAAAAGGTAGAGATGGAGAGTTCCCATTTCTGCCTTTTCTTTTTCAAGTAGTAATCACTTCATGATATGATGTAAGAAATATAACCGTTTAGAGATAAAGGAGTGTATGGAGTGGGGAATGTATCCTTACCGTTAGATTATGTTGTAATTGATTTTGAAACAACAGGATTTAACCCTTATAATGATAAAATTATTCAAGTTGCAGCAGTGAAATATCGTAATCATGAATTAGTAGATCAATTTGTTTCATACGTGAATCCAGAGCGGCCAATTCCGGACCGAATAACGAGTTTAACAGGTATTACTAATTATCGCGTTTCAGATGCACCGACGATTGAAGAAGTGTTACCTTTATTTTTAGCATTTTTACATACAAATGTTATTGTGGCCCATAATGCTTCTTTTGATATGCGCTTTTTGAAAAGTAATGTAAATATGCTTGGGTTGCCTGAACCTAAAAATAAAGTAATTGATACTGTATTTTTAGCAAAGAAATACATGAAGCATGCGCCTAATCATAAACTTGAAACGTTAAAACGAATGCTTGGAATTCGTTTAAGCTCTCATAATGCATTTGACGATTGCATTACGTGTGCTGCTGTTTATCAAAAGTGTGCAGCTATTGAAGAAGAAGGGAAACGAAAAGTAAATAAGGCTATGCTTGATGAAACTGCGGTATATGAAGCGGTGAAAGAAATACTTGCATGTAATAAACGTAATGTAGAATGGCTACGTTGTATGAACGTAGGAAGTTATTTAGATATAAAAGCTTTTTATCCAGTTATGAGATTAAAGGTAAAAGGGCGAAAGAAATATGTATTAACAGAGATATTAGAAGAAGATGTGAAAGAAATATGTACAAGTTTAAAATGTGAACCGGCGTTAAAAAGTGAAGTTGGTAATACGAGAATTATGCTTAATAGCTTAGAGGATGTTATGAAATTAGAAAGTTATATTTTAGAGCAGTATGATTTTGTATTACAGGCGCTTCATGATTATAAAGAAAATGAAATGAATGCAGATGAAAAGTTGAAAGAGTATTTAAATATTATGGTATAAAAAACTCCGTGTGCAATATATTGTACACGGAGTTTTTTTAGGAGTACTAAAACATAAAATTTTCTTGCAAATCTGATTAAAGAGTTTTTTGTTTGCTCATACTATGTAATAAGAAAGCGAAGGAGAGAGGGTGAACAACATGAGAAGAAGTCGCCGTAAATCGTTTGAAGAACTTGTAAATGAAAATAAACAACAATTATTAAGCGATCGTGAGGCAATTGATCGCATTGAAGAGCGCATTGAAAAACGTTATGAAATGAAACTTTTTAAGCAAGCTGAATAATTCTTAACACTAGTACGATACTAGTGTTAAGGAGGCGATAGTAATGGGTAATCCGAAAAAAAATTCAAAAGACTTTGCACCGAATCATATTGGAACACAATCAAAAAAAGCTGGTGGAAATAAAGGAAAGCAAATGCAAGATCAAACAGGTAAACAACCGATTGTTGATAATGGTTAAAGAAAAGGAGAATATTACATTCTCCTTTTTTATGTATAAATTTGAGGAAAGATAGGTAATTTAAGATGGTGTGTATATACAATATTAGGAGGGAAGTACATGCCAAATCCAGATAATCGAAGTGACAACGCTGAAAAGTTACAAGAAATGGTGCAAAATACAGTTGATAACTTTAATGAAGCAAAAGAAACAGCGGAACTTTCTAATGAAAAAGATCGTGCTGCTATTGAAGCAAAAAATCAAAGACGTTTAGAAAGTATTGACTCATTAAAAAGTGAAATCAAAGATGAATCTTAACAAAATGTACAAAAAGGGCTGACTTTTGTCAGCCCTTTTTCGTAATCGTAAAGTTTTCAACAAGTAAACGCCAATTTTGTGGAAATGGCAAGCCAATCTTCCAATAACTAATACCGCCAATGCCCTGCTCTTTCATTAAATTGAATTTACTTTGAATAGACCTCGCATCTTCAAACCAAACTTCATGTTGTACGCCATTTTCGTCAAAGTAATTAAAATGTGGAGCTTGAGCTGTGAAATCATAGCGGATAGGAACATTATATTTACGAGCAAGTGCAACAGCTGCGACAGAGCTAACTGCTTTTGCTGGTGGATTCCCTTGTTTGAACGGAAGTTTCCAATCGAATCCGTATAAGTTTTGCCCCATCATAATTTTTTGGGGAGGCATTTGAGATTTTGCGTATTGAAGTACTTCTTTTACAGGACCAATAGGAGAGATTGCCATTGGTGGCCCGCCCTGCCAACCCCAGTCATATGTCATAATGACGACGAAATCAACAATTTGCCCTTGCGCTTTATAATCATGGGCTTCGAAAAATTTTCCCTTTTGATTTGAACTTGTTTTCGGTACGAGAGTTGTGCTTAATGTGTACCCGCTAGGTAAGCGTGTTTTTACATTTCGTAAAAAGCGATTATAGGCCTCGCGGTCTTCGGGTGCTACACTCTCGAAATCGAAATGAATGTCTCGCATGCCATATTTTTCAGCTGTTTGCAAAATGTTAGTAATAAATTTGTTTTGAATCGTTGCGTTGCGTAAAATAACCGATGTTAGATCTGCACTGAAATTACCATTTTCAATATTTGTAATAACGAGCATAGGGATTGTTTGCCCTTGCGTTGCAATATTAGCAATTTTAGCTGTTTCAGTAGGTTCTTTTAATGTGCCATCTCTTTTTGCCTCAAAACTAAAATAAGCTAAATATGTTAAAAATGGATTGATGGCACGTGTAGCATTAACTAAACTCTCTTTAATCGGTATAGTGGAAGGTTGTAAATAAGCGATGGATTCTACAGCTCGTTTTGTGCCTTTTGGTACATATAATTGTTGTCCGACATGGAGAATAGATTTTAAAGATAAATTATTAACTTTAGCTAAACTAGCGAGGGGGACATTATATGTTTGAGAAATCCGATAGAGGCTGTCACCAGGCTGTACATAATAATTATTTCCTTTCGTATTAACGATAAGTGCCTGACCAACAACGAGCGTTTCAGCGGGATTTAGTCCATTGTCTTTTACTATTTCGTCAGGTGTTGATCCATATTTTGATGCCAAGCTATATACGCTATCACCGCTACGAACCGTTACAATTTGAATCATATGCTTGCTCCTTTCGGGAAAAGATTCACTATTTTTATTTTATTTTTGATGTCACTGTATTATGATTAAATGTATGCAAGGTAGCAGAAGTGAAAGAAGGCGAATATACATATGTTTGTAGCAGAACATGAAGTTGAAATCCGTTATGCGGAAACAGATCAAATGGGTGTTGTTTACCATTCAAACTACTTAGTGTGGCTTGAGTTAGGTCGCACGAAACTTATACAAGATTTAGGTTTTTCATATGTTGAAATGGAGAAAGAAGGAATTATTTCTCCTGTGTTAGATTTACAAATTTCATACCGTAAAGCGATGCGTTACGGAGAAAAAGCAATCGTAAAAACATGGGTAGATACTGTGAGCCCACTTCGCGTTGTATATGGATATGAAATATATAATGGTGATGGTGAACTTTGTATTACTGCAAGTACGACGAATATTTGTGCGAAAAAAGAAGGGTTCCGCCCTGTATCATTTAAAAAGTTATATCCTGAGTGGTATGCGAAATATGAGGAAATTAAGAAAAAATAAAAAAGCGTGGCAGAAGCCACGTTTTTTTATTTTTCATAATTAAATTGTGGGAAGTCGTCACCTTCGTTAAGTGTAACAGATAAATTATGTCCATCGAAGAACCATTCATCATCGCCTTCAATAAAGAAGTTAATACCTTCTTCTTGAATTTGAACAGCAGGATGTGCAGGATCATCTTTACGAATCCCTAAAGAAAGTCCTTTTTGCACAGTACTGCAACCACCGTATTGTACGAAAAAGCGTAGTGTTTCATTTGATTGTAAGTTTAATTCATTTTTATACCATTGTGCTGCTTCTTTTGTTACGGAAAGATTCATGTATAGTTCCTCCAAATTATGTTGCTTTTTCTTTAGTATAAAAAATAACGCAAAAAGACGCTATTAATATGCTTCACGTTTTCTTTTTGCGTTATGTGGGTTACGATCTTATTTTTGCTTTTTTGAAAAGTTTGCTTTTGGTTCAGTTTTATTTATAATTCGTCCGATATTTGCACGGTGTTTATAAATAACCATACCTGCTAATAAACACATCGCAATAATGAAGATTTTATCCCCGCTAACAATGGATGCAATAACAGCAACAACTGCTGTTACCATAGAAGAAAGTGATACGTATCTTGTTGTAAATAAAAGGGTGAAAAATACAACAGCCAATATTGCAAAAACAACTGGTGAATAGCATAATAGCACCCCAGCAGAAGTTGCAACTGCTTTACCACCGCGGAATTTTGCGAAGATTGGATAGACATGTCCAAGAACAGCCGCTAACCCGAACCATAGTGGATGAATATCTAATCCGAAAATCATTGGTAGACTTGTTGCTAATGTCCCTTTTAAAATGTCAGCAATTGTAACGGTAAAACCTGCTTTTTTCCCTAATGTGCGGAATGTGTTTGTTCCGCCTAGATTACCGCTCCCGTGCTCACGAATATCGATTCCGTAGCCGATTTTTCCAACAACTAGTGCAAATGGAATCGAGCCAAGTAAGTAGGCAACGATAAATAAAAGATATGTAGTAACCATAAGTTCAGTCTCCTTTATTCAAATGTGTTGATAAAGGGTAAAAAGAGTTTTTCCCGTATATTGTACCATACATTTGTAAAGAGCACATTTCTTTTTTGTAAATGAAAAATTCATTATTTCGTGAAAAAAATTTCACAGTAATGTTACATTTCTCACAGAAACAGTAAGACTATATGTAGTAACATTTTAATCAAAAGATAACAACATATTGGTGGAGGGTTATAAATGTTACAAAATAATACACGTGGAGAAGAAGAATTAATGAAAGTGTTTGAGACAATAGTCCACGGCAATGAACAAGATTTGATGCAAGAAAATGCAAATGTAGACGGCCGCTCTCCAATGGGCGTAATGGGAACGTTCGCATCTGAGAGTGCAAAATATTATGCTGTTGAGAATTTATTGTCAGATCAAGTGAAAAAAGCGATAAATGAAAATATATTATATCCACATGATTTAGATTTTTATGCAACAGGAACGACGACTTGTTCACAAATTCCGTTAGCGCAAATGCTTGCTAACGGTTTTCATACTGGACATGGACATATGAGACAACCGCAAGACATTAAAAGTGCATTGGCTCTTTCGTCTATTATTTTTCAAGCGAATCAAAATATGCAGCATGGTGGTCAATCGTTTGCACTCTTTGATATTGATTTAGCACCTTATGTACGAAAAACAATTGAGAGACATAAAAAACGATTACAATCATATCCGCTTACGAAAGAACAAATAGAAGAATTCGCATGGAAAGAAACGGAAAATGATACGTATCAAGCGTGTGAGGCTTTCGTTCATAATTCGAATAGTATGCATAGTAGGGGCGGAGGACAAGTACCGTTTATTTCTATTAATTACGGAACAGATACATCAAAAGAAGGAAGAATGTTAATTAAACAACTTTTAAAAGCGACACAAGCTGGACTTGGTAAAGGAGAGACACCGATTTTTCCGATTCAAATTTTCAAGATGAAAAAAGGTGTGAATTTTGAAGAAAGTGATCCGAACTACGATTTATTTGAATTAGCATTAGAGACAACGGCTGAACGATTATTCCCTAACTTTTCATTTTTAGATGCTCCGTTTAATGCAGTACATTATGATGGAAGACCAGAAAGTGAAGTATGTTACATGGGATGTCGTACCCGTGTTATGTCTAATATACATGGAGAAGAAACAGCGATTGGTAGAGGGAATTTATCATTTACGTCTATTAATTTAGTGAAATTAGCGTTAATTAGTGGTTCAAAAGAAGCGTTTTTTGAAGCGCTAAACTATTATTTAGATTTAGGAATTAAGCAGCTATTAGAAAGATATGCGTATCAATGTACGAAGCGAGCAAGAGATTTTCAGTTTTTATATTCACAAGGTGTATGGCGTGGTGGAGAAACGTTGCAGCCTGAAGACTCCGTAGCCTCGATTTTAAAACAAGGGACGTTAAGTATTGGTTTTATCGGTCTTGCGGAATGTTTAGTAGCTTTAACAGGAAAGCATCATGGGGAAGATGGAGAATCATGGAAACTTGGGTATGAAATTATTTCCTTTATGAGAGATAGAATGGATAAAGCGACAGAAGAACATCAACTGAATTTCTCAGTAATTGCAACTCCAGCAGAAGGATTATCAGGGAAGTTTGTGAAAAAAGATAGAGAAGAATTTGGTGAAATTAACGGTATAACGAACCATAATTACTATACGAATTCATTCCATATTCCAGTTTATTATAACATTCAAGCGATAAATAAAATCCGTTTAGAAGGCCCGTTCCACGCTCTCTGTAATGGAGGACACATTACTTATATTGAACTAGATGGAGCAGCAATGCATAACAAAAAGGCATTAAAACAAATTGTACAAGCCATGGCAGAACATGGCGTTGGATACGGTTCAATTAATCATCCTGTTGACCGTTGTAAGTGCTGTAGTTATCACGGGGTTATTGGGAATGAATGTCCAAGTTGCGGGAATAAAGATGAGGCTAATATAGAAAGAATTCGCCGTATAACAGGCTATCTTGTAGGAGATATGTCGAAGTGGAATAGTGCGAAACGTAGTGAAGAGATAGATCGGGTGAAACATAAATGAAAGTGATGAATATTATTCATGATAGTGTAGTAGATGGAGAAGGATTGCGGACAGTCGTGTTTTTTGCGGGCTGTCCGCATCGTTGCGTTGGTTGCCATAATCCGAAATCGTGGAATATTTGCAATGGAACGGAAATGACAGTAGAAGAAATTGTGAAAGAGATTGCAAGTAATCCATTAACTGATGTAACATTTTCAGGTGGAGATCCATTTTTTCAAGCTGCTGAAGTGAAAAAGGTAGCAAAAATCGTGAAAGATTTGAAAAAAAACCTATGGATGTATACAGGTTATACGTTAGAAGAGATACAGAGTTCTCAAAATAATGATATGATAGAGTTGTTACATTATGGGGATGTTTTAGTCGATGGAAGGTTTGAAATTGAGAAAAAAGATTTAACACTTCCATTTCGCGGAAGCTCCAATCAACGTATTATTCGATTGAAAGAGTAAAAAGGCGGGATAGATTATATGAATAAAACAGTATTGCTTGTTGAAGATGAAAGAAGATTACGTGAAATTGTTAGTGATTATTTTCGTAATGAAGGCTTTGAAGTAATCGAAGCAGAAGATGGAAAAAAAGCGTTAGAGTTATTTGCAGAGCATGAAATTGATTTAATTATGTTAGATATTATGTTACCGGAAATAGATGGATGGTCTGTTTGTAGAAGAATTAGAAAAGAATCAGCAGTACCAATTATTATGTTGACAGCACGTTCGGATGAGGATGATACATTGCTAGGTTTCGAATTAGGTGCAGACGAGTATGTAACGAAACCATTTAGCCCGAAAGTATTAGTAGCTCGCGCAAAGACGTTATTGAAACGTGCGGATGGTGCGGTAGGAGTAGCGGAAGAAAATGCTATGTCTTTAGCTGGAATAGAAGTAAATCGTCTATCTAGAACTGTTTTAGTAGATGGAGAAGAAATTATATTGACACATAAAGAATTTGAACTTCTTGTGTATTTAATGGAGAACAAAGGAATCGTGTTATCACGTCAACATTTATTAGATCAGTTATGGGGATATGACTATTACGGTGATGACAGAACGGTTGATACCCATATTAAAAAACTTCGAAATAAGCTAGGAGATAAAGCGAAGCATATTGGTACTGTTATTCGAGTTGGTTATAAATTTGAAGAATAATCTAGAACGATTTGTGTAATTTAGCCTAGGGAAATGGCGATTTTATACTCTCTTTTGAAGGTAGAATGTACAAAAAATACTTTTTTTGTCTACAATGTTAGATAGGAGTATTTTTTTAATTAGATTTCACGATGAGTTCACAAGAAGGACACAAAACGTGACTATACTGAAAATACGAATTCACCAGAGAGGGGAAATAAAACATGGGATATTACGACGGACCAAATTTAAATGAAGAGCATAGTGAAACGAGAGAAGTGAGAAAATCAGGTAGTAAAAAAGGCTATTTCTTCACAGGTTTAGTGGGGGCTGTAGTCGGAGCGGTTTCGATTAGTTTTGCAGCACCATATATGCCATGGGCTCAAAATAATGGAGCGCCAGTATCATCATTTAGTTCGGATTCAAAAGTAGAAGGTACTGTAGTTCCTGTTGTAAATAAAGCGAAAAATGAAACTGATTTACCTGGTATGATTGAAGGGGCGAAAGATGTTGTTGTAGGTGTTATTAATATGCAACAAAGTGTTGATCCATTTGCAATGCAACCGACAGGTCAAGAACAACAAGCTGGTTCAGGATCAGGTGTTATTTATAAAAAAGCAGGGAATAAAGCATATATCGTAACAAACAACCACGTAGTAGATGGTGCAAATAAACTTGCTGTAAAACTAAGTGATGGTAAAAAGGTAGATGCAAAGTTAGTAGGGAAAGATCCTTGGTTAGACTTAGCTGTTGTTGAAATTGACGGGGCTAATGTGAATAAAGTTGCAACTTTAGGTGACTCAAGTAAAATCCGCGCGGGTGAAAAAGCAATTGCAATCGGTAACCCACTAGGTTTTGATGGAAGTGTAACGGAAGGTATAATCAGTAGTAAAGAACGTGAAATTCCAGTTGATATTGATGGCGATAAACGACCAGATTGGCAAGCACAAGTTATTCAAACAGATGCAGCGATTAACCCTGGTAACAGTGGTGGTGCATTATTTAACCAAAATGGTGAAATAATTGGGATTAACTCAAGTAAAATTGCACAACAAGAAGTTGAAGGAATTGGATTTGCTATTCCAATTAATATCGCAAAGCCAGTTATTGAATCACTTGAAAAAGACGGAGTAGTGAAACGTCCAGCGCTTGGAGTAGGTGTCGTTTCATTAGAAGATGTGCAAGCTTATGCAGTCAATCAATTGAAAGTACCGAAAGAAGTAACGAATGGTGTTGTATTAGGTAAAATTTACCCAATATCACCGGCTGAAAAAGCTGGTTTAGAGCAATATGATATTGTAGTAGCATTAGATAATCAAAAAGTAGAGAATGCGCTTCAATTCCGTAAATATTTATATGAAAAGAAAAAAGTAGGCGAGAAAGTAGAAGTTACATTCTACCGTAACGGTCAAAAAATGACGAAATCGGCTACTTTAGCAGATAATTCAGCTACAAAGAATCAATAATCGAAATAAAAGAAAGTCTCTTTCATATTGAAAGAGACTTTCTTTATCGGCTATACTAAAGGAATAGGAGGGATTAATTATGACAATTGAAAACCCAACTCGTACGGAAATTGGTGAAGTGTTAAAGAAAAGCAAAACAATTGCGGTTGTTGGATTATCAGATAAGCCAGAACGTACATCGTATATGGTTTCAAAAGCAATGCAAGATGCTGGATACCGCATTATTCCAGTTAATCCAACAGTAGATGAGGTGCTTGGAGAAAAGGCAGTTTCTTCACTAAAGGATATTAAGGAACACGTTGACATAGTAAATGTATTTCGTCGCTCAGAGTTTTTAATGGATGTTGCAAAAGAATTTGTAGAGATTGATGCAGATGTTTTTTGGGCACAATTAGGAGTACAAGATGAGGATACATACAAATTTTTAAAAGAAAAAGACTATACTGTAATAATGGATCGTTGTATTAAAGTAGAACATGCGATGACAAAATAGTATAGATTTAAAGGTAGAAAGATTGATTCAGCCCTCATTATAGATAAGTAGGGCCGATGAACGAGGTGTTCATCATGAGATTTTTTAAAGGCTGTTTTTGGGGGTTGTTATTTGTAATCCCATTTTGGATCTTGATCATTTGGATCATAATAAAGGTTTGGAATGTGTAATCTTGGAATACATATCCATTTCTCGTTGACAAACGATTATTTTTCTGAAATAGTAGCCTAGAGGAATCCTTGTGAGAAAACAAGGATTTTTCTATTGAAAATGGTATATAAAAGAGATAAGATAACTTGCCAAAACTATAGTCGAGGCGTTATTCTATAATAGAAACATATGTTCTGATTTTGGATTAGGAAAGGGGCAAGGAGTTTGGCGAAGCATCAGTTCCAATATAATGAAGATGCGATTCAAGTGTTAGAAGGACTTGAAGCCGTTCGAAAACGCCCGGGTATGTATATCGGGAGCACGGACAGCCGTGGATTGCATCATTTAGTATATGAAATAGTAGATAACTCCGTTGACGAAGCGTTAGCGGGATTTGGCGACGAAATTTCAGTCGTAATACATAAAGATAATAGTATTAGCGTTATAGATAAAGGGCGAGGAATGCCTACGGGAATGCATAAACTTGGGAAACCTACACCTGAAGTTATTTTAACTGTACTTCATGCCGGTGGTAAGTTTGGTCAAGGTGGTTACAAAACGAGTGGTGGTTTGCACGGTGTTGGGGCATCGGTTGTAAATGCCTTATCAGAATGGTTAGTCGTAACGATTAAGCGTGACGGAAATATTTACGAACAACGCTTTGAAAATGGCGGTGTTCCTGTAGCGACGCTTGAGAAAATCGGGAAGACGAAAGAGTCTGGTACTACGATGCATTTCAAACCAGATACAACGATTTTCAGCACAACAAATTATAATTATGAAACATTATGTGAGAGATTACGTGAATCTGCATTCTTATTAAAAGGAATGAAAATCTCAATAAAAGATGAACGAAATGATTTAGAGGATGTATTTCATTATGAAACGGGAATTGAAGCTTTCGTTTCATATTTAAACGAAGAAAAAGATTCCATTCATCCAGTTGTATATTTCACTGGTGAACAAAATGGAATTGAAGCAGAACTAGCATTTCAATTTAACGATGGCTACTCAGAAAACATTTTATCGTTTGTAAATAACGTACGTACAAAAGATGGTGGAACACACGAAGCTGGATTTAAAACAGCGATGACGCGTGTGTTTAACGAGTATGCTCGTAAAGTAGCACTATTAAAAGAAAAAGATAAAAACTTAGAAGGCACAGATATTCGTGAAGGTGTAGCGGCTATCGTTTCGGTACGTGTACCAGAAGAAGTGCTTCAGTTTGAAGGGCAAACGAAAGGGAAACTAGGTACAAGTGAAGCGCGTTCTTCAATTGATGCCATTGTATCTGAGCATTTAGCATACTTTTTAGAAGAAAATCCTGATGTAGCTACACTTCTTGTGAGAAAAGCAATTAAAGCAGCACAAGCCCGTGAAGCAGCCCGTAAAGCAAGAGAAGAAGCGCGTAGTGGTAAGAAAAAGAAAAAATCAGAAGGTACGTTAAGCGGGAAATTAACACCTGCACAATCACGTAACCCGCAAAAAAATGAACTGTACCTAGTAGAGGGTGACTCTGCCGGTGGTTCTGCGAAACAAGGACGAGACCGACGTTTCCAGGCCGTATTACCGTTACGTGGTAAAGTAATTAATACAGAAAAAGCAAAGCTTGCTGATATCTTTAAAAATGAAGAGATTAATACAATCATTTATGCGATTGGCGGCGGTGTAGGAAATGAATTTGATGTTGAAGATATTAACTACGATAAAGTTGTAATTATGACCGATGCCGATACGGATGGGGCTCATATTCAAGTATTGTTATTAACGTTCTTCTACAGATATATGAAGCCACTTATCGAAGCTGGTAAAGTGTTTATCGCACTTCCTCCTTTATACAAAGTAAGTAAAGGAAAAGGTAAGAGTGAGGTAATTGAATACGCTTGGTCAGACGAGGAATTAGACGGTGTAACGAAAAAAGTTGGAAAAGGCTATATGTTACAACGTTATAAAGGACTTGGTGAAATGAATGCGGATCAATTATGGGAAACAACAATGAATCCTGAAACGCGTACATTAATTCGCGTGAAAATTGATGATGCAGCAAGAGCAGAGCGTCGCGTTACAACATTAATGGGCGATAAAGTAGAACCGCGCCGTAAATGGATTGAACGTAATGTACAGTTTGGTATGCAAGAAGAAGGAAATATTTTAGAAAATGAAATGATTATGGAGACGGAGGTGGAATAACATGCAAGCAGAGAAGTTTCATGACCTCCCGCTTGAAGACGTGTTAGGTGATCGTTTTGCACGTTATAGTAAATATATTATTCAAGATCGTGCACTTCCAGATGCACGTGATGGCTTAAAGCCAGTACAAAGACGTATTTTATATTCTATGTATGTAGAAGGTAATGTACATGATAAAGCGTTTCGTAAATCAGCTAAAACAGTAGGTAATGTTATCGGTAATTATCATCCACATGGAGATTCCTCTGTATATGAAGCAATGGTACGCTTAAGCCAAACTTGGAAAGTACGTAATGTTTTAGTTGAAATGCATGGTAATAACGGTAGTGTTGATGGGGACCCAGCGGCAGCGATGCGTTATACGGAAGCTCGTTTATCACCAATCGCATCTGAATTATTACGTGATCTTGATAAAGAAACAGTTGAATTCGTGTCAAACTTTGATGATACGAGTGAAGAACCGGTTGTATTACCAGCAGCGTTCCCGAATTTATTAGTGAACGGATCTACAGGGATTTCCGCTGGTTATGCAACAGAAATTCCTCCGCATCATCTTGGAGAAGTTATTGATGCTACAATGATGCGTATTGATAAGCCAAATAGTACTGTTGATGATTTATTAACAGTTATGAAAGGACCAGATTTCCCAACAGGCGGTATTATTCAGGGGATTGATGGTATTAAAAAGGCGTATGAAACAGGTAAAGGTAAAATTATTATTCGCGGAAAAGCAGAAGTTGAAACAGTGCGCGGTGGGAAACAACAAATTGTAATCACTGAAATTCCTTACGAAGTGAATAAGGCAAATCTTGTAAAGAAAATGGATGAATTACGTCTAGATAAAAAGTTAGATGGTATTGCTGAAGTGCGTGATGAGACAGATCGTACTGGTTTACGAATTGTTGTTGAATTAAAGAAAGAAGCAAACGCCGAAGGTATTTTAAATTATTTATATAAAAATACAGATTTGCAAATTCCATATAACTTTAATATGGTAGCGATCAATAATCGTCGTCCAACACTTATGACATTACCGAAAATTTTAGATGCTTATATTGGACATCAAAAAGAGGTTATTACGAGACGTTCGCAATATGAATTAAGAAAAGCAGAAAATCGTCAACATATTGTAGAAGGTTTAAAGAAAGCATTATCGATTTTAGACCAAGTAATTGAAACAATTCGAGCTTCAAAAGATAAACGTAACGCGAAAGATAATTTAAGTGCAAAATTTGGCTTTACAGAAGCACAGGCAGAAGCAATTGTTTCCTTGCAATTATATCGCTTAACGAATACAGACATTACGGCGTTACAAGAAGAAGCAGATGAGCTTAATAAGAAAATTATTGAGCTACAGGCAATTTTACAAAGTGAAAAAAGATTACTTCAAGTAATTAAAACAGATTTAAAGAGAGTTAAGAAAACATATAGTGATGATCGACGCGCAATTATTGAAGATCAAATCGAGGAAATTAAAATCGATGTAGAAGTGATGATCCCACAAGAAGATGTCATCGTTACTGTAACGAAAGAAGGATATGTGAAACGTACTGGATGGCGCTCACATAATGCCTCAAATGGCAAAGACTTCGGTATGAAAGAGGGTGACATCTTACTTGAACGATTCGATACGAATACGACAGAGACAGTCCTCTTATTTACGAATAAAGGCAACTATATATATCTGCCAGTATACGAAATGCCAGATATTCGTTGGAAAGATTTAGGTCAGCACGTTGCTAATATCGTTTCACTCGACCGGGATGAAACAATCATTTGGGCAACGGTTGTACCGAACTTTGAGGAAGAAAAACGATTTATCGTATTTGTAACAAGAAATGGTATGATAAAGAAAACAGAATTAAATCAATATAAAGTTCAGCGTTATTCAAGGGCATTCGTTGCTGTAAACTTGAAAAAAGATGATGAAGTTGTCGATATATTTGCGACAGATGGAACGAGTGATATCGTTCTTGCTACACACGGTGCATATGCACTTATTTTCCATGAAGATGAAGTAAGTCCAGTCGGTGTAAGAGCTGCTGGCGTGAAAGCAATTAATTTAAAAGAAGATGACTATGTCGCTTCTGGTAAACCGTTAAATGGTGACAAAGATCAACTTATTCTCGTAACACAGCGCGGTGCTGTAAAACGTCTAAAAGCATCAGAAATTGAAAAATCAACGAGGGCGAAACGAGGTCTTGTTATTTTCAAAGAATTAAAACGTAATCCGTACCGCATTGTCGGTATTGAAATTGTTCGGGACGATGAATTAGTTTACATGAAGACAGAGAAAAACATTGTAGAAGAGATTGATCCGAAAGCGTATCGAAATAAAGACCGGTATAGTAATGGTAGCCTAGTGCTAGATGTTAATGATACTGGTGAAGTAGTAGAAACGTGGACGAAGAAAAGACCAGAATAAAGAGGGCATCTTGCTATGAATAATAGCAAGATGCTTTTTTCTAGGCAATTTATTATGTAAATAATAATAATCTTGTTATAATAACTGAATGAAATCGTTCTCATAAAGTGAAACTTTAATCAATGGGGATTTTCTTTATCCACACTGATTATTAGTTGAACCAATCGGGCTTTAACAAGCAGTTGATTTCTCACCTAATTCCTTAGCTTTCGCTGAATTTTTGGTTAGGAATCTTACTGCCTGTTAAAGCGGGACAAATGGAGGGGCAACATGAAAAAAATAGGTGTAGGGATTGTAGGATTTGGTTTTTCTAGTACGACATTTCATATCCCACTATTACAAACGATAGAAGAATATGATATTCGTGCTGTATTATCCTCAAAAGAAGAGGTAGTAAAAGAAACATTACCAAATGCTAATGTTGTTAGTACAATTGATGAATTGGTGAAGCGAGCTGATGTTGACTTAGTTGTTATTACATCACCTAATACAACTCATTTTCCATATGTAAAAGAAGCAATTTTAAACGGTAAGCATGTTGTTGTAGAAAAACCATTTGTTGTCTCAATTGAAGAAGGGGAAAAGCTTATTTCATTAGCAGAGCAGCATAATATAATGTTAAGCGTATATCATAATCGTCGTTTTGATAATGATTTCTTAACAATTAAGAAATTGTTAGGAGAAAACAGAGTAGGGAATGTATACGCATATGAATCGAATTTTGATCGTTTCCGTCCACATGTACGTGATCGATGGAGAGAAAAAAATCTACCAGGCTCCGGTATATTATACGATTTAGGATCGCATTTAATTGACCAAGCGTTATCAATATTCGGGAAACCCGATGCGATAAGTGCAGATGTAATAAAACAAAGACCAGGTGCAGAGGTGGATGATTATTTCCACATAGTACTTCATTACGGAGTTAAACGTGTCATTTTACGTAGTAGCAGTTATGTGAAAAAAGCTGGACCGCATTTTATAGTGCATGGAGAGAAAGGTTCTATCGTGAAGTACGGTATGGATTCGCAGGAAGAGCAATTAAAAAATGGAATGAAGCCAGGTGATAACGGTTATGGAGTAGACGATGAAGAGAATTTTGCTACTTTAGAAACAGAAGAAAGCTTAGAGCGTATTCCAACAGAAGTCGGTTGTTATGACAATTATTATAAAGGTGTACGAGATAGTATATTAAATGGTGAGAAACTACCTGTAACAGCAAAAGAAGGTTTAGATGTTATTAAACTGATTCAATTAGCGATTGAAAGCAGTGAAAAAGGTAGAGTCATTTCTATAAAATAAAAAGACACGAAATTCGTGTCTTTTTATTAGGAATATGTGAATATGATTAATTATTTAGTTTAGTCGTTTATCATACATTAATTGGATATGTATGCCATAAGGATCTTCAATAATACCATATGCTTCACTAAATATATTTTTTTCTAGCGGAGAGATTATTTTCACATGCTTATCGGAAATTAAATTATTATAAAACCTTTGTATTTCTTCTAAATTAGCACTTTGAATGCAAAGTGACATGTTATTTCCAACGTTATAACGTTCATTAGTATTCATTGTATCTTCTGCTATCATTAGCTTTGTATTCCCAATTTGTAAAACAGAGTGAGCAATATGATCTTTATTTTCACTTGTAATTTTAAAAGAACTATCTCTTTTCGCCAGTTCTTCATACGTAACAATCATTAATTTTTTGGCTTCTAAATTACGTGTATAAAAGTTAATCGCCTCCTTTGCTTGCCCGTTCATTGAGAGAAAAATAGCTATTTCTAATGTCATAAATTCACAACTCCTTTATTAGTTAATAATTATAATATAGACTAAAAAGGTTTCAATACATGATACCTTTTTGGGAGGGAAATATGAAAAAAACTGAACGAATAAATGACATGCTTATTTTCTTAAATAATAAAAGATATTTTAATTTAAAAGATTTAATGGTTAGATATGATATTTCTAAAAGTACAGCTTTACGAGATATTCAATCATTGGAAGAAATAGGTGTACCCATATATTCTGAACTAGGTAGAAATGGAAGTTATAAAATTATAGAAAATAGTGTGTTATCGCCAATTTATTTTAGTGTGGATGAAATGTATGCGTTATACTTTTCGATTCTTACACTAAATGGATACAAGACAAAACCATTTAATATAGAAAGTATTGCGCTTGAAAATAAATTTAAACATGTACTACCTGATAATGTGAGTAAAAATATTTCGATTATGGAACGAACGCTTTCCTTTGAAGTAACAAATCATAGTAATTTTAGTCCGTTCTTAAAAGAAATTTTACAGGGGATTTTTGCTGAGCGAGTTTATTATTTAACATATTTAAAAAAAGATGAGGAGAAAGTATTGGTCGCCCAATTTATTCGAATCGAATCTAAATTTGGCCAGTGGTATGCTAAAATCTTTAATTTTGGGACAAATGGTGTTCAAATAATTAGATGTGATAAAATTCTTTCTATTGAGGAAACAAGCAACACGAATTCAAAAAATCTTGAAGAACTATTAAGTTATCTTACAAACTTTCACAGAAAACCTGATGCAATTGATTTTAGCGTCATTGTTAATCAAAAAGGAAAGGACATTTTTGATAAAGAGAATTATCCTTCCATGAGGATACAAAAAGAAAATGAAAATTATAGTATAACAGGCTATTTTAACAAGCAAGAAGTTGAGTTTATTTCAAGTTATTTTCTAAATTTTGGTGAAACGATTATTTCAATTCAGCCTGTCATGCTAAAAGAGTTAATCTATAATAAGGTGTTATCTATAAAGCAGCATTTAACTTCTTTAAGATAAAGTTAGTTTTAGTCATTTTTTGATATGAAAAAGCCCTTGCGATTTAAATATCCAAAGGGCTTTTTGGTGATTTTATTTGTTCTTTAGAAAAATTACTTTTGTGGAACAGAAAGACCATAGAAGAACATCGTAACGATATCTTTTATATGTTTTTCCCGATCTCCTTCAAGAAGTTGTGCTCCAAATTCATCACCTAATTTTGTAAACATTTGAATGTAAAGTAACATCATTTCTTTAGTAAGGTGTGGATTAATTTCGTTTTTGCGCTGAGCTCGTTCTAATATTTCTAAATACCAGGGTAGGATTTTTTCATTTTGATAACTATAAATAAACTTACGGAGTTCTTCGTCCCTTTGCATCATTTGTAGTAACATATCAGGTTGAAATAATCCGCCAGTATTCATTTTTCTTACAATCATTTTTTGCATCATATCATGAAAAGGTAATTTTTCTTCTGCAAGCTCTTTATAATATTGAAATTCAGATATGATAAATTCTTGTATAAGCTCCCTAAATAACGCATCTTTACTTCCGAAATGATTATAAATTGTAACTTGAGAAACGTTTGCTTCTTTTGCGATATGTTCTATTTTCACTTCATTAAATCCACGTTCTGAAAATAATAAGAATGCTGCTTCTTTAATGGCACGCTTTTTCTTTTCTTTTACTCTTTCAAAGCCGTTCAATGCAATCACCTCACTTAAAATATACAAGAAAAAATAATGGAAAACAATAATTTTGAAATATGGACTGATAAATATTTCAAAAAGTTGTTGCGAATATGAAAGATGAGGAGTACAATAATTTTGAAATATCACATATTAAATATTTCAAAAAATGAGGTGGAATTATGATTTCAGTTCAAGATGTCACAAAACAGTTTTCGAATGGAAAAGGTTTGTTTCATATTACATTTGATGTAAAAGAGGGAGAAGTATTTGGTTATTTAGGACCGAATGGTGCCGGAAAATCAACGACGATTCGTAATTTAATGGGATTTATAAAACCGACAGCTGGTAAAGCGACAATTTTTGGATTAAATTGTTGGAATGAAGCAGCGAAAATTCAAAGGGAAGTTGGTTATCTACCGGGTGAAATTTCTTTTATTGAAGGAATGAACGGATTAGAGTTTTTAAAATTAATGCAAGGAATGCGTGGATTAAAGGATACGAAAAGACGAGATGAACTGATAGAACGTCTGCAATTTGATGTGAAAACACCGATTCGCAAAATGTCTAAAGGAATGAAGCAAAAAGTAGGGATAGTCGCTGCATTTATGCACGATCCAGAGGTGTTAATTTTAGATGAACCAACATCTGGACTTGATCCACTTATGCAGCAAGTGTTTATAGATTTAATATTAGAGGAAAAGCAAAGAGGAAAAACAATTCTTATGTCTTCGCATATTTTCACTGAAATTGAGAGAACTTGTGACAGAGTAGCTATTATTAAAGATGGTCGACTCGTAACGGTTGAAAATATTCACGATTTACAAAGTATGAGAAGACAGGTGATAGATGTAACAGTATCATCACAAGAAGAGATTGAGTCTCTTACAAAGTGTAATTTGCAATTTGAAGCGGTAAAAGGCAGAGAGGCATCTATCATTGTACAAGGAAACTATCAAACTGTTTTACAAACACTTTCAAACTACAATGTAACGGCACTTCAAACGAGAGCGATGGATTTAGAACATTTATTTATGCATTATTACGATAAGAAAGAAGGGATAACGCATGAATAAGCAATTATTTTTAGCTAGTTTGAAAGAAACACAAAAAAGTATTTTGAGTTATGCGTCTGGTGCAGCTTTATATCTGTGGTTATTAATTTGGATATTCCCGTCAATGGTATCAGCGAAAGGGCTAAATGAATTAATAGGTGCCATGCCTGATAGTGTGAAAAAAATCGTTGGTATGGAAAGTCCGATTCAAAACGTAATGGATTTTCTAGCGGGCGAATACTATAGTCTATTATTTATTATCATTTTAACAATTTTTTGCGTAACAGTTGCGACACATTTAATTGCTCGTCATGTAGATAAAGGAGCAATGGCATACTTGCTAGCAACGCCTGTATCTAGAGTACAAATCGCAATTACGCAAGCGGCTATTCTTATATTAGGACTACTGATTATTGTAGCGGTTACGTATGTAGCGGGTATAGTAGGTGCTGAATGGTTTTTAGAGGATAATAACTTAAATAAAGAATTATTTTTGAAGATAAATGTAGTCGGAGGGCTCATATTTTTAGTCGTTAGTGCCTATTCATTTTTCTTTTCTTGTATATGTAATGACGAAAGAAAAGCACTAAGTTATTCAGCGAGTTTAACTATCTTATTTTTCGTATTGGATATGGTAGGGAAGTTAAGTGATAAGTTAGAATGGATGAAAAACCTATCATTATTCACGCTGTTTCGTCCGAAAGAAATTGCTGAAGGATCATATAATATATGGCCGGTAAGTATAAGTTTAACTGCTGTAGCGCTTTGTATTTTTATCGTAGCGATTGTAGTATTTAGGAAGAGGGATTTACCGTTATAGAGTAGAAAGTCCACTGAGAAAGTGGGCTTTTTTTATTTGTAAATTTAAACTAGTATGTTTATTGCATCCTTATAAAGGATATTTATCTTTTTAATTAAAAAAATATTCAAAAAAGTGAACCTTTTTCTAGGTTCATACGTCTAATATATGTAAAGTTAAATTGGAAGTGATGAAGTGAGGATGAAACAGGAGGAGCGATTGTGAAAGTAATCCCTTTATATAAAATGATTATAAAAGAAGAAACGGATGTTTCTTTAGCGAAAAAAGGTGATCATGAAGCCTTTATAGCGCTTATACATACAGAAAAAGTGAAGATGTATCGAATAGCAAAGGCGATGTTACGTGATGAGACAAATATAGAGGATGCGATACAGACAACAATTTTAAAAGCCTATGAAAATATAAAAAAATTAAAAAAAGAAGAATTTTTTCAAACTTGGTTAATTCGAATACTAATAAATGAGTGTAACAATATTATTAGAGCGTATAAAAATGTAATTGTGACAGAGGAGAATGATTACAATATGAGTGCGTGTGATCAGTATGAAGATATAGATTTGTGTAATGCGATTCAATCGTTACATGAAGAATTAAGAGCTGTTACGGTGCTTTATTACTATGAAGACATGAATCAAGAGAGTATAGCAAAGCTGTTAGAAATACCGAAAGGAACAGTGAAATCAAGATTGTCACGCGCGAGGGAACAACTACAAAAACGATTAAAGATGGAATAGGGGGTGTAAAGGATGGATAATGAAAAATTATTTGATGAGAAATTAAAAAAGAGAATAAAAGATGAAAATGTTATAGTACCTCCAGAGTTAAATGAAAAAATTAATGGCACGCTACATAATCTTCAGGTAAAAAAGAAGAGTTACAAAATTCATATGATGATAATTAGTGCAGCGGTTTGTATACTTTCAGTGGTATCTATGTCTGAGTTTTCTATACAAAGTTTTGCGCAAAATGGTGGAGTATTTGAATATGTAAAGAAAAAAGCGTTTTCTGATTATGAAAATGAAGAAGAAATAAAATCGAATGTACATTATCCAGATAAAGAAAAGATTCATCAAAAAATGCTAGATTCTATTGATTATTTTAAAAATATTTCAGGACAATTTGAGGAATATTCTAGCTCATCAAGAATTGCTACAACATATAAGTATGCGATTGATACGGAGAAACAAAGAGGTATCTCTTCGAAAGAAGATAAACTAGCCAAAAAACGAACAATTATATATAACGAGGGCAAGAAAAAAGAGTTTGATGATGAGAAGTATACCTATAAAGAGACAAAATGGAACCCGAAAGAAAGAAACAATGAACTATTAAAATTAAATCCTACGGAAAGGTTAGTGAGAAAATCAGATGAGAAAAAGAGATATGATGATGAATATGTAGGGCTAGCTAAATATAGTATTCAATCAGAATTCGCAGATTTATTAATTCGATATAAAGATTGGAATTATAAAGAAACGAAATATCTTGGATTAGATTGTTACAAAATTGAAGGAGTTATAAACATAGAGATGCCTGTTAGCACCTCTGAAGATTTAAGAGGGAAATTCGAAATGGTTGTGGAGAAAAATACAGGGATTATGTTGAAATTTCTTAGTTTTCAAGAAGGCTTGATTCAATATTCAGTTACGACTGAATGGATACAAATAGATAAGGGATTGAAAGAAAGTATGTTTCAAAAGGATAGCGCTAAATATGAAAAAATGAAAAACATATTGGATCAATAGAAACAGGAGGAGAGTAAATGGGGAATCATTCATCTTTAAGAGAAGAGAAAAATAAGCAAAAATATAAAAAGAAAAAGATAATAAGTTTACTACTGGCGGTATTACTATTTGGTGGAATTGGCTATGGAGCCTATGTATATATGAAAACTTCTAGTCTTGTACAAAAATCTAATTTGAATTTAGCACGAGGTGAAAAATCCAATTTACGTGAGAAATCTGTAAAGCCAATTGCAAATCATGTTTCACTTTTAATTATGGGAATTGATGAAAATCAAGAACGACAAAAGGAATATAATGGTGCATTTCATACAGATGCATTATTGTTAGCGACTTTTAATAAAGACGATAAAACAGTGAAATTAACAAGCATACCGCGTGATACATATACATATGTTCCAGTTGAAAAGAAAAAAGATAAAATAACCCATGCATATGGAAGTGGTTTCGTTAAAAATGGTAAAGATGGAGGACCGCAAGCTTCTGTGGAAGCGGTAGAAAAATTGTTACAGGTGCCTGTTGATTATTTTGTGAAATTTAATTTTGGTTCCTTTACTAAAATTGTTGATGGGTTAGATGGTATTGAAGTGGATGTCCCAGTTGAATTTACGGAGCAAAATAGTAAAGATGAACCTGATGCGATTCATTTGAAAAAAGGATTACAAAAATTAAATGGGGAAGAAGCACTTGCACTAGCAAGAACGCGCCATATTGATAGTGATGCAATGAGAGGACAGCGCCAACAACTTGTTATTGAAGCGATTTTAAGTAAATTAAAAAGTGTAGGATCGATTACGAAGTTAGAAAAAATAGTTGAGGCGGTTGATGGTGATTTTAAAACAAATTTAGTAATGGATGATATTTTATCTTTTTATAAATACGGTTTAAACGGTTCAGTTGAAAAAATACAATTAGCTGGTGATGATTTATACTTACCTAATGGCCCAAACGGGCAACGTGTATATTATTATAATCCTAATAAAAAAGATCTACAGAGTTTGAGTAATACTCTTAGAACACATCTAGGATTAAGTGAAAAGCAAATTGAGGAGAATTAAAGCAGACGAAATGTCTGCTTTTTTATTTTTGTAGAAAAGATGTTTTTAGATATATGCATTATTTATTAGCAATAATTAACAAGTATTCAAGTGGTAAATGAGATGAAAGTGATTAAAACAACAAATGTGTATGAATGCGAAATAAGGTTTGAACAACATATGGCATTTTTATGAATATTACTGTAAAAAAATAATTTTTTAAAAATTTTCAATAATAATACTTTACAAAAATTAAAAAATTAGTAGAATAAGAATTAGTAAGAATCGTCTGATAAATATATAGAGAAAAACAGAATTATCAGAAAATTCTTTAATAGCTATCGTTAAGAATTAGGGAGGGTACAAAATGAAAAAGAAACAAATGAAAAAACTAACAGCAGTTGTAGCACCGGTTTTAGCAATGAGCATGGCGTTAACAGCATGTTCTACATCAGGTGGAGATAAGAAAACAAGCACAAATTCTAGCTCTAGTGGAGATAGTAAGTCAGGGGAAAAATTAGCAGCAAAACAAGTGCTAAATCGAACAGTAACACAAGAGATTCCGACGATGGACTCTTCAAAATCAACTGATACAGTATCTTCACAAATGCTAGGTAATACGATGGAAGGGTTATATCGTCTTGATAAAGACAATAAGCCGATTCCAGCAGCAGCAGAATCTAGCACGAAAAGTGAAGATGGTAAAAAATATACGTTCAAACTACGCAAAGATGCAAAATGGTCAAATGGAGATCCAGTAACTGCGAAAGATTTCGTATACGCTTGGCAACGTCTATTAGATCCAAAAACAGCTGCTGAGTATGCATTTATCGCATTCCCGATTAAAAATGCAGAAGTAGTAAATAAAGGAGAAAAACCTGTAACTGAATTAGGAGTAAAAGCAGTAGATGATCTTACGCTTGAAGTTGAGTTAGAGCAAGCAGTACCGTACTTCTTAAACTTAGTAGCATTCCCATCATATTATCCATTAAACGAAAAGTTCGTTAAAGAAAAGGGCGAGAAGTTCGGTTTAGAGTCTGATACAACTGTCTATAACGGACCGTTCGTTCTTAAAGATTGGAAGCATGAACAAGGATGGCAATTAAAGAAAAATGATCAATATTGGGATAAAAAGACTGTGAAACTGGAAGAAGTTAACTTTAGTGTTGTTAAAGAGGCTGCGACTTTAGTCAATCTATATGATAGCGGTCAAGTTGACTTTGCTTTATTAAATGGAGAGTTCGTTGATAAATATAGAAGCAAGAAAGATGAATTTGGCACATATTCACAAGTAAGTACGTATTTCATTCGTATGAACCAAAAACGTGATGGACAAGACACGCCATTAAAGAGCAAAAAATTACGTGAAGCAATTGCGTTATCAATTGATAAAAAGAATTTAGCAAATGTAATTTTAAATGATGGATCAAAAGAAGCTGACTTCTTAGTGCCAAAAGGATTAGCAACTGGACCGGATGGTAAAGATTTCCAAGAGACGTTTAAAAACGGTTTGAAACCAAATGCTAAAAAAGCGGCTGCAGCTTGGGAAGAAGCGAAAAAAGAACTTGGAAAAGACCAAGTTACGATTGAATTCTTAAACTACGATACTGGTAATGCGAAAAAAGTTGGCGAATATATTAAAGATCAGATTGAGAAAAACTTAAAAGGTGTAACAGTTAATATTAAACTTCAACCATTTAAGCAAAAACTAAAATTAGAAACTGAACAACAATATGATATTTCGTATGGCGGATGGAATCCGGATTATGCAGATCCAATGACGTTCTTAGATATGTTTGAGACTGGACATTCTCATAACCAAATGAGCTTCTCTGATCCTAAATATGACGGCATGGTGAAAAAAGCTGGAACGGAATTAATGAGCGATGCAAAGAAACGTTGGGAAGAGTTAGGAAAAGCTGAAAAAACATTACTTGAAGAAGATGTAGCGATTGTACCTTTATATCAACGAGGAGATTCTTATGTTTTACAACCAAATGTAAAGGGAGTAGTAAAACATAATATCAGTCCAGAATTTAGCTTTAAGTGGGCATATGTGACTGAAAAATAATAGAGTTGAAAAAGCATTTAAAAGTGGCTTAGCTACTTTTAAATGCTTTTTTTGTGAGCTTAAAATACTAATTTTTAGTGTGGTTAAATAGAAGAGAATAAGGTGTATAGTATGTACATATAGTAGATGGGGGATAAATCATACTAAATTAAAAAAAATCAGAATATTTAAAATTGAACTATTTACAAATACGAAAAAAAGAGTAGAATAACATTAGTTGTAATTTTCTGAAAAACAAATCTTTAGTAAGGGGTCTCTCAAGGATTGGTAATGTACATATAATTAGGGAGGGTATAAAAATGAAGAGAAAAAAGCTGAAAAAGTTAACGGCAGTTGTAGTACCAGTTTTAGCGATGAGTGTTGCATTGACAGCATGTTCTGGGTCAGGTGGGGAAAAGAAAACGACTACTACATCAAATAGTGGGGAAGAAAAAAAATCAGATATTAAATATGCAGCGAAACAAGTATTAAATCGTACGGAAAACCAAGAAATTCCGACGATGGATACTTCTAAATCTACTGATACATTAGGTTCGCAAATTTTAGGGAACACGATGGAAGGCCTATATCGCCTTGATAAAGAGAATAAGCCAATTCCTGCTGCGGCAGAGTCTAGTACGAAAAGTGAAGATGGTAAAAAGTATACGTTTAAACTGCGAAAAGATGCAAAATGGTCAAATGGTGATCCTGTAACAGCGAAAGATTTCGTCTTCGCATGGCAGCGCTTACTTGATAAGAATACTGCGGCAGAATATGCATTTATTGCTTACTATATTAAAAATGCAGAAGCGATTAATAAAGGAGAAAAACCTGTAACTGAATTAGGAGCGAAGGCGGTAGATGATTACACGCTAGAAGTAGAATTAGAAAAACCGGTACCGTATTTCTTAAATTTATTAGCATTCCCATCATACTATCCATTAAATGAAAAATTCGTAAAAGAAAAAGGTGATAAGTACGGTTTAGAAGCAGATACAACTGTGTATAATGGTCCATTCGTTATGTCTTCATGGAAACATGAACAAGGTTGGCAGCTGAAGAAAAATGATAAGTACTGGGATAAAAAGACTGTGAAATTAGAAGAAATTAACTATAGTGTAGTAAAAGAGGTTGCAACGAAAGTAAACTTATATGATACAGGATCAATTGATTTTACATTACTATCAGGAGAGTTTGTAGATAAATATAAATCGAACAAAGAAGAATATGGTGAGTATGCGGAATCAAGTACATTCTTCTTACGTTTAAATCAAAAACGTAACGGACAAGATACGCCTTTAAAGAGCAAAAAACTTCGTGAAGCAATTGCATTATCAGTTGATAAAAAAGGATTGGCGAATGTAATTTTAAATAATGGATCAAAAGCAACAGATCAATTGGTTCCAAAAGGACTTGCGACAGGGCCAGATGGTAAAGATTATCAAGATACATTTAAAAATGGTCTGAAATATAATCCGAAAAAAGGAGCAGCAGCGTGGGAAGAAGCGAAAAAAGAACTTGGAAAAGATCAAGTTACAATTGAATTGCTAAGCTATGATGATGGAACTGCGAAAAAGATTGCTGACTATGTAAAAGATCAAATTGAGAAAAATTTAAAAGGTGTAACGATTAATACGAAAATTCAGCCGTTCAAACAAAAATTAAAATTAGAAACTGCGCAAGATTATGAAATTTCTTATGCAGGTTGGAGTCCAGACTATGCGGACCCAATGACATTTATTGATATGTTTGAATCGAAGAGCCCGTACAACCAAATGAGTTATTCAAATCCAAAATACGATGAAATGGTAGGAAAAGCAGGTAATGAATTAATGAGTGATGCGAAAAAACGCTGGGAAACGTTAGGGAAAGCTGAAAAATTATTCCTTGAAGAAGATGCAGGGTTAGTTCCTTTATATCAAACAGGAAGATCGTATGTAATGAAACCGAATGTAAAAGGAATTGTGAAACATAACATCAGTCCAGAATATAGCTTTAAGTGGGCGTATGTAACTGAGGATGGCGGAAAAAAATAAAGTGAAAGCATTTCAAAAGTGGCTGAGCTGCTTTTGAAATGCTTTTTAGTATGTATAAGGGAATAAATCTCGTTAGCCTATTGAGAATCGGGTAGGTAATTAGGAAGGTTCTATCGGAGGGATTTAGAGAGGTCAGTAAGTAGTAAGACAGATGATAGTAAGAGACCTCATGCTAATAAGAAAAATATAGAACGTAGTAATAGAGTGGAATAAGGGGAGGGATGTTTACATATAGTAGACGGGGATAATTCATATAGTAGTTAAAACAACAAGTTACTATAATAAAAAAATAAATATTTAGAAAATTTACAAAAATACTTTACAAAATTTTAAAAAATAGTAGAATATTAATTAATAAGAATTTTCTGATAACGAAAGTTAGTAGAGAAATTCTAAATGTTAATATCGTACATATAATTGGGGAGGGTACAAAAAATGAAGAGAAAAAAGATGAAAAAATTGACAGCGGTCGTAGCACCAGTTTTAGTAATGAGTATGGCATTAACAGCTTGCTCTGGATCAGGAGATAAAGAGAAGGCAAGCACAACACCAAAAAGCGGTGAAAAAGAAGGCGGAAAGCTAGCGGCGAAGCAAGTGCTTAATTTAACAGAGTCTCAAGAGATTCCATCTATGGACTCTGCTAAAGCGACAGACCAAGTATCGTTTCTAGCTTTAAACAACGTAATGGAAGGTTTATATCGACTTGATAAAGATAATAAAGCAACACCAGGAGTTGCTGAATCATATAAAAAGAGTGATGATGGTAAAAAGTATACATTTACATTAAATAAAAATGCAAAATGGTCAAATGGAGACCCTGTAACAGCGAAGGATTTCGTGTTTGCTTGGAAACGTGCGGTAGATAAAAATACAGCAGCGGAATATGCATACATTATGTTTGATTTAAAGAACGCAAAAGCAATTAATGATGGGAAAGCACCACTTGATACGTTAGGTGTAAAAGCTGTAGATGATTACACATTAGAGGTAGAATTAGAAAATCCAGTTCCTTACTTTGTAGAATTAACTTCATTCGGAACATTCTATCCGTTAAATGAAAAATTCGTAAAAGAAAAAGGTGAAAAATTTGGTTTAGAAGCAGATACAACGTTATACAACGGACCATTTACATTAACAGACTGGAAACATGAAGAAGGATGGAAATTAAAGAAAAATGCACAATATTGGGATAATAAAACAGTTAAGTTAGATGAAATCAACTTTAACGTAGTAAAAGATAGCGGTACACGTGTAAACTTATATGAAAGCGGACAAATCGATCGTGCGGGACTTACATCTGAAATGGTTGACAAATATAAATCAAATCCAGACTTTTATACACAAAAAACACCATCAACGTTCTTCTTACGTTTAAACCAAAAACGTGGTGGGCAAGATACAGTATTAAAGAACAAAGATTTACGTTTAGCGATTGCAAAGGCATATGATAAAAAAGGCTTAACGAACGTTATTTTAAATGACGGATCTACACCAGCAGATTACTTAGTACCAAAAGAATTTGCTAAGAGTCCAGATGGAAAAGACTTCCGTAAAGAAAATGGAGATATTTTAAAAACAGATGTGAAAAAAGCAAAAGAGCATTGGGAAAAAGCGAAAAAAGAACTTGGAAAAGAGCAAGTAACGATTGAGCTATTAAACTACGATAGCGATAATGCGAAGAAAGTAGGAGAATTCTTAAAAGGAGAACTTGAGAAAAACTTACCAGGGTTAACAGTGAACTTGAAAAATCAACCGTTTAAACAAAAATTAAAATTAGAATCAGATTTAGATTATGATTTATCTTACGCTGGTTGGGGCCCTGACTACTTAGATCCAATGACATTCATTGATATGTTCGTTACAAATGGTCCTCATAACCAAACTGGATATTCAAATCCAAAATATGATGAAATTGTAGAAAAAGGTAAAGGCGAGCTATTAACGAAAACGAAAGAACGTTGGGATAGCTTACTAAAAGCTGAGAAAATATTACTTGATGATGCTGTAATTGCACCATTATATCAACGTGGTGATGCTATCGTTCAAAGACAGAAAGTAAAAGGTATTGTTCACCATCCGGTTGGTGGAGACTACAGCTATAAATGGGCATATATTACAGAGGATAAGTAAGATGAGGGGCGTACAATACGCCCTTTTTTCTATGCACTTTTCTTCCGTGCTCGAATATATAAAATAAAAAAGGGAGAATCCCATGAAACGAAACACATACATCGATTTCCTAGCTTATTACGGAATAGGAAGTGCTCATCCTGGTGGCTTTACGTTAACAAAACAATTGTTAGCACAACTGCCTTTTAAATATGGAGCGAATGTCCTTGAGATAGGTTGTGGTACGGGGAAAACAGCGGCGTATATGACAAGGGAATTTGGCTATAAAGTAACAACGGTTGAAAAGAATGAAATTATGATTCAAAAGGCAAAAGATAGATGGTTGTTTGAAGGGTTAGATATACAATTAATTGAAGGAAATGTAGAGCATTTACCGTGTTTGAATAACTCATTTGAGTTCGTACTTGGAGAATCAATCATCGCTTTTACAGACAAAGAAAGGGTTATCTCGGAGTGTTATCGTGTATTACAGCAGGACGGTAAGCTTGTTGTCATTGAAATGATTATTGATAGGCACATTGATAAGGGTGAGGAAGAAAAAATCGCCCAATTATATGGCATGAAAGAACTGTTAACTGAGAATGAGTGGGTACAATTATTTCAGAAAGCAAATTTTAAAAGAATTACAATTGCGGGTGGTGGCACGATTGCAGAAACAATCTCTGGCTATGTAGAAGAGCCAGAATGGAATGTATCCTCACATATTCCGAATGAGTTATATGAGGCGTGGGCACAGCATGAAAATGTACGGCTTATGTACCAACACATTTTAGGGCATCGTATTTTTATATGTGAAAAATAAAGAAAAAGAGTTGGCTAAAGGTAGCCAACTCTTTACTATGTTAAATGAAAAATAATGCAGCTAATGTAATTCCGAAGATGAAACCAAATCCGAGTTCAACACCCCAGCCACAACCGCCGCCTCCCCAGCCGCCGCAACCACAACTACTACAACCACGACCACCACATCCGCAGCTGCTGAATCCACCACCGCATCCGAATCCACAACTATCACACCTGCTAAGGCCTCCACAAAGGTCACAACCACCGTTTGCATAAGCGTCGTAGTATCCGAACCCTGAATCAAAAGATGAGCGCTGTTGCACCGGTTCGATCCATACAGAGTTTTGTGTCACATCGATTATTTTACCTAAATGTATACGGCCATCACGGTCTTCAATCCGAACAACTTTTCCGAAATAACGTTGGCATGTATCATAACATTTTTGTCTATGCATATTCTTTCCTCCTTCCGCATTACAGTAATACGATATGTAAGGGGGACAAGTGCGGCTTGTACGAATGCCCTATCTATCATAATTGTTATAGGAAAGGGGAAATATAAGAAGAGGATATATAAGGAGGAAAAGGCATGAAATCTACAGATCAGTTTCAGACATACGAAGTACCATGGGAAGATTTTATTGAAGCGTTACGAGAGGAAATGAAGAAGCAAGTAGGGACAGATATTATTGATACAGTAGTTTGCAATTTAGAAGATGGTTTTGAAGTGTATACATATGTGCAGGGGGATTTAGATTTTGAATATAAGGAAGCGCTTGAGAGAGAATACGGAAGTGATGCGAAGACACCTAATGTGTTAACGATAATGTTATTAGCTAGTATTTATAATACAAGTGAAGAGAATATACGCTTGCATGCGGATAATAAAGAGAATCCGATTGTTGAAGTGTATGTAAAGCAATGAAACACGCTGTGGAAGGCGTGTTTTTTATTTGTATGATAAAATGTTAGAAAATTGAGAAAGAAGGTGAAGGATTGGGAATTAAACATCTTAATTTAACAGTTACAGATGTAACAGCAGCTAGAGAGTTTTTAGAGAAGTATTTTGGTCTAACTTGTAGTGGAACAAGAGGGAATGCCTTTGCAGTTATGCGTGATAATGATGGATTTATACTAACTTTAATGAAAGGAAAAGAAGTTCAGTATCCAAGAACATTTCACGTAGGATTTCCACAAGAAAGTGAAGAACAAGTAGATAAGATAAATGAAAGATTGAAGGAAGATGGATTTTTGGTCGAGCCTCCTAAGCATGTCCATGCGTATACGTTTTACGTTGAAGCACCTGGTGGATTTACAATAGAAGTGATGTGTTAAGTCAAAAATCAAACTTTTTGTTATGTGTTTTTAAAATAAAAAGTAGGAAAAGTCTGTTTTAAGTGTGGAGCTTAAACAGGCTTTTTTACTTATAGTATCGGATAGAAAACGCTAGAAGGAATAATATTCAGTTCTTATAACTGTTTACATAATAAAATTATGCTGGGTTCGTTGTCCTAAAATACAAGTCATATATCTTGTTTCCTCTCATAAATTTAAACATAGGAATTTGTCTACAAAGGTGGCGAAGCCTCATCATGAAAATCCGAATTTGTGCCACGTTCATGTTGTTTCTATTTATATGTTTACCTTTATCAGCTTTTGCAAAAGGAGAGGAGGCAAAGGAAAGGGTCGTTTCACTTGTATATGACGATTCGGGCAGCATGAGAAATAACGATCGCTGGAAATATGCCAATTATGCTTTGCAAAGTTTAGTTGCGCTATTGGATGAAAAAGATAAATTTTCTTACGTTCCAATGAGTAAGCCGAATGAGCCATTAAACATTTCGTTAACGAAGGATAAAAGGCAAACAGAAATTGAGGGAATTGGAGCATGGAAAACGTATTTAAATACTCCATTTAGCGCGGTAGAAACGGCGATGCAATCTATAAAAAAGGAAGCAGATATAGATGGAAAACGTGAATTTTGGCTTATTGTATTAACTGACGGGGCATTTAATGATTTAGAGAAAGATAAGGTTGGCGGAAAAGAACAAATTTTGCAGAAATTAGCCCAGTTTAAGAAAGAAATGGATGCAAAAAAGATATCGTTACATCCAGTCTTAATTACGATGGAAGAAGATTTAGGACAACAAGAAAAAGAACAACTAAATACGTTCAAGGAAATATGGAAGAAAGAGATAAATGGTGTTACGATGCCGTCAAGCGGAGAAGATGGCATTGTAAAAAGTGTAAATCAAGTGGCAGCATTAGTTGCAAATCGTGATCCATTCTCCTCTGTTGAATCGATTGTAAAAACGAAAGTAGTGGGGAAAAGAGTAGAGATTACAACACCGTTTCCGTTAAAGCGTATGACGCTTGTACGACAATCGCCTTCTCTGCCCGATTATCAGGTCACACAAATTTCTAAACCATTACAATTACAATCTTCTTTTTCCATACATGCACCAGGAGAAGCAAAGTTGTTCGGAAATATAGTTCATATAAGTACGGAAAATGAGGAAGTTATTAAACCAGGAACTTATACGATAGAAGTGGACCGAGATATTGAGAAAGAAGGGTTACAAGTACTAGTCGAACCGGCACTTAATTATACTGTTTCTACTTATGATAAAGAGGATAAGGATAGAAAAAATGTTGAGGAAATGTATGAAGGTGTGACAGCTGTTATTGAAGCAAGGCCTACGGAGTTGCCAGTTCAGTCTTCTTACTTTCAGGCAGAAGTAGAAATAGACGGAAAACAATATGCAATGAAGTGGAACGATAAAAGGCATGTGTTTTATTACGAAACGAAGCTTGGTAAAGGGTTAGTACGCGGGAAAGTTCATATGAATATAAAGGGGTTTTATAGACAGACGAAAGAATTTAAAATTGAAACAGCTGAGAAACCGAAATTATCACTTCAAACTGTTACAAAAGATTATGAAGAAAAAGTGACAAATTTAGAGAATAGTAAACCGTTTATTATACAACCACAGTTAGATGGTAAGCCGATGACAGAAGAGGCTGTAAAGAAACTATTAAAATCTACTGGTGTCACATCTAAACAATCAATCAACTATGAAATAAAGCAACATGGAAATCAAATCTATGTTTATCCTCGTCCCTATTACTCCGACACATTTAATTTTACAGATACCGGCACCGTAGAAGCTACCATCGTAATGCAGGATTCAAAGTTACAAGAAGTAAAGAAAAACATAACATTCCATATTCAAGATGCTCCGTTTTATGAAAAATATGCGCTTATTTTTAAGTTTGTCATTCCTATCACTTTATTACTGTTAGTAGTAGGAATCATTGTTTTAGGATGGATTGTTCGGCCAAGATTTCACCGGAAAGCACTACTGTATTATGAATGGGATCAAGAGGTAGCGAAAGATTGGCTATATCAATCTGAACCAGAATTACTTCGAAATAAATGGTGGAACCATTATTTTGGGATCCCATTTAGAGCAGAAAGAAAAACTGTGCAATCCGTTACATTTATAGCGAAGAAAGGTTCGAAATCTGTCTTTGTAGCGAAAGAATCACAAGTAGTTGGAATGATTATTGATGGAATGTTTATAACAGAGGATGAAGTAGGAATGGAACATAAGACACTATATCCAAATGAACTTTTACTAATTGATAGAGGATATGGTAAGGAGATTTACAAGTACGAATGTGAATAGTAGGTAGGGATAAGAAGGGGATGGAGTATTCATTCTCTTTCCCTTTTTTCAAACAAGCAAGAATAGGAAGGTGGTTCACATGACATTACAAGTTCCAACAATATTAATTGGTTTAGGTGGAATCGGTAGTACTGTGACGCATCAAATATATGAAAAACTGCCTGAAGAGCGCCGAAAAAAGGTAGCAATGCACGTATTTGATACAGATGTGAATACATTAAGTAAATTTGATCATATTCGAAAGTTTAAGACACAAACAAGTTCTAGTAAAACGCCTAGGGAGTATATTGCAGGAGATCCAACGATCCCAGAGTGGTTTCCGATGGATCCGACTATACTTGATAAGCCATTAACAGAAGGAGCAGGACAGTTACGCGTTATTTCACGTTTAGCGTTACGTGCTGCGATGAAAGAAGATAAATTGACGTCTTTTTGGCAAGAAATCGAGAAAATTTTTCCGGTTACAAGTGATCAAACGGAATATGGTGTGCGTGTCATTATAGTAACATCACTAGCAGGCGGAACAGGTTCAGGGATGTTTCTGCAAATTGCATTATATTTACGTGAAATGCTTCGGAAGAAATTGCAGCATCATAACATTTTAATACGCGGTGCGTTTTTAATGCCGGATGTTTTAGTAAAGACGAGAACAGTTAGCGCGAAAGAATTTGAAACGGTGCAAGCAAATGGCTATGCATCGTTAAAAGAATTACATGCTATTACGCTCGGTTCTACTGGAGAATTATCAAAACGCGGCGGTGTAACAATTGAATTAGAGTATCGCCCTGATCAAGTAGATGAAGACGGAAGAACGAATCATACAATTAAACAACATCATTTACCGTACAATTATTGTTTCTTATACGATTATGAAAACCTACATGGACACCATTTACACAATTTATCAGATTATATGGAACAGATGGCAAATACAATTTATTTACAGTTATTTAGCCCGATGTCCACAAGTCATTTTGCACAAGAAGACAATCAAATTCAGCAATTAGCAGAATCAAGCGGAAAAGGACGATATTGCGGGGCAGGAACGGCAAAACTCATTTATCCGTATGAGCATGTGTTAAAATATTGTGCTTTAAAATGGGCTGTGCAAGGTTTAGATGAATCGTGGCTTCATTTAGATCAACTGTTTCAAGAGAAGAAGCAAAGATATGACCAAGATGTAAAACGTGGGATGCAGCGTGAAAAGCCGGAGAGAGGTAAAAGTTATTTAGAGGACTTGGAACATCTTGCTACCCGTCCAGAGCAAGCTCATATTTTCTATAGACAAATGTACAATGAAACACGTGAAGGAGCAGAGGGTGGTAAGCTCGGAGTTGCGAAATCAAAACTGTTTTTAGAAGCTGTAGAAAGTTATGTACAACGAACGGTGCAAAAAGATGAGGAATTAAATCGTCTGCAACATGAGTGTAAAATTTCAGCTGCGAAACTGAAAATGATGGAACAAATGAAAGGTGAAGTGGCAAGAGTGGATCATGCGGTTCGTTTATATGCGTATGCGATTCCGAGCCGTGTACATGAACATGTAACGACACTTTTATATGACATGATTGAATCAGACCGCTTTTCACCAAGTGGTTCTGAAGGGCAGTCCTATCAATTAAATACATGGTTTTTAAAGAAAACAGATCCAGTTCACCCAGTAGCAGCACGTTTTATGTTATATGAAATTCGAAAGCAGTTAGTGGAAAAAATGAATCGACTACATGAAAATAATGAACAAAAGCGAAATGTAATTCAAAACTACGATAAAAAATTTAATGTGGGTAATATCGATGGAACGGTAACGGCTGTACGCCGAGTAGAAATTGCTCAACAACAAGGCTGGTTTGGAAAAATGATTAATAATCAGCAACGTTTATTCAAAAGAGAATTTGAAGACATTATAACGCAATATGTACACAAATTAAATGAATATCGAAAAGAAATGCTATTAGAACTTGTATATCAATCGCTATATCAAGCAGTTAATAAAATGATTCAATATTGGGAAAGATTTTTTGATAATTTACATGAAACACGTGAAAATTTACTGTTTGAAATCCAAAAGCGCAGTAAGGAATTTGAAGGGAAAACAAACCCGACGAATGTATATGTATTAGCTGAGGAACAGCTGCAAGAAAAGATATGGCAAGATATGCAGCAACATTTAAATTTAGGTGTACTACCGAAAGATATATCAGCGGAAATTTATATGAGTTTGTACGGGGAATATTGTCGTGATGCGAAAACAGAAGAGATTCAGTCGAAAAAGGTAGAGGATTTCTACCGAGAACATATACTGAGCTATTGTTATGACGAACTGCAAGTACGCTATCGTGATAAATTAGAACTGAATATCATTGAAGCGTTGCGAAAAGAAGCAGATTATAAGAAACGTGATCGCGATGAATACGTTCGTGAAAAAATTGAAGACCTGTTCCATTTAGCGAGTCCATTCGTTCCGAAAGTTGCTCATCATAGGGAATTACAATATTGGGGTATACATCCTTCTTTAAAGAAAGAGCTGCAAGAGGAATTAATTCAAGAAATGTTTAAAGAAAAAGATACAGTACATGAAGCCTTTTCGCCATTTGAAGTAATCTGTTATCGAGCGCATTACGGCTTATCGCTGCAAGATTTTCCTAAATTATCATCAGGACATATTTCAAACGGATTTATGAATGATAAAGGTGACTATTTCCAATCGTATTATCGCCGTGTAAATAAATTAAATAGTAAAAAATCTAGTTTAACGCCGCATTTAGATAAGTATTGGCACTTACCAGCCTTTATGCCAGATTTAAACGCGACTCAAACAAAATTAGATTATGATAAATGTAATCGTGCATTACTATACGCATATATGTATCGCTGGATTAGTTTAGTTGCTGTTGATGGACAATTTGTGTATCAATATAACGGTGTAGGACGTAGCTTTTTAATTCAGTCGATGGGGAAAAATATTTCAAGCGAAAGTTATAAATTACACAGAGCATTGCTTCATAATCCGTTTATTTATGAAAACATCTTGTCACGATTTGAAGAAGAGCAAGAAAAGGCGATGATACAAGGTGGACATTTATATACACATCCGTTCGTATTAGGAGCCCAAGATGTAAGATGGCTTAGAAAAGAACATGTCCACAATCTTTTAGATATGATTTTAATGTATGACCGTGAAGCGAAGTATGATCCGACATTAGAAGAAACATCAGATGAATTATTAAGACTATTCCTCGATGAAATCGAGTTGTATTTCCAGAACTATTACGGTACAGGTGCCGATATGGTGGCAAAGAAAGAGAAAGAAATGTTTATTAAACAATTGTGGGATCGCTCGCATGCAAAAGGATATGTAGATCCAAATAGCGCTCCGTATAAAAAATGGCAAAATTTATTAAGTGTTCAAGATGAAGAAGAAACGCCAAAAACGAATGTATAATGAATGAAAAGGGAATCCTTAAAAGTGGCAATACAACTTTAGAAAAGAGGGATTCTGATGCCGTTTTTAGGAAGTGTATATCAAATATTTGGGTTATATCCGGAACTTTATTATGGGATGATTTCAGCAGAGTTGCAAGAGGAAGCTCAGAAGGAGCATCTTGAAAATAGTAGTGCAGAAGCTGAAGTGGAAGAATAAAAAAAAGTGCAGATGAAAATCTGCACTTTTTTGTTAGTATTAAAATGGTGACATAACCTCAAATAAATTATTATCTAAAAATAATAATTTATTTGAGGTTATTATGATTTTTATTGCATTGTATGTAATGAAAATTGTATGAAAATCAATGTAATAAAATGCATATGAATATTAAGGTGGAAAACAACAATGTTTTTGAGAAAATAATTATGTATAAAAATAACATTTGATACATAATCAGCCGATTATTTTTGAGTGATTTATTATTGACAATATAATTAATTGTATGATAAATTCAATCAGCATTCTTAATGGTTTTTTGGTATGGTTAATATTTTGAAAATTCAATACGGTATAAAGAGATTGATTTTTCTGTTTTTATTGAGACGGGTTACTAAGTCTATAGGGGAAGTGAACTATGTATATTTTTATTTTTAAAATAGAACAGTAATAAAGAATGTAACGAGTAAGAGATAAACTTGAAAAAGAGGTTTCAAAGAATGAGTCTTTTCATAAAGAAAGCAATGGATGAAGAAAAGAAAAAAGTATTGAATCAAACTTTAGGAGCGATTGATTTAACTCTTTTAGGTATTGGAGCAATTATTGGTACAGGTATTTTCGTATTAACTGGTATTGTAGCAGCGAAACATGCTGGTCCGGCGATTGTATTATCTTTTGTATTAGCGGCAATTATATGTGCATGTGTAGCTTTCTGTTATGCTGAATTTGCATCTACAGTTCCAGTTTCGGGAAGTGTATATTCATATACATATATGACACTAGGTGAGATTTTTGCATTTATAGTTGGCTGGTGTGTTATGCTGGAGTATTTATTAGCGACTTCTGCGGTTGCAGCAGGCTGGTCAGCATATTTTCAGTCATTACTACTAGGTTTTAATATTCACATTCCTACGGTTTTTGCTTCGGCACCAGGAATGGGGAAGGGTGGAATCATTGATTTACCAGCAGTTCTTATTATTTTAGTTGTTACATTTTTATTAAGCCGTGGTGCAAAAGAAAGTGCACGAATTAATAATATAATGGTTATTATTAAACTGGCTGTTATTGTAGGATTTATTGTTGTAGGGACACAATATGTAAGACCAGAGAATTGGCAACCATTTCTACCGTTTGGTTTTAACGGTGTGGTAGGGGGCGCTGCTACTGTATTTTTTGCTTTTTTAGGATTTGATGCAGTTGCAACAGCCGCAGAGGAAGTGAAGCGTCCACAACGTAACGTGCCAATTGGGCTACTTGTTTCCTTGTTCATTTGTACCGTTCTATATGTAGGTGTTTCATTCGTGCTAACTGGAATGGTTCCGTTTACGGAATTAAATGTTGCTGATCCGGTTGCATATGCGTTGCGCACTGTAGGAGAAGATAGAATTGCTGGGTTGTTATCGGTGGGAGCGATAGCAGGGCTAACAACAGTTCTGTTAGTAGCTATGTTTGCATTTGTTCGTGTATCTTACTCGATGAGTCGAGATGGACTGTTACCAAAAAGACTTTCAAGTGTCCACAAACGTTTACAAACTCCATTTTTTAATACGTGGGTTACAGGTATACTAGCAGCTTTATTAGCGGGATTAGTGGATTTGAATTTATTAGCTAATTTAGTGAATATGGGAACGATAACAGCATTTGTGTTTGTATCTATAGCTGTCATTGTATTAAGAAAGACACATCCTAATATGAAGAGGCCATTCCGTGCCCCTCTAGTACCTTTTTTACCTATCGTTTCAATAGTAAGTTGTATATATTTGGCATTGAACCTTTCTAAGCTTACTTTAATTAGTTTTGTGGCATGGATTATAATAGGGGTTTTCATATATTTTGTATATGCTAAAAAACATAGTAATGTTAGAAATAGAAATAAAGTATAGTCCATTGAAATAATACTTGTAATGGAAATGAAAACACGCTACTTATTCATATAAGAACAAGTAGCGTGTTTTTTCTATTTAATAATCCCATTTTCTAAAATTTTAATAGTTGGTGCCACTTTCACATTAGCTTTTGAAAAGGCACTCGGCCAATCATCTTCGACTTGTTTCCATTCTTTATATTGAAACGCTCTCGCATAATCACCAAATCCGAATGGATCAAGTTGCTGTTTTTGAATGTTGTGGATTAAATCGTTCAAATCTTTGTTTAGTTGTTTTGTAATAAGAGAAGTTAATTTCTTTCTATCTTTGTCTATATCCATATTGAATGTAAGTTCAGAGACAGCAATTTTCAAATCCATTTTAACATGAAATTTGAAGTGGTTATCGCTATAATCTGTATGGATATCACGATTCATGCTAAGAACATTTATTGTTACGAAATCGCCGCCATCGGTATCTTTTAAATCACTATTACTTTCAACTGAAGTAGAAGGGATTTTCAATGTAAGCGAAACCGGTGTATTCGCTTTCTTTTGTAACAAAAGAAGAAGGGCGCTTTCATAACGATTTAATGACATTTTATAAATTCCGCGAGAAGTTAATAGCGCGGAACCAGTAACGATAACATCCTTTTTACCTTTTTTTATTTCTGAAATAGCAGGTGTTATACCTTTATTAAACGTTTGCCTGTGAAATTCATGGAATGTCGTAAAAACGGTCCGATTGTACAGTTTGTTCGTATTAATTAAATCTGTTAAATACTCGGGAAGGGCAGGCTTATCTTTAAAGTTATTATATATAACTGAAGAAATTGGACCGTCTACTGCAACCATGCGCATGTTTCCAGTGTTTTTAGGATCACGATACCAAACATCAAGGTAAGGCATAGCCCCTTCTTGTTTTAAAAAATTTGTGCTAAATAAAATGAGCTGTAACTTTTCTGTAGATACTAAACCGCCACTTGAACTATTAAACGTTGCTTTTGCTTCTCGAGGTGTACGTACTTTCGCTTCATGTGTTTCGTACTTTTTTTCTACGTCTTCATTAAAAATAGGATTTACGTGGTACACAATTAATTTTCCTTTTGCTTTTGCATCAAAGCCGTAAATTAATGAAATCGATTGTTTTTCTAAGTCGAGTCGATCTCCACAGCCTGTTAAAAAGGTTATGAGAAAGTAAAGTATAGTGAAATGAATAAAGCGCCTCATTTAAACTCTTCTCCTTTTCCAATGCTGATAAAGTGTCATGTATAAGAGAAATACGACTGGGAATAGAAAAACGATAAAATAGCTTGCAGTTCCCCAAAATTCTCGCAACGCACTTATTTGGTAAGAGGAAGGGATATAAAAGAATAAGATGAAAATACACCCGAATAATAAACCATAAATAGGTAATGAACTCCTTTTTTTGTTAAGTAATTGATTAATTCCATCTGAAGCAGTGAAAATATAAGGAATACAGGAATCAAAAATAATAAAGAGATAAAATGACAAAAAGATAATTTCAAATCGTTCCAGAAAAGAAAAGTGAAATGGTGTAACGAGAGAAAGGGTAGGCCATAAAAACTTAGTTATACCATCTGGGCTAAAATAAAGGAAAGAAACGAACGTCACTTGCAGGTAAACGAATAAAGTAATCATATTTGCAATAACAATCCCTTTTTTTGCAGATGATTTATTACTGAGGTAAGGATAAAGGACGAATGCAAACTCAAATCCGAGAAAGGCAATAATAGTTGATTTTACTGTGTTGAAAACTGGTATCCATCCCTCTTTAAGGAGAGGAAGAAGATAGATCCAATGCCCATTTTTAAGTGGGATAAATAATAGTAATGGCATCCAGAGTGTAAATAAGACAGTAAAAACAGCATAGCGGCTAATAATAAGAACACCTTTACATGCTAGCATTAACATTGGAATAGATAGTAAAATCATAATTAAAAACATTGGAGTTCTAGGTAAAATCCAAATGTGAATAACGTATAAGAGGGAAAAAATTAAAGAAACCGCTGCAAGAACAGCATATAAAATCCAAAAAATCATTCCTACTCTTCCTAACCATTTTCCAAGATAACGAGTTAGCACATCAAGTAAATGGTAACCAGGATGCTTCTCCATGATTTTTACAATACATAGACTGACTAAAGTAGTGATAGCGCATCCTATAATAATAGACATCCAGCCATCTGTATTCGCCCCTTGGGCCACTTCACGTGGCAGTGTAAGTACACCGAATCCTACTTGAACACCACTAATCGTTAAAATGTATTGAAATAAACTAATCTCCCTCTTTACACGCTTTGTCACTTATCTTCCTCCTTTTCTTCTATATCCGGTTGTCGATTTTCTTGTTTTAAGTTAAGGGATAGTGGTCGTTTCTTCATTAGTTTCCATGGCAAACGCACAAGAACGTCTTTTAAATCCGTAGCAAATGATGGAGAAAAAGGACTACCGTAAGGAACACCAAGTGAGTCCATAGAAAGAATATGGATGATGATAACTGACATTCCAACCATAATTCCAATGACTCCGAATAAAGAAGCGATTATCATCATTGGAAAGCGAAGAATCCGAACTCCTGCTGACATTTCCAGATTGGGAATGATAAAAGAAGCGACTGCGGTAATAGATACGACGATAACCATAACATTACTTACGATTCCTGCTTGAACTGCAGCTTGTCCAATGACAATCCCTCCTACGACGCCAATTGTTTGTCCGACGGGACCGGGAAGTCGAACTGCAGCTTCGCGTAGCATTTCAAGTACTAATTCCATCAAAAGTGCTTCTAATATAGGCGGAAAAGGAATTTTGGCTCGAGATTCTCCAATTGTTAACAATAATTTAAGTGGAATTACTTCATAATGAAAGGAAATCATAGCAATATAAAGAGCAGGAGCAAATATTGCAATAAATAGTCCAGTGAAACGAAGGAGTCGTATAAAAGATGGAATCATAGGTCTGAAGCTGTAATCATCTATCGTCTGAAAAAAGGATGAAAAGGTCATAGGTCCTATTAATACGCCTGGTGAGCGATCTACAATAACGGCAATTCGCCCATCTAGAATATGATGTGCTGTTGTGTCAGGACGTTCAGTTATTGATAATTGCGGAAAGAGAGTAAAGGAATTATCTTCAACAAATCCTTCTAATTCACCAGTAGTAAGAATCGCATCAACTTTTACTGACTCGATACGGGATGCCATTTCTTTTACGACATTTTCGTTCGCAACATCTGCTAGATAAAGCAAAAAAACCTTTGAAGTAGCTCGTTCACCAACAGTGAATTCCTTCACTTTCAATTCGCGATTTGGAATATATCGACGAATAAGTGCAAGGCTGTCGCTCGCTACCTCATTAAATCCTTCGTGTGAGCTTTTTATGGAGCTCTCTGTTGTAGGTTCTTCAATGCTCCTTTTTGGTGCCGCTTGCGTATCAAGCTCTAAAGCGGATAGTTGCCCGTTTATAAATAAAATACTTTTGCCGTGTAAAAGAGATTGTTCAATGTCTGTCCACTGTTGAACTTTTTTAATATTTCCGATAGAAACAGAGGCTTCCCAAAAATCGTCTTCATTCCACTCTTTAAATAAGAGAGGACGAAGAATGTTTACGTTAATAACAGTTTTGTCTACAAGTCCTTCCATATATATAAGTGCAGCTTCCTGTCCGTTTTTTAATGGAAAAGTGCGTGTTATTAATTCTGGAATACCGCTAAACAGTTTGGACAAGTGCTTTAAATTAAGGGAAAGGGAAGAAGAGATAGATTTATTTAATGTGTGATTAGCTTGCTCTTGGGTAGAAAAAGATTTTTCACCACGAATCCATTTATTAAAAGACCCCATTTGTTCGCTTACTCCTTGTTATGTTTTATATGGATTATTATGGATAGTTACAAGCTGACATATGCGTAGTTTAAATTTTATATTGTATATTTTTAACTTTAACGCTATAATTATAGTGTTAAAGATGGAATCGTGATATGACCTGTTATGACTCTATCGTTTTATTTATGAATAAATGGATTGGTATTTTAGCAAGATGTGCTAATAAACTACTCCACCATGATAATAACGTGCCGAAATATGGTGCGTATATTTTCGTGGTGGAGTTTTTTTATTCTCAAAAAGGGGGAAAGACCATGAATAACAACATGGTTCATATTACAATTGACGGAAAAAAGTATACAGCGGAGCCCGGTTCAACGATATTGAGTGTTATTAATGAGAACGGGATTGAACATCCGCAAATTTGTTACGTGCCAGAAGTAGATCCTATTCAAACATGTGACACTTGTATTGTAGAAGTTGACGGAAAGTTAATGCGATCTTGTTCGACAGTAGTGCTGGAAGGTATGAACATTGAACGTGCTTCTGTTCGCGCAAAAGAAGCACAAACGGAGGCGATGGATCGGTTACTAGAAAATCATTTATTATACTGTACAGTATGTGACAACAACAATGGGAACTGTAAACTCCATAATACAGCAGAATTAATGGAAATTGAACATCAAAAATATCCGTATGAACCGAAAGTAGATGTAAGTGAAGTTGATATGACGCATCCGTTTTATCGCTATGATCCTAATCAATGTATTGCATGCGGTCAATGCGTTGAGGTGTGTCAAAACTTACAAGTAAATGAAACGTTATCGATAGACTGGGAAGCGGAACGCCCACGAGTTATTTGGGATGAAGGAGTAAATATTAATGATTCTTCATGCGTTAGCTGTGGTCAATGTGTAACGATTTGTCCTTGTAACGCTTTAATGGAGAAAACGATGCTCGGTGAAGCTGGATTTATGACGGGATTAAAACCAGATATTCTTGAACCGATGGTAGATTTAATTAAAGAAGTTGAGCCTGGTTATAGCGGTATTTTTGCGGTATCAGAAGTGGAAGCGGCCATGCGTGATACTCGTACGAAGAAAACGAAAACAGTATGTACATTTTGTGGTGTAGGTTGTTCGTTTGAAGTGTGGACGAAGGGGCGTAAAATCCTTAAAGTACAGCCATCTTCAGATGCACCAGTTAACGCAATTTCCACTTGTGTAAAAGGGAAATTTGGTTGGGATTTCGTAAATTCTAAAGAACGAATAACAAAACCTTTAATTCGTAAAAATGGAACCTTTGTTGAATCTACATGGGAAGAAGCACTGAATGTAGTTGCAAATAAATTAGGCGCTATTAAAGAAGAGTACGGTAAAGGTTCTATTGGATTTATTTCTTCCTCTAAAATTACAAATGAAGACAATTATGTAATTCAAAAATTAGCTCGACAAGTATTTGGAACGAATAATATTGATAACTGCTCACGTTATTGCCAATCACCAGCAACGGATGGTTTGTTCCGTACAATTGGTATGGGCGGTGATGCCGGAACGATTAAAGATATTGCGCAATCTGGTCTTGTTATTATTGTAGGATGTAATCCGACAGAAGGTCATCCTGTTCTAGCTACACGTATTAAACGTGCACATAAATTACACGGACAAAAGTTAATTGTAGCTGATCTTCGTAAAACCGAAATGGCAGAGCGATCAGATGTCTTTATTAGTCCAAAACAAGGAACAGATCAAGTATGGTTAATGGCTGTTACGAAATATATGATCGATCAAGGTTGGCATGATCAGGAATTTATTAATGAGAATGTAAACTTCTTTGAAGATTTCAAAGAGAGCCTAGAAGAATATACACTTGAATATGCAGAAGAAGTAACAGGTATTTCAAAAGAAACACTTATTCAAATGGCTGAAATGATTCGTGATGCAGATGGTACATGTATCCTTTGGGGTATGGGGGTAACGCAAAATACAGGTGGTTCTGATACTTCCGCTGCAATTTCAAACTTACTTCTTGCAACAGGGAACTATCGTCGTCCAGGAGCAGGTGCATACCCACTTCGAGGTCACAATAACGTACAAGGTGCTTGTGATATGGGTACTTTACCAGGATGGCTTCCAGGATATCAGCACGTTACTAACGAAATGGAACGTGTGAAATTTGAAACTGCTTACGGAGTGAAAATTGATAGTGAACCAGGTCTTAATAATATTGAAATGCTTCACGCAATTGACGAAGGAAAAATGAAAGCAATGTATCTTGTCGGAGAAGATATGGCTCTTGTAGATTCTAATGCAAATCATGTACATGAAGTGTTGTCGAGCCTTGATTTCTTCGTTGTGCAAGATGTTTTCCTTTCTAAAACTGCTCAATATGCAGATGTTGTATTACCAGCAGCGCCATCTCTTGAGAAAGAAGGTACTTTCACAAATACAGAGCGCCGTGTCCAAAGATTATATCAAGTGCTTCCTACGCTAGGAGATGCGAAACCAGACTGGTGGATCGTCCAGGAGGTTGCGAATAAACTAGGGGCAAACTGGAATTATAGCCACCCAAGTGAAATCTTTGCTGAAATGGCAAGTTTATCACCATTATTCTCGCAAGCGAACTATGAAGTGCTTGAAGGATGGAACAGTTTCCATTGGGGAAGTTTTGATGGAACAAATACACCACTTCTGTTCCAAGATGGATTTAACTTCCCAGATAAAAAAGCTCGTTTTGCGATTGCTGACTGGGTACGTCCAGCTGAATTTCCAGCTGAGTTCGACCTTCACATTAACAACGGTCGTATGCTTGAGCATTTCCATGAAGGGAATATGACAAATAAATCAACAGGTATTCAAACGAAAGTACCTGGTGTTTTCGTTGAAATCTCTCCAGACCTTGCAAAAGAACGTGGCGTAAAAACAGGTTCGTTAGTTCGTCTTGTCTCTCCTTTTGGAGCATTAAAATTACGTGCACTCGTTACAGATCGTGTAAAAGCGAATGAGTTATATTTACCGATGAACTCTACAGATAACGAAACGGCAATTAATTTCTTAACAGGTCCTGCTGTGGATGTACGTACGAATACACCTGCGTATAAACAAACGAAAGTACGTATGGAAGTGTTAGAAGTTGACGGCGAAAATCCGATGCCAAAAGCGAACCCACGCAATAAAAAACGTCACCCTCAAGCTGGCATTGAGGTACATCGTAAGTGGGCACGTCCAGGGTATGTGCATTTAACGGATAAGTAGGAGGAGAAAACTATGGCTGCACCTATAAAAATGATTCAAAAACAAGAATTAACTGAGGAAGAAATAAAACAGCAAAAGTTAGATGATTTAAAAGAGCTTCTAACTAATAATGAGGAAGCTCTAAATCAGATGTTTAATATAGTAGGAGAATTAAATGACATTGGAATGCTAGAAGCTGCAAATTCAATGCTAAAAGCGAAAGAACCAATTGCGAAAATTGTTCTAGGTCAAGTAACTCGTGAGCCTGTTACAAATTTAATTAATAATATGATGGGTGCTGCAGGTGCGTTAACTGAACTTGACCCAGAACTTACGAAAAAGCTTATAGGTAGTTTATTAGTCGGACTAGAAGAAGGTAATGAACATCTAGAAAGTAATAAAAAAGTAGGGGTATTCGATCTTATGAAAGTATTGAAAGACCCAGATATTAACCGTGCTATCGGGTTTGGGCTTCATTTCTTAAAAGGTATGGGGAAAGGGTTAAAAGACGAATAAACTTCATGAAGTGAACCTTTCTGCCCAAATATTTGTACGAAATAGTTTGGGCGGAAGGCTCATTTTGGTAAAATATATAATAAAGTAAAATGAGGCTTTTGGGAGGTATAATTGTATGTCAAAAAAAGTACATGAATTTAATGATATGATACGAAAACTTCGAAAGGAACTTTTCGGAAAAGGACCAGAACGAATTCATACTGTTTTTGCGGAAAATATGGCTATAGCGACTCTTTATGGAAACTTAACACCTACTGAAAAATTTATTTCAAGTACGATGGACGGTGCGGAAATGGTTCATATGGCTAGAACGAAAATGATTCAAGAAGTGTATGCTGTGAATTCACGTGAACATTTGGAGGAACTTGTTGGAGCGAAATTAGTGAATTTGTTTTCAGATATGAAAGTAGAAGAAGATATTGCAGTTTCTGTATTTGTTTTTGATAAAAATATAACGTGAGAGAAGGATACTGATCGTGAAACCGATACAGGTAGAAAGAGAAATCTTTCGTTATGAACAAGGAGCATTTAAACATATAGAGGACAGCATTGTAACAGAGTTTCCTGTCACCATTAAAATGAACGGACAGGAGTTTGTTACAATGGTTAGTACTCCAGAATATATAGAAGATATGGTAATAGGCTTCTTAGCGTCTGAAGGAATCATTCGGAAGTATGAAGATATTGATAGTGTATGGGTGCAGGAGAAAGAAGGATTTGTGCATGTAACAACGACAAAAGTAAATCCGTATTATGAACAAATGCAAAATAAACGCTATATTACGTCTTGTTGTGGTATGAGTAGGCAAGGGTTTGTTTTTGCAAATGATGCACTAAGTGCAAAAAAAATGAAGGGTGTCCATGTACAGGTTGCTGCAGAGGATTGTTTTCGGTTAATGAAAGAAATGCAGCAATCTGCGGATACGTTTCATCATACTGGTGGGGTTCATAATGCAGCTTTATGTGATGTGAATGGTATTATTTTAAGTCGAATGGATATTGGTAGGCATAATGCATTAGACAAAATTTACGGTTATTGTTTAAGAAACGATATTTCTATAAAAGATAAAATCATTGTTTTTAGTGGTCGTATTTCTTCGGAAATATTATTGAAAGTTGCAAAAATCGGTTGTGAAATTATACTATCAAAATCAGCTCCAACTGAGTTAGCTTTGCAACTAGCGGAAGATTTAGGTATTACGACAATAGGATTTATTCGTAATCACTCCTTAAATGTATATACCCATCCAGAACGTGTTTTAAATATAAAATAAAAGTGAGGCAATGAAGATGAAATCAGTTACATTAGACAAGTTGCAACGTCCGTTAAAGGATTTACGTATTTCAGTTACTGATCGCTGTAATTTTCGCTGTCGATATTGTATGCCAGAAGAAATATTTGGTCCTGATTACTCGTTTTTGTCTAATGATAAAATTTTATCTTTTGATGAAATTGAAAGGATAACACGTATTTTCGTTTCTTTAGGTGTGAGAAAATTACGGATTACGGGCGGAGAACCGTTACTTCGAAGAGGGCTTCCAAAGCTTATTGAGCGCCTTAATAAAATTGATGGTGTAGAAGATATCGGTTTAACAACCAATGGATCGTTACTTAAAAAGTTTGCTCCTGATTTATATAAGGCGGGACTATCACGTGTAACAGTTAGCTTAGATTCCTTAGAAGAAGAGCGGTTTTTCTATTTAAATGGTAATAGGAGCAAAGTGCAAAGGGTTCTGGAAGGAATACAGGCTGCAGCTGAAGTTGGAATGAAAATTAAAATAAACATGGTCGTTCAAAAGGGAAAAAACGAACAGGACATTTTGCAGATGGCGCAATATTTTAAGGAAAATAAGCATATTCTTCGTTTTATTGAGTATATGGATGTTGGAAATTATAATGGTTGGGATTTAAAAGAGGTCGTCTCTAAACAAGAAATAGTAGATACGATTCATCAAGTTATGCCGTTAGAACGGATAGAAGCAAATTATTCTGGTGAAGTGGCTACTAGGTATCGTTATATAGGAAGCGATGAGGAAATAGGTATTATTTCATCAGTAACAGATTCTTTTTGCTCATCATGTACGAGAGCTCGTATTTCTGCAGAAGGAAAATTATATACTTGCTTATTTGCTTCTAAAGGAAATGATTTAAGAGAATTGCTTCGTTCTGAACATACAGATGAGGACATTACAGATGTAGTACGCGATATATGGAATAATAGGGAAGATCGTTATTCAGATGAACGCTTAAATCATACAAATAAGAAAACAATACCTAAAATTGAAATGTCACATATCGGTGGTTAATATATAAAGCTAGCTTCATAGTGAAAAATGGAAAATTTACAAGAGTTGTGGATTTTCTATTTTATAGTAAAAGTGATGATTGATATCTCTGTAAAAGATGTGCAGAGAAATTAAGCAGCATTCAAAAACCTTTATTTTGAGGAGGTTTTTTGAAGCTGCTTTTTTATTTGGAGAAAATGGAGGAATGGGTAATGGCATTTCATAAGCCGGAACAAATTGCTGAGCTTGTCATTGAGGCCGGTGTTCAAAAAGTAAGACAGACATTGCCAGCGATGCTTATTCTCGGTTTTTTAGGAGGAGCGTTTATTGCGATAGGTTTTTTACTTAACATTCGAGTTTTAGGGAATTTACCTGAGCGCTGGGGAAGTCTAGTGAATGTTTTAGGAGGAGCAGTATTTCCTGTTGGACTCATGCTCGTAGTATTAGCAGGAGGAGAATTAATTACGGGGAATATGATGTCACTGTCTATGGCGCTTTATGCAAAGAAAATTACATTGATAAGTGTACTGAATAACTGGGTTTGGATTACTCTTATGAATTTTATTGGGGCAATTTTCGTTGCGTATTGCTTTGGACATCTTGGCGGATTAACAGAGGGAGAGTATTTAAATAAAACGGTAGCGATAGCGGAAGGGAAGTTACATGAATCATTTGGGAGAACTTTGATTTTAGCAATTGGTTGTAATTGGCTCGTTTGTCTTGCTCTTTGGCTCGCTTACGGGACGAGTGATTTTGTCGGAAAAATCATCGGAATTTGGATTCCAATTATGGCATTTGTAGTGATTGGATTTCAGCAAGTAGTAGCAAATATGTTTGTCATTTCCGCTGTTATTTTTGCTGGTCATCTAACGTGGATGGATCTGGCTAAAAATTTTGTTCCTGTTTTTATCGGAAATGTAATTGGAGGAGCTGGGTTTGTTGGTTTTGCTTACTTTGCTTGTTATCAGAAACAACATTCTAATATGAAATAGAGTTCTTGAGAGGAAGGGTATGTAATGGCTGATCGGTATTCACGACAACAGTTGTTCAAACCAATTGGGAGTAAAGGACAAGAAAAAATTCGAAATAAACATGTGTTAATTGTAGGGGCAGGCGCATTAGGAAGTGCAAGTGCCGAAAGTTTCGTACGTGCAGGTGTTGGCAAGTTGACGATTATTGATCGTGACTACGTTGAATGGAGTAATTTACAAAGGCAACAATTGTACTCTGAACAAAATGCGAGAGAGAAAATGCCGAAAGCAATTGCTGCAAAAAATCGGCTAGAACAAATTAATTCGGAAGTACAAATACATGCTTTCGTAATGGATGCAACTTCAGAAAATATGGAAGGTCTATTAAAAAATGTAGATGTAATCATTGATGCAACAGATAATTTTGATATTCGATTTGTAATAAATGATTTATCACAAAAACATAATATTCCGTGGGTATATGGTTCTTGCGTTGGATCGTATGGTATGAGTTATACAATTATTCCACAAGAGACACCGTGTTTACATTGTATGCTTAAAAATATTCCTGTTACAGGTGTGACATGTGATACCGCTGGAATTATTAGCCCTACTGTTCAAATCGTCGCAGCATATCAAGTGGCAGAAGCACTCAAAATTTTAGTGGAAGATTTCTCAGCAATTAGAAAAACATTTTTCATGTTTGATATATGGAGTAATCAAAATCATTTTATAAAATTAGGGAAAATAAAAACAGACGCTTGTCTCTCATGCGGTTCAAATCGAACTTATCCTTATTTATCATACGAAAATCAAACGAAAGCAGCTGTTTTATGCGGAAGAAATACAGTTCAAATTAGAACAGTAGACAATAGGAAATACAATTTTGATGATATAGAAAAAGTATTACAAAAACTGGGGAAAGTAGATCGGAATCCGTATTTACTATCTTGCCAATTCGATGATTACCGCGTGATTGTTTTTCGAGATGGTCGTGTTTTTATTCATGGTACAAATGATATTTCGAAAGCGAAACAACTATATTATCGCGTATTCGGTTAATAGAGAGGGTGTCAACAATGGAAAGAAGAGTGCCAATTACGGTTGAAGAAGCTGTTCGTAAAGTGATGGGATTTGCTGATAAAGGCTTAAAGGAGCTATTACCAATTGAATTAGCTTATGGACGTATATTAGCAGAGGATTTAGTAGCTGACCATGATGTACCGTCATTTAATCGTTCGCCATATGACGGATTTGCTATTCGAGCAGAAGATACTAATTTAGCAAGTTATGAAACGCCAATTGTATTTGAAGTAGTGGGTGAAATTGGTGCAGGATCGCTATTCCATGAGAAAGTAGCTCCGTTTCAAGCAGTTCGAATTATGACGGGAGCACAAATTCCGAATGGGTGTGATGCGGTTGTTATGTTAGAGCTGACTCGTCAATATGAGAAGAATGGCAACAATTATATGGAAGTGAAGCGATCATTCAAAAAGGGCGACAATATTTCTTTTCAAGGTGAAGATGCTCGTAAAGGAACGGTTCTTGCAAAGAAAGGATCGTACATTAATCCAGGTATTTCAGCTCTTCTTGCTACATTCGGTTATAGTGAAGTACCAGTTGCGAGAAAGCCTGTAATTGGACTGTTAGCGACTGGGAGTGAATTACTGGATGTCAATGATTCATTACAGCCAGGGAAAATCCGAAACAGTAATACGTACATGATATTGTCTCAAATTCGAAGAGCGGGCGGAAGAGTAAAATATTTTGGGAAGTTTAGTGATGATTTTAATACGTGTTTTACAGCTGTGAAAGAAGCGCTTGGCCAAGTAGATATGTTAATTACAACGGGCGGTGTATCAGTAGGAGATTATGATTATTTACCAGCTATTTACGAAAAGTTAGGTGCATCTGTTCTTTTTAATAAAGTTGCAATGCGACCAGGAAGTGTTACGACTGTAGCACAATTAAATGGCAAGTTATTATTTGGTTTATCAGGAAATCCATCAGCTTGTTACGTAGGGTTTGAATTATTCGTAAGACCGTGTATTCGGACGTATATGTTTAGTGAAAAAGTACATTTAAAAAGAGAAAAAGCGTTATTAGGAGAAGATTTTCTAAAACCGAATCCATTTACAAGATTTGTACGAGCAAAATTGCAATATGATGAGGGGAAATTAATCGCTTATCCATCAGGGTTTGATAAATCTAGCTCAGTTTCTTCATTGGCAAAATCCAACGCGTTTATCGTATTGCCGGGCGGGACAAGAGGATATAAAAAAGATATGTTTGTCGATGTTCTTTTATTAGAGGATAACGAAGGTAGTGAATGGCCTTGGACATTTCATAAAGTGAGAGGTGGTTTTAATGGAACAAGTGCTATTTGAGATTGTAGATAATCCGATTTTAGTTGAAGAAGTAACGAATAAAGTCGCAAGAAGAGAAGCAGGTGCGATTACAACATTTATTGGTACGGTGAGAGAATTAACAAAAGGAAAACGAACGCTACATTTAGAGTATGAAGCATATAAACCGATGGCAGTAAAACAACTTATGAGAATTGGAGAAGAAATTAGTGAAAGATGGCCGGATACAAAAGTAGCAATTACGCACCGTGTAGGGCGGCTAGAAATAATGGATATTGCGGTAGTCATTGCAGTTTCATCACCGCATCGTAAAGTAGCTTATGAAGCGAATGAGTACGCGATTGAACGTATAAAACGAATTGTTCCAATTTGGAAAAAAGAATTTTGGGAAGATGGAACGATGTGGATTGGAGATCAACTTGAAAATACACCATATCCAGAAGGAAAACCAAAGAAGGAAGAATGAGAAAATGATTATAATTTTATTGTTTGCAAATTTGCGTGAGGAAGTTGGATCGGATCGATTAGTGATTTCAGAAAAGCAAGAAATGACAGTGCAACAATTAAAAGAATGGCTCAAAGCCAGCTATTGTTTACAATCGTTGGATAAAGTGATGGTCGCTGTTAACGAAGAGTTTGTAATGAATGAAGAGATGATAAAAGCTGGAGATATAGTCGCATTAATCCCGCCTGTTAGCGGTGGATGATAAGCTTTTTCACCAGATGAAGCGCCAAGAAAATGTTGTATATAAATTAGAATAAGAGAAGGGATGAGTTCTATGCTTACTCAAGAACAAATAATGAATGCATTAAAACATGTAGAGGATCCAGAGTTACACAAAAGTGTTGTAGAATTAAATATGGTTAGAAATATACAAATGAACGGAACAGAGGTTAAACTTGAGGTAGTACTAACAATCCAAGGTTGTCCGTTAAAAGCAAAAATTCAACAAGATATTGAAGAATCACTTCACGCAATTGGTGCCTCTAAAGTGGAGGTAACATTTGGTTCTATGACACAAGAAGAACGTACAGCTTTAACAGAAAAATTAAAGAAAAATACTAGAACAGAAACTGGTATGCCGAGCATGCTTCGCCCGGATTCAGGAGTACGTTTTATTACTGTAACGAGCGGAAAAGGCGGAGTTGGAAAATCAACGGTGACAATTAATCTTGCAACTGCACTAGCGCGTATGGGCAAAAAGGTGGGGATATTAGATGCAGATATATATGGTTTTAGTATTCCAGCTATGATGGAAACGAATAAGAAACCAACGATGATTGATCAAACGGCAATTCCGGTCATTAGTCACGGTGTTAAAATCATGTCGATGGGATTTTTTACAGAAGGAAATAACCCCGTTATGTGGCGCGGACCGATGCTAAATAAATGGATTCAAAATTTTCTTGCGAATACGCACTGGGGAGAATTAGATTATTTATTACTTGATTTACCACCAGGTACAGGAGATGTTGCGATCGATGTTGCAGCGATGATTCCGCAAGCGAAAGAAATAATTGTTACAACTCCGCACAATGTAGCTTCATTCGTTGCTTCAAGAGTCGGTGTAATGGCAAAACATACGAAGCATGAGATTTTAGGTATTGTGGAAAATATGGCTTATTATGAAGAACAAGATGGATCGAAAAATTATCTCTTCGGAAAAGGCGGCGGCGAAATGCTTGCAGAACAATTGCAAACAGAAGTAATTGCTCAAATACCTTTTGCGAAACGTGAAGAAAATAATGGTTCATCTGTATATGATGAAGATTCTCTTGTTGGAGAAGTGTTTACATCGTTAGCTGAGGATATTATTTATAGAGGATAGAGGGGGAAGTTTAGTATGACATGTAACATTGATCATTCTATTGAAGATGTGATGAATAAGCTTGAAAGTCAAAAGAGTTTTTTATCAGAAGAGATTTTTAAAGGGGTAAAAAATTTTTTACAAGGTAATCACTCACAAGAAATATTAAATGATGTATTTCATCTTTTAAAAAAGTATGACTTAGTAAGTGAAGAAGAAAGAGAGACGAGAAATAATCAATTATTGTTGATTATAAAATAAGTATACTTTGGCTTTTGTTTTGTAACAGGAGGGGTAAATGGAATGGATATGAAAAAGATGATTGAAATGATAGAAGCAACAAAAGTGACTAAAGAAGAATTATCAATTTCTACTTTACATCAAGAGCTTGTGAAGTTATATAGTCAAAAAAATGTTGCTCATTATACCGAGTTATTAAAGTATATTTTATCATTATCCGTGCAGCTCAACCTACATCTTGTATTGAAATATTTTGGCGTGCGACCGGTTGTTGCGACAGATGAGCGTATGCAATTTCAAGAGATATTTAAATGCTTAGCTAAGAAAGATGAGAATGGGGAATGGTTTCTAAATTTTGTTTCTTTATATGTAGGGCTAATTGTAGTTCTTCGTTTTGATGAGAAAGTGATTGAGAGCAATTTTTTTGATGATATGGTAGTGGATGAATGTAATGAAATATAGGATTCTGCTCATAACATTTTTCTATATTAAATGCTTTAACTGCGATTTTAGTTGGTTATGTAAATATGAAGGTAACTAATTAAGAAAAAGGAATGAAACTAGTTGGATAAAAAGAGTTCTTCAGTTGTTTCCGTCGTTTTTTCGTGTTACCATTAAGCGAATTTTTCATAAGGAGAGAAAGCGATGAAATGGATTTATTTTCTTATTATTAACATTATAGCTTTTAGCCTTATGGGGCTTGATAAACGAAAAGCGAAGAAGAAACAGTGGAGAACGCCAGAAAGTACGTTGTTTTTATCAGCGGCAGCTGGGGGAGCAGTTGGAGCTTGGATTGGCATGTATATGTTTCATCATAAAACTCATAAAAAGAAATTTGTTTTCGGCATACCGTTACTTGTTGTAATAACGGTATGTTTATTATTCGTTGTATGAGAAATGTCGAAAGAAATGCAGATTGATTATTGGTAAAGTGAGCATGTGAGACCGTATAATGGAGAAAAAATGAGAAGAGGAGAAAAAGGAAGATGGGGAGTCAATCAGCAGAGCAAAAAAAAGGGATACTATATGCGGCTGGTGCTTACACGATGTGGGGAATCCTACCGATTTATTGGAAATGGGTTGAGGAAGTTCCAGCAGATGAAATATTAGCACACCGCATCGTTTGGGCGTTTGTTTTTATGTTACTCGTATTAGGTGTTACGAAGAGGTTTCGCCAGTTTATTGGGGAATTTGTGAATCTTTTTAAACGACCTAAATTATTAATGTCATTAACAATAGCTTCAGTCTTGATTAGTGGAAACTGGTTTGTTTACATATGGGCCGTTAATCATAATCATGTTATTGAAGCGAGTCTTGGCTATTATATTAATCCGCTTATTAGTATTTTACTTGGTACAGTCGTTTTAAAGGAAAAGTTAAACTTCTGGCAATATGTTGCAGTTGGTTTAGCTGGAGTGGGGGTTATCATTTTAACAGTACGTTTCGGGGCTATCCCGTGGGTTTCTTTATCACTTGCCCTTTCATTTGGATTATACGGATTAACGAAAAAATTGTTAAACTATGATGCGACAATTGGACTTACGATGGAAACGATGTTAGTAACGCCGTTTGCGATTATTTATCTAGTAATGACAGGAGTACATGGTTTCGGCTCATTTGGCTCTATCTCAATGTTATCGACATTACTATTAATAGGAGCGGGTATTGTTACAGCTCTACCACTTTTTTATTTTGCAAAAGGAGCCCAACTTATTCCGCTTTATATGGTAGGTTTTTTACAATATATTGCACCAACAATTAGCTTAATTTTAGGTGTATTCGTATTTGGTGAACATTTCACATCTACTCATATGATTGCATTTTTCTGTATATGGGTTGCATTATTTGTATTCTCGGTAGCGAAGACTAAGTTTTTAGTGCAGAAACAACCGAAATTTATAAAAAATAAATCAGCAAAAGTATCATAATGCGTAGTATTTTCTACGCATTTTTCTTTATACTGATACTATATAGGATTTCCATTATAGCTAGTAAGGAGCTGAGAACATGGAAACAATTTTACATAATGATCCGCTTATGGCAGCTGTAATTTCATGGTTTTTAGCACAATTAACGAAAGTAGTCTTTAAATTAGTTAAAACAGGTGAATTTGATTTTGCAAAGTTTTTTGCTTCAGGTGGGATGCCAAGTTCTCATGCTTCAACAGTTACAGCGCTTGCTACAGGAGTTGGAGTAGTGGAAGGTGTGGAAAGCTCGATGTTTGCGGTTGCTACTATTTTTGCCATTATTGTTATGTATGATGCTTCAGGAGTAAGGCTTGCAGTAAGTAAACAAGCAAAAATATTGAATGACTTTTTTCACGGTAGAGAAACAGAATATAAGAAGTTAAATGAACTTGTTGGGCATACACCGTATGAAGTAGTAGTCGGTGCTTTATTAGGAATTATTGTCGGAGTAGGGTATTGTTTATGAGCAGAACATTTTATATGTTCTGCTTTTCTTTGTTTTTATACATATTCAGCTACCTTTTTGAATATCGTTATACGGATTTCGAAAGGGTGGGTGAGTAACTTGTTATTATATGAAAAAGTGCATGAAGAAATAGCGAGAAGAACAACTGCACTTCAAACAATGCAACGGCAAGATGGTACGTGGCGGTTTTGTTTTGAAGGAGCTCCATTAACAGATTGCCATATGATTTTTTTATTAAAATTATTAGGTAGAGATAAAGAGATAGAACCGTTTGTGAAAAGATTAGCATCACTTCAAACAAATGAAGGAACATGGAAATTGTATGAAGATGAGGTGGGAGGTAATTTATCAGCTACCATTCAATCTTATGCCGCCTTACTTGCATCGGAAAAATACACAAAAGAAGATGCGAATATGAAGCGAGCGGAAATGTTTATAAATGAGCGCGGTGGGGTAGCACGTGCTCATTTTATGACGAAGTTTTTATTAGCGATTCATGGAGAATATGAATATCCTTCTCTTTTTCATTTGCCAACACCAATTATGTTTCTGCAGAATGATTCCCCTCTCAGTATATTTGAATTGAGTAGCTCAGCACGTATTCATTTAATTCCGATGATGTTGTGTTTAAATAAAAGATTTCGAGTAGGGAAAAAGTTATTGCCAAATTTAAATCACATTGCAGGCGGGGGCGGAGAATGGTTTCGAGAGGATCGGTCTCCAGTTTTTCAAACGTTAGTAAGTGACGTGAAGAAAATTATAACGTATCCACTTTCTTTGCATCATAAAGGATATGAGGAAGTAGAACGTTTTATGAAAGAGCGTATTGATGAAAATGGAACATTATATAGCTACGCAACTGCCTCGTTTTATATGATTTATGCTTTACTTGCATTAGGACATTCTATTCAATCACCAATTATTGAGAAGGCTATAATGGGAATTACATCTTATATATGGAAGGTGGAGAGAGGGAGCCATTTGCAAAACTCTCCATCAACTATATGGGATACAGCTTTACTCAGTTATGCTTTGCAAGAAGCTCAAGTTCCGAAAGCAAGTAAAGTGATTCAAAATGCATCAGCATATTTACTAAGAAAACAGCAAACGAAGAAAGTAGATTGGAGTGTACATGCACCGGATCTCTTCCCGGGTGGTTGGGGCTTTTCGGATGTGAATACGACGATTCCAGATATTGATGATACAACTGCTGTGTTAAGAGCATTGGCGCGAAGTAGAGGGAACGAACATGTAGATAATGCTTGGAAGCGAGCGGTTAATTGGGTTAAAGGATTGCAAAATAATGATGGTGGTTGGGGGGCTTTTGAAAAAGGGGTAACGAGCCGTATATTAGCAAATTTACCAATCGAAAATGCAAGTGATATGATTACAGACCCTTCTACACCAGATATTACAGGAAGAGTGTTAGAATTTTTCGGAACGTATACGCAAAATGAATTGCCCGAGAAACAAAAACAAAGTGCGATAAATTGGTTAATGAATGTACAAGAGGAAAATGGATCGTGGTATGGGAAATGGGGAATTTGTTATATATATGGTACGTGGGCAGTGTTGACTGGTTTACGGTCACTAGGAATACCATCTAGCGATCCATCATTGAAACGAGCAGCTTTATGGCTTGAACATATACAGCATGAAGATGGTGGCTGGGGAGAATCTTGCCAAAGTAGTGTAGAAAAAAGATTTGTTACTTTGCCATTTAGTACACCATCCCAAACAGCATGGGCGTTAGATGCCCTCATTTCTTACTATGATAAAGAAACGCCAGTTATTCGAAAAGGTATTTCATATTTGCTCTCCAACCCTTATATAAATGAAAAATATCCTACTGGAACAGGTTTACCAGGTGGGTTTTATATTCGTTATCATAGTTATGCTCATATATATCCGTTGCTTACTTTGGCTCATTATGCAAAAAAATATAGAAAATAAACCGAGAGATGTCTCTCGGTTTATTTTGTTGGGTAGTAGGTCCCTTTTGAAAAGAATAAGGTTGTGATGTACCTTATTTTTCGGTTGGTTGGCGCTTTTGACGTGCATCAGCGGCATTTGCACGTGCGTTTGCTTCTAAGTCATTGTGGTCAGCGAGTTCGCGAGAGAACTCAACATCAATGCCATCCGTTGCTTTGCTTTGTTTGAAATTCTTTTTATTCATTCGACACAATCTCCTTGCACTTTATCCCGCATAACGGGTAGTAAAACTCCAACCTTAAAACTCAGATGGAACAAAGAAGCTAGGTGGGAGATTAACTGCCCATAACTGCCCGATTGGTGAGGGCTGATAATCAGTGGGGGATGAACAAACTTCCCACTAATTAAAGTTTCACTTTATGCGACGTTGCAAAGTTAGTTTGACACAAATAGACTTTTTTATACAAAGAGGAGTTGGAAAGTAAAAAGCCGAAATATACAGTATAAGTAATAGAAATGGGGGATAGGAATGGAGTTTTTAAATGGGAAAACAGCTGTTGTAACAGGAGCTGCACAGGGAATTGGAAAAGAGATTGCAAGGGTTTATGCAAAGCTAGGGGCGAAAGTATTAATTAGCGATGTAAATGAAGAGAAGCTACAAAAAACGACACGTGAGTTATCAGATGAAGGATATGAAGTGTGCTCATATCGATGTGATGTGAGTAATCAAAATGAAGCAAAGTCGTTAATTGAATATGCAGTTCAAAAATTTGGTACATTACATATTTTGGTGAATAATGCTGGAATTACAAGAGACGCAATGTTACATAAAATGGAGAAATCTGCTTGGGAACAAGTATTACAAGTGAATTTAACTGGTGTTTTTTATTGTATGCAACCAGCACTTCTTTATATGAGACAACAAGGATATGGAAGAATTATTAATATTTCTTCTATAAGTAGAGAGGGGAATATTGGACAGGCAAATTATGCTGCAACGAAAGCTGGAGTTGTAGGATTAACAAAAACAGCAGCGAAAGAAGTTGGAAGTTTCGGTATTACTTGTAATGCGATTTGTCCGGGGTTTATGGATACAGATATGACCAAAACGATACCAGATAAAGTGAAAGAAAAGATGGTTGGCGCTATTCCAGTTGGTAGAATTGGAACGCCAGAAGATATTGCGAACGCAGCAGCCTTTTTAGCATCAGAATACGCATCTTATATTACAGGTGAAGTACTAAATGTGAGCGGAGGACTGCAAGTTTAAAGGAATACATAATGAAAAGAACCTGACCGGATAGGTCAGGTTCTTTTCATTAATTTAAGTTAAGCCAAACGCTCTTTACTTCTGTATAGTTATTTAATGCATAAGATCCCATTTCACGGCCAAGACCAGATTGTTTAAATCCTCCAAATGGAGATGCTGCATCAAACACGTTATAACAGTTTACCCACACTGTACCTGCACGTACTTTACTTGCAACATAGTGTGCTGTTTTAACATTTTCTGTCCACACACCAGCCGCTAAGCCGAATTGTGATTTATTTGCACGTTCAATTACTTCATCAATATCGTTAAATGGTATTGCAGAAATAACTGGACCGAAAATTTCTTCTTTTGCGATCGTCATTTCATCATTTACGTCAGCGAATACTGTAGGAGAAACGAAGTAGCCTTGATCGAATGGATTACTTCCTCCGCAAAGTACTTCAGCGCCTTCTTCAATCCCTTTTTCAATGTAGCCCATTACACGTTTTTGTTGTTCTTCAGAAACGAGAGGACCAATTGTTGTTTCAGGGTTAAGACCGACACCTTGATTTAGTTTTTTAGAATAGAGGACGAGATCAGCCATGACATTATCATACATTTTCTTCGGAACAAATAAGCGTGATCCAGCAGAGCATACTTGTCCTTGGTTAAACATAACACCAGAAAGTGCACCAGGAATCGCGCGAGATAAATCAGCATCCGGCAAGATGATATTTGGTGATTTACCGCCTAACTCAAGTGTAACGCGTTTTAATGATTCGGATGCTTGTCGCATAATTTGTTTACCGACAGGAGTAGAACCGGTAAATGCAATTTTATCAACGAGTGGATGATTAACGAGAGCTTGTCCAGCTGATTCACCGAATCCAGGTACGATATTAATAACACCTTTCGGGAATCCAGCTTCTTCAATTAATTCAGCTAAGTATAGAGCAGATAGTGGAGTTTGTTCTGCAGGTTTTAAAACGATTGTACATCCTGTAGCAAGCGCTGCTCCCATTTTCCACATTGCCATAAGAAGCGGGAAGTTCCAAGGAATAATTTGACCAACGACACCAACAGCTTCATGGCGTGTATAGTTAAAGTAATCACCGGAAACAGGAATTGTTTGACCAACGATTTTCGTAGCCCAGCCAGCGTAATAGCGCATATGCTCAATTGCAAGTGGGATGTCTGCTGCCATTGTTTCACGGATTGGCTTTCCGTTATCTAATGTTTCGAGCTGTGCGAGCTCTTCTTTATGTTCTTCCATTAAATCAGCTAACTTGTACATGAGACGGCTTCGCTCAGCAGTGCTCATACGAGACCAAGGACCTTCGTCAAAAGCCATACGAGCTGCGACTACAGCTTTATGAATATCTTCGCGACCAGCTTCAGAAACGACGGCAAGTGTTTCACCAGTTGCTGGGTTAGGTGTTTTAAATGTTTTACCGGAAGCGCTTTCAATGAAAGATCCATTCACATATAACTTTTTTGTACCTTGAAGAAACTTCTCTACCTTTTCATGAAGATTTACAGCTAGTTGACTCATTGTATAACCCCCTTGAAAATATAATGTAAACGCAGTACGAGACGGCGCTTATTCCGAAATCAAGGATGTGGAAACTAGATGGAAAGCCTCTAATTAAAATCATAATTAAGAAATACTGAAAATTCAAATTTCATTTGTGTTACAATTGTAAAAAATATGTAATGTAAGAGAATCTTCTATATGATTATAAAAAAATCCTGCTTGTTTTTGCTTTCTAGTAGGAAAAACTAGAAGAACAATGGTACAATAATACATCGTGAGAGGAGGGGTAAAAATGAAAGATTATCATGATGATCCACGCTTTCGAATAGCCCATAGAGAAGCGTTAATTGGTCTTGGACTTGCTATTATTAATTTTATAATTTGGTACGGATTTGCTTATGGGCTTGGTAGTAAAAATCCGAATGAATATACATATGTATTAGGTTTTCCCGCATGGTTTTTTTATAGCTGTATCGTTGGATTTATCGTTATGGTTATTTTACTTAGTTTAGTTGTTCGTTTTGTATTTCAAGATATTTCACTCGATGAGGAAGAAAAAAGTGAGGAATAATAGATGAATTGGTATGTAATCATTCCAATGATAATTTCGTTTATCGTTGTATTTTTAATTGGTGTATATGCTTCAAGACGCGTGCAAGCAACTGCTCATAATAAATTTTTGCAAGAATATTTTCTTGGTGGGCGTGAGCTAGGCGGTTTATTATTAGCGATGACAATGATTGCTACGTACGGTAGTGCAAGTAGCTTTATTGGTGGCCCTGGTATTGCTTACAATATGGGTCTTGGATGGGTACTGTTATCTGCGATTCAAGTTGTAACAGGGTATATCGTTTTAACGGTTATCGGTAAAAAGTTTGCAATTATCGCTAGGAAGATGGAAGCAATTACTCTTATCGATTATTTAAAAGGGAGATACAATAATAAAGCAGTTGTTATACTTTCTGCGTTATGTATTATTATCTTTTTATTTTCAGCGACAGTAGCCCAGTGGGTCGGTGGTGGACGATTAATCGAGTCACTAACGGGGCTATCGTATACAACAGCACTATTTTTATTTACTTTTTCTGTACTTGTGTACGTATTAATTGGTGGATTTCGTGCAGTTGCTCTATCAGATACATTATTAGGAATCATTATGTTAGTTGGAACAACAATCATTTTAATTGCTACTGTCATTGCTGGTGGTGGAATTGAAAAGATTATGCAGGAACTTGTTCAAATTAATCCAAAGTTAATTACACCATTCGGAGCAGATGGCAGTTTAACGAAATCATATGTTACATCATTTTGGATTTTAATTGGAATTGGCGTTGTCGGTTTACCGCAAATTAGCGTGCGTGCCATGTCTTATAAAAATTCAAAAGCTATGCACCAAGCTTTAATAATTGGAACCGTTGTCGTTGGCACAATTATGATCGGTATGCATTTAACAGGTGTATTTGCAAGAGTAGTACTTCCAGGTATAACGGTACCAGATAAAGTAATGCCGCTACTTGCGATGGAAGTGTTGCCACCTTGGTTAGCTGGAGTTTTCTTAGCTGCACCGATGGCAGCGATTATGTCTACAGTAAACTCTTTATTATTACTTGTAAGCTCGTCAATTATTAAAGATATATACGTAAATTACATAAATAAAGATGCAGCAGACAGTACGATAAAAAAAGGAAGTTTGTGGATTACGGGTATTGTAGGACTACTCGTTTATGCAGCGGCAATTAAACCACCAGATTTTTTAATATGGCTAAATTTATTTTCTTTCGGTGGATTAGAAGCAGCATTCATTTGGCCAATCGTATTAGGGTTATATTGGAGGAAAGGAAATGCTACAGGAGCGCTTGCGTCTATTTTAGTTGGGGTAGGCTCATATATGTGTATTCATCTTTTCTATCCAAATCCGTTCGGTATACATACAGTTGTCTTCCCGATTTGTTTTGCGTTTATCGCTTACATCATTGGAAGTATGAGTGCTGTAAAAAAAACAGTATAGGTTAGCTGAAGAAACGTAGTCCTTATAAGACTGCGTTTTTTTGTGTGAATTTGTTCATTTTTTATTCTGTATATCCACGGTTATTCATAAATTAATAACAACTGAGGGGATGGAGTTGAGGTCGATGAAAAAAGTATTATTTTTAGGAGACCCAGGCATTGATGACTCTTTAGCAATTATGTATGGATTGTTGCATCCTGATATTGATATTGTTGGTGTAGTAACGGGATATGGAAATGTAACACAAGAAAAGGCGACAAGTAATGCCGCATATTTATTGCAAATGGCAGGACGGGAAGATATACCTGTTATTAATGGTGCGAAAATTCCTTTATCCGGAGATATTACGACGTATTATCCAGAAATTCATGGGACAGACGGTTTAGGGCCAATTAAACCTCCAAAAACTTTTTCACCAAATATAAAGCCTTTTTGTACATTTTTTGATCTTCTTGAAAAATATAAAGGAGAATTAATAATAGTCGATGCTGGTAGATCAACAACATTAGCGACAGCATTTATTTTAGAAAAGCCGATGATGAAGTATGTGAAAGAATATTATATAATGGGCGGTGCTTTCTTAATGCCTGGCAATGTAACACCAGTCGCAGAGGCGAATTTTCATGGTGATCCCATTGCGTCACAATTAGTTATGCAAAATGCCAAAAATGTAACATTAGTGCCACTTAACGTTACATCTGAAGCAATTATTACACCGGAAATGGTAAAATATATTACGAAACACTCTAAAACGAGTTTTAATAAGTTAATCGAGCCGATATTTACGTACTATTATAAAGCTTATAGAAAGTTAAATCCGAAAATAAAAGGAAGTCCAGTACATGACGTCGTTACAATGATGGTTGCGGCAAATCCATCCCTTTTAGATTATGTATATCGTCGTGTCGATGTAGATACAGTTGGAATTGCAAAAGGAGAGAGTATTGCTGATTTTCGGCCTCAACCTGATGCAAAAGCATTAAAAAATTGGGTGCGAATTGGTTGGTCGTTACATTATAAAAAGTTTCTTGAGGATTTTGTGAAATTTATGACGTAGACATAATAGGAGCATACAAGTTAAAATAATGGAGATGGTTATTTAAATGACCATCTCCATTATTTTGTTTTTAAATGATAAATAGAGAAGAGTTACACAATAGGAGAGGAATTTTACTTGAAAAAAACTATAGTATGCGCAGTAATTGTGGGTATTTTTGTTTTGCTAATATCGGGTAACTTTTTAGTGAAAAAAGTGTGGAGTTCAAATAATGATGATGCACAGTATATTGCATCTTTTATTGAAGAACATAAAGATGAAAAAAATAGTGCGCTTCTAGTAAAGAGAAATGATAAAGTTGTTTATTCTGTAAACCCAAATGTTGTATTGCCAGTTGCTAGTACGATGAAATTAATTGTGGCGCTTGAATATACGAAACAAGTTACTGAAGGGAAAATTGATTCTTCTAGTTTCGTGTCGATTAATGATGTGAATCGTTATTATGTGCCGAATACAGATGGTGGTGCACAAGATAGATGGCAAAAGTATTTGGAGAAGACGGGCAAGATAACTGAAGGGGCGGTTTCTTTAGAAGAAGTGGCAAAAGGAATGGTTAAGTTTAGTTCGAATGCAAATGCTGAATACTTAATGGAATTGTTAGGATTAGATAACATCAATCGAAATTTACAAAGTTTATCACTTCCTGCACATCAACCACTATTTCCAATCGTTTCATCTTTGTATATCCCGGGATATTTGCATAAAGAATTACATGTTCCAAAATATAAAATAGAGAAAAAGTTAAAAGAAATGTCTCAAAAGCAATATCGTGAATATGCGATGATTATTCATGAACGCTTAAAGAAGAAGGGACCATTATTACAGAAGGAAATTCCGCTTTATTTAGAGGAACGTTACGACAAAATTTGGTCAGATAGATTACCAGCAGCTTCTGCAAATGATTATATGGTATTACTTCAAAAGGCAAACCATAAAGGTGGCTTGACAGAGGCTGAAGAAAAAGTGTGGGCAAATATCGTTGAAACAGACATGAGTGCCAAGAAATACCGTAAAACATTCAGACATGCGGGGCAAAAGAATGGTTACACACCATGGACGGTTACAAAAGCAGTTTATGCTATGGATAAACGTGGAAACTGTACAGAAATTGTGTTTTTGGCGAATAATTTAAATGAAGACGATAGTGCAGAAATACGGAAACATTTAGCAAACTTGCATTTCCAAGTGTTGCAAAGTGATAAGTATGATGCGACTTTTATTAAATAAACTCGGTGCAGAGAGCACCGAGTTTATTTTTATGTACAAGCACTTTTTTTCTATCTCTGGGTATGATGGGTAGTAATACTTAGGTGAGAGGGGAAAAGGTGATGAAACAAAGTAAAGAAGAGTTTATAAAGAGTGAAGGCGCTGATTTCCCTGGGAAAACATATGTGGATTGTGTATTACAACATGTATTTGATTTTCAACGAAATTACTTATTGAAAGATATGTTTCAAGTGCATAAAGCACATATTACGATGCTGACGGAAGAAAATTTAATGAAAAAGGAAGAAGCTAAAGTTATATTACACGCATTAAAAAAGGTAGAGGGAATTCCAGAAGAGCAATTGCTCTATACAGAGCAGCATGAAGATCTCTTTTTTTTAGTCGAACATTTAATTTCTCAAGAAGCGAAATGCGATTTTGTAAGTAATATGCATATTGGTAGAAGTAGAAATGATATGGGCGTAACGATGTATCGCATGAGTTTAAGGCGATATGTATTACGATTAATAGAACATCATTTGTTATTGCAAGAAAGTGTACTGCAACTTGCTGCTGATCATAAGGAAACGATCATGCCAGCTTATACACATACACAACCAGCACAGCCAACAACATTTGGTCATTATACGTTAGCAATTTATGATACGATGCAAAGAGATTTAGAACGAATGAAAAAAACGTACCAGCTTTTAAATCAGTCTCCAATGGGGGCGGCTGCACTCTCTACAACAAGTTTCCCGATTAAACGAGAACGAGTTGCTCATCTACTTGGATTTACAAATGTAATTGAGAACTCATATGATGCTGTTGCTGGAGCGGATTATTTATTAGAAGTTAGCTCGCTACTTATGGTAATGATGACGAATACGAGTAGATGGATTCATGACTTTTTGTTGTTAGCAACGAAAGAATATGACGGTATTACTGTTGCAAAGTCATATGTACAAATCAGTAGTATTATGCCGCAAAAACGAAACCCGGTTTCAATTGAACATGCTCGTGCAATTACGAGTAGTGCTTTAGGAGAAGCATTTACAGTATTTCAAATGATTCATAATACACCATTTGGTGATATTGTCGATACGGAAGATGACTTGCAGCCATATTTATATAAAGGGATTGAAAAGGCAATTCGTGTTTTTTGTATGATGAATGCAGTGATCCGAACGATGAAAGTAGAAGAAGAAACGTTAAAAAGTCGTTCCTATAAACATGCAATAACGATAACGGATTTCGCCGATGTTTTAACAAAAAACTATGAAATTCCATTTCGGCATGCTCATCATGCAGCAAGTGCTATTGCAAATATGTCATTGGAGCAGAAAAAAGAACTACATGAATTACACTTCAAAGAGGTAAATATGTACTTGCAAGAACATTTTAAAATAAATTTATTAGAAAAAGAGTGGAAAGAAATTATATCGCCAGAAGCTTTTATTCAAAAAAGAAATGTATACGGTGGACCGAGTAAAAAAGAGATGGAGCGCATGATCAAAAATCGAAAAGAGTCATTTCAAAAAGAAGAAGATGTATTTGAAAAGGAAAAACAGAGAATTTTACAAGCTGAAAATGCTTTGAATACATTAGCTTTGAATATTATTGAATCGTAAAAGAGGGATTTGATGAATTAATCGCCAATACTTAATTAAACTATGAATAGAGAGAAGAGATTGTCGATGATTCAATTACATGTATATGAAGAGATTTTTCATTTTAAAGAAGATGTTACACCATTTCTAGAAAAGAATGAGCAGGAAAACAATCTCATATTAGGTGTATTACAAATGGTCCAAGAACCGATATTTATGGGGATAGCGAAACAAGGAGAAGAAATTGCGGTTGTATTTCTGCAAACAGAAGAGAAGAAACAAATCATTGTTGCAACTTCTGAAATTGCGGGAGTAACTATTGAGGAACTTGCAAAAGAATTAACGAAAGTATATCCGGATATTCCTGGATTGATCGGTAATAAGAAAATTGTACAGAAATTAGCGGAAGAGATTGCCGTATTAGAAAATGAAAAAACGAATGTTGCAATGGAGCAAGGTGTGTATGAGCTGAACAGAGTAAAGAAGAAGTGTAATGCGAATGGACTTTTCCGAGCGGTAAATAATGATGAATTACCATTAATAGAACAGTGGATATATCAATTTTGTGAAGACGTAAAGCTTCCTACTACGAAAGAAGAAGCAAAACAAACTGCGTATACATTAATAACTACAAATCGACTGTTTGGTTTGGAAGTGGATGGGAAACTCGTTTCTGTAGCTGCAAAAACGAGACCAACTAAAAATAATATAACAGTCAATTTCGTATATACGCCGAAAGAAGCAAGGAAAAAAGGGTATGCATCTCATTGTGTAGCAGCACTTAGTCAACGTATGTTAGATGAAGGCTACCAGACGACTACGTTATATACTGATCTAGCGAATCCGACATCTAATAAAATTTATCAAGAAATTGGTTATGAACAAATTGCGGAATCTGTGCTCATATTTTTAGAGAAGTAAAACAAAAAGGCGTGCTATTTTAGCACGCCTTTTTGTTATTCATCAATTCTAATAACCTCGCCTTGAGGGAATTCCTCAGTTTCTAGTAAGTTACGAATAGCTTTCGCAACATATTCAGGTGATAATAGCTTTCCTTCTTCTTTTAATGCAATGAAGCGGTCTAAATTTGTGAAGTCTTCTTTAGCTGTTTCACGAATTTGTGCTTGCATATTTGTATCAACAACACCGGGGGCAAAAGCGACGATTTTTACTGGATATTCTTTTTCCCATTCTTCAGTTGCTACGCATTGTGTAAACATATTTACACCAGCTTTCGTCGTACAATAAGCGCCCCATCCGAAATAAGGATTTTTTCCTGCACCAGATGAAATATTTATAACGCGTTTATCTACTTTCCATTCTTTCGTATGTTTCATAAACGTAGATGTAAGAATCATAGGTGCAAGTAAATTAATGTGAACGTTCGTAATGAATTGTTCACTTTCTGCTTTTTCAATCGGCTTCATAGGTGCAACTGTACCTGCATTATTAATTAAATGAATAGAGGATACATTGTCTTCTTTAATGGATGAAATGATTTCTTTAAAGTTAGTTTCTAAGTTATGTACATCTTGAAGATCTAAGGAATGAAAAATGCAATTGCTGTTATATTGCTCTGCAAGTTTAGTAAGTTCTTTATTTTCTCTTCTAGAAATAGAGATGACAGTTGTACTTTCTTCTAACAACTGAGTGGCAACAGCCTCACCTAAACCTTGTGAAGTTCCTGTTATGATAACGTAGCGCATAGTTTTATAAACTCCTCTCGTATGTGCGGAATTTTGTTGGACAACGTACATTGCATAGTTTGTCTACATTTTATAGTATAGAGCACTTTTTACTATAAATGAAATGAGATGATTGTGTGCCTTTTATAAACCGTTTTACAACAACAGTACCTGGTGCCGTCACGTTCACTGGGAACACGTTAGGGCTTAGCCCTACATCACCTGCGCCAGGTAATATTTTTGGTACACTTGCTGTATTTACTACGGTAAATACAGCGCTGCAAGTACCAGGGTTCCCAGCAGGAACGACGGATGAATGGCAATTGAATTCTTCAAGTGCAATTTTAAATCTTCCGGCGGGGAGTAGTGTACTATATGCAGAGTTAGTTTGGGCTGGTACTTTTCGGACTGATACGGAAGATGTTTTACCATTTTTAAATGATGATATTACATTTACAACACCATCAGGGACGTTTGCTGTTACGCCAGATCCCGCTACCGCGCAGCAAGGTTCAGTAGGAAATCAGTTTTATTATGCTCGCTCTGCTAATGTAACGAATCTTGTTAGTGCAGGTGGGGCAGGCACATATACAACAGGTGCTGTGCCCGCTGCAAGAACTTCAGCTGATCCAACAATCAGTCGTTCAGCTGGCTGGACGCTTGAGGTTGTATATCAAAATGCAAGTTTACCTCTTCGGAATTTGTCAGTTTATGCAGGCCAAGAAATTATTGATGCTTCATCCCCGCCTGTTGATGCTACTATTTCAGGATTTGCTACTCCAGCTACAGGAGCTGTTACAGGAAGAGTACTCGTAACTGTTCAAGAGGGAGATTCCAACATTTCTGGAGATCAACTTCGCTTTGGACCAAACCCAAATGCTACAGTTGCATTATTCGGACCGAGAAATCCGGCAAATAATTTCTTTCAATCTCAAATTTGTAATGACTTTGGGGAATTAGATACAACCGGAACGTTTGGAGATTTGAATCAGCCATTAGGGATAGCTTTGGCTGTTCGAAGACAAGGATGGGATATTACAAACGTAGATGCTTCATCATCATTAGTAAATAATCAAACGTCAGCAACCGTTCGGTTCGTTACAAATGGTGATGGTTATGCAGCGGCTGGTTTTGGTGTTCAAATTGATGCGACGGGACCGATTATAAATCCTGTCAAATCTGTTGATAAAGCAGTTGCAGGTATAGGAGATATTCTCACTTATACGATTACAGTTCCGAATACAGGAACAGGAAGTGCGGACAACGTTATATTACAAGATAGTATTCCGAACGGCACAGCATTTATAGCTGGTAGTGTAACGGTTGGTGGAGTAACACAACCAAGTGCGAATCCAGCTAGTGGAATTAATTTAGGAACGATACCAAATAATGCTCAAAGAATCGTTACATTCCAAGTAAGAATTACATCGTTTCCAAATCCAAATCCTATTTCAAATCGTGCAATGGTGTCTTACCAATTTCGTCCTTTCGTTGGTAGCCTTCCTATTGCAAGTACGTCTTCTTCAAATACAGTACAAACGACAGTGAATCAAGCAACTATAAGTATGCAAAAGTCTGTAGATCTACAGACGGCAACACTTAATGATGTATTAACGTACACGGTTAATGTAACGAATAATGGAAACATCACTGCAAACAATGTTATTTTTGTTGATAGTATCCCTGCTGGAACAACATTTGTCGCAAATAGCGTTACGGTAAACGGGGTAGCACGTCCAGGAGCGAATCCAGCAAGTAGTATTAATCTTGGAAGTATTAATGCATCGCAAACGACTGTAGTGCGCTTTCAAGTTCGAGTGACATCAAACCCTCTTGTCAATCCAATTCCAAACCGTGCGAGTGTAACATTTAACTTTACTCCAGTACCTGGTCAACCACCAGTTTCAGGGCAAGCGACAAGCAATACTGTAGTTACGACAATTAATATAGCTGATATAACAACGAGAAAAACAGTGGATAAAGCTTTTGCAACGGTTAACGACGTTCTTACGTACACGGTAACAATTCAAAATACAGGAAATGTACTTGCGACGAATGTTATTTTTCAAGATCCAATCCCAACTGGAACGACTTTTATCACAAATAGTGTAACTGTAGATGGAATTTCGCAACCTGGGGCAAATCCGGCAACTGGCTTTACAGTTGCTAACATATCTCCAGGTGGGACTAGGACAGTTACATTTCAAGTACGAGTAACTTCTACGCCATCAGGAGGTACGATTCCGAATCGCGGAAATGTGTCTGCTAATTTCGTCGTTATTCCGAATCAGCCGCCAATAACGATTAATAGACAAACGAATACAGTTGTGACACAAGTTAATACAGGCGGTTTAAATGTAATAAAAGAAGTGAATACAACACAAGCAGCAGTAGGAGATACTTTAACATATACGATTGCCGTTCAAAATACAGGAAACGTTCCGCTAACAAATGTGTTATTTCAAGACACTATTTCTTCCGCTGTTTCCTTCGTTGCAAATTCTGTAACAATTAATGGAGTACAGCAAAGTGGACTAAATCCGAATACAGGATTCTCTCTTCCGAATATTCCTGCGGCTCAAACGGTTGTAGTCACATTTGACGTAGTAATTGTACAGAATCCAGAAAATGAAGATATTTTAAATCAAGCAAATGTAACAGCAAGCTTTCAAGTGAATCCGAATGAACCACCAGTAACAATCAATGTACCGAGTAACGTTGTGAATACGACAGTACAATCAGGGAACTTTGAAGTTGTGAAAGCAGTGAATACGAATGTGGCAACGGTAGGAGATGTTTTAGTATATACAATCGAAGTTATAAATGCAGGTAGTGTACCAGCTACAAGTATATTTTTCCAAGATTCAATTCCGCCAGGGACATTATTTATTGAAAATAGTGTATTGGTTAATGGTGTTTTACAAGAGGGGGCAGATCCAGGACTAGGATTCCCATTAAATGATTTACCTACTGGCGCGAGTGTAATTATTTCGTTTGAAGTATTAATTGATGAAATTCCGCCAGGGAATAATGTTGTAAATAACGCGAATGTAACTGGAGATTTTCTTGTAAATCCAACAGAGCCACCAATTACTGTGACGGTTCCAAGTAATACTGTTATGACAGTTGTTAATTCCTCAGGACTAAATGTAATGAAGAGTGTAAGCGCTACTGAAGCAGGTGTAGGAGATACACTAACATATACAGTTGCTATACAAAATAGTGGAACGGTAGTAGCGACAAATGTATCATTCCTTGATCCGATTCCAGTTGGAACCACTTTTGTAGCGAATAGTGTAACAATAAACGGGACACCTCAACCAGGTTTAAACCCGACAACTGGATTTCCACTTGCTAATATTCCAGTAGGAGGTATAGTAACAGTTACTTTCCAAGTGGCAATCACGAGTGTACCACCAAATAGAGTTCTTCCGAATAATGCGAATGTAACTGCTGATTTCCAAGTAAGTCCTCTCCAGCCACCAATTACAATTGTAACGATTAGTAATATTGTTGTGACGCGAGTGAATGTAGGATCAATTAATGTAATAAAAAGTGTAAATACACCACAAGCAGGTGTAGGAGATACGTTAACGTATACGATTCTTATTCAAAATACAGGAACCGTCCCCGCAACGAATATTATTTTTCAAGATCCAATCCCATCTGGAGCTACATTTGTAGCGAATAGTGTAACGATTAATGGAGTCGTTCAGCAAGGTGCGAATCCTATAGTGGGTTTTCCTGTTACAAATATTCCAGTTGGGCAAACTGCTACAATTACGTTCCAAGTGACAGTGACAAGCGTTCCGAGTGGTGGAAATATAAGAAATCAATCGAATGTTACTGCAAGTTTCCTTATAAATCCGGCAGGACCTCCTATAACGACTACTACAAATAGTAATTTTGTAGTAACACAAGTAAATACAGCGAGACTAACTATACAAAAATCTTCATCTGTACAACAAGCAGCACTTGGAGAAACTTACACATATTCTGTTGTTATACGAAATACAGGTACAGTTGCAGCGACAAATATTTCTTTCATTGACACGATTGCTCCAGAAACAACATTTGTAGCAAATAGTGTAACGATAAATGGAACGCCTCAACCTGGATTTGACCCAAATGTAGGTTTCCCGCTTCCTAATATTGCAGCTGGTACATCATTGACAGTAACGTTCCAAGTGATAGTTGTTGCACCATCAACGCTTGGGGCAGTTCTAAACACAGCGTTTGCTACAGCTACTTTCTTATTGAATCCTTTACAACCACCTGTAACAACAACGAACTCAAGTAATACAACGGTAGTTACAATACCGTTACCTCCTCCTGGTGAAGTGACAGCAATAAAAACAGTAAATATTGCAACTGGGGCTGTTGGGGATGTATTAACGTATACAGTGCTAATAACGAATGTAGGAATTATCCCTGTTACAGATGTACTCTTCCAAGATGTCATTCCAGAAGGGACGACGTTTGTTGACAACAGTGTAACGATAGGTGGAGTGCAGCAACCTGGATTAAATCCAGAAATAGGCTTTACAGTTAGTCCGTTATTAAATGCTGGTGCGAGTATTTCTGTAACGTTCCAAGTGACCATTACGGAAATTCCTGATAATGAAGTCATATTAAATGATGCTGACGTTACATTTACTTCACAACCGAATCCGCAGGAGCCACCGATTACGCAAACGATATTAACGAATTTAGTCGTTACGACAATTAATATAGCTTCAATTTTTCCAGTAAAAATAGTAGATAAAGAGGCAGCGACGGTTGGGGAAATATTAACCTATGATGTACTAATTTTTAACTTTGGAACGGTACCGGCAACGAATGTCCAATTTCTTGATTCTAGTACGAGTGGTGTAGCATTTGTTCCAGGAAGTGTGAGTATAAACGGAGTGCCAGAACCAGGATTAGATCCGTTCATAGGCTTTGCAGTTCCAGATATACCTGTAGGTGATTTTGTACTTGTCACATACCAAGAGATGGTAACGAGCATACCTCAAGGTGGAACAGTTGTTAACTTTGTGGACGTTACGGCTACGTTTGCTGTAAGTGAAACAGAGCCGCCTATTACTGAAACGACGACAAGTAACACGACATTAACAGAAATAAATGAATCTGGTTTGAATGTTTTAAAATCAGTAAGTCAGCCGGTTGTTGCAGTAGGCGATACAATCACATATACAACAGTAGTTCAAAATACGGGAACAGTGATAGCGACGAATGTTCAATATAGTGATGTATTACCATCCTCTATAACATTCGTACCGAATAGTGTAACGATAAACGGTGTGTTACAGCCTGGATTAGATCCTAACACTGGCTTCTCACTTCCGGATATAACTCCAGGTGAAAGTGTAGAAGTCACATTCCAAGTAACAGTTGTTAGCGTTCCGTCAAACGGAACAATTGCCAATACGGCAAATGTTACCGGAAGCTTTATTTTAGTACCAGGAGAACCACCAGTTATAGTAAATCAGCCAAGTAATACAACACTCACAACTGTAAATAGGGGACGCTTTAATGTTATTAAACAAGTAAATAGAGCCGCTACTCTAGTTGGAGATGTATTGACGTATACAGTGCAAATAACGAATACAGGAACAGTAACAGCTAACAATGTTCAGTTTATTGATACGATTTCAACAGGTGCGTCATTTGTACCAAATAGTGTAACGATAAATGGAGCCCCGCAACCAAACTTAAATCCGATTACTGGATTTGGAGTTGGAGATATCCCGGTTGGTGAAACAGTTATAGTGACGTTTCAAGCGACAGTTACAAACATCCCGTCATCAGGAACAATTACGAACGTTGCAAATATAACAGGAAGCTTTACTTTAGTGCCAGGAGAGCCACCGGTTGTAGTAACAGAGCCGAGTAATACGACGATAACTAGAGTGAATAGAGGACGATTCAGCGTTATAAAATCTGTAAATAAAGAAGCGACACGATTAGGAGATACGCTAACGTATAGTGTGCAAGTTACAAATACGGGAACGGTAACAGCGACGAACGTTCAGTTTAGCGATGTTCCATCACCTAGTTTAGAATTCGTTCCTGGAAGTGTACAAATAAATGGGATTCCGCAAGTAGGTTTAGATCCATTTGTAGGCTTTGCATTGCCTAATCTTGCAGTAGGGGATAGCGTATTAATTACATTTGAAGTAAATGTAATCGCAGTTCCGCCTTCTAGTAGCATTATGAATACAGCAAGAGTAACGGGTGATTTTGAATTAATTCCAGGAGAACCTCCGTTTACAATTACGAATTCAAGTAATACGACAGTCACACCAGTAAATAGAGGCAGTTTAGATATGCAAAAAGAAGTAGATCATTCAATTGTTGGAGTAGGAGAAACAGTAAAGTATACGGTTCGAATATTAAATACTGGTACTGCTGATGCGATGAATATTCAATTTATCGATGTCCTATCTCCGGAAGCTGTTTTTATACCAAATAGTGTAACTGTAAATGGAGTAGCTCGTCCGGGAGTAAATCCGCAGGTTGGATTTACGATTGTAGACATTCCAGTTGGTGAGACGGCGATTGTAACATATGAAGCTACGATTACGAGCTTTCCAGATGGTGGCACAGTAGTGAACGTTGCTGGGGCGTTAGCAGAATATATTTTAGTACCAGGGGAGCCTCCAGTTACAGTGATGGATACGAGCAATACAGTTATAGTGACGGTAAATACTGCAATCTTATTTGTTGCAAAAGGAGCAAACTTTGAAGTAGCGATGGTAGGAGATGTTGTCACTTATGGAATTGCCGTTATAAATGACAGTACAGTTCCTGTGACGAATATTGTTTTAACAGATATCATTGATCCGAATACTTTATTTATAAATGGCACGGTAACGGTAAATGATGTACCTCTTCCATTTGCTAATCCGAATACCGGTATTCCGTTAGGTGATTTTCAGCCAAATGACGCAGCAATTATTAATTTCCAAGTTGTAATAACAGGAGGACAAATAAATAATTTAGTTACAAATACTGCTATAGCAAATGGGCTCGCAACTGTAAATCCGAATGAGCCGCCAGTAGTAGTTGAAGGTGATAGCAATACAGTTGTTATCCCGTTTATTTCTCAAAATGTCTCAACGACAGTCGTAAAAACGGCAAATTTACAGGCAGCAACAATTGGCGATGTTATTACGTTTACGACAGTTATTACAAATACGGGGGATACAGCAATACAAAATATTCGTTTTCAAGATATGTTAGATAGTAGTGTTCAATTTGTCCTTGGAACTGTAACGATTGATAATACGCCAGTGCTAAATGTAAACCCAGTATCAGGTTTTATTATAGGAAATTTAAATCCAGGTGAAGCACGGACAGTTTCGTTCCAAGTAGTAGTGCAGAGCGCGCCAAATGGTTCAGGAAATTATATAAATCAAGCGAGTATTCGTTTCGAACATCAAGTAGGCACAGTATTGCCACCTGTTACACAAATGGTAGAAAGTAACATAGTTGTCATTCCATTTGTTCCAACGATAGAACAAATTTGTGAAACGAATCTTAATTGCTTAGGGAAAATTCCTTTTCAATGTTCTCCGTGTAATCATTTGCAAATAAATAAAAAATAAATAAAAAATAAATAAAAAATAAATAAAAAATAAATACAGAAAGAGCATCCGGAAAAAAGGATGCTCTTTCTATATTTATCATGTAGATTCTTTTTCGGGTGAGGTGAAAAATTCGTCGATTTTGTCGGAGAGTAGTAATGGAATGGCTCCTTTTATAACAGAAATGTCCCAGTCCCACCATGCGAGATTCTCTAGTTTGTCAATCGTTTCTTGCGGGAAACGATATCGAACAAATTTTGCAGGATTACCAGCTACAATTGCATACGGGGGTACATCTTTTGTAACAATGCTCCTGGCGCCGATAATGGCCCCGTTACCAATTGTAACACCAGATAAAATGCAGGATTGATAACCAATCCATACATCATTGCCGACTACGATATCACCTTTTGAAGAAGGGTGACCAGTAATATGTGCTCCTTCATCAAAAAGTGCATTAAATGGATAAGTTGTTATCCAGTCTGCGCGATGTTCACCGCCAAGTATGAAAACGACTTCTTCTGCTAATGAACAAAACTTACCTATTTTTAATTTTGTTTCATCGTTCCAAGAAAAAATGGTTGGCCCTACTTTACTATAAGTATAATCACCAATATCATATTTATTATATTCAGGTTTTTGATTTAAATATAACATGCTTCTTCAGCCTCCTTTCTCAATTAAGTGATACGTATGGAATATTATATGCAAGATGTAGTAATGTGAACTGTATTAATAGGTGAAATGAACAAAAGGAAGTGGGATATATGCGATACGAACTGGGTCTATATAATAAACCGTTTCAGTCAATTCAATCAGGAAAAAAAGTATATGAAGTACGCCTATACGATGAAAAACGTCAACTAATAAACAAAGGCGATGAAATCGTATTTACGAATCTTACGACAAAAGAAATGATGACGGTAAAAGTAACGGAAATAAAGCGATACGAGAGCTTTAAAGCCATGTATGAACAAATCGATAAAAAATTATTGGATTGTGAAAATGATAGTTTAGAGGAAATGTTAGAAAGTACATACAAAATATATACGAAAGAACAAGAAAAAGAGTGGGGAACAGTTGCGATTCGTATTGAGGTAATAAAATGATAAGAAATCGCGGAGCGGCTATCATTGTACAGGAAGGAAAAATCGCTCTTATAAAACGTATTCGAGAAGAGGAAACATATTATGTGTTTCCTGGCGGAGGGATTGAGGAAGGTGAAACGCCTGAAGAGGCAACGAAAAGAGAGGTATACGAAGAATTAGGGGTACATATAAAAGTGGAGCACCTTATTGCAAAGGTAAAATATAAAGGAAATGAATATTATTATGCTGCCTATATTACAGGCGGAGTGTTCGGAAGTGGAACAGCTGAGGAATTTCAGTGGGAAGGTAGAGGAAGTTATATTCCGTTATGGCTACCGATAAATGAGTTGGAAAAAGTGAATATAAAACCTTATGAAGTGGTCGGAAATATATTTAATCATTATAAAATATAACGTCTGACAACATACAAAAAAAACCATTGACATAGGCTTCTGATTTAAGTATTGTATTCGAGTATGTTTATAATCAGGAGGTTTATATGAGCAATCAAACTACTACACATCATGTGAAAATGACAACAGCAGATCCATCTGGAATTGGTCTATTTGGATTAGCGATGGTAACACTTGTAGCATCATCTCAAAAGTTAGGCTTAACAGATGGCGTTTCACTTGTATTACCGTGGGCAATCTTTTTAGGAGGATTTGCACAAATCTTTGCTTGCATTCATGATGCAAAGCATAACAATACATTCGGTACAACAGCATTCGGTGCGTACGGTCTATTTTGGCTAGGTGTTGGAATGACTTGGTTAATTCAACTTGGAGTATTTGGCGAAAAATTAGCACAAGCTGCAGATTCAAAACAGCTTGGTGTAGCCTTTATCGGATATTTGATTTTCACAATCTTTATGACAATTGGTGCAATGGAAACACATAAAGTATTATTTATGATTTTCGTCCTTATTGATTTCTTATTTATCGGTCTTTCATTAAGTACTTTAGGTGTTATGCCGCATGCAATGCATAATTTAGCAGCATATTCTGAACTTCTTATTTCATTATTATCTTTCTATGGTTCAGCAGCAGCAGTGTTAAACACACACTTCGGAAAAGTTGTTTTACCAGTTGGAAAGCCGTTTGGTATTTTTAAAAAGTAATAAAAAAGCACAGATGATTGTATAGTCATCTGTGCTTTTTTATTTATTGAAAGCTATAGCAGTCGTCCTTGTTAATTCAGAAATTTTTTGAGAGCTCGCAGAATTACCGTCTATTGTTACATGAACTTGTTGCTTAGGGTTCGCTGTAACTACCCATGCGTTTGGTAAATAGCGTGATTTATGAGATAAGGTGGAAGGGATATTTAAAATATCTCCCATTGCATATAATGTTGCTGATGATCCACCGTCCATTGCCATCGCATTGACAGCACCTTTTTCATAAAGAATATCTTGACAATCTCTCAAGGAAGCACCAATGCTATGAGGTTGTCTACCATCAATGACGAAAAACATAATCGATCCATCTTTTTTCTGAGCCATAATGCTTCGAGGGCCATATCCCCAACCACCATCATTTGTAATCATTTTTTCTCCATTTACAATTAGCTGAGGCATAAATCCAGCAGCGGAAACAACATTTTTATTTAACAATTGGTTAGCAGAAAACTCTCCAGAAACCATTTGTCCATATTTTGTAATACCACTAGTGAGGGTAGGGGTATTAATATCTTTCGGCGTGTTTATAACTTTACCGTTTTCAATAACAATACCGATTCCGGTTTTACCACCACCATGCCCGGTTTCATCCCAAAAACCACTGGCATTGACAGCGGCAACTGCATGGTTTCGCTTTGCCATTACGTATATTTTTTCTCCGACGTCTTTACCTTCTGAACCTTGCTGGGTAACAAGTTTTACGTTGAATGGATTACTAATTGTCATTAATTTCCCTTCGAAAAAATGATCATTATATTTTTTCTTTATTGTTTCAATAGAAACATCTAGTGGTAAATCTTTTCGTCTTTCTAACTCTTTTTTTGAAAGTTTAGAAGTTAAAAATTCACTATTTTTCCATTTTGGATTTGTGATGGATTGAGAAATATCATTTAATTCTTCATCAGACAATAACGTGAATTTTGCATATTGTGGATGCTGAGAAGTTAAAATACTCTCGGCTGCGATAACACGTAAATTATGACCGTATGAAGTACCGAATAAAATAATAGCAGCTCCTATTAGTAAGAATATTGTTAAAAGGGAGGTTGCTTTTAAAAATCTAATAAAATACTTTCTCATCATAAGGACTCCTCTTTCTGTAAAGTGAACAATTGATTAGAGATTGAGCATGATACAAAAACATTTTTTATTTGAAATAAGTAATGTGAAATGATGATAATACAATAATGTTTGAAGATAGATTTGGCAATAGTTGAATATGAATGTAGATATTTAAAATGAAATATAAATAGTCAGATGTGAAATGTAAATAAAAGTAGAAAAAAATCAATTGAAATTGATTCTCATTATTAATATAATGAGAATGAGAATCATTTATTGTTAGAGGGGGATGCCAAAGTGGCAAAAATTTTAATAGCTTATGCAAGTATGTCAGGAAATACAGAGAGTATTGCTGATTTAATTAAAGTTAGTTTAGATGCTTTTGATCATGAAGTAGTATTGCAAGAAATGGAAGGCATGGATGCTGAAGAATTATTAGCTTATGATGGAATCATTTTAGGATCTTATACGTGGGGCGATGGTGAATTACCATTTGAAGCGGAAGATTTTCATGATGACTTAGAAAATATAGATTTAGCTGGGAAAAAGGTAGCGGTGTTCGGATCGGGTGATACAGCGTATGAACTGTTTTGTGAAGCGGTAACGATATTTGAAGAACGTCTTGTAGAGCGCGGTGCAGAGCTTGTACAAGAAGGGCTAAAAATTGAATTAGCTCCAGAAGATGAAGAGGATGTTGAAAAATGCAGTAATTTTGCAATTGCATTTGCTGAGAAGTTCTAAGAATGGGAGTGTCAACGTGGAGACAATGTTAAGTGCAACTGCTATTACAAAGTTAAGAGATGGAAAACTGTTGTTAGCTACTACATATAATGGCTTATTTGTTGAACAAGACGGAGAATGGAAACGAATTTTAAATGGTTTTCAAAAACGAATTAGGGATTTACATAGCGAAGATAATGTAGTTTATGGTGTAGGTGACGAAGGGATTTTTATTCGTAGTATGAATGGTGGAGAGAACTGGACAATTCAGCGTTTTCCAACAAAAGCAACGAGTTGGAATGTATGTAGCAATGTACAAGGAACTGTTGTTGCTCATGGAGAAAAAACGCTGTATCTTTCTAATAATTTCGGTTCGACATGGGAAACTATTCATCCGTTTCTTGAGTATGGCAGTGCGGCACCGTCTATTCGATCGTTATTTTTATATAAACATTACTTATTTATTGGTACGAAAATACATGCTAAATATGGTGGTGTTTGGCTCTTTGATTTGAAGACACGTAAATTAAAGAGGATTAAAATTGCGATGAATCAAATGATCTCCGCGTTGACTTTACACAATTCTTATTTAGTAGCGGCAAGTGGATCGTGCAAGGGAGTTAGCGGGAATATTTCTTATTGTAAAATAGATGAAAGTATTGCAAGTGAAAAAATATATTGGCACACATGTCAAAGTGAGCAGAAAGCAAGTAGTTATTTAGACTTAAGTGTAGATCAACATGTTTTATATACAACTTCAACGCAAAATAAGGCGGGTATTAGTAGTGTGTGCCGTGTGCTTCTTGAAGAAGGTATTGTTACAGTATGTGATTCAGTTAAAGGGCACGGATGGCGCATTGTTAATCAAAAAGAGGGTTATGTAGTAGCCGGATCAGGTGAATTAAAAGCAATGCAGTGGGAACAAAAAATAATTTAAGAAAAAACTTTACTTTTATTATATTGATATGATATAGTATGTTTAAACCATTTTACTTTTAATAATATAGAGATTTAAATGAGCTGTAACTTCCGAGGAGGATAGCAATGTTAAATCTCCTCAGGGGTTGCAGTTTTTTAATATCTGGCTTATTATTGTAAGGTGGTTGAAAATGAATATGTACATATAGGTACATTGTAGGAGGATTTTTTTCATGCAAAACGGTAAAGTAAAATGGTTTAACTCAGAAAAAGGTTTCGGTTTCATCGAAGTTGAAGGCGGAGAAGACGTATTCGTTCATTTCTCAGCTATCCAAGGCGAAGGCTTCAAAACTTTAGAAGAAGGTCAAGAAGTTACTTTCGAAGTAGAACAAGGTAACCGTGGACCTCAAGCTACTAACGTAAACAAGAAGTAATTTTTGAAAAAAGAAGGGCTCGCCCTTCTTTTTTTTTGCACTTTTATAGATGTCCTCCTACTTACATATCATAACAAGACTGAATTTTCATTTATTTATTCGGAGTATTTTTGTATAAAGTACATGAATAAATAAATACTGAAAATAAAGTGTTTGTGTGAAAAGCAATTTAGAAAGAGGTAAATAAATTGAAAAACGCTACACATTTCATTGTGTTTGATATTGAAAGGAATTTCAGACCGTATAAATCAGAAGATCCATCAGAAATAGTTGATATCGGAGCTGTAAAAATAGAAATAGGTACAATGAAGATAATTGAAGAATTTTCGGAGTTAGTAAAACCAAGTGCACGATTAACTCGTCATACAACAAAATTAACCGGTATTACGAAAAAAGATTTAATGGGTGTAGAAAAATTCCCTCAAATTATAGAGAAATTTATTCAGTTCATCGGCGAAGGTTCTATATTTGTTTCATGGGGAAAAGAAGATTATCGCTTTCTATCTCATGATTGTACATTATATGGTGTTGAATGCCCAAGTATAGAAAAAGAAAATAGAATTGATTTGCAAAAATTTGTTTTCCAAGCATATGAGGAATTGTTTGAACATACGCCAAGTTTACAATTTGCGGTAGAACAGCTCGCTTTAACGTGGGAAGGAAAACAGCACCGTGCTTTAGCAGATGCTGAAAATACAGCAAATATACTTCTTAAAGTGTATAGCGAGAGAGATATTAATAAGCGATACAAAAGACATGGTGAACTTGAACTTGTAAAAAACGGAAAACTAACAGAAAAAGCGAAAAAAAAGATGCGAAAATGGGTGTTTAAAGAACTAAAGAAAAATACAGAACGCCCTTTTGAATGGAGTACATTTGAAAGTGGTGACACGTGGGAAAGTATAACGGAAAGATATTATATAAGTGAAAATACAGTAGAACTCCTGAAAAAACATTTTCGTACAGCAGTGAGAAAAGCGGAACGACAGATTAGGTATTTGGCTGAGATGGAGGAGAATACAGAGGTTAAATGAATTGCTCCTCCATCTCTAACTACATACATGTAATAACAGCGTATTGATATTAAATAGGCATCAACTTGTTGTTGTGATTGTACATTATAATTGCTTTGGGAGTGTTAAGACGTAATAAGAGTTTTAAACTGTATTAATAAAATAAAAATATATATAAAGAAAAGAGTGTAGTTTAATGGAAACAATCTTTAACATTTTAACTGTTTTAGTTTTTGGGATAATATTTACCACACAATTAGCATTAACTACACTTTCTTTCATAGTAAAGAAGAATTGGAAAAAACTTAATATCTCTTTAAGTTGTGGTGTATTAAAGTTTAAAATAGAAGAGTAAGATTGAGTTTTGTACAAGGGAGGTATGATAGTGGTAGACTTGGATATTAAAGATGTCACAGTAAAGATGGAATTAAACGGTGTCTTTTGGAATGAGGATCGGATTGCTGAAATGAAGGTGACTACAAAAGAAGAGCATTCTGTTATTCTTCGTCTAGTAGTTGATTTAGAAAGTAAAACTATTAGGGCGACGAGTGCGGAAATAGTGAATGGATTCTGCCCTCTGTGCAAACAGAAAAGGGACGAATGTAGTGAACTTAATGACTTGCAAAACAAAATGGAAATTTTAGAAGAAGCCTACGATTGGGTGAGAGAACATCCGGAATATCGTTTTCAATTATCTTTTTACGAGTACAATAAATTTGAGGTAGTAAAGTGAAATTTGCATTTTAACAACTTATAGAAGGACTTGGTCAACTAGAAATATTGAAGTAGATATTTCTAATGGAAATAAGCCTGTATAACAAGGAAGGGATATATTTGATTCTGCAACAAATGTCATCTTGCATCAAAAAAATTTAAAAATAAACATGTTTTATTATAAAGCAGAAAAATCGATTCTTAGTAGAATCGGTTTTTAATATAAATAAAAGAGCGCTTATTAAAAGCGCCCAGTAACAACAGTTATATGGAAGTATTTATCCCGTAAAAGCCCGATTGGTGAGGGCTAATAATTAGTGGGGGATGAACAAAACCCCACTGATTAAAGTTTCACTTTATTCAATACCGCTCGGATCAAACGAATACTGCTGCTTATTCTCAATCCGCTCAATCACATCTTGCAGCTCATCTGGCTTCAGAAACTCAATAGGAGAGAAGCCTTTTTCAAATGTAAGTGTGTCTGCTTCAATCATAAGTACATATCGATCATTTACCTTCGCAATATGTATTTGATCCCCAAAATCCGCAAGCAACGCCTTCACAGAGATATGATCGGCTTTTAGTTTTAATTCCACTTCAGGAGCATGCTCGACGATTTGAGCGGTTGCTTCCATTACTTCTTCAGTTGAAAATTGTTCCATAATTTCGCGTTTCGGACTGGCAGCCCATACTTCCATCGCTTGGTCGAATTGTTCGCGTTCTTCCGTACCTTCTTCAAATACATCTTCAATTTGGTCGTATACCATGTCCATTACTTGTGTTTTCATAATTTCAGGCATAGAGCGTTCATATTCGACGAATTTTAAGAAGTCTTCAAAGTAGCGGGCATGTGATGCTTGATGTATTTTTAGTTCGCCTACTTCAACCATTCCTTCTTCAGGCATGTACGGATATTGGATAGATTTCATATTCTTTGTTGTGATGGCCATTTCAACGTTACGAATCAGTGTTGATTCATCAGAAATAGAAGCAACCTTTGGTTCAAAGTCGCATTTCATTACGAATACGAATGGATCATCAAAGTATTTGCGTAGTTTTGCCTGAGCAATTAAAAATACACCACCACGTACAGCGCTTGTGTCAAGATATGTATAAACGAGAGGTTCGCTCATATCTTTAAAGTTTTCTTTTGTTTCTGCAAAGCGAATACGATTAAAAAGGTTGTAATGAGGGTTTGAATCAAGTTCGTGCCCTTCTTCTACAATAAAGCGACCAATTTTTGTTGGGGCTTGTTCTGTTTTTGCATGACGTTCTACTTTTCGCTTCGATATTTTTAATAACTCCCCATTTAAAAATTCTTTTAAGGAGCTATCTTCATATTCTTCAGCGTCTAAAGTTTGAAAATGTTTGTAGCGTTTATCAACTGCTTCACCTTTTCCTTCTACTTGTACAACATAAAAGGAAAGATAATTTATTTCAAAATCCATATTTATCACCTTGTTTCATTTCATTAACTCTTATCAGTATAGAGATGGAAAAAACTTTCGTCAATTTATATAAGGAAGGGGAAGCCCCTTCCTTTATATAATCTTTATTTTCTCGATTAAAATCCGTCTTCTAATGCTGTGAATGGAATGTTTAGTCTGTTTTCTACTGTGCGTAAACGTTGGTTTAAGCGGTTTAGTCTACGTGTATGGCGCTCAACTGTATTTTCTAGTTGACGTACTCTTTGTTCAAGCTCATTTACGCGTCTTTCTAATTGACGATTTCCAGTGCCAGGAAAAGAGATTGGAAGTTGAAATTGTCTATTTTGGTCAGATTCATATGGATTCGTTTGCTCTGCTTGATCTATATAAGATTGATATTGTGTTTGTAAGTCATACTGTGGTTGTTGGTACGCATATTGATTATATGGATCATATGGATTGTAGGGATACATAATAACATCCTCCATTTCTTTAAAATAGGTTGAATTCACCATAATGTATGTGCAAAAGCGGAGCGGTGGCACGGCAAATACCTATTTATGTTGACGGGATTTCTCTTTATCGCGCTATTTGCTGGGCAATAAGACCCCCACTGATTACAGTTTCACTTTATAAAAAATAGCTTGAGGGTTTTTGATTTGTATTTCTTTTGTGTAATGGTATATACTGGATAAAAGGGAGAGTTTACATAAAAGTTACAATTCTATCAAACTCAAACTTTTATGTAAATATGTATAGACATTTATAAAAGAAAAGAGTAATTTATATAGAGTGAAAAATAACTTGTAACATTTTATAAACATATTGTAAAATGATTGTAACAAAACATACATAAAAATGAAATAAATACATAATAGTGATGTTGGGGAAAGGGAGAGAGTATATTGTTCCGTAAAGTAAAGGGTATATTAGTTGGGGTGTTATGTGTAGCTATAATGAGTGGCTGTGGTGCAAAAGTAAGTGATGTTGCATTGGTAAGTGATATTGGTGGGCACACTGTAGAGGCTAAAGCAGAAGTACAGGATACTATTAGTTTAGTTGATGGTCGAACTGGTACTGAAGTGAAAAAAATAGATTTATCTAGTTTAGGCTATTTTGAAGATGAAGCGAAATTTAAAAAGTCTGTCACAAAGGTTGTTGGTGAGATTGGAAAAAGCGTCGACAAAAAAATGGTTCCTTCACGTATAGCACCTGATGGAAGTTGGCAAGAAGGAAAACCTTCTTATGAATTAATGGAAAAAGAATTAGTAGATAAATTGTTAAATGTTGGTATGTGGGATGCTACGTATCAGTTGCCGATCGTGGAGAAAAAACCAGTCGCAACATTAAGTGATGCGCAAGGAAATGGTGCGGTAATTGGTAGATATGAAACGAACTTAGGTGGTTCAACAGGTGGCCGTATTGAGAATATTCGTTTGTCAGCAGCGAGCATAAATGGAGTTGTGTTAGCAAAAGGAGACCGTTTCTCTTTTAATTCATTAATCGGTGATACAACACCAGATAAAGGATATCAATTAGGGAAAGAAATAGTTGATGGTAAATTAGTAGATGGATATGGCGGTGGTGTTTGTCAAACATCTTCAACTTTATACAATGCAGCAGATCAAGCTGGCCTGAAAATGGTGGAGAGAACTACACATTCTAAAACGGTAGGTTATGTTCCACAAGGAAGAGATGCTACAATTGCATATCCATATTTAGATTTAGTATTTGAAAATACGAATGATGCACCTGTGAAGCTTTATATGGGCATTCAGGGTGGAAAGCTAGTTGCTGAAGTACATAAAATGAGATAAGAGTTATAAAGCCACCTTTTCTGAAATTTAGAAAAGGTGGCATTTTTATTATGAAAATAAAAATGTATATAAATTCTGACTTTTCTTATTTACATAGGATGATTTTAGTTGTATCCTTCATAGTAACGGTTATATGTAATGGAAAAATATAGGGATAAGGAGATGGAGTTATTCATGGTACAAATTCATCCGAAAACACGTATTGGTCATGTTGAATTTAAAGTGAAAGACTTAGAGCGTCAAATTGCTTTTTATGAGAATGTTGTAGGATTAGAGGTAATTAAGCAAGAGGGGAATAAAGCATATTTATCTGGAAAAGGTGGAAAGAACGCGTTACTTGTTCTTGAAAAGTTAGAGGACGGGGTACTGCAAGAACCGCGTACGACTGGTATATATCATGTAGCCTTTTTAGTTCCGACTCGTGAAGCTTTTGCTTCTGCGCTATTTGGGGTTCTTCGTAATAAGAATGTAATTGACAGCCCGGATGAGCAAGAAGGGCGTTATACATATTCAAATGAAATTTTACCAATTTCAAGGTTTAATAGTGCAAGTGATCATACATATAGCGAAGCTTTTTATTTGCAAGATTTAGAGGGAAATGGTATTGAAATTTATGCAGACCGTCCGCGTGATCAATGGGGAGAAGGATCAGGAGGAAGTACACCACTTGATTTAAAAGAATTGGCAACACTCGTTGATTATGATTTTGATGGTTTGCCTGCTAATACTGTCGTTGGGCACGTACATTTACGAATAGCTGATGTAGAGAAATCACATGAATTTTATGTGGAAACAGTAGGTTTTGAAGTACAACAGCGTGAAGAGGATTGCTTATTTATTTCAGCAGGGGGATATCATCACCATATTGGTGCAAATACGTGGAACGGAGTAAACAATCCACACCCACCAGTATATGCAACTGGACTAAAGGTATATGCTATTGTACTACCGCATAAAGAAGCGTTAGACGAAGTGAAAGAAAGATTAATAGAAAAACAACATGAAATAAATGAAACTACAAATGGGTTTGTGGTGGTAGATCCAAGTGGTATTACAGTGCAGTTTGAAATAGAAGCAGTGTAAAATAAGCGAGAAAGTGTATAATCACTTTCTCGCTTATTTGTGATTATTCATAGCTCAATCCAATATCTTCTTACTATATTCCCATCTTCCTCAGTGAAATCATCATCACGAATCCCGCCGTTATGCAAAATCGTTTTTTCAGAAGCGGTATTCACAGCGTCGCAAACGACAAGTACTTTCGTGATGTCTAACTCCTTCGTTTTTTCTAATGATAATGCTAGTAACTTCGTAGCATAACCTTTTCTTCTTTCAGAAGGGCGAATGCCATAACCAATGTGACCGCCAGCGTTAAATAAATGTTTGGTTAAACTATGACGTATATTAACAGCTCCCACAATTTTATTTTCATCTGTAACAAGCCAATATGTAGAGTCTGGTACCCAAGTTTCAGGGATATTTATTCCGTTATGCGCATCGAGAAGTTCTTGAACCATAGCTGGGAAGTTGGCAGGATTTTTTGAGATAACCCACGGGATCATTGTTTCACCGCTATCTTTCCATTCGTTATAGAAATCTAAGTATTCTTCTTGTAAATCAGTAGTAGGTGTGAGTAATGAGACGTTCATTGTTAGTAAGCTCCTTTATTTATATAGTTTTTATAAAAAATTACGATACAAAGTGAAAGCGTTTTCCATGATTTCTCAACCTAATTTCATGTAATCCATCTTTGTTTTTTTAGAAAATTAGTGGAGGTTTAAAATTAGAAGTTATTTATTTTATGTTAATATTTAAAATATTAACATAAAACGGTCGGAGTATTAAGTATATTTTAGTAGTATCCCTACATGTAAATAAAAGGATGTTTGTGATAATTTTTGTTTTATCTATCTATAATGAATGAAAGGGGGAAGTGCCCGTGAGTGTAGATTTTGATTTTATTATACGAATCGGTGTTGCTGGCTTGTTAGGAGCAATGATTGGTATTGAAAGAGAAATTCGATCGAAAGAAGCTGGATTAAAGACTCATTTCCTCGTAGCGGTAGGAAGTGCGTTAATAATGGTTGTTTCGAAATATGCCTTTTCAGATATTGTGTTTGAAGAGCATATGTCTCTAGATCCAAGTCGTATTGCAGCACAAGTCGTTAGTGGAGTTGGTTTTTTAGGTGCAGGCACAATTATTATTCAAAAGCAGGCGGTGAAAGGATTAACGACTGCGGCTGGTTTATGGGCTACTGCCGGCATAGGATTAGCAATTGGAGCGGGAATGTATGTAGTAGGCATTGGAGCGACGATTCTCGTTTTAATTGGTTTAGAAATTGTAAGTCGTATTTTTAAGGTACAATTTTTATTTCCACAAAATATAACAGTGCAAATGTTTGTAAATAAACATGAAGCGGTACAACAAATATTAGAAACACTACAAGTGAAAGGCATCCCAATACTCTCATATGAGGTGGAAGCTTCACAGCAAGGTACAGAAACTGTTTATAAGGTAGGGATGCAACTGAAAAATATATCGTCAGAAGAAAAGAATGAGTTTATTCAGCATATGCAAACATTACCGGAAGTTACATTTATAAAGTTAAAATCATAGTGTTGAAAACGAGGATAGATGTAGCAGGAATTTTGCTATTATCTATCTTTTTTTGATATAAAATGCACGGAAAGTCAAGCGTTAATTTTATATGGAATGGATACATGTGTGAACGTTACCTTATTTTTTCTCAATACAGGACAAAAAGTAAAAATAGTAAAATAATGGAGCGGGACACTAAAAATGTAAGGTAGGGGAGAGCATGAAAGGCTATTCAAAGAAAATGTTAGTAGGGGTAAGTTTTGCTAGTTTAATGTTAGGGAGTTTTCAAGGGGTAAGTTTGGCAGAAGATACTAAGGGAGAGCAAGTTTCTTATCGAAATGTGCTCAAAATGGAGCCAGTCGGTGTACAACTACCAGTACAAGAATTAGCTCATTCATCGAAAGTGCTCGAAAGCAAGTCTTTTGAGAAAAGGTTACAATTTGCCGATTTATCACAAAGACCACCTGAGGTGAAAAAAGGAAGTAAGCAATTAGCTGTAGCGAAAACTTATACAATTGCCGAATTAAATCAATTAAGCAATCAGCAGTTAGTAGATTTACTTGTAACAATTGATTGGGAGCAAATTACGGGGCTATTTCAGTTTAATACAGACAGTCTAGCATTCTATCAAAATGATAGTAGGATGCAGGCGATTATTGATAAATTGAAGCAGCAAGGACAAGCCTATACGAAGGATGATTCAAAAGGGATTGAGACATTAGTAGAGGTATTACGTTCAGGATTTTATTTAGGATTTTATAATTCAGAACTTAGTAAATTAAATGAACGGAGTTATCATGATAAATGCTTACCTGCATTAAAAGCGATGGCTAACAATTCAAATTTCAAGCTGGGTACATTAGAGCAAAATAGAGTGGTATCATCATACGGAAAGTTAATAGGAAACGCTTCAAGTGATGTGGAAACGATAACATCAGCTGCAAAGATTTTTAAACAATATAATGATAATTTTTCTACATTAGTAGATAATCTTTCAGCTGGAAATGCTATTTACGATATTATGCAAGGTGTTGATTACGACATTCAATCGTATTTGTACGATACGAGGAAAGCACCGAAAGATACAGTATGGTATCAGAAAATAGATAGTTATATTAATGAATTAAGTCGTTTTGCATTAATGGGAACGATTACAGAAAAAACCGGTTGGCTTATTAATAATGGCATTTATTATACAGGTAGACTCGGTATGTTCCATAGTACAGGAACGAAAGGGTTACAAGTTGTAACAGATGCGATGAAAATGTATCCGTATTTAGGGGAGCAATATTTCGTAGCTGCTGAGCAAATTGCAACGAATTATGGCGGAAAAGATGCAAATGGTAAAGTAGTGAATTTAGATCAAATAAGAGAAGATGGAAAGAAAAAATATTTGCCAAAAACGTATACGTTTGATGATGGGGCAATTGTTTTAAAAGCTGGAGATAAAGTGACAGAAGAAAAAGTAAAACGTTTATATTGGGCGGCAAAAGAAGTAAAGGCACAATTCCATCGTACGGTTGAAAGTGATCAACCTTTAGAAAAAGGAAATCCTGATGATGTATTAACGATGGTTATTTATAATAGCCCAGCAGAATATCAATTTAATCGTCAATTGTACGGTTATGAAACGAATAACGGTGGTCTTTATATAGAAGGAACAGGTACGTTCTTTACTTATGAGCGTACGCCAGAAGAAAGTATTTATAGTTTAGAAGAATTATTCAGACACGAGTTCACGCATTATTTACAAGGTAGATATGAAGTACCAGGGTTATGGGGACAAGGGAAAATATATGAAAATGAAAGATTATCTTGGTTTGAAGAAGGAAATGCTGAATTTTTTGCAGGGGCAACGAGAACGGATAATGTTGTACCGAGAAAGAGTATTATAGGAGGATTATCTTCAAATCCAGCAGAGCGTTATACGGCAGAGCGAACGTTAAATGCAAAGTATGGAACGTGGGATTTCTATAATTATTCCTTTGCTTTACAATCGTATATGTACAATAAGAGATATGATATGTTCGATAAAATACATGATCTTATTAGGAAAAATGATGTAACAGCATATGATGCATATCGCTCTACATTAAGTAAAGATGCGAATTTAAATAAAGAATATCAGGACTATATGCAAATGCTAGTTGATAATCGTGAGAAATATAATGTGCCATTAGTATCAGACGATTATTTAGCGAATCATGCATCGAAGCCAGTTTCAGATATTGCAGCAGAAATAACAGCGGAAGCAAAATTGAAAAATGTATCAGTGAAGAAAAATAAATCACAGTTCTTTAATACATTCACACTACAAGGAACATATACAGGAACTGCAGCAAAAGGAGAATATGAAGATTGGAAAACAATTACACAAAACGTTAATGATACGTTAAAACGTTTAAGTGCAAAGGAATGGACAGGCTATAAAACAGTAACAGCATACTTTGTAAAATATCGCGTGAATACATCAGGACAATTTGAATATGATGTTGTGTTCCACGGTATTAATACAGAAGAAGGTGCAGAGAATAAAGCACCAGTTGCAGTTATAAACGGTCCGTATAGCGGAAATGTAAATGAAGCAATTTTATTTACAAGCGACGGATCAAAAGATGAAGACGGGAAAATTACTTCGTATAAATGGGAGTTTGGTGATGGAGCAGTAAGTAATGAGCAAAATCCAACTCACGTATATACAAAAGAAGGAACGTATACGACGAAATTAACGGTAACAGACGATAAAGGAGCAACTAATACTGCTACAGCGACTGTAACTGTTCAAAAGAAAGAAGATAACAGTGTAGAAAAAGAACCGAATAACTCATTCCAAACAGCAAACCAATTGCAGTTAAATCAAGTTTTACGTGCTAGTTTAGGAAATGGCGATACAAGTGATTTCTTTGAATTTAATGTGGAGACTGCTAAAAACCTTCAAATTAACGTAACGAATGAAAATAATATTGGAATGAACTGGGTACTTTATTCTGAAGCAGATTTAAATAATTATGTTACGTATGCTCAGCAACAAGGGAATAAACTAGTAGGTAGTTACTATACGTATCCAGGGAAGTATTATTTACATGTGTATCAGTATGGCGGGGGGACAGGGAATTATACGGTGGAAGTGAAGTAGTAAAAGGGGAGTTGTCTTTTTCAATGAATGGAAAAAGGTCTGTACTTTAATGAAAAAACAACTGCAGGCAATGTCTCTAATGATAATAACAAATTAAGTGTCGCGAGATGTTATATTTATATTAAACCAATCTAATCAGTAAATAAGATAAAATCGATGAACTAGTATTTCATCACGATGTAAGAAAAGTTATAAATATTAAGTGTTTTTAATTGAATTAAACTAAAGGATCAGAGTGTATCTGTAACAATAGATAGGCTCTGATCCTTATTATATTTAATTAACGCATATGAATTTAAGATAATTAATAAGTAAGCTAGCTAGCGGGATTCTTAAAATTCATTTATGTAATTAACTAAACAGAAAATTGTTATCACATTAGCAAGGGATACTAATAGAAAAGCGTGTCCCTTTACCTAATTCACTCTCTATTTCTATATCTCCGTTTAATTCTTTAATAATACTATAAGCAATCATAGTACCAAGCCCAGTTCCTTTTTCTGTTGTTGAATAGAATGGCAAAGCAATTCGTTTTATTTGTTGAGATGACATCCCAATTCCTGAATCAATAATATCAATCATGATATTTCCTTTTACTTTTTGTATATTTATTTGTAATAATCCACCATTTTTCATAGCCTCAATTCCGTTTTGGATGATGTTGTTTAGACAGAGTTTGAATTTTTCGGGGTCTCCATTTATATAAAAGGAATCTGTACTATTTTGTTTGATTTCAACTTTGTATGATAGAGCGAGTGGTGAAATAGTATCTTTCACCTGATTTAAAATGTGATTAATATCTATTTTTTCTTTTAGGGTATTCTGTGGTTTGGTTAAAGATAAATAGTTATTAATAGTAGATTGTATTTGCTGCATTTCAATTAACATGATTTCTAAGTATTGATCCTGAGATAGCTTAGAGGCATGTTTTTCATTTAATAATTGAGTGAATCCATGTACCGTGGTTAGTGGATTGTGGATTTCGTGTGCAATTGACGCTGCTAGTTCGCTAGCTATATAAAATTTTTCAGCCCGTTGCAGTTTTTCTTTCATTTTATATTTCTCAATCATTTCCTCTATAAAATAAACTGATAATAATACTGTGAAAATATTAATGACTATATAATTTAATAAAAATTCTATGAGAGTAGAGTCTATTTTACCTCCTGTATTTATTTGAGTTACAATACCGCAAATAGAAAGGGAAGCTGTACATACTAAAATAAGAAGTAAGCTTAATAATATCTTTTTTTCTTTAAAATACATAGGTAATAAGTAACGAAAGAGCATTGTTATAACAGAAATGATAGTAAAGATAATAAATGATGGAAGAACGCCATTTCCGCCTAAGTAAAACCGGTAAGAAAGATATAAAATTCCTATAAAAACAATGTTTTTTGTATTTCCATATAGAAAAACTAATATTATAGGAATAAAACGTAAATCATAAATAAATCCCACATGTAAATGAAAAGGAAAAGTCATACAAAAAATAATAGCAATGGAGGAAAGAATAGAAAATAACATATTATTACATGTTATTTTTTCTTTAAACTCTAGCCAAAATACGTGATAGCTAAGGATACAAATTATTATAATAAAGGTATTTAATAAAAGAGTAGAAATTCCCATAGTTTTGCATCTCCGATAGTTTGTAAGTAGAATTATGTATGAGTTGGACATAGATGTTTAGTATTAGTAGACTTTTTATCTAAAAAAGGAAGGGTACTTGAAAAGTGCTGTTATATTACTCGTATTAAAATTGATAAGGAAAATAGAAAAAAATAATAGATAAAAAATCTATTTAAATTTATGTACATATGAAATCATAAACTAACTTTTGTATAGGTGAAATTTGGATTGAGTTACTGATAAAATAAGTCTTTTTAAGTATGAATATTCTGTGAAAATGATATGCGTGGTGACTCCTGTTTTGTAGCCTTCGTTATATTAACATGGAATATATCAAATTACAAAGTGAAATTTTAGAAAAATTTTATTAGTACATTTTATCTGAAATAGAAATGCTATTTATTTGAGTATTTTGGTACTTACTCGTATAAAACTTTGTTAGAAAAAGACTTTAAAATTTACATGTTTTTTATGAAGTGTAATATTGTAGCTTTATCTATGTGGCTTTCTCAATAACTATTAAGGCGAAAAGTTAAAATATATAGGTTTATAGATATGAATTATTACATAAAAACGCACTTAAAAAAGGATGTATGATGGTAATAGAATACAAACATCAAGGGGGAACTTAAAATGAAGTTAAATAAACTAGTGCTTAGTTGTGGAGTAGTTTCAGCATTAACACTTGGTGTGTTAGGGAATAATACTTATGCTGAAGAAGTACACAAAACGAATGATCCAATTCATGTAGTTGAACATGTTTCTGCAGACTTATTATTAACCCAAACAATGAATTATAGTGGCGAGGCTGTAACTTCTTTCGTATATGATGGGAGTACTGACTTAAGCTTCTCTATGAAAAATAATGGTCAAAATACAATGGGATATAGTGTAAAAGGTCCAAATACAGAGCTAATTGTTGGTGGTTATATAAAACCTGGAGAACAACAAATTAATGTTACAAATGTACGGAATGCTTTATCTCCATTACCGAATGGAACATATAAAATTTACGTTTCAAATGATGATGGTTCTAAGGGGCAATTCCAAGTTTCAGTAAGATCTATGAATTAAATTTAAAACGCTTTGTTTTTAAGTTAATTTAATCTTTGCTTATTGGAAAGAAGCTAAAATGAATTGAGAATTACCGATAAAAATGAAAACGAGCACCTTATCTAGTTGTGAGAGGGTGTTCGTTTTTTGCTATTAAACAGAAAATAATTATAAATATATTTTGATATCCCCATTGCTAACCTACTAGATTGTGTCAACGAGAGAATGTCTACTATAAAAGATATTAAAATAAAGATGATGTAACATTCCGCTAAATTATATGGGGAAATAGAAAAACCACCCTTATATGAGTGGTTTTTAGTAATTATTTTTAGGTTATACATTTAAAATTAGGCTAAGTTATAGAAATAATAAACATTTAATCCGTTGTTATTATTTTGGTTCTGGATAATGATTGTAGTATGAGATTCTAATAAATTCTTGGTAGACATTTGTTAATTTGGCATCTCTAAGAGCATCGTTGAATTTTTGCATACGTACACTCCCTTGAGCGTAGCCTCCACCTGGAGTATAAGGGTTTCTAGCTTCAAAGTCATCCAAAAATACTTTTAATTTTTTATAGTCTTGAGATTGATAGAAAGCCACGGCCTCTTCAGGAGTGACATCAAAGTAAGAGGATGACGTTGAGTTATAAGAAGCTGCTTGAGCAGTAGGTGCCTCTAGCATAGTTGCAGCTCCACCGAACATAGTAAGCGCCATAGAAGATACAATAATTTTTTTAAACATAATAAAACCTCCATGTAGAATATTAGATTAATAGTAATCCTGTAATCATTATAGTTACAACGAAAAAGATTATCAAATGCAATATTGCATAATATATCCCGTTATTTTTGGGCAGTAAGACTCCCGCCCAAAAATTCAATGAAAGCAAAGAAGTTAGGTGGGAATCGGGCGGATTAAAGTTTCGCTTTATTATTTGAACGAGAAGTCACCTTTATATTTAAATGGAGGAGTGTAATAGATTAAAAGAGGTGTATAAATTACTCAGGTTAACAAGAAAATGAAAAGGCTATTTTTAATAGGGGAAAGCTTAATAACTGGAGTAAAGGAATTGCTATTTATATATTTAACATACATATTTGTCTTTTAAATTGTAGGCGTGTTTTAGAATTTGTATATAGTAAATTCGTTAAAAAACTTGATAAATAATAAAATGTGTAAATTTTTTGACTATTTTATTAAAATTATTTAATATTTGTAATTTATTGTTTTATAATGATAATTGGGTCGATCGTGAATGTTTTAGATATTGCGATATATACTCGGATTAATTTATTCTAGGGAGGTTACAAAATTGGGTAAGAGAGTCATTATAAGAGTTTTTACATTATTATCAGTACTGGCATTATTCCTTAATGTATTTTTACCTAGGGCTAGTGCAGAGGTTATGACGCATGAGAAATATTCAATGGACTGGAGTTATAGTAATAGTCTAGGTAAGTACATTCGCACTGAAATGATTAAAAATTCAAGTGGTCAAATTGCTTATTGCTTAACCCTTGGATTAAAATCACCAAATGGTGAAGATCTTCCTGAAATGGGGAAAACAGATAATGTAGTATATAGAGTCTTATTAAATGGTTTCCCGCAAAAAAGTGCTGAACAGCTGGGAGTAGCTAATAAAAATGAAGCGCATTATGCAACGCAACTTGCGGTTTGGAATGCACTAGGTCAACTTGATGTAAATGAACTGAAACATGCGAATAAAAATGTTGAAAAAGCGGCTAAGACAATTATCAATGCTGCTAATAATAGTGGGGATACGCAAGATATTTATATGAATGTTATCCCAGCTGAAAAACAAAAAGCAGAATTAAAAGGTGAATTCTTCGAAACGAATCTATATACAGTACAAACAAATGCTAAGAGTGGTTCTTATAAAGTAGTAGCGAAAAATGCACCTAATGGAGTTAGAATTGTTAGTGAAAATGGAGAAGTGAAAGATCAGCTTTCAGTTGGAGAAAAATTTCGTATCCAAATTCCTAAGAATACAAAAACGGGTGAATTTAATTTAAGTGTTGCTGCTAATTTAACTAAAGTTCAAGCAATTGCTTACCGTGGTACGGATACTGTTCAGAATGCTACAGTACTATTAGAGAGAAATGAAGAAAAGCTTAGTAGTGATCTTGCAGTAAATTGGGAAGCAGCTGGTTCTTTAAAAATTAAAAAGGTTGGAGAAAATGGAGAAGTTTTAGCTGGTGCAGTATTTGAGGTCTTTAATGCAAATAATGAATCAGTCGGAAAAATCACGACTGGTGCTGATGGTATGGCAGAATTAAACAACTTACCAATTGGTACTTACACATTAAAAGAAATTAAAGCACCAACAGGCTATGTTTCAGATGATAAACCACAAACTATTGAAGTTAAGACAGGGGAAACAGGAGCTGTCCAAATAGTAAATAACAAAGTAAAAGGTAACATCGAAATTAAAAAGCTTAGTGATTCAGGAAAGATTTTACCAAATGTTGAATTCACAGTCTTCACTGAAGATGGAAAAGAAGTGAAAAAAGTAGTAACAAAAGAAAATGGAATTGCAAACGTTGAAGATCTTACGTATGGTAAATATTATTTCTTAGAGACAAAAACACCTAATGGATATATTGGAAATAAAACAAAGTATCCTTTTGAAATTAAAGAGCACAATAAAACACTTACTTTTACAGTGGAAAATACCGAAGTGAAAGGTAGTGTAAAATTACTAAAAGTAGATAATGAAGATATTAGTAAAAAATTAGAAGGTGCAGCATTCGAGCTAAAAGATGCAAATGGAAAAGTAGTTGGGGAATATAAGACAGATAAAAATGGTGAGATTAACGTCAAAGATTTAGCGTATGGTAAATATTCATTTGTAGAAAAGGCTTCTCCAAATGGTTACGTTCTTGTTAAAGAACCGATTATGTTCGAAATAAAGGAACATGGAAAGATTATTGAGTTATTGGCAGTTAATCATCTTATCAAAGGTGATCTAGAAATTACAAAGGTAGATGTAGCTGATGGAAATAACAAGCTTCCAAATGCAGAATTTACGATTTATAACGAAGCAGGAAAAGAAGTAGTAAAAGGAAAAACAGACGATAAAGGAATCGCTAAATTTGAAAAGTTACCATTTGGAAAATACACATATAAAGAAACTGTTGCACCAAACGGTTATGTATTAAATGAAGAAACGTTCTCTTTTGAAATTAAAGAGAATGGTCAAATCATTAAACACATTGTCAAAGATGAAAAGATTCCTTCAATAAAAACAACAGCTACTGATAAAATAGATGGTACAAAAGAAATGCACACGTCTAAGTCTGTAACAATCCAAGATAAAGTGGAATACAAAGATCTACAAGTAGGTAAAGAGTACACTTTAAAAGGTAAATTAATGAATAAAGAGACTAATAAACCATTAGTTGTAAATGGTAAAGAAGTAACTGTTGAAACGAAGTTTACACCAAAAGAAGCAAATGGTTCTATTACACTAGATTTCACTTTTGATGCAACTGGTTTAGAAGAAAAAGAAGTAGTAGTATTCGAAGAGTTACTGAAAGACGGAAAAGTTGTTACGACACATGCTGATATCAATGATAAAGGTCAAACAGTTAAGTTCGTTAAGCCATCAGTAAAAACGACAGCAACAAACAAAGCTGATGGTGGAAAAGAGATTCATTCAAAGGATTCTATCACTATTCAAGACAAAGTGGAGTATACTAACTTAGTTGTAGGTAAAGAGTACACTGTAAAAGGTAAACTAATGAACAAAGCTATTAAAAAACCATTATTAATTGATGGAAAAGAAGTAACAGCTGAAACGAAGTTTACTGCAAAAGAAAAGAACGGTTTTGTAACATTAGACTTTACTTTTGTTGGTGCTGAACAGCAAGGAAGAGAAGTAGTCGTGTTTGAAGATTTATTACATGAGGGTCAAGTAATTGCAACTCATGCTGACATTAACGATGTAGGTCAAACAGTTCGATTTGTAGAACCTTTTATTAAAACGACAGCAACAAACAAAGCTGATGGTTCTAAAGAGTTAGATGCTTCTAAAACTGTAACAATCCAAGATAAAGTGGAATACAAAGACTTAATTGTGGGTAAAGAGTACGTTGTAAAAGGCAAACTAATGGATAAAGCAACAAACAAGCCATTATTAGTTGATGGTAAAGAAGTAACAGTAGAATCTAAGTTTACTGCTAAAGAGAAGAATGGTTCTATCACATTAGACTTCACTTTCAATGCTTCTGCATTACAAGGTAAAGAAGTAGTAGTATTTGAAGAACTGTATCAAGATAATATATTAGTAGCTATTCACGCTGAAATTGAAGATAAGGGACAAACAGTGAAATTTAAAGAGGGAAAATCGGAACAACCAAAACCAGAACAGCCAAATTCAGGTAAAAATACGCCAACACCAGAGCAACCTAACGAGCAAGTAAAAGAACAACCACAACTTAAGAAAGAAATTCAATCTAAAATTGGATGGTTACCGCAAACAGGTACTAATCTTACAAGTTGGATCTCTATGGCTGCAGGAGCATTACTGTTAATTGTTGGTGGAGTGATTTTCTTAAAACGTAAAAATGCATAGAAATTAAAAAATAAGCACATCTGTTTTTATAACAAGATGTGCTTATTTTTATCATTTTAGCCAAGAAGACTCCTATATTTAAGCGTGAATGGCATTTAAAATAGCAACCATATTTTATAGGTAATTTTGAACAGTTAAAAGAAATATTACAGGAGGGTGAAAAGCAAGGAGTTTTTCATTTCTTCTCCATAAATCATACAATACATTGGATCACTTCTATTGTTTTATTTCCAAAGTTTAAAAAGTTTATTGATTTTTTAGGACCAAATGAAACGAATGATACAAATCATGAATGGATGCCAGAAAACTTAGTGGACAGGATTGTTACTGCATTAACAGATAAACCTAATGTGTAAATTATTCAGTGTTTATGAATTCTATTATTACTATTTAAAGCCTAATTTCTCAATGTATTGTAGAGAAATTAGGCTTTTTTTATCAATTCATTAAAGTTTTTATAATTCAAAGACTCAAGTTAATGATTATATTTTCAAGTATTCGTTTTGAGCTACATAGATATAGTTTTCGTTGCAACTGTTTGTTGAAATATTTTATCATGCTCAACAATAACCATTGTGGGATTAAATTGTTGAATAAGTTCTTCAATCTGCATGCGGGAATAGATATCTATAAAATTTAGTGGTTCGTCCCATATATATATATGAGCTTTTTCACATAAACTTTTAGCGATAAGCAGTTTTTTCTTTTGTCCACCAGAATAATGAGATATATCTTTTTCAAATTGAATTCGGTCAAAGTCCATCTTACTTAGGATGGACTTAAATAAGGTTTCATCAATCTTGTGCTCTTCAATAAAGCCTGATAGCGATCCCTTCAAATGAGAAGTATCTTGTTGGACATAGGAAATGATGAGTCCTGTACCTAAAGTAACTAAGCCTGTATGCTGTATCGGATGTCCTAGAATTAGTTTTAGGATACTACTTTTTCCGCTCCCATTCGTTCCATCAAGTACAATTCGGTCACCTTGTTCAACTATGAAGCTAATCGGCTCATTCACAATTTGATCATTGTACTTAACGGACACGTCAACTAAAGTAACCAATTCATTTGATTTAAATTGCAATTGTTCCAATTTTAATGACTCAGTTTTTTCCACATTTTTTAGTAATTTTGATTTTTCCTCAATAGCTTTTTGTTGCCTTGATTCAAGGTTTTTTGCTCTTTTCATCATCTTGGCTGCTTTATGTCCTACAAACCCCTTATCCAACTTAGAGCCTGAATTCCTCGTTCCATTTTTTGAAGCTTCCACGTCATGAGACCAACTTGCTGAACGTTTGGAAGACTGTTTTAATCGCCCTATGTCTTTTTGTAGACGCTCATTTGTAGCCTTCTCGTGTTCTTGCTGTCTATCAAAATTTAACTTCCAAGAAGAATAGTTACCACTTTGAACTTCAATATTTGCTCTATTAATAGATAGGATATGGTCAACGCACCCATCTAAAAAGATTCTGTCATGTGAAATTAAAATAAATCCTTTTTTCTTCCTTAGATAATTGGAGACTATCTTTCGTGCATCTGTATCTAAGTGATTTGTTGGTTCATCAATTAATAGAAATTGACCCGCATTTAAAAACAGTGCAGCAAGCAACACTTTTGTTTGTTCCCCATTTGATAATGTTTTAAATGGTCTGTACATGACCTCAGCATCAACATTTAAATAGGATATCTCACGTAGAAGTTCCCAATCTGCAGCTTGGGGACAAATTTCTTCAAGGATTTCATGAGTGAATTTGTTCTTATCTGAAACAGAGTAGGGGAAATAATTGAATTCTACTGAAGCAAGGATTTTCCCGCTATACTCATAATTCCCTAACAATAAATTAAAGAATGTCGTTTTACCTCGTCCGTTTCTACCAATAAATCCTAGCTTCCAATCCGTATCTATTTGGAAGTTTACACTTTCAAAAATATTATCAAAGCTACCTGGGTATGAAAAAGTTAAGTCTTGGACCTTTATCATTGACATAATAATTCCTCCTTTATATATCGAAACGTTTCATATAAAGTCGGAACATCCATCCATTTTTTAATTCCTCTATATAAGTTTGATGGATATTAACGACTTATATAGAGCATTACATGTGTAACAATAGTATCTGAAGTACTCATTTTTCTCGCTCCTTTATTTGTGAAGTACATTTAACAATTAGTAAGTTTCAACTAAGACAAACGGGAATAAAAAAATCCCCCAATTTGTAATCGGAAGGATTAGTCTTTCGTCTATACTTAATAAGTACTTATTAATCATTTGAATCATGACAAATAAAGTATGAACTGAATTTTAAAAATGGATAGACTAACCCTATATTTTGTAGTTTGAAGTTATAAAATTCAACTTAAAATATAAATTAGTTAATCATTATTCATCCATCATTCCTTTCATAATTCTATTTTTAGAGTAACATTCTTTTTAGGGAGATGCAATATTAGCTTCAATTTCATCTAATTCTAAATCATTTATAATTCTTTGAGTAAGGAGATAAAACTTTACCGCCCTTTTTATAAACATCACATTTTTATTCAATAGGTCATGTCTTTTGTCCGTTAAAAAGGGAGGATATGAAATTGACATCAACTTTTTGTGTAACTATAATAGTTACAGTTGGTTTCGTAAACTAATTTGAATTTCTATTTTAATGATAGTATATTTTCATTCCTTTTTAAGTGTGACAGATAGCAACTATAATCCAATAGAGGAGTAGATTCTATCTCATATGTAAAGAGTAGATAAGTTGTACCCGCCAAATTTACGATGCTCAAATACTTAAAAAATTACATTTTTCAGCTTATCCTTTTTAGAATCCTCAGTATTGATAATTGTAAACATCTACAAAAAGTTAATAAGATTGTTGTGTGTAGAAAGAAATCTTTTAAAAAGGTCATAATATGGATAATAGGTAGCACACATTTTAATTAGTAGGACTTGTGCCACCATCAAGCCATTTTTTAATAAAAGTATAGAAAAATCAAGAAGGTGAATCCATTGCGTAAACATGTATATGTGCAATTTTATGTATTGATATTGGCTTTAATAACTTATATAAGCTTTTGCTTTATATTTTTATTTGTTTTTCCGAATCATTATTTCGTATCAGATTTTAATATCCGACTATCATCTTTAGTCGTTGAAACTACTGTATTTATCTCATTACTGTATTCTATATTATCCCAAAAAATTAAGTTAGGAGTATTCTGGGTTTGCATTACTATTGCAATAGGGTGTTTTTTGATAGGAAATTTCATATCCGCTTTTCAAGTACTTAATGTAGAATTACCAATACAAAATTTTAATATTTCTGATGTATTTCTACTGTTTTTCTTATTCTTCTTTCTTTTTGCGTTCTTTTATAAAATTATGATGGAATGTAACAAATGGGAGAAAGCGTATTTACTTTGTGATTTATGCATTGTTGTTACTGCTATTTTTACATTAGAGTGGTACCTATTTAATAAACCATCTGCAAATATTTTATTCTTATCAATTGGAGATGTTTTTCTCTCATTTATTTTTCCGATTATAGATTTATTGCTTCTATTACTTGGAGTTACACTGATCTTTCGACCTGCTATTTTCAATGCAAAAAGTAAATTGTTTATTTTTATCCTAGTATTAACTGGATTGGCTATTACGGACTATTTGTATTTTTACTTACAAGGTGATTTATCAGAGCGTTCAGTTATATTTTTAAGGTGTTTGTATAGAGTTTTCCTATTATTTATCGCTATTGCTGCTACAATCCCAAAGAATACTTCTTCTAAAAGAAATTATTTTATTATTAATCCGACATTTGGAGAGAAACTTCTTGGTATATTCCCTTATCTTGCAGTTGCAGTCTTAATTGGCTTTACTTTGAAAGAGCAAACTTCTTCAGCTACATTAATTACGGGAAATTGTATTGCTTTTGTATTTGTACTGATTCGTCATACAATCGTACGAATGCAAAACAAAGAGTTAACTAAAACATTAAAAGTGTTTAATAATCAATTAGAACAAACAGTATCTCAAAGAACAAGGGATTTAATAAATAAATCTAATGATTTAGTAAAAAATCAAGAGAGATTTAAGTCATTATATGAGTATCATCCGGATCCTATTTTAACGATTGATTCAAACGGTATCGTATTAAATATAAACCAGGCTGGAAGTATGTTATTAGGAAAAGAAAGTGCTGCATTAATAGGGAAAGAGTGCTTCTCTATTTTTTTAGATGAAGATAAATCTGAATTGGAAGCAGCTATAAAGAAAGGGAAACGATGTAGTTCATCTTCACTACAGTTACGTGTGAAAAATAACAATGAGAAAGATATACTCTTTTGGTATGTCACTATAGTTCCTATTATGATAGAAGGACAAACCTTTGGGAGCTATGTAATGGTAAAAGACATAACAAGGATGAAACAACAACAGGAAGAGATAAATTACCTTGCATTCCATGATACGGTGACGGAGATTGGAAATCGTATATTCTTCCAACAAGAATTAGATAGATCTATTAAGCGTGCACAAAAAACACAGGATAAGTTTGGGCTCCTGTATATTGATTTAAATCGCTTTAAGACTATTAATGATACATTGGGTCATTCGATTGGTGACAAGGTTTTAAAAGAAGTTGCCAAACGTTTTAGGACATGTCTGTCACCGACTATTCCTCTAGCAAGAATAGGTGGTGATGAGTTTGCGATCATTGTCCATAACCAAACAGAGCA
>NZ_JAALFZ010000088.1:0-257 GCF_011800505.1 Bacillus sp. EKM501B | reverse complement strand
GCCCTTCCATTCAGAACCACCGGATCACTAAGCCCGACTTTCGTCCCTGCTCGAGTTGTAGCTCTCGCAGTCAAGCTCCCTTATACCTTTACACTCTGCGATTGATTTCCAACCAATCTGAGGGAACCTTTGGGCGCCTCCGTTACCTTTTAGGAGGCGACCGCCCCAGTCAAACTGCCCGTCAGACACTGTCTCCGATAGGGATAACCTATCTGGGTTAGAGTAGCCATAACACAAGGGTAGTATCCCAACAACGC
>NZ_JAALFZ010000087.1:0-257 GCF_011800505.1 Bacillus sp. EKM501B | reverse complement strand
CGGCGAGCGAAACGGCAGGAGGGCAAACCGAGAAGTTTACTTCTCGGGGTTGTAGGACTGCGACATGGGACTTTAAAAGGATAGAAGAATTACCTGGGAAGGTAAGCCAAAGAGAGTAATAGCCTCGTATTTAAAATTCTTTTGAGCCCTAGCAGTATCCTGAGTACGGCGAGACACGCGAAATCTCGTCGGAATCTGGGAGGACCATCTCCCAACCCTAAATACTCTCTAGTGACCGATAGTGAACCAGTACCGTG
>NZ_JAALFZ010000086.1:0-257 GCF_011800505.1 Bacillus sp. EKM501B | reverse complement strand
ACAGAAACAGACATACAAAAACGCCATCCTTTCCTATGATTCTACAGAAAGAATAGCGTATTTTTTCATTTTAGGGGGATTTTTGAAGAAGGAATTAATAGTATTAATAGAATATGTAAAAATACTCCGCTATCTAGTGAACAGTTTTATACTTTCCGAACAATAGCCAAATAAATGGACGATACTATACTTTGAATAAAAAACACAAGCATTACATAATAAATAAAATATTCCTTATCTATTAACTTAAATATTGC
>NZ_JAALFZ010000085.1:0-258 GCF_011800505.1 Bacillus sp. EKM501B | reverse complement strand
CGATCAGATTGCGCGTAAACAACTTGGTGGCATATTCAAACTGCCCGTTCATTCCCTCATCCAGCAACGAAATGACCAAGGTAAGATCAAATTGGGAAACCGTATGAGTTTCCGGATAAGATTCGATCTTGATATCCCCGAAGCTTTGAACGTTATCTTCCTTGGTTTCCAGAGCAAACATGACATCGAATACAGGATTGCGGCTTTGATCTCGCGGCGCCTGCAGCTTTTTCACAAGCTCCTCGAACGGATAATCCT
>NZ_JAALFZ010000084.1:0-258 GCF_011800505.1 Bacillus sp. EKM501B | reverse complement strand
TTTCGTATTCAGTCAAAATGGACACATAGTATTTACCAGTAGGTGTCATAGAAATCGTACATGACTTGATTATATGGTCTTGTGGTATTTCTCTATGCTGTTTGATACGTACCATTTTCAGTTTTGGCAATTTGATATGACTGTTAAGCAACATAATATTTCCGTTCACTACATTCGTTGTATAAGACTTTCTGTCTTTTTTGCTTTTGAATGTTGGGAAGTCATTTTGACCACGAAAGAAATTTTTATAGGCAGTTT
>NZ_JAALFZ010000083.1:0-261 GCF_011800505.1 Bacillus sp. EKM501B | reverse complement strand
TCGAACCCGCGACCCCAACCTTGGCAAGGTTGTATTCTACCACTGAACTACTTCCGCAAGACATGTATGAGTTATTTAATTAAAAGTGCGGGTGAAGGGAGTCGAACCCCCACGCCAAAGGCGCCAGATCCTAAGTCTGGTGCGTCTGCCAATTCCGCCACACCCGCATATTAATTTATTTAAGAAAAATGGGGCGACTGATGGGAATCGAACCCACGAATGCCGGAGCCACAATCCGGTGCGTTAACCACTTCGCCACAA
>NZ_JAALFZ010000082.1:0-264 GCF_011800505.1 Bacillus sp. EKM501B | reverse complement strand
CCTCGAGCTATTAGTATTAGTCCGCTTCATGTATCACTACACTTCCACTTCTAACCTATCTACCTGATCATCTCTCAGGGCTCTTACTGATATAAAATCATGGGAAATCTCATCTTGAGGGGGGCTTCGCACTTAGATGCTTTCAGCGCTTATCCCTTCCCTACATAGCTACCCAGCGATGCCTTTGGCAAGACAACTGGTACCCCCTTTCTGGTTAGTTACCGTCACATGGTGGATTTTCCACTCCCACCATCATTCTTCTCT
>NZ_JAALFZ010000081.1:0-266 GCF_011800505.1 Bacillus sp. EKM501B | reverse complement strand
TGGGCCTAAATGGACTCGAACCATCGACCTCACGCTTATCAGGCGTGCGCTCTAACCAGCTGAGCTATAGGCCCATACAAATTGCAGGATTTATTTATATCATATCCTCATTTAAGAGTCAACACTGAATTGAACTCTCAAAACTAAACGAAAACGAAACACGGAAACTTATATTGATAAGCAGCGCTTATCAATTCTCCATAGAAAGGAGGTGATCCAGCCGCACCTTCCGATACGGCTACCTTGTTACGACTTCACCCCAATCA
>NZ_JAALFZ010000080.1:0-272 GCF_011800505.1 Bacillus sp. EKM501B | reverse complement strand
TCTTCATTCGCTTCAATTCCTTTTAAGCAATTATCTGTAAAGGCACGGAAACCGTTATTCATAATGCTAATCGATTGAAGTAAGTTGAAAACAAGTACTGGTTCCATCACGTTTAATTCTAACTGTCCTGCTTCTGAAGCAAGGCAAATTGTATGGTCATTACCAATGACTTGGAACGCAATTTGATTAATTACCTCTGGCATAACAGGGTTTACTTTCCCTGGCATAATAGATGAACCTGGTTGACGAGCTGGTAACATAATTTCCGCTAA
>NZ_JAALFZ010000079.1:0-278 GCF_011800505.1 Bacillus sp. EKM501B | reverse complement strand
AGGCAGATATCGACGTAAATCAATTGTCAAGCCAATCATTTTTTCTGCAGTGCGAGGTTCTGCATACACAGTGAAATGTGATAAAGCTCGGAAGTATGCAGTCATGATTACATCATTCAAGGTAGCCTGTTGAGCTTTTGTCCATTGGGTTAAACGTAGAGTTTGCTCATGGCTCAATCGCCGTACGGACATTTGGGGAAATTTATTTTTGTTAGGTTGAGATGGAAAAGACCATAACGATGCCTGTTGTTCTTGGTTAGGACGATACGCACTTTTTA
>NZ_JAALFZ010000008.1:0-200274 GCF_011800505.1 Bacillus sp. EKM501B | reverse complement strand
GGATACCATATACAGTTGCAGATGAACTAAAGATTATCTTCTTTACATTATGTTTCTGCATTACTTCACATAGCACTAACATGCTTGTAATGTTGTTATGATAATATGTTAATGGAATCGCTACTGACTCCCCTACAGCTTTAAATCCTGCAAAGTGAATAACTGCTTCAATTGCATTTTCTTCAAAAATTGCGTCAAGCGCTTCGCGATTTAAAACGTCTTCTTTATAAAACTTAAATTGTTTTCCTGTTATTTCTTTCACTCGATTTATAGATTCTACCGAGCTATTCGAAAGATTATCCACTACTATAACTTCGTAACCGCTATTTAGTAATTCTACACATGTATGACTACCAATATATCCTGCTCCACCTGTTACAAGTATTGTCATGAGTATACCTCCATTGTTATAGCTTATTAACAAAAAAGAGGCAATCACAACAGAAATGATTACCCCATGAAACTTCCTTTTTACTTAGCAACGAAATAATCAGTTACATATTTCGCCCAAACGTCATACCCTTTCGCACTTGGGAAACCAAACTCTTCTTGTAAGTATGGTAAAATTGCCTTTGTTGTTGCATCAGGCCATGCTCCCCAATGATCAATATATGTATAATTATTTTGCACCGCAAATTGCTTTAATGCTTCAATCGCTTTCGGATAATTCTTCGCACCATACACTGGATTTGATGGTTGAATCATAATCGTAGCACCCTTTGCACTAGTAGAAAGTGCTTGAACAAACTTCTGTGTATTTACTACAGAGTTACCATTACCAGTTTTACCATTATCAGTAATAAATGGTGGTTCAAATAAAATCACATCTGGATTCTCTTTTGCAATCTCTTTATCACGTTTATTCGTAATTAATTCTTCTGTGCTTTCACCCTTATATTCCTTTACAGTCACATTCCATAAACCTTTACCGTAAGCAGTTTCTAAATTAGCTGTTAACTTAGCTGCCCAAGTACCTTTTTCAGATGAAGAACCTTCATCACCAACAATAACAAGATTTACTGCCTTTTTATCCTCAGCAGCTTTCTTTAACTTCTCTTTCACTGCATCTGGCAAGTTCTTCGCGTATGTCTCATTAAAAGATGACCTCGCATCTTGTTTTTTCTCTTCCTTTTTCTCTTCTTTCTTTGCCCCACTATCTTTCACTTCAGCCTTTGTTTTCGTTACTTCACTCGTTTGCCCTGTTGCATTCGCAATCTTCTTATTCCAGTACAATTTACCGCTCACAATCGAAGCGACAAACAATACAAAAATAACAAGGACAAGTACCGCTTTCTTATTCATCGATTCACCTCATCTATTAATCTCACAATATATAATACTAATATAAATCCATGCAAAAATAAACCCAACTCCTACCAAAGGAGTTGGGTTATTACATATTACTTAGTCAATTCAAGATGCGCTCTTAACTTATTCGTAATATCTTGTTTCGCTGCATCTGGAACGTAGTAGTACCAAATACCATCAGCAGCTTTGTGGCCGTCACCCGGGATTTGGATTTCTTCACTATTCTCCATGCAATCTTTATAGTTCTTTTGAATATCAAACATTTGATCTTGAGTTAAACTTGTTTTAACGTTTTTCTCAATTGCTGTTAACACATTACCGTAACTTGCTAGAGAAGATACACTTGCACCCTTTTTAATTACAGCTTGGATAACTTGACGTTGACGCATTTGGCGGCCGAAGTCACCACGTGGATCTTCATAACGCATACGGGAATATCTTAATGCTTCCGTACCATTAAGATGTATATTTCCTTTAGCGAATTGTGATCCTTCATATTTGAATTCTAAATCATTATTAACATCTACTCCACCAACTGCATCAACAACATCTTTAAAACCAGCCATGTTCACTTCAATATAATGATCAACTGGTATATCAAGAAAATTCTCTACCGTTTTTACAGACATATCAATTCCACCAAAGGCATACGCATGATTAATCTTATCCTTTTTACCTTTACCTACAATTTCTGTATAAGAATCACGTGGAATACTAGTGATTTTCATAGACTTTTTTTGTGGGTTTAGCGTGAATAACATCATTGAATCTGAACGCCCTGTCTCTTCTGCTCTTTGATCCACACCCATTAGTAAAATAGATATTGGCTTATTATCTGCAACATCTACTTTCTTATCGCGTTTTTCAGACTTATCACGATCCAGTGGTTTATGCACTGCATCTAATGTATTTGATACATTAGAATAGACATAATATGCATATACTCCACCTGCAATTACTAGAAAACCTATTATACCTAGAATCCAAAATAAAATTTTCTTTTTCATAACTTATACCTTCTTTAATTTTTATTTATAACTAATTATGCATTATTGTTATTCACCATATTACAACAAATACATTTATAAATAAAAGCTTTTTTATTCCTTATGATTGTAATGAAAGTTCACTTTTTATTTGAGTAGTTGATATATCTTCAGTTCGTGGTAAATAAATCACTTCACAATATTCTTTTAAAAAGTCAAATTTCCCTTCCCAATCGTCCCCCATAACAAAAATATCAATTTCATACTTTACAATATCTTCAATCTTTTGTTCCCAAGTATTTTCCGATATCACTAAATCAACATATCTAATGCTTTCCAGTAGCATTTTTCTTTCTTCAAATTTAAAATATGATTCTTTTCCTTTTAATGCATTAAATTCATCTGTTGATAATCCAACTATTAAATAATCACCTAGATCTTTTGCTCGCCTTACTAAATTTATATGACCATAATGTAGTAAATCAAATGTTCCATATGTCAAAACTCTTCGCATTATAAAAGTTTCACTCCTATCAATTGATTTCTTATATGCATGATTTTTTATTAAGAGATTTTAATATATCTCTCCTATTTTTCCTTATATTTAGATCTTGGGCTTTTATAAATTAATATAATTAATATAATTCATCACTTATTTAATAATGTTTTATATTGATTAACAAAATAATTCTGATATTCACCCGATACAATTGCTTTCCACCATTCTTCATTATCTAAATACCACTGGATTGTTTGAGCAATTCCTGTTTCAAATGTGTAAGTTGGTTTCCAACCTAATTCCTCTAGTTTTGTCGGATCAATTGCGTAACGCTTATCGTGACCTAGTCGATCTTGAACAAACTCGATTAGTTCTTCCGATTTGCCAAGTGTACTAATAATAGTTTTTACTACTTCTAAATTTGTACGCTCATTATGTCCACCAACATTATAAACCTCTCCATTTGCACCCTCATGCATAACTAAATCAATTGCAGCACAATGATCAATAACGTGTAACCAGTCGCGAATATTTTTACCGTCCCCATATACAGGAACCTTTTCATCATTTAATACACGTGAAATTGTTAATGGAATTAATTTTTCTGGGAAATGGAATGGTCCATAATTGTTTGAGCAGCGTGTAATGTTAATTGGTAAACCGAATGTCTCATGATATGCTCGAACTAATAAGTCAGAAGAAGCTTTACTTGCACTATATGGGCTATTTGGTTGTAAAGGTGTATCTTCTGTGAAGAATGTAGTTGGATCAAAATCTAATTCGCCGTATACTTCATCTGTTGATACGTGAACAAATTTAGTAATGCCATACTCTTTTGCTGCATCTAATAACACTTGTGTCCCTAATACATTTGTGCTAATAAATACTTCAGGTTCAGTAATTGAACGATCGACATGGCTTTCTGCAGCAAAATGAACAACATATTCGAATTTTTCTTGTTCAAATAATTGGTTTACCGCTTGACGGTCTACGATATCAACCTTAGCAAATGAATAGTTATCTTTATTCTCAATATCTTTATGTTTTGTTAAATCTCCCGCATATGTTAGTACGTCTAAATTAACAATATGGTATTGAGGATATTTATTTACCATATACTGAACAAAGTTCCCCCCAATAAAACCTGCGCCACCTGTTACTAATACTTTCTTTTTTTCCATCTTATTTCACCTCTTGCTGTAATTGTGTAATATAATGTTTTGTTGCCTCTTGCCAAACCGGCAATGGTTTAAATCCATTATCAATTAATTTCTGCTTCGACATACGTGAATTTTTAGGACGTACTGCGCGAGTAGGATACTCTTCTGTTGTAATACTATTTACTTTTACATCTTGTCCTGCAATCTCAAAAATTTCTTGTGCAAATTCAGCCCAACTGCAGAAACCTTCATTTGTAGCATGATATGTACCATATTTCTCTGTTACGACCATATCAACTAACAAATGAGCTAAGTCATATGTGTAAGTTGGTGATCCTATTTGATCTCCCACAACGTTCAGTTCATTACGTGTTTCGCCTAAACGAAGCATTGTTTTAATAAAGTTATTTCCATTAATACCGAACACCCATGAAATACGCACAATAAAGTTGCTATCTATTAGGCTTCTAACTACTTTTTCTCCCTCATACTTTGTTAAACCATAGTATCCAACCGGATTAGGTTCGTCAGTTTCTAAAAATGCATGCGTTCCTTCTCCATCAAATACATAATCCGTACTAATATAAACAAATTTAGCATTTAATTTTTTTGCTGCTGTAGCAAGGTATTTTGTACCTTCTACATTCACGTTCCAACAAAGTTCTTTATCATCTTCAGATTTATCAACAGCCGTATATGCTGCACAATGAATAATTGCATCTGGTTTTACTTTATCTACAAATTCATAAACCGCAGCTTCGTTTGTAATATCTAAATCTTCTATTCCAATACCTTGCATTTCTAGTCCTTGCTTCTCTCCACGTTTTACTACGTCATATCCAAGCTGACCATTATAACCGGTTACTAAAATTTTCATTTTTTTTACTCCCCGTATACAAAGTTTGTTTCTGCTTCTTTTAATGAAGGTGCTTTTTCATCTTTTTCAGATAGCACTGGTTGAATTTCCATTGGCCACTCAACACCAATTTCAGCGTCGTTCCAAACAATGCCTCGATCGCATTCCGGAGCATATAATTCATCAACTTTATACTGAACCTCAACATCGTCTGTTAATGTCATAAATCCATGTGCAAATCCTTTTGGAACTAATAACTGTTTTTTATTTTCTGCACTTAGCTCAATACCGAACCATTGACCGTATGTAGGACTTCCCTTACGAATGTCGACCGCTACATCAAAGATTGATCCACGTGTACAACGTACAAGCTTAGTTTGTGCTTTAGGATTTAACTGATAGTGTAAACCACGAAGTGTTCCTTTTGTTGCAGAAAAGGATTGATTGTCTTGTACAAATTGCAGATCAATTCCAGCTTCTTTCATTGCCTTATCGCTATACGTTTCCATAAACCAACCACGATGATCTCCAAATACTTTTGGCTCAATTACTTTTACACCTAATAAGTTTGTATCTAAAACTTTCATTATGTTCACTCCAACTTAATATTTAATACTGCCGTTTGCTACTTTTAATAAATATTGACCATAGCCATTTTTAGAGCACTGATCACCTGATTCAATTAAAGTTTCTTTATTAATCCAACCATTAATAAATCCAATCTCTTCAAGTGCTGCAATTTTAATTCCTTGATGATCTTCAACTGTTTTTACAAAGTTTGTTGCATCCACTAGACTTTGGTGCGTACCCGTATCTAACCATGTATAACCACGACCTAATAATTCAACTTCTAACTCACCACTATTTAAATACGCTTCATTTATAGATGTAATTTCTAATTCTCCACGTGCCGATGGTTTAACATTTTTTGCAATTTCAACTACACGATTATCATAGAAATATAGACCAGTAATTGCATAATTAGATTTTGGTTCTTTCGGTTTTTCTTCTACACTCAATACTTTTCCGTTCTCATCAAATTCAACTACACCAAAACGCTCTGGATCATGTACGTGATAACCAAACACTGTAGCTCCACTTTCTTTCTGAGCTGCACGCTGTAACATTTTACGCATTCCGCTACCATAATAAATGTTGTCCCCTAGTACCATCGCTACAGAATCATCACCAATAAATTCTTCACCAATAATAAATGCTTGCGCTAATCCATCTGGACTTGGTTGTACTTTATATTGAAGAGAAATACCAAATTGAGATCCATCTCCTAACAAAGATTCAAAACGTGGTGTATCCTCTGGTGTTGAAATAATTAAAATTTCACGAATTCCCGCTAACATCAGTGTAGATAGTGGGTAATAGATCATTGGTTTATCGTATATAGGTAACAATTGTTTACTTGTTACCATTGTTAATGGATATAGACGTGTACCACTACCACCTGCTAAAATTATTCCTTTCATTCCTTTTCCCCTCTCTGACCTTTATTTTTCAAATTATTAATTACATCCACAACTCGCACACTATTTTTATTATCTACATAACTAAAATGCTTCGCTCTCACTAAACTTCTTTCTAGTTTATAGTCATCGTGACCATTTATTAATTCCATTAATGCATCTTCAACTTCTGTCCAATTAGCACATTTACTACCAGGTGTTACATTCTCATAATCTTCATATAGTTCACGACTACTATTTTTATATTCTTGTAAATCAAATGGCGTAAATACTATTGGTCTATCTAATAATAAATAATCAAAATATACACTAGAATAATCTGTTAATAAAATATCAAAGTGTGGTAAAAGAATATTAACGTCACTAACTTCTTCCCCTAAAAATACCAGTCGAGAATTAAAATTATTAACCTTAAAATTATTTCTAACCATATCTACAAAATGTAATTTTACTAAAAGAATGCAATTTTCTTTCTCTAAAAATTGCTCCAATTTTTCTCTATCCTTAGTTGTTAATAAATTGAATTGACCATTCCTAAAAGTAGGTACATAACCAATTATCTTATTGCATTTATACCTCACTTTTAACTCACTTATTATTTTAATCTCAGGGATGTTTTTTTCAAAAAGAATGTCATTTCTCGGATATCCAGTAACATATATATTATCTTCTGCTATATTAAAAGCCGAATGAAAATACTTTGATACCAAAGGACTTGTAGAAATCATAGCGTCCCATTTTTCATCAGTATAAGGGAAAATTATACTTTTTATATAACCAATCAACTTTTTTTTCTTACCCTGTGGATAAGAAAATTTATCATCATAACCAATCTTTTTTAAAGGAATACCATGCCAAAGCTGAACCTTCTTGGCTCTATATAACCCTAATGAATTTACATCCACTAAACCTGATGAAAAAATTGCTACAGATGCCCTACAAGAATACCAATATCCTAGAATGGAATTTATTAAATATACTCTTTGGCCTCTAGATCTTAATTTTATTAGGATTTCTTGATTATGAGTTAGCCATATTGGTATAATATTATCTTCATTTGTAACTATGTGCTCAAACAAATATTTACTATTATCAGAATACCTTTCACCATACCATGCACCCATAACCCATATCTTAGAAGATTTAGGAACTAAAAAAGATAACAAAAAAAGTGGGTATTTCAGTATAATAGATAAAAAATTTAATATTTTTCTTCTTTTCATATTATCTCCTTTTCACTTTTCGCATTTTAATCAATAAAAATACCATTAAAGGAATGGCGACTATTATCCATATAACAATTCGTATAAAAATATCATAGTGAATTAAATATGCAATAGATAAAACTAATAAGATGCCATATAAAATTAATAGAAGTATATTTTTTTTATCCAAAAATACACTTCTAATTAATCGATGTACAGCCACAAAATATAGCACATTTAGAAAAACGACTGTAATCATTCCTGATAACAAAGCACCATTCAATCCAAATTTAGGGATTAAAATCACATTACAAACTACGTTAATCAATAATGATAAGGTTACTCCTAACGCCCTTAGCCCCTGCTTATTCGAAATTGTTAAAACTGCACCATGGGTAGAAGCAAAATAACGTAAAAATAATGTAATAGCAAATCCATATAATAATGGAATTGTACTTATAAACTGCTCACCATACATAATATTTATAATTAAATCTGCAAAATTAATGATTCCTATTGATAGGATTCCACCAACTAAAAGCATATAAGTATTCATTTGAGTACCTAATATAATTAGTTTTTCATTAGATTCTACTTTAGATAAACGCGTAATATATACATTAGTTAGGGCATCACTAAATATTAACCCTGCTGTTAAGATCTTTATACCAGCTTGATATAAACCAAGTCCCGTATTACCGATATAGTACTGTACAACTATAGTATCTACTTGAAAATATAATGTTCCTATTGCTAAGTGAATTGCATACGGAAAGTTTTGCTTTAAATTTAATATTATTTTTTTTATTTTTATATGCTTTATTGCTATTTTTCCTACATATATCATGTAGATTCTATACGCATATACAAAGTTGAATAAACGTGAACATATGAAAGCAACTGCTACCATAGTTTTATCCGCATTCATATATAGGGATATCATAACTACCAATATATGTACTATATTTCCATAAAGGTTGATTTTTGCCTCCACATTAAAATAAGAGAGGCTTCTCAAAGGTAAACATAAAAATGTTCCAAAACTCCAAAATATGTGAGATACTATCAATAAAAAGAATATTCCGAAGTTTCCTTCACGCCATTCAAAAGTATATAAACTTAGGTAGCTTAAAATTAGTAAGAATATGGTTAAAATTAGTTTGGAATAAAATGCTTCATTAACATATTCTTTAATTTTATTTGGTTTTTTACTTATATCTTTAACTAATTTTAAACCAAAGCCATAGTCTACAATGACTACTAGTATTGCACCAATAGTAAAACAAAACATAAATTGGCCAAATCCCTCTACTCCCCATGTCCTAGCTAAAACAATGAAAAGCAAAGTATTGGCCATTATCCTAACAAACATCGTTACCATCATATATAATGAATCTTTAATCATGCTAACATTCCTTATAATCTTTATTTAAAACTGTATCATAAGCAGATAAAGTTACGCCCGAAATATAATCCCAGTTATAAAAATTATCTATGTCTTTTTTTAATTCACTCACTTTTTCCTCATTAATATTCTGTAATGCATTTAATGCATGCTCTATCGATATCTCATCATTAGGCGAGCAATAAATAACATTATTTTTAAAATAACTTTTAGTAAATCCTGAATTAGTCATTACAACAGGTATTTCAAAAATACCTGCCTCTAATCCTATTAATCCAGTTGTCTCAAACCAACTTGCATGCACTAAGCCCCTTGCTTTAGACAAATGTTCAAACAATACTTCTTGTTTTACCTCACCTATATATTGAACCTGCGGATCCCGATTAACATTTGTAATGAAATCTTCAACATAATTATGATGATTATTATTAGTTGCACCAAAAAATAATAATTGATACCCATCCTTATATAGGACGGATTTTTGAAAAGCTTTTAGTATTAAACTTTGATTTTTTAGTGGTTCTATTCTCCCGATACATACTATTTTCTTATCTTTTTTTTCCCTCACATTTTGAACTATATTAAAAATATGATTATCTACACCATTAGGAATAATTTGTATGAAAGGGTGCGATTTTAAATTGTTTTCCTTTAATATATAATCCTTTTCCATTTGAGAATTTGGCAAGATACCATCTACTGAATTAAAGATTTTTTTTCTTTTTATCCTATACCCCTGTGCTAATAAAGATAAATTAATTCTTTTATTTAATACTAAATCTTTAATAAAATTATTAATTGTCATATAAAATTGATATGACGAAAATGAAAATAAAAATTTCTTTTTCTTATCAATACCAGCTTCCAACATATTTTTTAAATAAAAATCAGGATGATATATAGGAGTTAAAACCACTTTCTTCCCCAAATTCTTTGCTATTTTAATATTACATAATGTTTCAGCCACGTTGTATGAGTTAAATATATGAACAATGTCATATTTCTTACTCTTCAAATCCATGGGCCCGGAATAAAATTCTACTTCAACATTTTTCCCTCTTAATTCCCTTGCAGTATTTTCAATTTGTACCGTATCTCCTCCCCTTTTGGTAAATAAATCACTCCTACTCATGTATAATACTTTCATTTGATACGCTCTCCTCAACAAAATAATTAAGCCTTACATTTTTTCAATAAAAAAATCACATTTCTAAATAATTTTAATGTGACTTTTTTAAAAAACAAAAATCGCTCTTCTGCATATTTATTAAGATAATAATCTTCACTTTCAAGCATATATTTATACTTTATTAGGCCTAATCTACTAGTTGTTCCACCATCTTCATGAATAACACTAACGTTAGGCAATAGATATATCTTTTTATCTATTGCTCTTATTTTGTGCGCTAAAATCAGTTCCTCTTCATATAAAAATGTATTTGGATCAAACATTTTAACCCGTTCGAAAATTTCTCTTTTCATCATAAAAGCTGCTCCTGAAAATAATTCTATTTCAGTTGGACTATCCATCATTTGAACATCATAAAAATATTCTTGATAAGTTTTTGTTTTTGATAATAAGCGTTGTAATGGACTGTACACAACAAATCTATGTATTATTTTTGTTTCTTTTCTAGCACACCATTTTTGAATACTTTGATCTTCATTTAGTATTTTGGGAGTAACTAGTCCTATATCATCGTTAAGAGATAAAAAATCTGCCATTTCCTCAAAAATTGAAGCTTTTAAAATTATATCGTTATTTAATATAGTAATATATTCACATTCTTCCTTTATACATTCCTCTATTCCTAAGTTATTCCCTTGTGCATATCCTAAATTAATATCACTTTCAATTACTTGGAATAAAGATTTAGGATACCTTGATAAATGTTCTTTTATTATATTCACAGAATTATCTTCAGACCCATTATCAACTACATATAATTTATAAACGAATTCCCCTCCAATATTATCCATTATATTATCTATTAAATTTATAGTTGCCAAAAAATTATTCCAATTTAAAATTACAATACCTATTTTCCCCATAACATACTCCTTAAACTTTTATAATCTACTATCCATTCTTTTCTTTTCCTATAAACCTAAATAATAAGAAGAAAAATAACAACTGATACCATAATCTAGGCTCTATAAACAGGTTTTGAAATGCCATAAAAATATAAACTTGTGAATACGCTAGATACATAATTTTACTCTTAATACTCTTATATGAATTAACATACATATATACTCCTATCATCGAGAACAGAACCATGGGAATAATTGCTAAATAATATCCAAAGTCCATACTAAAATCAACTAATGCAGTATGAACTGTAGCAAAACCGGCAACTGGATTTCGCATTTCATTAACATATTCATATAAAGGATAATCAGCAAATATATTATTAAATTTTAAAATCCCCACAAATACTGGCCTTAACATAAATTTTCCATACTGGAAATCTGCAAATTGATAGTTGGCACTAATAAATCTATCTAAATTTTCTACAGACAATGCAAAATATCCATATAATATAGCAAAAACATCAAAAGGTCCTCCGTATCCATGAAAAGAAATTCCTTCTGAATAACTAATATCATACTTATACCCATGGGTCATTCTCAATTCACCAATAGCAGCCCCCGATATTAACATAATGGCAAAAACTATTCCAAATCTAAACATAAATTTCCTTTTATTTTTGGCAATAGTAAATAACAATCCCATTAAGGGTATTACTGCCATTACGATATCAAAACGCGCTAATCTAGTAACTGGTAATAACATCACTAAAATAATAAAGAATATATACAACTTCTTTTTCTCATTAAGGTATACCATGAATAATAATAAACTAACAACCGGAACAAAACTCCTCGTAATAATTGACAAAACACTTACAGAAACTGTATGAATATCTATTGAGCTATTAGTTAATAGTATAGGGAATATATACCCTGAAGAAATCTTATTTTCTAAGAAATACGCACCAACGACAATAAACATAAGAACTAATACAAAATTTTTATTAACTCTCATGCTTAGTTTTTTCAATTTTTCTTTTGAATTATTTAATACGTCTTTTTTATAACTTGCAAATATAAAAATTGACGGTAATATAACAAATGCTAACATACTATATATTAATAAAACATAGGTCAAATCTGTCCATTCATCCTGCTGTAATCCTGATAATTTAAAACTACTAAATAGTACTGGTAATATCCAAAAGAAACAAGTTAAACTCACTGGATTAAATAAATCTTTTGTATAACCTATGATCAAGATAGTCATTAATATACTTAGTGATATAACTAAATAAAATAGTAATTCCAATATTATATCCCTCACTAATTCATTTCATATAGGCTGATAATTTTTTCTTTAATTTATACGGAAATATTTTATGAATTTTCCCTAAACGATATGCTATCAATTTTATACCTGATTCTATTAAAGCGTATATTATTAAATGATATTTTCTATTCTCAATTAAATAAGACATTTGTTTTTTTATCATTTTAATACCTTCTTTTTCATTAGAAACATGCTCTAAAAGGTATTTTGTCTCCTCAAAAGCCATACCTATATCAAAATATCTTTTAAATTGTTGAATAAGTCCATAATTATGGGAATGAAAAACTTTAGCTTCTGCACAATAATAAACTTTTTTATTACTAAAAATTGATTTAGCTGCAAAAATCATATCCTCATTAAGGATAACTTTCGTTGGAAATTTTCCTAACTGTAAAAACCAATCTCTTTTATATGCACTACATACATTAGAATTAAAGAAAGTCTTTACTCCCATTTTTTCAATTGAGTCCTTATTTTTTGCTATCGAAACCTTTGGATAATTAAATGATCTAGCGAATTTTTCTAAAAGATTCGCATCTTCCCTTGGAATTTGCCTTGCATAACTTACAACTATCTCTTCATCTCCTAAGGAATCTACCAATTTGGATATTAATTGATTATCACAAGGTATAGCATCCTGTGTCATAAACAATAAAATATTCCCTTTCGCTAGTGAAGCCAAATAATTGCGTGTCCCCCCATGATCAAAGTCTTGATTATTAATTGATTTTACAATCGTTTCAGGGAATTTTTCCTCTATAATTGAAATCGTTCTGTCTTTAGATGCAGAATCTACAATGATAATTTCTAACTCTTGATTATTTCTTAAATCTTGATTATATAACCTAGTTAACAAATCATATATGTACTGTTCCGCGTTATAAGTCGGTATTAATACAGAGATTTTATTCATCTATTCAATATGCTCCTTTTCTCATTATTACATGTACCATTGTTAAAAAGATTATTTTCATGTCAAACAAAATAGAGCAATTATAAATATAATGGAGTTCTAATTCTACTCTCTCTGGGTATCCTACATCACTTCTACCACTTACTTGCCAATAACCTGTAAGACCTGGCTTTACAGATAAAAATTCATCTTTTCTTTTACCATACTCTATTAACTCTTCTTGGACTACTGGTCTTGGGCCAACAAGGCTCATATCACCTTTTAAAACATTTAAAAACTGTGGCAGTTCATCTAAACTAGTCTTTCTTAAAAACTGTCCTACTTTTGTTATGCGTGGATCTTCACTTGGTTCTAATTTGTAATTATTATCTATGTATTTTCTATATAATATTTCATTTCTCTTTAATTTTTCTTCCGCATTTACAATCATTGATCTAAATTTATAAATATAAAATTCTTTTCCATTCTTCCCCATACGAATCTGTTTAAAAAAGATAGGCCCTTTATTATCCCCTGTCATATATAAAATTGAAATTAAAAGAAATATTGGAGAAAAAATTATTAATCCCACTATAGCCCCAATGAGATCCATAGTTCTCTTTAAACATAAATATATTCCACTAGATTTTTTTACCTCCAATGTACTTCCTTCCAATGGCTCACTAACTATTTCACGACTATCCAAATATATCACCTTTCCCTTATGCGTGTAATTTTTCCCTTTTTATAATCTCATTCATGTACTTTATTAATTCTTTATTTAAATTTGCATGCTGAAGTGCCATCTCAATAGTTGTCTTAATAAATCCAAATTTCTCCCCAACATCATAACGAGTACCTTCGAAGTCATATGCAAATACTCGTTGAATTTCATTTAATCGTTGAATCGCATCTGTTAATTGAATTTCCCCACCAGCACCTGTCTGCTGATTTTCAAGGAACATAAAGATTTCTGGCGTTAACACATAACGACCCATAATTGCTAAATTCGATGGTGCTGTACCTTCTGCTGGCTTTTCAACAAATTGTCGCACTTGATAACGACGGTCATCTTGTTCAACTGGGTCAATAATACCGTAACGATGAGTTTCATTTTCTGGTACTGTTTGTACACCTATAACAGAAGACTGTGTACCTTCATATTGATCCATCAATTGACGTAAACATGGTGTTTCTGCTTGTACAATATCATCACCAAGTAATACTGCAAATGGTTCATTTCCAATAAACTTACGTGCGCACCACACTGCGTGTCCTAGACCCTTTGGTTCTTTTTGTCTTATGTAATGAATATTAATTTTTGAAGATGCTTGTACTTTTTCAAGCATTTCATACTTCCCTTTTTCTAAAAGGTTTTGCTCTAATTCAAAGGAATGATCAAAATGATCTTCAATAGCACGTTTACCTTTTCCAGTAACAATAATAATATCTTCAATTCCTGATTCTATCGCTTCTTCTACTATGTATTGAATTGTCGGTTTATCAACGATAGGTAACATTTCTTTCGGCATCGCTTTCGTTGCTGGTAAAAATCTTGTCCCAAGACCAGCCGCTGGAATAATTGCCTTTCTTACTTTTTTCAATTATAACCCTCCGCATTTTAATATTTATATGTAGCAATAACAAAAACCCTATCTATGGAGTCATAGTTATAACTCCATAGGTAGAGTTTCTACCATAAATAAATTATGGGCATCTAACCCATCCTCACGTCATACTCCCGACGACAAGCGTCTAAGGTAGGTTCGAAATAAAATTTTCTACCCACAGCACGACCGAGTGCCCCCGTTGATAACGGTTAGGAGGCATCACCAATTTTTCATTTAAAAAATACCGAACAACTTTTTACGGCGAATTTGTTCTGGATCTTCTTTATAAATTGCTTTTCCACTAATTAATAAATATGGATTCTCTTTTAAATCACCCATAACATTCGTCCCAAATTCTTTCTCAATTAGTTCATAGCTTTCTGCTAAATGAAATCCTCTTGAAGTTGTGTTATGTGCATCTGAAGCCACCATATGTGTTAAATTATGTTCTACAAGTTGAAGTGAAAACTTTTTAATTTTTTTACCGAATTTCCCTAATAAACTACCTGCCGTTACTTGCGTTAATGCCCCTTTATTTACAATGTTATATAACTTATCTGGCCGCTCGATTAACTCGGCATTACGTTCCGGGTGAACAATAATTGGGATCATTCCTTTTACACGTAGTTCATATAATAGTTGTTCTGCATAACGAGGTACGTGATTCGACGGGAATTCAATGAATATATATTTATTTGTTTCATTTAAAGTAACGATTTTACCAGATTCATAGTCTTCTAATAAATCACCATATAATCTGACCTCTTGCCCCGGTAAAATAGTAAGTGGGATATTATGTTGTTGTAGTTCATCATTTAATTGTTTTACGTGATGAATAATTGAGGTACGTTCGTTTACATATTTGCCATTTTTGTGGTGCGGCGTTGCGACAATTGTATGTATTCCTTCTGCTACGGCTTGTTGTGCCATTGCTAAACTATCTGTTACTGTCTGTGCACCATCATCGATACCAGGTAAAATGTGACAATGTAAATCTATCATTTGTTTCATCCTCCCTCTCTCCTATAAAGATCTTTTTTCCCTTGAATATAAGAGATTTCTCATGTTCAAGGGAAAAAAGGAGATATGTTTTTACCATATCTCACTTTAAAACTAGTTTGCACCGTAATAATAATATAAGCCTTGTTCACGTTCACGGTCGTTTAGAACAACACCTAACAATTTACCTTTTGCAGACTCCAATAATCCTTTTGCTTTTACTGCTGTTTCTTTCTCTGTTGATTCACTACGAACAACAAGAACAGAAGCATCACATACATTTGCCATAATTTGCGCATCGGTTACAGCTAAAATTGGTGGCATATCAAAAATAACTAAATCATACATACTGTATGCTTGTCCAAGAAGTTCCTTCATTGACTTTGAACCTAACAATTCGGCCGGGTTTGGTGGGATTGGACCACAAGCTAAAAAGTGTAGATTATCAACTAATGTTGTTTGTACACATTTTTCTAAACGTTCACTATGTGTTAATACGTTCGTGAGTCCAAAAATATTATCTACTTGGAACATTTGATGCATTGCTGGTTTACGCATATCTGCATCAATTAATAATACTTTCTTTCCTTGTTGTGCAAACACAACTGCCATATTCGCTGTCGTTGTCGTTTTCCCTTCACTCGGATTCGCAGACGTTACCATTAATGAATGTAAATTTGTATCAATAGCTGCAAATTCAATATTCGTTCGAATATTACGATATTGTTCTGAAATTGGTGATTTCGGTTGTTGATGAGCAATTAATTGACGGCGTTGACGATGATTCTTTTTCTTTTTAAATAAATTAAGAGCCAATTGTTTGTCCCCTCACTTTTCTTGATGATGGAGCGTGTGATTTCACGTTCATTGTTTCTTCATCCATACGAGCTACAATACCTAACACTGGTAAACCAAGTAAATTTTCTACATCTTCTTCTTTTTTCACTGTGTTATCTAAGTATTCAAGTAAGAATGCAAGACCAACTGAAGCTATTAAACCAACAATGAAAGCAATTGCTACATTAAGCATAGGAGCTGGTTTAATCGGAGATTGATTTTCTGTAACTTCTGCTTTAGATATTACTGTTACGTTATCAACGTTCATAATTTTTGCAACTTCACCTTTAAATACATCTGCAGTTGCATTAGCGATATCACGAGCTATTTTAGGATCTTTATCCTCAGCTGTTACAGCGATTACTTGTGAATCCTTTTCATTCGCAACATTAACCTTTTTTGTTAACTCTTGCGCTGTCATATTTAAATTTAATTTTTCATTCACTTGTTCTAAGATTACTGGGCTTTTAATAATAACCTTATATGTATTCGTTAATTGAATATTCGTTTGAATTTCACCAGCTTGGAACATTGCCCCCTCTTGTTTCTTCTGGTTAACAAGAATTTGCGTCGAAGATTGATAGATTGGTGTCATAAAGAAGAAGCTAATAATAGCACTTACTATTGCTGCACCAAAGGCAATTACGAGGATCATTGCTAAACGTTTTTTAAAAATATGAAATAACTCTTTTAAACTAATTGTTTCTTCCATAAGTTCCTCCAACTTTCTAAAATTTACACATAGGAAAAATTATAACATATAAATCTTACATTTTTTATTTTTAATAATTCAGTTCTATATTTGTTCATAACAAACAAGTATAATCTTACAAAATAATCTTAAATATGACAACACATTCCAATGGTTTTCCAAATTATTTATCATATCACGTTTTTTATGCTATGTAACTTGAGAAATAAATTTCAAAATGAGAAAAAAAGCCAACAAGTATTTCTTATTGGCTTTTTTCTATTTTAGTAATAACCATACTGCTCTTTTTCTTCTCTTTTATCGTTCAAAACAACACCTAGTAGTTTTCCTGATGCTTTATCTAATATTTGTTTCGCTTTTACGATTTTATCTTTTTCCGTCTTTTCACTTCGTACAACGAGTACGATTCCATCACATTTATTCGCTAGTATTTGTGCATCTGTAACCGCAAGGACAGGTGGTGTGTCGATTAATATAATATCAAACATGTTATATGCTTCTAGTAATGCCTCATCCATTATCCGGCTCCCTAATAATTCAGCTGGGTTTGGCGGAATTGGGCCTGCTGCCATTAAGTATACGTTCTCTATATCTGTTTTTTGAATGCATTGCATAAGTTTCGCTTGTCCCGATAATAAGTTTGTTAATCCATTTGAACTATGAACAGCAAATAAGTTTTGTATCGTCGGCTTACGCAAGTCAGCTCCAATTAATAAAACTTTCTTTCCTTGTTGTCCGAAAACAACCGCTAAGTTTGAGATTGTCGTTGTTTTCCCATCACCTGGATCGGCTGAAGTAACAATAATAGAACGAACATAATTATCTACAGATGTAAACTCAATGTTTGTACGAATGTTACGGTATTGTTCTGTAATACGCGATTTAGGCTCTTTATGTGTAATTAATTGTCGTAATGGTTTTCTTTTCTTTCTCCCGAACATATTCATAATCTCCTTTTGTGAAATGCGACATTTCCCTTTTCTCTCTCTTATGCTCGATTTCATACGTCTAATTAATATTTTTGCTGATTTCCCTATATCTCATCATAATCAATAACATTCTACTTTGTCTTATTTAAGTACCTTAACAATATGACAATGCCCTTATTTCTTTATTACCTTTATCACTTATCCTGTTTTCTAGATAAACAATAAAGTAAGTATATGGTAATTTACATCTATTTACAAGTAATTTTCTGATTAGTTTGTATATTATCGTTTCATCGTTATATAGCGGAAATTAAAAAAATCTCCTTGTCTTTTTACAAGGAGATTTTTTAGTACTATCTATTCTTTTTTATCACCAATCGCAAATGTAATTTCTGCCTCACATGCAACTTCACCATCTACTGTTGCGATTGCTTTTCCTTTTCCAATCGGGCCGCGTACGCGTGTCATTTCTACTTCTAGACGAAGCTGATCACCTGGGCGTACTTGTTTTTTGAAACGGCAATTGTCGATACCTGCAAAGAAAGCAAGTCTTCCGCGGTTTTCTTCTTTCTTTAATACTGCAACTGCTCCGACTTGTGCTAATGCTTCTACAATAAGTACACCAGGCATAACTGCATAGTCAGGGAAGTGTCCGTTAAAGAATTCTTCGTTTGCGGATACATTTTTAATCCCAACCGCTCTTTTTCCTTCATCTACTTCTAATATTTTATCAACAAGTAAAAATGGATAGCGGTGAGGAATGATTTCTTTAATTTGTTCTATATTTAGCATGTAACAATCGCCCCTTTTGTAATATTGGTCTTACCACTTGGACATATTGCTATTATCCCATTTTGTTTATTGTTTGTCATTACAAAGTAACATTTTATATTTAGCACAACTTCCTAAAAAAAATGCACACACTCTATTCCATTAAAATAGTTGCACATTTTTGCAACTGACACGGAGGTGGAAAAGAGTGTATGCCCAAATTAGGGAAAGGCAATATGTATTGAAACATTATTTGCCTTAATGTCGTATTCGACTCATTATATTATAAACGTTTTCAATTAAGGAAATATTAAATTTAACCATATATATGAATATTTTACCTGTTTCCTTCATATTTCTCTATTTTCCTTCCATTTTCGCAAAAAAACAAAATAAAAAAATATAAAAACGAAAAAAGAACTAAGGCATTAGCCTTAGTTCTTTCAAATTATCTCAAAGCACGCTTTGGTAATCTGTCGATATTCTCTAACATAATACCTGTACCAACCGCAACGCAGTGCATTGGGTTTTCAGCAATTAATACTGGTACTTTTAGTTCTTCTGCTAGAAGCATGTCGATACCGTGTAGTAAAGCTCCACCGCCTGTTAGAATAACACCGCGGTCGATGATATCTGCAGATAGTTCTGGTGGTGTGCGCTCTAATACGCCTTTTGCAGCTTGTACAATAACAGCTGCATTTTCTTTTAACGCTTCTGTAATTTCTTCAGAGCATACTGTAATTGTACGTGGTAAGCCTGTTACCATGTCACGTCCGCGAATTTCAAGTTCTTCGCTACGTGCACCTGGGAATACTGTACCAACTTTAATTTTAATATCTTCTGAAGTACGTTCTCCGATTAATAGCTTATACTTACGTTTAATATAGTTTAAGATCTCCATATCAAACTTATCGCCAGCCATTTTGATAGAGGAAGAGGTAACAATATCACCCATAGATAGTACAGCGATATCTGTTGTACCTCCACCAATATCAACAACCATGTTACCGCTTGGTTGGAAGATTTCCATACCAGCACCAACTGCGGCTACTTTTGGTTCTTCTTCTAAAAATACTGTTTTACCACCTGAACGTTCAGCAGCTTCACGAATTGCTTTTTGTTCTACTGATGTAATATTTGTTGGACAACAAATTAAAATACGAGGTTTTGAAAAGAAGCTCTTTACGTCCAATTTGTTAATGAAATACTTTAACATTGCTTCTGTAATTTCGAAGTCTGCGATTACACCATCTTTAAGTGGACGAATTGCTACAATATTACCAGGCGTACGTCCCACCATGCTTCTCGCTTCTTCACCTACTGCTAATACTTTACCACTATTACGATCAATCGCCACAACAGATGGCTCATTTAATACAATACCCTTACCTTTAACATGAATTAATACGTTAGCCGTACCTAGGTCAATTCCGATATCTCGCGCAAACATTCCCGTTTTTTCCTCCTCGATATTCAAAATCAGGTTACACCCGAATTCTTTTCACCTAATTTCTGATTTTATCATAAATTTAACAGAAACGTAATATTCGCAAAAAGAATTCTTCTGAAAAATATTACCGAATGTGAACGGAATGTTTGCTACTGTAACATTATTGACGTACAGGCTTCTCTACATCTTCTTTTCTATACTTTTGTTTTGTTGCTTCTCCACCTCTTAAATGACGAATAGACTTATGATAATCAAGAATTTCTTTCACTTCATTTGCGAGCTCTGGATTAATTTCTGGTAGACGTTCTGTTAAATCTTTATGGACTGTACTCTTTGATACCCCAAATTCCTTTGCAATGACACGCACTGTCTTTCTTGTCTCCACGATATACTTACCAATCTTGATAGTTCTCTCTTTGATGTAATCGTGCACACCACTCGCCTCCCTAATTTGGATGTGAGAAGGGTGAAATGAGCCTCGCTGCATACGACTAAGAAGTAAGTGTGAGTGCTGTTTGTAAGCGTTAAACATTCTTGGATTTATAATGAAATGATTCACGATTTCTCACCTCAAACACTCTCTTTGCTTTGGTTTATACCATTGTATTGCCCGCACTACTGATATATGCTACATGTTCACTATTTTTGCGGACTAAGTTAAGAAAAATTACGTTTTTTTGTGAGAAATACGTTAACAGTGACTATTTTGGCGAAAAAAATGACACCTTATATGTAAGGCGTCATTCTTCTCTTTCAAACTCTTCTTCTAATAATTGATGGTGGGGAACCTCTTTCTTACCGGCAATGTAATAATATAAAGTGAATAAAACAAACAATAAAATAATAGCAGTCGACAGAACAAACAAAAATGACACAGTATCCCCTCCCTTTTGTAATATATATTCGAGAATCTCGTCATTTTTCCTTGTTATTGCAACTTTTTTCTCGAAATTGAGTATTTTTATATAAAAATAAAAAAATCAGCTCCCCTAGTGGGAACTGATTTTTTCACTTTCTTATTCTTGTGAAGAAGAATCGTTAGATGATTCTGTAGAACCATTTGTTGATTTTTCTTCTTTCTTCGGTTCTTCTTTTTTGTCACTAGTTGAACCGCTTGTTGATTTCTCTTCTTTTTGAGACTTGTCTTCTGTTTTACTTTCAGGTTTCGTGCTCGTTGACTTCTCTTCTTTTTGAGATTTGTCATCAGCTTTTTTACCAGAAGCATTCGTAGCCTTTGCAGCACCTGCATCAGCTTTAATTTCTGTTACTGATTTATTTAAGTAACGTTCAGGGTTCACAGCCACATTGTCTTTACGTACTTCAAAGTGAACGTGAGAGCCTGCCTCTTTATTCATTGCACTTAGACCGGATGTTCCTAATACTTCACCTTGTGCAACTCTTGCACCTTTTTCTACTTTCACACTGCCTAAGCTTTGATAAGATACCGCTACACCATTTCCACTATCAACTGTTACAACATAACCAAGAAGTGAATCTTTTTCAGCTTTCGTTACTGTACCACTTAAAGCAGCAGCAACATTGAATTCTTTTCCATTCTTCGCAGCAATGTCAATTCCTTTATTCGGGGAATATGTGTTGTTATAAAAGACAAGTGCTTTTTCTTGTTCCGCCTCAGTTGCTGCATCTTCATAGAATTTCTTCTGTACGACTACTTCCGCATTCGCGGCAGCTGGCATTTTCACTACTTCTGAAGATTTTGTTACTGGTACTGCTGGATCTTCCGATTGTGTATACGGTGTTGCTTGATCGTGGTTTGGAGTCTTCTTCGGATTAGCTCCTTGGAACCATAGCGCAACCATTAAGATTACCGCTGCACAAGCAATGTATAGTGCCGGAAACACCCATCTTTTTTGAAATAAATGTACTACCTTTTGCGACTTTTTATTATTTCTTCCTCGCATTCCATCATCACCTCAGCAATCATTTTGAACAATATTCACGTATCCTATACAACGTATAACTAATTACTTTTCGACAAAATATGTAAAAATATGTATAAGAATTGTAAAATTTCCGAGGAAATGATAGAAAAAAGAAAAAACTGAGCACTTTTGGCTCAGTTTTTAATCTAATTGTTTCTTTTTATATACGATTAAACATACAAAGAGCGATATAATAAGCCAAACTGCAACATTTAATACATGCCCACTAATACTACCAAATCCCGCCCCACCTACTAAACTGTTAAGTGCTTTCACAATATGAGATGTTGGAAGATATCCAATCATCGTCTTAATTACTTTATTTTCAACCATTGGCTCAAACTGTACAGCCAAATACATCGTCATTAATATCGGCATTCCAATTATTGATGTTTGTGGTACAGATGCAGCTAACAATCCAATCATTGTTCCAATCACAATAAATAAAATTGTTCCACATAAGAAAATAAATCCTAGCAATAATAGATTTCCACTGAATTGATCCAAAATAAATAAGTTCACAATACAAATGCCCAATGTCAAACATACTGTTAATATACTTTTTCCAAGTAGAACTTCAACCGAAGATGCCGGTGATAGCATTAATACACGCAATGTATGTTTTTCTTTTTCTTCTGCAATTACCATAGATTGAACAAAGCCTGCGACAAATAGGAAGGCCGTTATAGTAGTAATGCCTAACATTTCCTTTCCCACTCCAAATCTGCTAAACAAAAATGAAAGTATAATTGGTAAAAATGCCATTAACAACACTTGTGAATTTGTCTTAAAATCTTGTACTTCTTTTCTAAAAATAGCTGATACACGTCTCATTGAAAATGTCATTATAATCCCCTCCCAGTAACTTCAATAAAGATATCGCCTAAAGTTGGTTCGTGTGAATGAATGGATAGTAATTCTCCTTTGTTCATCCATTCTGAAATACGTTTTGCACCTAATTCATCTTTTTGTACCGTTTCTTTCTTCTTATCCTTTAACACGACTTGTATTTGATCTTTCGCGTATTGTAAGCGAAGGTTCTCCGGTGTATCAAGTGCTACAATCTCTCCGCCACACAGGAAGGCAATGCGGTTACAAAGCGTTTCTGCTTCGTCCATGTTGTGAGTCGTTAAGAAAATCGTCGTTCCTTCTTTATTTAAGTCTTTTAAGATTTTATGAATGTTTTGTACGTTTACTGGATCAAGTGCAGATGTTGGTTCGTCTAAGAAGAGGATATCTGGTTTATGAAGGATTGCTCTTGCTAGTGTGACACGTTGCTTCATTCCCTTTGATAATTTTTTTACTGGTGTTTTTTTATCATCTAATAAATTCACTTGTGCTAGTACTTCATCGATTCGTTCTTTTTTGCAATCATATAAGTCACAAAATAATAGTAAGTTATCATAAATGCTAAGTCTTTCATATAAGCCGCTGTTATCTGTTAAAATACCAATTCGTTTGTAATCGATGCTACTTGGTCCTGTAATATCTTTCCCTAATACTCTTACCGTTCCAACACTATGAAGCAATTGAGAAGTTAAAATTTTTACTGTTGTCGTCTTACCAGATCCACTCGGTCCAAGGAATCCGAATATCTCTCCTTGCTTCACCTCAATATTTACATTTCGAAGTGCCGTTTTTTCGTTGAAACTTTTCATTACATCTTTCATTTCAATTGCCAATGTCATTTCTTCATCCCCTTTGTTTTTCTTCTTTATAGATGAAAGTCGCTTTAGCGCTTTTCGTTCGTTTGTTTCGCTTTTCTTGACTCAATCATATGAAAAACAAAGGGTAGGCGCATTAAAATACCGGTAAAAGGAGTATTTTTACCGGTGAATGAATCGCATGTTGAGCTTATTGGAGCACTTTTATAGTCCAATAACACCTTTTAATTCATCCATTCGTCCTTTTGAAAGCGGGATTGAACTTTTTCTTTCGTCGTCTAAAATTAAGCTAAAACTGTTACGAGTCCAAGTAATCACTTCTCGCACTCTTTGTAAATTCACAAGGTACGAGCGATGACATCTAAAGAAACCAAAACCTGTTAACCTTGCTTCTAGTTCGCTTAATGTTAATGCACATACGAAATCTCCTTCACGAACGTGAATATGTGTTACTCCGTTTTGTGTTTCAATGAAATGGATTTCCATCGGATCAAGTAAAATGATTTTATCGTTCACTTTCGCAGGTATTCTTTCTAACTTCATTTGCGGAATTATTTGAACGACCTTCTCTTCATCGACTTCTTCTGCTTCCTCTTGTTCAATTTCTACTTTTTTCACACCATCGTTGTTTAATATGTATACATCCTCTGTTAACGAAAGGGCATCCGATAGAAAAGATGACGTAATAAAAATTGCCTTTCCTTGTTCTTTCATTTTCATAATTGCTTTTCGAATAATAACCGTACTCTCTATATCTACATTTTGCTCCGGTTCTTCCAAAATGATTAGATCCGGATTATGAATCATCACTCGCCCAATATGAAGACGACGCTTCTCTGAAAATGATAGTTTTTCTATTTTAACGTTTAGCTTATCTAGGAGACCAACAGACTGCACAACTTCTTCTATACTTATCTTTGATTCATAAAGCCCTATTAAAAACTTAAAGTATTCCTTCACCTTCAAACGATCATATGCTTCATCCTTCAAAAAACAAAAGCCTATGCGGGAATAATTTTTCTTTCCAATTGCTTCCCCTTCAAACAGTACGTTGCCAGTTGAAGCTTCTTCTTCACCAATAATAATGCGGTGTAACACTTTAGCTGTATGATTATTGCATTGCAAAACAATACATTGCCCTTTTTCAACCTTTAGCTCCATTTCCGGTAACTGGTTCGCCTTCCCTAACTGTTTCAACTCTAGTAACGCCATTTCATTTCCCCCAAATGCCTTTTTATCCTATTATATCAAACAGTTAATGGAAAATTATGATATTTTAAACAGAAAAAAATAGGTGCCAGAGTTCTGACACCTATTTCTTCACCATCAGTTTTCCTTCATAATCATTCATCGTCTTTATTTCAACGCCTTTATAGTAATGAGCGACGATATCTGTATATTTCTTTCCTTCCGCTGCCATGCCGTTCGCCCCGTATTGACTCATACCAACGCCGTGACCGAACCCTTTCGTCGTAACGATGATTTTATCTCCTTGTTGTTTCCACGTGAAATCAGAAGAACGTAAATCTAACTTTTCACGAACTTCTTTTCCTGTTAATGTTTTTCCTTGAAAAGCTACATCCTTTACGCGCTTTCCTTCCGTAAGGTCTTTAATATTTCCAACCTTCCCGTCTGCTAGCACTTTCACACCGAGACGTTTTTGAAAATCAGCTACTGTAAATGTTTGCTCACTCGTAAACTTTGGAGAGGCTTGATCCCACGGACTATCTACACTTTTCAAGTACGGATAATCATTTCCCCAATAGTCAGCTGCATTTTCTGTTCGGCCATTACTCGTTGAAAAGAAGGATGCTGAAATTGGTTTTCCATCATACGTTAAAACTTGTCCTGCTGTTTTCGAAACGGCTTCTTCGATTTTCTTCAAATTATTTTCGTAGTTATTGCCCCATTGCTTCTTCAATTCATCTTTGCTTTTGTACACTTGATCTTTCACCGTATCTGTCACGTCCGCATTATTTTTCTTTCCTCCGCTTAGCATACGTTGTACTACAAATGTTCTTGCTGCTAATGCCTGCGCCTTTAGTGCCTCTATTTCAAAACTGGCATTCATCTCAGAAGCTACTACACCTGTCACATACTCCTCCACTGGTAATGTTTCTACCTTCTTTTGTTTTTCGCGATATACAGCAACTTGAACAGCTGTATCTACTTTTCCTGGAGCTGGTATGCTTTCTATCGCTGGAGGAGTTTTAGAGGCCGTTTCTTCCCCTACTTTTGCTTTCGCAAATGGAATAACAAGGGCTGCAGGTACAATGATAACGAGCGCTATTAAGAGCGCTACTGTAATAAAAAGTGGCTTTGAAAATTTCATCCTATTTCCCCCAATATAAAAGCTTTACTCCATTCATTCTTATGGAACAACTCTTTCTTTTAGAACATACTTAAGGGGAAGAGTATAAAACAGAAATTTTCTAAATATTTTTACTGGTACGTGCATAAGTATAGAATTTATTGACTATAACAGTAATAACCCAAAAAAATAGCCCCTATGTCAAAAGACATAGAGACTATTTCAATTAAGCGTGAAGATCAGAAACTTCTTGTTCTTTCACTTCTTCTACTTTTTCGTTTACACGTTCAATAGTTGCACCTAATGCAGCTAATTTCTTATGGAAGTTTACATAGCCACGGTCAAGATGTTTTAACTCAGTTACACGAGTATAACCTTCTGATACTAAACCAGCTAAGATTAATGCAGCTGCAGCACGTAAGTCAGTTGCTGCTACTTCAGCACCTTGTAAGCTGTTTGGACCGTTCATAATAACAGAACGACCTTCAATTTTAATATCAGCATTCATACGACGGAATTCTTCAACGTGCATAAAGCGGTTTTCGAATACCGTTTCTGTAATCATGCTTGTTCCATCAGCTTGTAGTAATAATGCCATCATTTGTGATTGCATGTCTGTTGGGAAACCTGGGTGAGGCATAGTTTTAATATCAACCGCTTTTAACTTATCTGGGCCGATAACACGTACACCTTCGTTTTCCTCAATAATTTTAACACCCATTTCTTCCATTTTCGCTGTAATTGAGCGTAAATGTTCAGGTACAGCATTTTCAATTAAGATGTCTCCACCAGTAATTGCTGCTGCAACCATGAATGTTCCCGCTTCAATACGGTCAGGAATAATAGAGTGGTTTGCACCATATAATTTATCAACGCCTTCGATACGAATCGTTCCAGTTCCAGCTCCGCGTACTTTTGCTCCCATCGCATTTAAGAAGTTAGCTAAGTCAACGATTTCTGGTTCTTTCGCTGCGTTTTCAAGAATTGTTGTCCCTTTTGCTAATGTAGCTGCAGACATAATGTTTTCTGTCGCGCCTACGCTTGGGAAGTCTAAGTAGATTTTAGCTCCTTTTAGTTCTCCCTCAACATATGCCTCAACAAAACCGTTACCAACCTGTACTTTTGCTCCCATTGCTTCGAAGCCTTTTAAATGTTGGTCAATTGGACGTGAACCAATTGCACATCCACCAGGAAGTGCAATACGAGCACGACCGTTACGTGCTAATAATGGTCCCATTACTTGAACAGATGCACGCATTTTACGTACATATTCAAATGGTGCTTCAATGTTTAGTTCTTTAGAAGAATCGATTGTTACTTGATTATTTTCAAATACGACTTCAGCATTTAAATGACGTAATACCTCATTAATTGTGTATACATCAGACAAAACTGGTACTTCAGATAGTACATTCTTTCCATCACTCGCTAATAGGGCTGCAGCGATTATAGGTAATACAGCATTTTTTGCGCCCTCAACACGCACTGTGCCGTTTAACCGCTTTCCGCCACGGACGATGATCTTTTCCAAATTATTCCCCTCCGTGTCCTTTTTTCAGTATCTATTCACTCAATACTCAGAAGTTATGATCGGTGTGCCAACCACAATTGTATCTTTGTTGTCTGTAGAACGTATTGCTATTTGCACATTTATTTTCTCTCTATTTGTTGAAAGAGCGTCATCCCACTTTTTATTGTATGCGGAGACTGACACAAATGCTCTTTCTTCTACTTGTTCGATCGCTCTTGCTGAAAGATCTTTCAAAACCTGATTGGTTTTATTTTGCAAAACACCTTCAATCTTATCATTCAGTACACCTTGAACACAAGTGTAAATTATAGGTTTTTCACTAAAAATTTTATTCATGTTTTGAACATACTTCGGGTCCCATTTCGCCCCACTTACTTCAAAGATAATGAAAGTGTTTTCTTTAGTATTTTCTTTACTCCAAGTTACTACTACTCGTTCTTCATAAGAAGAAAGCTTTTTATAGGATGTAGCTTTATATCCATCTGGAGATTGCTCTACTTCCCACTTTTGAATATTTGCTTTTTCCTTCACATCGTTTAACAACTTTTGAAACGTATGTATGTTAGAAATTGTTTTTGTTTCTCTCGCTAACCATGACCATTTTTCTACTTTAGCATCATTTTTCTCTAAAGCCTTGATCATGCTCTCCATTTTCTGTTCATCGCTTATCGGTTTCATCTCTCTATATCCAACCAAAAATAAAACAACACTAAGTGCAACAATAAGAATGGCTTTAAGCTTCAATTTCATCCCCTCCTATCCCCATTGTTAACGGAGATTTGAGGTTCTATACACTTACTTTACTAAATACGTTAAACTCTTCGAATAGCCTAAATAATCAAGGAAAAAGTTACTTACAGATGTCCCAATTGCAATTGTAATTAAGATGAGTAATACTCGCGTCTGCAGCACTTTTCCGGACTTCATTAAACGCTCAATGTGAATGCCTTGTAAGGCCCACCACGTAATGGTAATAAACAATAAATGCGAAACAATGGCAATCAGTGCTTGTTGCCCTAAAAGTTGTGCCAAAAAATCGACCCCTTTTTACTCAGCTACTACTTATGAAAGAATATAAAAACGATACCATAATAAGTAGGAGCTACACTTTTTCAAATGCACATAGACATCTTACATTTTACATCGTGATTTTCTTTCCAAAAACGTATATCTACATTACAAGTTAACACAAAATAAAAAGCGCAGAGTACTGACTCCACACCTTTTATTTTCACTATTGTACCACGTTCCCTAAGAAGAAGAAATCTTTCATTAATGGAAAATATTCATAAAAGAAATTGTACCCAATCAGCGGCATAATCCCTAGTATTACAATCGAAATTGCACAAAGACTCATAACAACCTTTATATTTAACGGTAACCGTATCCTCTCTTCTGTCTCTCCTGTGCGGAAAAACATTTGTTGTAAAATACGGAAATAATATACGAATGAAACAACTGTCGTACCCATCATAATCGAAGCTAGTACGTAATGTGCTGGCTCTACATGAAGCGCGCCTAAAAAGATATTAATCTTTCCAATGAAGCCAGCCGTTCCTGGTATCCCAGCCAACGATAAAATAAAAATTGTCATCATAATCGCTGCAAATGGCGACCTTTTATATAAACCTGTGAAAATTGTTATATTTTCCTCATCATTTTGTAAGATTAAGCCGTGGATGATAGCAAATGCACCTATATTCATAAGCATGTATGCCAGCATATAAAACCACATGCTATCCATCGTAAATGGTGATAATGCGACAAGTGGAACGAGTAAATACCCTGCATGAGCAATGCCCGAATAAGCAAATAAACGCTTTATATTGTATTGTTTTAACGCGACTACATTCCCAACAATCATCGTAATACTTGCTAGCACCGCAATATATATACTCATATGCCCATATAAAGATTGCATATCTCCTTGTATTAATACACTTGCAAAAACCATAAGGAACAAACGAATAATGAGTAGGAAACCAGCAATTTTAGAAATCGTTCCAAGAAAAGCAGTAACAGGTGTAGCCGCTCCTTCATACACATCAGGTGCCCACATATGAAACGGCACTGTGGCAATTTTAAATGAGAGACCAACTAGCAATAAAAGAAATGCGAGAGCTAACAATAACTGAATACCACTAGCGAGTTCCCCAGTGAGTACCTTTTGCATATCTACAATGTTAGTTGAACCTGTAATACCGTATAAATAACTCATTCCGAAGAGCGTAATCGCCGTTCCAATTCCTCCGCTAATGACGTATTTCATTGCCGCTTCATTTGATGCACGGCTCTTTTTTCGTATTCCTACTAAAATATAGGAAGAAAGTGAAAGTAACTCCAAACCAACGAAAAGGGTAATGAAATCAACACTAGAAGCCATGAACATCGCACCAAGAAGTGCCATTAAAAATAAGTAATAATATTCACCCTTATCTTCAATTGGATTCTTCTTATCATCGCTCATTGCGGTACATAAAATGAGAGCTGAGGCACCTAATAGCAATGTTTTAAACCCTTTTGAAAATCCATCTAACACAAACGATCCGTTTAAAATATCTCCAGCTGGTTCGCTATATAGCGTAATTAATGACACGATTGCTAATACGATAGCAGCAATCGCACCAAGAGCTACATATCTATGATTCAGCTTAAAAAACAAATCACATATGGAAAGGAGGATGGCGGCGCCGAGAATAATAAATTCTGGCACCATTAGATGCCACGATAAGCTAAGTAACGTATTCATATCCATCCTACTTCACCCCCAATGTTTTCAATGTATTTTGAAGCGGATCCCCTAGTAACTCTGGCATAACTCCAATTGCAATAATACAAAAGATAAGTAGTAAAACAGGGACATACTCCCATCCGTGTATATCAGATTTTTCTTCCCACTCTTTCTTTCCAAATGTCACTTGAAGTGTCGCCCTTAATACGTATACAGCGGTTAAAATGATGCCAATCACACCGACTGCAGCAATGACGGGCTCTCCTTGAAATAAACCGAGAAAGGCAAGAAATTCACTAACAAACCCAGACATCCCTGGTAATCCAAGCGATGCCATTCCTCCTGCTAAAAAGAATCCGCTAAGTATCGGTACACTTTTCGCAAGTCCGCCTAGCACCGTAATATCCGAAGTTCCAAATCGTTGTTCTATAACACCCAGTAGGAAGAAGAGCAAGGCTGCAATTAAACCATGTGATACAACTTGGAATAGCGCTCCTTGTGTACCAAGTGCATTAAGTGACGCAAGTCCCATTAACACAATTCCCATATGCGAAATACTAGAGTAAGCCAGTACTTTCCTAAAGTCCGTTTGGATGAGCGCTAAAAAGGCACCGTATAGTAGATTAATTACGCCTAATATCGCAATTAGCGTTGCAACATCGTGAAAATATTCCGGGAATAGCCCTTTCCCGAAGCGAATAATACCGTACGCTCCAATCTTTAGCAAAACACCCGCATGAAGCATAACTACAGCTGGATGCGCTTCTATGTGTACATTGACCATCCAGCGGTGCAACGGAAAAACAGGTAGTTTAATTGCAAAGGCAATCATTATGGCAATAAATACACTAAGCTGCAAACTACTTGGGATGACGAGTGCTCCCTCTGCACTTACGCTTCTTAATATCTCTTTCAGCTCCACAATATTTGTTGTACCTGTTTTCGCGAACAAAATTGAGAAAACAATGAGCAAAATAGCTGAGCCAATACCGTTATATATTAAATAACTATACGCAGCCTTTTCACTCGACAATTTTCCCCACTTTCCAATTAATAAGAACATTGGTGGCAACGTAATTTCAAAGAAGATAAAAAACAACATTAAGTTTTGAGCAGCAAAGACGCCGAGCATTCCTATTTCTAGCATAAGTAACAGCATATAAAATGCTTTTAAATTTCTTTTAATAGAAAAGGCTGCAATTGCTGCAAGCGTTGCTAGAAGAGCTGTCAGTACCATCATGACAAGCGACAAACCATCAATACCGAGCTCGTAATAAATAGAAAACCACCTTTTATCTACCGCTGTGAAATCGCCGAACTTAATCCATTTCACCTTCTCATCAAATAGGGACAAATTCTTTCCAGAAGCATATGTACAAGCGAGGACGATAGCGATTCCAAATGGAAGTGCCGTCCCAAATAAGCCAAGCGCTCGCACTGTACGCAATTCCTTTTTCGGTGTTAATACAAGCAATAAAATTCCTAAAAGCGGGGAAAAAATGAAGAACGTTAACAACAAATCATTCATCGTAAATCCCCTCCCGTATAGAGCAAAATAATGACGAGTACAGCGAGCGAAACCGCCGTTACAGTACCGTACACTTGTACATTCCCGTTTTGAAGTTTCGATCCAAGATTACTTGTGCCTTTAACTACACTTCCAATTAAAACTGCAATTCCTTCGACTACATACACTTCAAATAAGCGAAGCACATGAGCGATTCCTTTCGTAATAGGGATCACCGTCATGTTGTATAGTTCATCCACATAATATTTTTCTTTCAAAAGATTATAAAGAGATGTTTCCGTACCCCCAGCCCAATTTCTAGAAATTGATTTCTTGCCATATATGAAATATGCAAGAGCGATTCCCGCAAATGAAACGAGTGTCGCAACAATCATAATCCAAACTGGTCCATGCGCTTCTTCAACCTTAAACCCTACATCTTTCGTCAACCAATCTCCGAGAAACGTCCCAAACCACGGTGTATTTATATATCCTGCCACTACCGCAAGAACGCCGAGAACAATCATTGGATACGTCATAACGCGAGGCGATTCATGCACTTCTTCCTTCGTCTTCGTTTCTCCAGTAAAGACAAGAAAGTATAGGCGGAACATATAAAACGCTGTTAAAAACGCCGCAATTACTGCTAAAGTAAATAAAACGTAATTGCCATTCATCCACGTCGCCGCTAAAATTTCATCTTTGCTGAAAAAACCGGAAAGCAGCGGAACACCGCTAATGGCAAGGGTACCTATTAAAAATAGCGTACCAGTTACTTTCATCTTCTTCTGTAAACCGCCCATTTTATTAATGTTTTGCGTATGCACAGCATGAATTACACTTCCTGCTGCCAAAAATAGTAGTGCTTTAAAAAAAGCGTGTGTCGTTAAATGGAATATACCAGCTACATAGCCGGCAGAACCTAACGCGAGCATCATATACCCGAGCTGGCTAACTGTAGAATAAGCAAGCACCCTCTTTATATCTGTTTGCACAAGACCGATAGAGGCCGCAAAGATTGCAGTGAAAGCTCCAACGATTGCCACTGTCTGCATCGCCACTGTACTTGCTGAAAATAGAGGGAACATCGTCGCTACTAAATATACGCCAGCCGCGACCATCGTCGCCGCGTGAATAAGTGCCGAAACGGGCGTTGGCCCCTCCATTGCATCTGGCAACCACGTATGAAGCGGGAACTGACCTGATTTTCCCATCGCCCCGATAAAAATTAATATCGCTGTTATTGTAATCATGTAAGGAGGTAGATCCCCTGTATAAATCGCCCTAAATATTGCGTCATATTCAAAACTACCTGCGTACCAAAAAATTAAGATCATCCCGATAAATAAACCAACATCCCCAATACGGGTCATAATAAAAGCCTTTTTTGCAGCAGCCTTCGCTTCTTCTTTAAAGAAATAAAAACCGATAAGTAAAAATGAACCAAGGCCAACTAATTCCCAAAATATATAAAACTGTAATAAATTCGTTGATATAACAAGCCCTAACATCGCAAATGTAAAGAGTCCTAAATATGCGTAAAAGGTTGGTAATCGTTCATCACCTTTCATATAACCTTTCGAATACACATGTACAAGTAGACTCACAAGCGTTACGATAAATAACATTAAAGCTCCTAATGCAGTCACTTCAAAGCCGAATGATATATCCACATCTCCAGCTCTAAGCCACACCCACTTATGCTTCACGCTTGCTTCTGAAAACCTTTCTATTAACACAAGTACCGCAAGTATAAAGGAGAGAAAGACGAAAAAAATACTAAGTACGCTGCTTCCTTCTCTAATTTTCTTCCCGAATATAATAAGTAACAAAAACGAAACGAGTGGGAAAAGCGGTATGAGCCATGCATAATCGATCATTGTTTCCTTCCCCCTTTTTCGGTCACAATGCTATCCTTTAAGCGTATCCATTTCATCCACCTGAACTGTTGTACGATTACGATATAAAGCAATTAAAATAGCGAGTCCTACCGCCGCTTCCGCTGCCGCTACAGCCATCGTAAACAGTGAGAAAATTTGACCTGTTAAATTCGGAAATAAGCCTAATTTGCTAAACGCCACTAAGTTTAAATTGGCAGCATTCAGCATTAATTCGATACAAACTAATACGATTACTGTATTCCGCTTTGTTAAAGCTCCAAATAGACCGATGCAAAACAAAATAATCGCAAGTGTTAAATATGCAGAAGCTGGAACGCTACTCATTGGAATCCTCCTCTTTCTCATCCTTTTTCGCAAGTACAATCGCGCCAACGAGTGCTACAAGTAAAATAACTGAAGTTAGTTCAAATGGGATAATATATTTTGAATAGAGAAGCGTACCGATTTGAAGTGTGTTGTTTTCATGGAGAGGTAAACTTCCTTGTGTGCTTTCATTTGCAAAATCAATATTATTAACAGCGAAATACATAACCGCTCCAAATGCTACAACTGCAAAGAAGATAATCCATTTTCGAAGAGTAAGACGCGATTCATTTTCCGCGTTATGTTTCGTTAACATAATGCCGAAAATCATAATAATTGTGATTGCACCAGAGTAAAGTAAAATTTGTGCAACGCCTATAAATTCAGCTGATAAAAGAAAATACAAACCTGCAATGCTGAGAAATGTCAGAACGAGAGCTAGCATCATGTGCATAACTTTCGTTAAGTTCAACATAAGAACACCGCCGATAATTGCAGACAAGGATAGTATAAAGAATGCTACAAACTCGCCATTCATGCCTTATTCTCCTTCCTGACGTTTTCGTCGTTTTCGTCAAGCCACTGCAAATTTTTAAATAAGTCATCACGTGAATATTCCGCGAGTTCAAAGTTATTTGTCATGACAATTGCCTCTGTCGGACAAACTTCTGTACATAAATCACAAAGAATACAAATTTCAAAATTAATATCATACGTGTCGATAATTTTTCCTTTTTTCGTAGGATCCGGATGTTTCTTTCCTGTTAACTGAATACAGTCTGTCGGACAAATGTTAGAGCACTGATTACAAACAATACATTTTTCCGGATAAAATTTTTGAATTCCTCGAAAACGGTCTGGCAACGGCAACGGTTGATTTGGATAATCATACGTTACCTTCTTCTTGCTCAAATTACTTAATGTATATTTTAATCCTTTAAATAGTCCTTTCATCTCTTACTGGCACCCCCCTCATAGATTAGAAGAATAACTCCTTAATCAATGCCGTTAAGAAAATATTTGTAAGTGCAATCGGCAATAATACTTTCCAACCAAACTCCATTAACTGGTCACCTCTTATACGCGGGAACGTAACGCGGAACCAAATTAATAGAAAGACTACACTGCTAAATTTCAAAGCAAACCATACGGCACCTGGGATAAATCCAAGAAACATGACTGGATTCCATCCGCCTAAAAAGAGCACTGTAATTAACGATGCCATCCCGAAGAAATATACGTACTCTGAAAGCATGAAAAACGCCCAGCGAAACCCTGAGTATTCCGTATGATATCCAGAAACAAGTTCTGACTCCGCTTCTGGCAAATCGAATGGCGTTCTATTTAACTCTGCAACTGCTGCGATTAAGAAAACGACGAAGCCAATTGGCTGTACGAAAATGTACCAAACCTTCTCCTGCGCCGCTACAATCTCATTTAAATTCAGACTACCAGCTAGCAAAACGATACCAATTACACTCATTACGAGCGGAATCTCATAAGAAATCATTTGCGCCGCCGCACGCATCCCTCCTAAAAGGGAATATTTATTATTCGATGCCCATCCCCCAGTTACAACACCTATCGTCGTAATACCGGAAACAGCGATATAATAAAGTAACCCGACTCCAATATCTGCAAATTGAAATTTATCAGTGAACGGGATAACTGCAAGCACCATAAATGCTGGTGCAAATGCAATGACAGGTGCTAATATAAACAGCGGTTTATCTGCTGCTTTCGGAATACTATCTTCTTTCAATAATAGTTTTAAAACATCAGCTACCGTTTGCAGTAAACCGAATCGGCCTCCAACCTGGTTTGGTCCAATCCGCCCTTGCATAAACCCCATCACTTTCCGTTCTGCCAAAATTCCATATGTAACAAAGCCAAGGACTGCAAATAGTAGAAGTACCGCTAATCCGAAAAAAATGAAGAAATTCGTCCAGCTTGAAGGTGATTGTAAGAGCGTTTCAATCATCAGCCATCAACCTCCCCAAGTACAATATCAACTCCACCTAAAATCGTAATTAAATTGGCGATGTTTTCACCTTTCAATAACTTCGGTAAAATTTGCAAATTGTAAAAAGACGGCCTACGAAACTTCAAGCGGTACGGCTCTTTCTTTCCGTCACTAGCAATATAGCAACCAATCTCTCCGCGCGGCGATTCGATACGTACAAATGCTTCTCCCTTAGGTGCCTTAATAATTTTCGGTACTTTTGCCAGCACAGCTCCATCTTTCGGGAACTGCTGAACCGCTTGCTCAACAATCTTTAAAGACTCCTCGATTTCTTGCATTCGGCAAACGTAGCGATCCCAAGCATCTCCCACGCTTCCAACAGGAATATCAAAATCAAAACGATCATAAATCGAATACGGCTCATCTTTGCGAAGATCCCAGTTTACTCCAGTGCACCGCAAATTTGCTCCGCTTAAAGAATACGAAATCGCTTCTTCCGCGCTATATATACCAACGCCTTTCACACGATTTAAGAAAATCTCATTACCGCTAACAAGATCATGATAACCTGCCAGTTGCTCCCTCATATACGGAACAAACTCTTCCACCTTTTCAATCCAACCATCTGGCGCATCCCACTTCACACCACCAACTCTCATATAGTTAAAAGTAAGCCGTGCCCCGCATAATTCATTTAATAAATTTATAATCATCTCTCGTTCACGAAACGCGTACAAAAACGGGCTAACCGCTCCTATATCAAGAAGATTCGTCCCCCACCAAACGAGATGGCTCGCAATTCTTCCTAGCTCCATCGCAAGTACTCGCAAGTATTCGGCACGCTCTGGAATTTCAAGCCCCATCATCGTCTCTACAGCATGGCAAATGACGTAATTATTCGTCATAGCTGATAAATAGTCCATTCGATCTGTATAAGGGATAATTTGCGTATACTGTAAGCTCTCAGCGATCTTTTCCGTCCCGCGATGTAAATACCCAATAACAGGTGTAGCTTCTTTAATAATTTCCCCGTCAATCTTAATTACGAGCCTGAACACACCATGTGTACTCGGATGCTGAGGTCCTACATTCAAAAGCATCTCTTCCGTGCGGATCATAGCTACACCTCCACATCATACGGTTCATAGTCTTTTCTAAGCGGATATCCTACCCAATCCTCTGGCATTAAAATACGTGTTAAATTCGGATGCCCTTTAAATATAATGCCGAGCAAATCGTATGCTTCTCGCTCCGGCCAGTCAGCCCCTTTCCAAAGCGCTGTCACAGATTCGACTTGCGGCGTTTCCCGGTCTAGCTTTACCTTCACCGCTACCGATTGTTTCTTACTATATGAAAACAAATGAACATACACTTCCATATGTGTCACAAAATCCGTCGCATGTAGCTCTGACATATAATCAAAAGCAAGTCCCTCATGGAATCGCAGTGACTCCATCACTTCATAATATTTTTCGGGATCCACCACAAGAGTTGGCACATCCTTTGACAGTTTATTAATGTAGGAATCTACTAATGCACCCTCTCCTAACTTCTCCCTAATAGCCTCAACATACTGATTTAAATACGGCTGATTTACGGACAGTTCTTCCTGCTTCGGCTCATCCTCTTTCTTACCTTCAGCCCCCTTTGTCTTCGCTCTTGCAGCCGCTGCTGCTTTCGCTTTTGCCGCTGCAATTGCCTTTGCCTTTTCATCTCCCGAATCCCCATCACCTTGCGAGGCTTTCTGCTTCGCCAATGCTGCCGCTTTTGCCTTGGCAGCTGCCACCGCCTTCGCCTTGGCTTTCGCTTTTTCTTCTTCCGTTACTTCTTCGGTTCCTTCTCTTTTCTGCTTCGCTAACGCCGCCGCTTTTGCTTTTGCAGCTGCTGCTGCCTTCGCCTTGGCTTTCGCTCTTTCTTCTTCCGTTACTTCTTCGGTTCCTTCTCTTTTCTGCTTCGCTAACGCCGCCGCTTTTGCTTTTGCAGCTGCTGCTGCCTTCGCCTTGGCTTTCGCTTTTTCTTCTTCCGTTACTTCTTCTGTCCCTTCTCTTTTCTGCTTCGCTAACGCCGCCGCTTTTGCTTTTGCAGCCGCTGCTGCCTTCGCCTTGGCTTTCGCTTTTTCTTCTTCCGTCACTTCTTCGGTTCCTTCTCTTTTCTGCTTCGCTAACGCTGCCGCTTTTGCTTTTGCAGCCGCTGCTGCACGTCGTTTTGCTTCTTCTATAGTAATATCATCTTTTTTTGGTAGCGCTTTCTCTTTTTCTTGATCTTCTTCCTCAAGCTCACTTATTTCCGCCTCGTGTTTCGCTACAAGGCGTTTTCTCGCTTCTTCTTTTGCACGCCTAGCTGCTTCTTTTTTCAGCTCCTCTAAATCTTTATTTGGATTGCTCATTTATTCGTCACCTGCTTCCCGGTCTTTGCTTCGTAACGAATTTTTTCTTTTAATTTATTAATTCCATAAATTAAAGCAGCTGGATTTGGGGGACAACCAGGAATATACACATCAACTGGTACAATTTGGTCTACACCTTTCACAACAGCATATGAATTTACATACGGACCACCTGCTGTTGCACAAGATCCCATCGCAATAACCCATTTCGGTTCGGGCATTTGATCATATAAGCGCCGAACAATAGGAGCCATCTTCTTCGTTACCGTTCCCGATACAATCATGACGTCCGATTGCCTTGGTGAAGTCCGAAAAAATGACCCAAATCGATCTAAATCATAATGTGATGAGCCTACTCCCATCATTTCAATTGCACAGCACGCCAGTCCGAATGTCATCGGCCATAAAGAATTGCTCCTCGCCCATCCTTTCAACTGTTCCAATGTAGAAAAAAAGATATTTCGTTCTAATTCTGCTCGCTCATTTGGATGTAATTCCTCAAAATTTATAACCATTGTAACACCTTCTTTTTCCAAGCATACGCTAATCCAACTAGCAACATTACAACAAAGATGAGCATTTCAATTAATGCAAATAAACCTAGCTTGTCATACGCAACAGCCCAAGGATATAAAAATAAAGTTTCTACATCAAAGATCACAAACAATAAAGCGAAAATATAATAACGAGCATGAAACCGAATATTTGCATCATGAAAAGGCTCAATTCCACTCTCATACGTCGTCGCCTTTGCTGCACTTGGTTTATTTGGGCGCAGCATCCTTCCTAATGTAAGAGCCACTACCGGCAGCAATATACCTAATAGCAAGAAAATCAAAACGATCATATAACTATTTTCATATACACTTGCCATTGTGAAACCCTCCCCCCTAAATTAAGAACAAGTTCACATAGTAAACAATATGTCCTAGTTGCAGTAATTATTATTTTTAAATTTTTCTAAATAATGCAACTATTCTAATCATTATAGCAAACTTCAAATTCCTATGTCGATATGTTGGGAGGCAGAAACAAGAATTATTAAAATCTACCTTTACAACTTACTATAATTGTGCAAAATAAATATAAAACTTATATATGCTTTTCAAGAAACCGTAGGTGATATAAATGAAAAAACAAACACATGTAAGTATTCTTATAAGCATTGTATTGCTGTCTATAACGCTTCACTATGTAGCGATGCCTTTTCTATATGAATACTCATTTTCTTTTCAGCTATTAATCGGAACGAGTACCCTATTAATTGATATTATCGCTTGTAGTTATATACTTTATTTTTCAAACATGAAAGAAGGGCTATCTCGTTTATTTTGGATCATATTATCTGTTGGAGCTCTCTCTTATTTTATCGGTGATATAGTCGTTGCCTATCAGCGTTTAATTGTAAAGGACTTCTATACGTTCGTTGATCCATCTGACTTTTTTTACTTACTTTTTTTAGTTAGCTTTACGTTTGCCTTTCTATACGAAATCATTTATAACCGAGATTTATTAGAAAAACTTTTTATGCTATGTGATATTTGTATTATCGTTACAGCCCAATTTACTTTAAGTTACTACTTACTTATTGAACGAACTATTCATATCTTTACAACATCCTATATCGACATATTTGTTCAACTTACCTATCCAATGGCTGATTTACTCTTTCTCTTAATAGGAATCAACCTTTTATTCAAACCACTATCCTTATTACCTAAAAAGGTCGGTGCACTTCTTGGCAGTGCTTTAATTTTATATGCTACTACAGATGCGATTTATGCGTATATAAAATACTTCATACCAGAGTATTCTATGTTTACAGTTACTCCTTTCTATCAAGTAACCTTAGTACTAGTAGCAATCGCCTGTATTCTCCATACAAAAAAGCCTGAAAAACAAGAACAAGTACTACTAACACCTAAAATTGGTGAATCAATCCGATTATCATTACCGTATATTTCGGTAGTAATGCTTATTGTTTTCATATTAGTTGAATACGTTTTTGCGCCTATTATAGTAATCGGACTTATAATAACTTTCTCCTTCGTCCTCATACGTCATAGTTTAGTTCGAAAACAAAATAAAATATTATTGATTGCTCAAATGCAATTCAACTCAGAACTCGAGAAACAAATTAAACTACGTACAGAAGATTTAGTAGAACAGAAAAATGAACTCTATCATAATCAACAAATGTTTAAATCTTTATACGAGCATCATCCAGATCCAATCTTCACATTAGATTTGTACGGTAATTTTCTCAAAGTAAATAACGCTGGTACTACTTTACTCGGTTATCAAACGAATGAATTATTAAACCAGCCTTACTATTCACTCATATACGAAGAAGATTTAGAAGAAATGATTAACGCCTTTCATCGCGTGAAAAAGGGGCATTCTATCTCTTTAGAAATACGGGCGTACCATAAAAACAGAGATATTTACTACTTGCACGTTACCGCCGTACCGATCTTTTTAAAGGAGAAAATTTCTGGGGTTTATTTAATGATTAAAGATATTACGGAAAGCAAACAACAACAAGAACAAATTAATTTCCTAGCATACCATGATACTTTAACAGAGCTTGCAAATCGACGTGCATTTCATCAACATTTAGAACAGGCAATTGCGCGAGCAAAAATATCGAAAAAGCCTTTTGCTGTTATGTTTCTCGACCTAGACCGTTTTAAAGTTATTAATGATACCCTCGGTCATCGAGTAGGAGACCTATTGCTCATCGCAGTAGCAAAAAGGCTCGAAAGAATAGCAACATCAAATATGAAACTCGCGCGGCTAGCTGGGGATGAGTTCACAATCCTTATCGAGAATTACAAAAAAAAGCCAGATGTCCAAAAAATAGCTGATAGGATTGTAGCGGCCATGAATGAGCCATTTGAAATCGAAAATCAACATTTACAAATCTCACCGAGCATCGGAATTGCAATATATCCTGAAGCAGGTGAAGATGCGCTATCCATTTTGCAGCATGCTGATATGGCCATGTACGAAGCAAAGAATAAAGGAAAAAACGGTAGCTCTCTTTACACGAAAGAACTATATAAAAAAATGGAACGAAAAGCTCGAATTGAAAAAGATTTGCCAATCGCTTTAGTAAACAAAGAATTTTATCTCGTTTATCAACCACAAATTGATACGACAACAAATAAAATTATCGGTGCTGAAGCTTTAATACGTTGGAAACACCCACTATTAGGTGACATTTCACCATGTGAGTTTATTCCAATTGTAGAAGAGACGCCACAAGTAGTCCCACTTGGACATTGGGTATTACAAGAAGCTTGTCTCCAATTAAAAATATGGCATACCTTTGGCTACCAAAATTTAAAAATAAGTGTTAATTTATCCGCAAAAGAATTCCGGCAAGATCAATTAATCGAAAACATTTCACAAATATTAAACGACGTGCAAGTCGATCCAAAATATGTAACACTTGAGTTAACAGAAAGAATTGCAATGATTGACGAGAAAGAAACGTTATTGAGACTGAAGCAATTAAAAGAATACGGTATCCAAACTTCCATTGATGACTTCGGTACTGGGTACTCTTCTCTTGCTTATTTATCAATTTTTCCAATCGACACATTAAAAGTACCGAGAGAATTTACACAATTAGCTGATCATCGTCCTGAAGAACGAGCCATCGTTTCTACAATTCTTTCCCTCGCGAATACTTTAAATCTTTCAGTCGTCGCCGAAGGAATTGAAACCGAAAAACAACTTAAGTTTCTGCAAAAACATAACTGTAAATATATGCAAGGTTACTATTTCAGTAAACCACTTACTAGTAATCAGTTTATAAAGTTTCTACAAAAAACCCCCAGTATGAACAAATAATTCATACCGGGGGTTTTTTAGTGCTAAATATTTTTCTCATAATATTCTTCTGCAATCTCTTCGTAAAAAGCTGCAGATGTCGTATAGAAATATGGAATTAACCATAAGAATCCAATTCCTAACGTAATACAACTTAATATAAACCAGCCAATAAAACTTAAACATAAAATGAAATACTCCATCTTATGTCCATCCATCATACGACGACTTTCTGTAATAGCTTGGTTCAGTGAATACTCAGGATGATCGTTTATAATAAAGTATGTCATCGCATAAGAAAATGATTTAATAATACCTGGAATAATGAACAATAACGTCCATAAGAAAAGATAAAGATTTACTAATAAATATAATAAAAATGATTTTAGAAATCTCTTTCCCTCTGAAAACCAAATGAATACATTACCGATACTAGCTTGCTTTTCACGAAGGATATTTAAACCAAGGTAATATCCACCTAAAGTTAACGGTCCAGTAACGAAAAATGTAAGAATATTCATTGAAATTGAACCGTTTGTTTTTTGCCAACCGAAAATTAAAGAAAATCCCCAATCAACACTAAAATCAAAAGCTGTGATAAGAATTGAAATGAGTAGTGTAGCCCCAACAGCTAATCCCCATTTCCCTTCTAATGAATCTAGTGCTTCTCCTTTTAAATCACTAATCATGCGTAGCCTCGCCTCCTATACACAATAATTCTATTAGTATAGCATGTTCCTATTGAAATTCACCTTTTGAAATATAGCGATAAAAGTGTGCTGTCGTCGTACTCATATACGGACTAAACCAAAGAAATCCTATTCCAAAAGTAAGAAGCGCTAAAATAGCCCATCCTATGAAGCTCAGCCATAAAAGAAACAAATCTAACTTATGACCCTTCATAAGATTCTTACTTTCCTTCATCGCCTGCGAAACACTATATTCTGGATTTTCAATCATCACATAGTACGTCAGTGCATAAGAAAAATACATCACAATCATACCAACAATTGAAATTACTAATAGTACGAAGAAAGCTATTGCAAATGACGTATTCCCTTCTTCACCTAACAATGCAAATAAGCCTATTAACAGCATCGGAATCCATGTACCTGTATATAACAAAATCGCAAGCATTGCCCACATTGTTTTCATCATTCTTTTAAAGCCACGAAATCCTTCAAATAAGTAATCTACTTTAGCATCTTCTCGTTTACTAATCTGTAAAAATACATTTGTATAACCATATGACGTGATCCCATACGATGCGTTACTCAAAATTATTATAATGCAATAAAAAATTCCGAAGGTAATACCTGCTCCAATTGACATCGTTTCCTCTTCAAATGATCCAGTTAAGCTTGCAACTGAGAGAAATATAATAATTCCTGGAATTAATAGTATAAGCATTGCAGCCATCGAAACGACATAACTTAAAATAAAATATAAAATTGTTGATCCAACACCTAGTCCCCATTTTCCCTTTAAAGAGTACAATGCTTCTCGCTTCATTTCACCAATCATTGATTCATCCCCTTTATGAAATATAAATTGTTGTACACTTCTACTTATACAAGCATCAATATAATTATACCAGTTTTGTAAAATTATCCATAAAATACACAAAAAAAATCCGTAAAGGCAAAGCCCTTACGGATTTTTTCACTTCATATCGGAAACGTTTAAACGGTTCACGGCACGTTGTAATGCCATTTCTGCACGTTTAAAGTCAACATGTGCTTGTTTATCTTGCAGACGTTGCTCAGCGCGACGCTTCGCTTCATTTGCGCGATGGATATCGATATGGTTTGCTTCTTCAGCAGATGATGATAATACAGTCACTTTATCTGGACGAACTTCGATAAAGCCACCGCTTACTGCTACATAATCAGTATGTCCACCATTTTTAAGACGAACTGCACTAATTTTTAATGGTGCAACAGTTGGAATGTGACCTGGTAAGATCCCCATTTCCCCACTCTCTGCTTTTACACTTACCATTTCTACTTCTTTTTCGTAAACCGGTCCATCAGGAGTTACAATACTGACTGGAAATGTCTTCATACTTCGTCCCTCCTAAGGCCTTACGCCATCATTTTCTTCGCGTTTTCAATAACTTCTTCAATGCCACCTACTAAGCGGAATGCATCTTCTGGAAGGTCATCATATTTTCCTTCTAGAATTTCTTTGAAACCACTAACTGTATTCTTTACAGGTACGTAAGAACCTTTTTGACCTGTAAACTGCTCAGCTACGTGGAAGTTTTGAGATAAGAAGAATTGAATACGACGAGCACGATGTACAACTAACTTATCTTCTTCAGATAACTCATCCATACCTAAGATAGCGATGATATCTTGAAGCTCTTTATAACGTTGTAAAGTTTGCTGTACTTGACGAGCTACTTCATAATGTTCTTCTCCTACGATTTCTGGAGAAAGTGCACGAGATGTAGATGCTAATGGATCTACGGCTGGGTAAATACCCATTTGCGTTAAACGACGCTCTAAGTTTGTTGTTGCATCTAAGTGAGCGAACGTTGTAGCTGGTGCTGGGTCAGTATAGTCATCGGCTGGTACATATACCGCTTGGATAGACGTGATAGACCCTTTATTTGTAGATGTAATACGCTCTTGTAATTGACCCATTTCTGTTGCAAGTGTTGGTTGGTAACCTACCGCAGATGGCATACGACCAAGAAGGGCAGATACTTCAGAACCCGCTTGCGTGAAACGGAAGATGTTATCGATGAACAGAAGTACGTCTTGTCCTTGCTCATCACGGAAATGCTCAGCCATTGTTAAACCTGTTAATGCAACACGTTGACGTGCTCCAGGTGGCTCGTTCATTTGTCCGAATACCATCGCAGTTTTCTTGATTACGCCAGAATCGCTCATTTCGTGGTATAAGTCATTACCCTCACGAGTACGCTCACCTACACCAGCGAATACAGAGATACCACCGTGCTCTTGTGCGATGTTGTTAATTAATTCCTGAATTAATACTGTTTTACCTACGCCGGCACCACCGAATAGGCCGATCTTACCACCCTTAATGTAAGGAGCAAGTAAGTCTACTACTTTAATACCAGTTTCAAGAATTTCTACTTTAGTAGATAATTCTTCGAATGCAGGTGCTTGACGGTGAATTGGATCACGATGTACATCTGCAGGAACCTCACCATCTAAGTCAATTGCATCACCTAATACGTTAAATACGCGACCAAGTGTTACATCACCAACTGGTACAGAGATTGGTTTACCAGTATCTTCTACTTCTGTGCCACGAACAAGTCCATCTGTGGAAGACATTGCAACTGTACGAACTGTATCATCACCTAAATGAAGTGCAACTTCAAATGTTAAGTTAATACTTCCGTTTTCGTTGCTTTGTTTTACCGTAAGGGCGTTGTAGATTTCTGGTAGCTTTCCGCCATCAAACTTAACGTCTACAACCGGACCCATGATTTGCGTAACGCGCCCTTTATTCATCGGGTTCCCTCCTAGCTTTCTTTTAATTAGCCAACTTTCTACGAGCAGCTAGCTTTTAATTTTTTATTGGTTTATAGCTTACGCGACTCTTTTGACAGAGCCGCTTCCGCTTTTTAATACTATTCTAACGCTGCTGCTCCACCAACGATTTCCGTAATTTCTTGCGTAATCGCTGCCTGACGCGCACGGTTGAATGAAAGTGTAAGTGAATCGATAACTTCCATTGCGTTGTCTGTAGCACTCTTCATTGCTGTCATACGCGCTGCGTGTTCACTTGCTTTACCGTCTAGTAATGCACCGTACACTAAGCTTTCTGCGTATTGTGGCAATAGTACTTTTAAAATTTCTTCTTCAGAAGGTTCGAATTCATAAGCTGTCGTCGGTTTGTCAGACGCCACATCAGTAAGCGGTAAAATTTTATTTTCCGTTACCTCTTGTGAAATTTTACTTACGTAATGGTTGTAGTAAATGTACAGCTCATCATAAGCACCATCTGCAAACATCGCAATTGCTCGAGAAGCAAGGTCTTTAATATCAGTAAATGATGGGTGGTCAGATAATCCAACTACTTCATCAATAATGTTAAAGCCGCGACGTTTTAAATAATCACGTCCTAGTCGTCCAAGCACAATAATAGAATATTGGTTTGAATCCATATTATGACGTTCACGAATTACGTTACTTACTGTACGTAATACGTTACTGTTATAACCACCTGCTAGTCCGCGATCAGACGTAATAACGATGTATCCTGTACGCTTTACAGGACGCGCATTTAGCATTGGATGATTAATCCCTTTGCTTCCTTGCGCAATGCTCGCTACTACTTCTTGAATCTTTTCCATATACGGAACGAAAGATTTAGCATTTTGCTCTGCACGGTTTAACTTAGATGCAGATACCATCTCCATCGCTTTCGTAATTTGACTCGTTTTCTTTGTCGAGTTAATCTTCGCTTTTATATCGCGTAAAGATGCCACAGGTTTTCACCACCTTTTTTCCGGAAGTTGGCACGATTAGTAAGAATCCTCTTCCTAATCTACGTTGCAAGATATTCTTGCTCATGATTGAAGGAAAAGAATAGGTGCACCTACTCTTTTCCTTTACATGACCTTTAGCAATCTCAGAGCCCGAGATGCCTTTTATATATACTATCTAGCTCCAGCGGCTTGAATGCTCGGTGGCTTCACTTCTTCCTACGAGGCAAACACCGCCTCTTCGTCAGAAGCTCCATCCCCCTCACATTCACAACGAGCCGCTTCCGCTTTTATTATTCAGAAGCTACAAATACTTTTTTAAATCCATTGATTGCTGCTGCAAATTTGTCGTCATCCGCAAGTTTCTTAGTTGTGCGGATTTCTTCTAATAAGTCAGTCGCATTAGAATCTAACCAAGCATGGAATTCTTCTTCAAAACGAGTGATATCTACTACTGGGATATCATCTAGGAATCCACGTGTTAAAGCGTAAAGAATGATAACTTGTTTCTCTACACGTAATGGTTTGTGTAATCCTTGTTTTAATACCTCAACAGTACGAGCACCACGGTTTAATTTCGCTTGAGTTGCTTTATCAAGGTCAGAACCGAACTGAGCGAACGCTTCTAACTCACGGTAAGATGCAAGGTCAAGACGAAGTGTACCTGATACTTTACTCATTGCTTTAATCTGAGCAGATCCACCTACACGAGATACAGAAGTACCCGCATCGATCGCTGGACGTACGCCAGAGAAGAATAGGTCAGATTGTAAGAAGATTTGTCCATCCGTAATAGAAATTACGTTTGTTGGGATGTATGCTGATACGTCCCCTGCTTGTGTTTCGATGAAAGGTAGTGCAGTTAAAGAACCGCCGCCTTTTGCATCACTTAATTTTGCTGCACGCTCTAATAAGCGAGAATGTAAGTAGAATACATCCCCTGGGTAAGCTTCACGACCTGGAGGACGACGTAATAGTAATGACAGCTCACGGTAAGCCGCTGCTTGTTTTGATAAGTCATCATATACTACTAATACGTGTTTACCATTGTACATGAACTCTTCACCCATTGTTACACCAGCGTAAGGAGCTAGGTATAATAATGGAGCTGGTTGAGAAGCAGATGCAGTTACAACGATTGTGTACTCTAATGCACCGTGCTTACGTAGTGTTTCTACTACGTTACGTACAGTTGATTCTTTTTGTCCAATTGCTACGTAGATACAAATCATGTCTTCATCTTTTTGGTTAATGATTGTATCAAGTGCAACTGCTGTTTTACCAGTTTGACGGTCACCAATGATTAACTCACGTTGACCACGGCCAATTGGTACAAGAGCATCGATCGCTTTAATACCTGTTTGAAGTGGCTCATGAACAGATTTACGATCCATTACACCTGGTGCTGGACTTTCGATTGGACGAGTGTTTGTTGTATTGATTGGGCCTAAACCATCAACTGGTTGACCTAATGGGTTTACAACACGACCAATTAGTTCTTTTCCTACCGGTACTTGCATGATGCGACCAGTACGACGAACTTCGTCACCTTCACGAATTTCTGTGTAAGGTCCTAAAATGATAATACCTACGTTGTTTTCCTCTAAGTTTTGTGCTAGTCCCATAACGCCATTAGAGAACTCTACAAGTTCACCAGCCATAACGTTATCAAGACCATGAGCACGCGCGATACCGTCACCAACTTGGATAACTGTACCAACATCACTAACTTCGATTTCAGACTGATAGTTCTCGATTTGTTGCTTTATCAGTGCGCTAATTTCTTCAGCTCTGATGCTCATGTGCTTCACCCCTATCTATTCTTCATTAATTCACGCTGAATACGTGCTAATTTTCCTTGTAAACTTCCGTCATAAATGCGATTTCCAATACGTACTTTAATTCCGCCTAGTAAATCTTCATCTACAACATTTTTCACGCGAATTGCATCTTTTCCCGTTCTCTTTGCAAATGCTTCAGCAATGTTAAGCTTCTCTTCTTCTGATAGAAGACGAGTAGAATATACAGTTGCATCCGCTACGTTACGTTCTTCATTAGCAAGAACAACATATTCATCTGCAATTTCAGGTAAGATATCAATGCGTTTGTTATCAATTAAAATATATAACGTATTTAAAATAGATTCAGAAACAGATCCGAATACGTTTGCAAGAAACGTTTTCTTTTGTTCCTTTGAAATGTTCGGTTGCGTTAAAAAGCTATGTAGTTCTCCGTTCTTTACATAAACGTTTTGTACAAGGCGTAATTCCTCTTCAAACATTTCTAATACGTGTTTTTCTTTAGCAATTTTAAAAAGAGCGACAGCATAACGTTTTGCTACAATCCCATTGCTCATCGCGCTTCTCCTACTTCTTTAATATAATCGCGAATTAACTTCACTTGATCTTCTTCTTTTAACTCTTTTTCAATTACTTTAGAAGCAATTTGAACAGATAAAGAAGCAACTTGTTCTTGTAAAGCAGCAATTGCTTGCTCTTTTTCGCGTTGAATTTCTTGTACAGCAGATGCTTTAATTGATTCTGCTTCTTCTTTCGCAGCAGCAACAATAACATCTTTTTGATCTACAGCTTGCTTTTTCGCTCTTTCGATTAACTCTTGTGCTTCAACACGTGATTGTTTTAACATTTCACGTTGTTCTTCTACTAATTTCTTCGCCTCAGCATTACTTCTTTCTGCAGCGTCGATTTCATTAGTAACATGCTCTTCACGTTCTTTCATAATTCCCATTAAAGGACCCCACGCAAATTTGCGTAGCATTACTAATAGAAGTAAGAAAATGAACAATGTATAAGCAATCGTTCCAAATGGAATGGCAGCACCTAATAATAAAGTTGGCACAAGGATTCACTCCCTTCAAAATATCTAAATTGATCATATGAAAAAAAAAGACATACGTTTCATTCATAAAGCAATGGCGAAGAAAGTTCGGAAAAACACTCTTCGCCATCTATGTAAGGGGAGTCTCCCTTATTTGTTCATTACGATGAATGCAATAACTACACCGATGATTGGAAGTGCCTCAACTAAAGCAACCCCGATGAACATAATTGTTTGAAGTGCGCCTTTTAATTCTGGTTGACGAGCAACACCTTCGATTGTACGTGATACGATAAGACCGTTACCAATACCTGCACCTAATGCTGATAAACCAATTGCAATTGCAGCTGCGATTACACCTAAACTCATTTAATTTGTCCTCCTTTGTATTATAAAAAAATAAATTTTTTCTTACTTAAATTATATTAATGGTCATGGCTTACTTTATGAGCCATATAAACCATCGTTAACATAACGAAAATAAATGCTTGGATTGATCCAACGAATACACTGAATCCCATCCATGCTAACATTGGTACAAGCGCACCTAATGCCCCAAGGACTGATGCTCCGCCCAACTTAGCAAGTAATCCTAATAAGATCTCACCTGCATAAATGTTACCAAATAAACGAAGACCTAACGTTAATGTGTTAGCAAACTCCTCAATAACCTTTAATGGGAATAAGAATTTCATAGGTTGGAAATAACCTTTTACGTACTCTTTCGTACCCTTCATCTTAATTCCATAATAATGGGTGAGGGTAACTACCATCACGGCTAATGTTAATGTAACTGCTGGATCAGACGTTGGTGATCTCCACCATGCAATATGTTCGCCAGCTTCAGTTGCTGAATACATGAATGGTAAACCAAGGAAGTTCGATACGATGATAAACATGATAAGCGTAACGCCAAGCGTTAAGAAACGTCCACCTGTTTTCCAGTCCATCGTACTATTGATAATCCCTTTCACGAAGTCAAACACCCATTCCATGAAGTTTTGCATCCCGGTTGGGCGAAGAGCTAAGCTGCGAGTTCCGATAACAGCGATTAAGAAAACAATAACTGCTGCTACAGTAACCATCATAACTGATGACAAATCGAACGTTAAACCTAGAAATTCAACTAATTTACCGTGTTCCACTAGTAATTCACCTCTCTTCCCTGCTCTTATACTCTAAATAAAGAAAATCTATGATCATGACAAGGTATCCTGTCAGCAATCCTACACCTAGGCCCCACATCGCGATTAACTCTTGATATTTGGCTGCAAATAAAATTAATAACCCAATCGTGGCGAATCTCGAATATGTACTTACCGCTGTTGCCTTGAACTTCACGTTTTCTCCATTTGTTACGCGATCTAGCAGCTTGTCTGTTCTACGTGCAATGATGCGCAAACTAAGAAAACTGAAAATCGTCCCGATAATCAGTCCAAGAAATACATCCTTGTAAGAGGTAAATCCCCATCCTAGCACTAGAAGCGCAAGCAAGTAGTACATATATTTCTTTTGTCTTTGGACAAGTCCATGTACGTCTATCATCATTGCTCTCCCGAATAGTAATGTCGAATGAGTCGAATCATTGCGTATACCCCTGTTCCTAGTCCGAGTAATAACCCTATAATAAGAAACAACGGAAACGTTCCAACCTTATTATCAATCCACTGCCCACCAAAGATTCCAACAAGAATAGAACCGACTAATTGAGCAAGAATACCTGACATTAAAGCATAAGCTTTTATATGGCTGCGATCGTTTTTTTGCAAGGATTCATCCCTCCAATATGTAACCCTCATTCACGATGTGTTAATAATAACTCATTTTTTTGCATAAATCCTATACAAAACAAAAAGTTTACATTTTCGTCACGGAATAGATGTAATTTTGTCACTGAAAGCCCTACCATCTATCCCCGTTGTTAGCATACAATAGGGTATTAACAGTGTCAACGAGAAATCGTAAAAAATCTAAAAATTTGAGTATTAGGCATTTCCTCCCAAAAATGAAAACGTTCCCCTTCTAAATACTGGTTACATATATGCAATTTCTAACAGTTTTCTCTTTATAATAGAAGGAAATGTTCACAAGTTTGTCACTATTATATTTTCGAGATATAACGCTTTTCTTCCATAATATAGTGTTCCTCAGACGTAAGACTTCTATATTATATGTGAGGTGTATGCAACTTATGTTGTATATACGATGTATATTTATCCTCTCCCCCTCCCCTACTTGCTTACAACAAAAAAGACGAGCTGGGGAATCTCCCCTGCTCGTCAGTTGTCTTACTTCGTTCCGAATAAACGGTCACCAGCATCACCAAGACCTGGTACTACATATCCGTGGTCATTTAATTTCTCATCTAATGCTGCTACATAAATATCAACATCAGGATGTTCTTCTTGTACTACTTTTACCCCTTCTGGAGCTGCAACGATACACATTAATTTAATTTGTTTCGCACCGCGCTTTTTCAGAGAGTTAATTGCTTCAGCCGCAGAACCACCTGTTGCTAGCATCGGATCTAGTACGATAAAGTCACGCTCTTCTACATCCGTTGGAAGTTTCACATAGTATTCTACCGGTTGCAATGTTTTAGGGTCACGGTATAAACCAACGTGTCCTACTTTTGCTGCTGGAATTAATTTCAGAATTCCATCAACCATTCCTAAACCTGCACGTAAAATCGGAATTAAACCAAGTTTTTTACCAGCGATCACTTTTGTTGTCGCTTTGCTTACAGGTGTTTCAATTTCAATGTCCTTAAGTGGAAGGTCGCGAGTAATTTCGAAAGCCATTAAACTTGCTACTTCGTCCACTAATTCACGAAAATCTTTCGTACCTGTATTCTTATCGCGAATATATGTAATCTTATGTTGAATTAACGGGTGATCAAATACATACAGTTTTCCCATGTGAATCTCTCCTTTAGATGATATTCATGCGTTTGCACGCTTTTTTACACTATTTACGATTGTAAAGAAAACGCTACTAATATTCAAGGGCAAATTTGGCAAAATCATGATTTTACGATGAATCTATCTAGTATCTTTACCAATTATGGGAGCTGTATCCTTCATTATATCGCCAAAATTTATTCATCATTTGTATACATACTTTAAAAATAATATATGTCCACAAAAAAGACCGCCAAAACAATTAAGTCTCGGCAGTCTTCTTCAATCTATTATAGATTTGGATACATTGTGAATTTGCTAGTTAACGCTTCTACACGCTTACGTACTTCTTCTAATGCAACTTCATTTTCATGATTTTTTAATGTATAAGCAATAAGTGACGCAATTTCATCCATTTCTTCTAAACCGAAACCACGAGATGTTACAGCTGCTGTACCGATACGTACACCACTTGTTACAAATGGGCTTGCTGTTTCAAATGGAATTGTATTTTTGTTCACTGTAATACCAACTTCATCTAATACGTGCTCTGCTACTTTACCTGTGATTTCTAAGTTACGAACATCAATCAAGATTAAGTGATTGTCTGTTCCGCCAGAAACAAGTGTAAGTCCTTCTTTTTGAAGACCTTCAGCTAAGCGGTTCGCATTGTTAATGATATTTTGTGCATATGTTTTGAAATCATCTTGAAGTGCTTCACCAAATGCAACAGCTTTTGCAGCGATTACGTGCATAAGTGGACCACCTTGAATACCAGGGAAGATTGATTTATCAATTTGTTTTGCAAATTGCTCTTCACATAAAATCATACCACCACGCGGACCACGTAACGTTTTATGTGTTGTCGTTGTAACGAAATGTGCATGTGGTACTGGATTTGGGTGTAAACCAGCAGCTACTAAACCAGCGATATGTGCCATATCAACCATTAAATAAGCGCCCACTTCATCTGCAATCTCACGGAATCGCTTGAAATCGATAACACGAGGGTATGCACTTGCACCTGCAACGATTAATTTTGGTTTATGTTCTTTCGCTTTTGCTAATACATCATCGTAATTAATACGGTGAGAGTCAGCATCCACGCCATATTCTACGAAATTATATTGTACTCCACTGAAGTTAACAGGGCTTCCGTGTGTTAAGTGACCACCATGAGATAAGTTCATACCAAGTACTGTATCGCCTTGCTCTAAAATCGTAAAGTATACTGCCATGTTCGCTTGTGCACCAGAGTGTGGTTGAACATTTACGTGCTCTGCGCCGAAAATTTCTTTCACGCGATCACGTGCGATATCTTCTACTACGTCTACGTGTTCACAGCCACCATAGTAACGTTTTCCAGGATATCCTTCAGCATACTTATTCGTTAAAACAGAACCTTGTGCCTCCATTACTGCTTCACTTACGAAGTTTTCCGAAGCAATTAACTCAATCTTTGAACGCTGTCTTCCTAGTTCTGCCTCAATTGCAGCAAATACCTTTTCATCTTGACGTTTTAAATGATCCACCAAAATCCCCCTTTTCTGAACGAATTACATCGATTCCCAACAGTTTTTTCTTATTTATTCAGAAAAAACGAAAATTCAGGTTGTAATTCTTTCGAACCTTCATGTTTTCAACTACATTCTAACATGACTTTCTATATCATAAAAGAAAAAAAAGACCGAAAATCGGTCTTTTCTTTCTTCTATTATAAAGTCAGACAACATACCTTTTATCTTATGATAAACAGTTACTATATGACTTCCTAATTTCTCATATTTAACGGCAAGTGATAGTCTCTTCCACTGCCGCATAGACAGCACGCGCTCCACCAATTAGTTTTCCACGTGTTTTGGCCATCGTTACATGCGCACTTCCAATTGCCTTCACACTTGTACGAACCGGAACAGCTACATGCTTTAAATGCATACCGATAAATGTATCACCAATATCCATTCCTGCATCAGCTTTAATAAACTCAACTACTACCGGATCTTTCAAATTGTGATACGCGTATGTCCCCAATGCACCACCTGCTGATCTAACAGGCGTAACTGTTACAATTTCAAATTGATATTTTATCGCTACTTCTCTCTCAACTACTAAAGCACGGTTTAAATGCTCACAACATTGAAACGCTAATTCAATACCTGTTTGCTCTTGAAATTGTTTTAACTCAGAGAAAATCGCCTCTGCTACTTCCATCGTTCCTGATGTTCCAATTCTTTCGCCTAGCACTTCGCTCGTGCTACAACCCACTACAAAAATTTGACCGCTTTGTAATGAAGCTTGTTCTTGGAAATCAGAAAGCGACATTTGTAGCTGTTCTCTTACCTTTACGATTTCTGTCATTACGCCTCTTCCTTTCACAGGTTGGTTCACCAAATTATATTTCACACTACTGATAGTTAGAATCTATTACTTTGTTTCGTATGTTTTAATTTTTCCTACGCGGTTTTCGTGACGACCACCTTCATAGTCAGTTGTTAACCAGATTTTCGCGATATCACGCGCTAGACCAGCACCAATTACACGCTCACCCATCGCTAGCATATTAGTGTCATTATGCTCTCTCGTTGCTTTCGCGCTGAAAGTATCATGAACTAACGCACAACGGATACCATTTACTTTGTTTGCTGCGATTGACATACCAATGCCTGTCCCACAAACTAAAATACCACGATCTACTTCACCATTCGCTACCATTTCAGCTGCTGGAAACGCAAAGTCAGGGTAATCAACAGAACCAGCTTCACATTCACAACCTAAATCAATATATTCAATATTTAACTCTTCTAATAAACTTACAAGTTCTTTGCGGATATTCATACCGCCGTGATCAGATGCTATTACTACTTTCATTTTTACCCCTCCAAAGTTTCAATCAATTATCTTCATTTCACACTCGCTACCTCACATAGGAAGAAGTGATCTCCAATATCGTATTATACACGAAACATCAACCTACTGAATGTTTTTTCAGTAAAGTTTGTACAAGTTTTTCCATCTCATCTAACGTTTCTTTATAAATAGAAAGCGAGCCTCCAAATGGATCTGAAATGTCCTTGCCTATACCTTCAGTTAATCCATATAACGTATTTAATTTCTTTTCAACGCTCGGATAATGCCCAAGTACAATTTGCTTATGGTTTTCTGTCATCGTTACGACAATATCAGCCCAATCAAGCAAAGTTTCATTTATTTGCTGCGCCGCATGATCAATTAAAATTCCTTTTTCAGCTAAAGCTTCCTTCGCATGTACCGATGCATCGCTCCCAGGATAGGCGAAAACACCAGCAGATTGCACTTCAAACTTATCTCCTCCGTGATGACGAAGCAACGCCTCAGCCATTGGACTACGACATGTATTGCCAGTACAAACAAATAACACTCGTTTCATTCAAACCCACCCCTATATTCGATTTCTTACCATTCATCATAACTTACATTAGAATAGAACAAAAGAAATGTGAATATACAAAAGGCGCATTTCTCTTATATTTTTTCTAAGAAAAATGCGCCTTATCCACATATATGTGAAACCCTATTTCCAAGTGCCTAGAGTATTTTAACATACATGCTGAACATGCAACAAAAATAAGGAATCCATTTCATACGAAACGGATTCCTCTTATATTGCAATTATTTCATTGTAACTTTCATTACTTCTGTTGAACCTTTTGTAGCTGCTACGCCTACAGTTGTCTTAATAGACTCAGCTGCATCTGTGTTTGTAATAACAATTGGAGTAATTGTGCTTTTCGCTTTTTCACGGATTAATTCTAAGTCGAATGAGATTAATTTATCTCCAGCTTTTACAGCTTGGCCTTCAGAAACGTGAGCTTCGAAACCTTCGCCTTCCATTTTTACAGTTTCTAATCCAACGTGGATTAAAATTTCTGTACCGTTTTTCGCTTTAATTCCGATAGCATGTTTTGTGTGGAATAATTGTACGATTTCACCATCAACTGGAGATACAACTACACCTTCAGTAGGATCGATTGCAACACCGTCACCCATCATACGACCAGCAAATACTGGATCTGGTACTTCTTCAATATTTTTCACTGCTCCAGTTAATGGAGCTACGATTGTTTCTTCATTTGTTTTTGAACCAAGACCGAATAATTTTTTAAACATAGGATAGTCCTCCTTATAATTTACCTAAAAGTTTATAGGGCAATCCCTAGTAAAGCTCGGGATACATGTAAGACTTCATACTTCGAATATTATACTGTAAAAACGCTTTCGAAATAAATTACGTCATTACTAATAGACTCTTATTGTAGCGCTTCACAAAATTCCAGTCAATTCTGATTGTCTGAATAACAATTAGAAGTTAACTTCTATTCATATTTTCTCTTTTTTTGCCCAACTTGTCTAGAGGTCTTTACTACATTTTATTTTTTGTTGTTAATTTGTAAAATTTAATTCAAACTTTTTTCAAAATACACTTGACTAAAGTAAGTAACTATTTTATTATTACTTACGTAAGGTAAGTTAATAACTTTTAGGAGGTTTTTAAAAATGATGGATTTCGGTCTACTTATTATTCGTCTTATTATAGGAATTACATTCATGGGTCATGGCGCTCAAAAATTATTTGGTTGGTTCGGCGGTTACGGTTTAAAAGGAACAGGTGGCTGGATGGAGTCAATCGGTTTACGTCCTGGTGTATTTATGGCATTTATGGCTGGCGCAACTGAATTACTAGGTGGTTTCTTATTTGCATCAGGTATTTTCATTGTAGTTGGTTCATTATTTATCGTTGGAACAATGTTAATGGCTATCTTCACTGTTCACGGAAAAAATGGTTACTGGGTAACACAAAACGGATATGAATATAACTTAATGTTAATCGCTGTCGCTGTTGGTGTAGCTTTAATCGGACCTGGCGCATACGTTTTACTTTAATTTTTATCTCAAATTTGAGATTCTTGAAAAAAGAACTTACTTCATTACAATTGAAGTAAGTTCTTTTTATGAAACAAAATATTATTTCCAGCAGGATTTTCTCATCGTTATCTTGTAAACAAACAATAAGTATTCATATTTAGAAAGGGGATTACAAGCATGTTATCCATTAATCCAAATGAACAAACTGAAAAAGATAATTACAAATTACTTACTGGAAGTATCATCCCTCGTCCTGTCGCATTCGTTACTTCTGTAACAAAAGAAGGCGTACTAAACGGAGCACCATATAGTTATTTCAATATTGTCGCTGCTAATCCACCACTTATCTCAGTATCTGTACAACGAAAAGCCGGAGAAAGAAAGGACACTTCCCGAAACGCAATTGAAAAAGGAGAATTTGTCGTACATATTTCTGACGAATCATATGTAGCAGCAATTAACGAAACAGCAGCTAACCTCCCGCCAAATGAAAGTGAAATTGAACTAGCAAAACTAACACCAATCGAAAGTGAAGTCATCTCTGTTCCAGGTGTAAAAGAAGCAAATATTCGAATGGAATGCGTATTAGAACGTGCAATTCCACTTGGCGGAACGGAAGACTCACCAGCTTGTGATCTACTAATTGGACGCGTCGTTCGTTTCCACGTTGCCGAACATCTATATGAAAAAGGGCGCATTCACGCCGAAGGACTCAAACCAATAAGCCGCCTAGCAGGACACAACTATGCAAAATTAGGAGAACAATTTGAATTGGTTAGGCCAGTTTAAAAGTGGAAGTGGCCCGTTTAGCTCTGACCAGCTAAGGTTCTCTCGCACAAAAGGTGCTTTTTACCTTTCGTGCGGGAGGTTCTTAGATGCGAAGAGCTGGCCACTGGAACTGGATAATATCTAAAAGCGGAAGCGGCTCGTTCAGAATCGCAGGGCACTTCAAGCTCTCGACCTTGAAGCGCTTTTTGCTTCATGCGAGAGAGCGAAATGACCGGAGATTCTAGCCGCTGAAGCTGGATAATCTTTAAAAGTGGAAGTGGCCCGTTTAGCTCTGACCAGCTAAGGTTCTCTCGCACAAAAGGTGCTTTTTACCTTTCGTGCGGGAGGTTCTTAGATGCGAAGAGCTGGCCACTGGAACTGGATAATATCTAAAAGTGGAAGCGGCTCGTTCAGAATGGGAGGGGGATGGAGCTTCTGACGTAGAGGCGCTTTTTGCCTCGCAGGAAGACGCGAAGCCACCGACCATTCTAGCCGCTGGAGCTGGATATATTTAAAAGCAAGGCGGCTAGATTCCTCCCATCACTCAAATATAAAATCCCCTGCTTTTTAGCAGGGGATTTTATCATTGTAATTCTTCCTTCTTTTCCTCTAAAGTAGGCATTTTCTCTTTTTTCGGCTTCCCTAGCTTAATTACGAAGAAGTATAGGGAAAGCAATGTAATAAGAAAAACAATTAAAAACGGGTACGGAGAGTAAAAGGCACGCGCCGCCTCAGTCTTTCCCGCAACAAATTTCAATGACTCAATATCTAAAAACTCAGCAAACATTTGTACACCGAGCATACTAAACCAAAAAACAAAAAAACTAATAATAATACCAAAAACTTGCTTCAATCTCGTCATTCATCTCATCCTTTCTATATCTGTAATTTTTAGCGCAATAAATATAGTACAAACAAAATATTCACAGAAAGGAACTATCTCACCATTCACGAATTAACTTAATCCAACCTAACATCGAAATTTGCAAAATAATACCCCAAATTATAAGTCTTCTTAGCCATCGAGGATAGAAGGTTAAAAATTTAACATACCATTCCAATAGCTTGTTCATAATTCCCTCCTACATAAAATTATATAGGAAAAAGGATATATAATCCAAACCCAACTAAAATGATACCACCTACTATCTCACCATATGTACCGAGCATATCTTTCGCATGTCTCCCAATTAATAAACCCATCCACGCTAATAACATGCTAACAAATCCAAAAAGTAAAATCGTAATAATTGTTTGTGCTCCATAAATACCAAGACTAAGTCCTACTGAGAAACTATCTATACTGACGCCAAATGCAAATACGAATAAACTAATTCCAATAGGGGCTGTTCTAGTCTCTTCATTTTGTAAAATGCTCGAATATACGATATAAAACCCTAGTCCGATTAATAAAATAGCACCCGCAAAATGTGCGATATCTCCATACTTCTCTGATAAAAAACGACCTAGTACCATTCCTATAAACGGCATAATAATATGAAATATCCCTATCGTCATACCAATATACAGGATTTGTCTTAACTTTAGGGGTATCATCCCCATACCAAGACTCACCGAGAACGCATCCATCCCTAAGGCGAATGCCATAATTATTAAAGGTATTAGCTGTTCAAACGTCATTCATGCCCCTCCTTGGACGTGCTACTTCACAATATGCTTATCCAAGGAGAAATATTCTGTTTGCTAATCTTACCTTATCATTCAATAATAATATGATGTCCTGCCGCTTTTGTTAAACGATTCATAATTGCATTTCCTATTCCTTCATTAGGGAATGACTCACTAAAAATAACATCCACTTCACTTGCATCAAATGTTCTAAGTACATCATATAATTTAGTCGCAACACTAGCTAAGTCACTTCTAACACCACAAGATAATATAACATCTGCACTATATACATGCTGATACTCTTCTGTCGTTAATACGCCTACTTTAAATCCTTCTTCCTTTTTCTCATCCACAAGATGCTGAATAAACTCACGTGAACCCTCAACAATACTAAGTGGTGCTTTCGGCGCATAATGTGTGTATTTCATTCCAGGCGATTTCGGTTTTTCCTTCTCATCCTTTAAAGCTGGATCTAAAGAAACAGTACCTATCACCGCTTCTAATTGTTCTTTCGTAATCCCACCTGGACGTAATATTGTTGGAACCGCGCTTGTACAATCAATTACAGTTGATTCAACGCCTACTCCAGTTGCACCACCATCAACAATACCTGCAATCTTCCCATTCAAATCTTCATATACGTGAGAAGCTAATGTTGGACTTGGACGCCCTGAACGATTCGCACTTGGTGCTGCAACAGGTACATTCGCCTCTTCAATAAGAGCAAGTGCAATTGGATGATCAGGCATCCTTACTCCAACCGTATTAAGTCCTGCCGTCACCTTCTCTGAAATCCCTTCTTTTCTCGGCAAAATAATTGTTAATGGTCCTGGCCAAAAATGCGCCATTAACTTCTCTGCAACTGGTGGAATTTCTTTCACAATCCCATCTAACTGAGATTTTGTACCTATATGGACAATGAGTGGATTATCACTCGGTCTTCCTTTCGCTTCGAAAATTTTCGCGATTGCTTCATCATCCATCGCATTTGCACCTAACCCATATACTGTTTCCGTAGGGAAAGCCACCGCCTCATTTTCTCTTAATAATTTTGCTGCTTCTTGTAACTGTGGATAATATTTTTTTCTTTCCACAACATTATCCACAACCCACATGTTTGTATGCATTTTTTTCCACGTCCTTTTCTACCCTTAAATACTTGTATATTTTTAGTTTACTATGAGATTTATCCAAAAGACAAACAAGGTTTATCCACAAAATGTGGATAAACCTAATTAATCCGTGGATAACTTTGTGAATAGCTGACAATTTAGTATTATTGCATTCTGCTCTTTTATATTTTTACAAAAATGTTCTAGTTGTTGAATTCCCTCTGGAACCTCATCCTTTTCTATAGTAAAAAAGTCAAAAAACTGAAAGATCGGTACAGATTGTGGATGATTTGTTAGTAAGTACAATTGTTGAACACTTTTTTCTTTCATATACTGCAAAAACATTTCAAAAAAATATAAGAAAGTCTGTTTATCCACATGAGGTGTGAATAAACAAGAACGAATAAGCACATCTTCCCCACTTTGTTCATAACCAATTACAGCTCGTATTTCTTCCGCCTCTTCCAAAATCATAAATTGTGCGTACAACTCATTTATTTTATCATCTTTTTTATTAGCTTGTCCGAAAAAAGAATGTAATCTTTCCACATCTGCTTTCGTAGCAAAATACACTTTCTTCATAATAAATCCCTCCTCATTTTTATATATGAAGAGGGATTTATTAATAGTACTATTTAGAGAATAAAGATGTAAAAGCTTCTACAATAAACAATTTAACTTCTGGCTTTTCTTCTTCCTCTTCTACTTTTACATACTCATTTTGTTTTTCTTGTTTTTTCTCCACAGGTTTCTCCACTTTTTCCACAGTTTTTATTTCTTCTTTACTTACAGGCTGCTCTTCGACTTTTGTTTCATTTTTTACTACTTTCTTTTCAGAAGCTGTTACTTTTTTTACTACTTCCTGCTTTACAGCTTTCGTTTCTTTTACCTTATCTACTTTCTTCTCTTCTTTATCTATTACTTCCTCATCTAGTTGTTTCACCTGCTCCTCTTCAGGAGATTCCGCCTTTACAACGTGCTCTTCTTTTCTTACAGCTGTCCCACTCGAAAAATCTAAGAAACACATTGGTGGAAATAATACACACCACCAGTTCGCCCCTTCACCTTCTCCAATTGTGATTAATACTGCTTCATATTCTCCTGCTGGATAAATAAAATTCCCGTATACCTTTGTAGGAAACTTTACATTCTTACTAAATTTCACTTGAAATGAATCTTTACTTCCTTCTCTTTTTAACGTATTTTCCACCGTTTTCTCGATTTCTGGAATATGACTTTGAATTACTTTGCGTGCCTCTTCAAATGAAGTTAAATCCGCTACCCATCCATCAATTTGTGCTTTTACTTCATCACGCACTTTACGCTTTAATGCCTGGTCTTTATCTGAATCACTATTTGCTAAAATTCTTAATCGAACGGCCTCTTTCGGAATAACTGAAGGCCCTTTCGCATCAGCTTTCATATATCCAAACTGCACAAGTAACTGTGCACCAATTAATAGTATAAGAAGATAAGCAATAACTTGTTTTTTCATTTCCTCCACCGTCCCTTCTACAAACAGTGTGGACAGACTTTCATCTTTCTAAACTATTAAATTCAAAATCTATATGAATTTTTCCACAAAAAAATAGAGTAAGGTGTGAACCTTACTCCATCTCTGCAAATACCATACGATCTTTTCCGTTAATATCGAAAACAACCTCAACATGAGCATGTGGAAAAGCTTGTTGTAACAATCTTTTTACATCCCCACCTTGTCCTACTCCAATTTCAAACGCCACAATCGCTTTCTTCTGCAACACATTCGGCAATTCTTCCATAAAACGGCGATAGAAATCTAATCCGTCTTCACCACCAACAAGTGCTCTCTTCGGCTCATGCTCTTTCACAACAGGAGAAAGACCACGCCAATCCTCTTCCGGTATATATGGAGGATTTGAAACAACAACATCTAGCTTTTGACCCGTTTTATGAAATGGTGACAATAAATCACCGTGATAGAACGTTACTTCTGCACCTAAAGCTTTTGCATTTTCTTTTGCAACTTCAATCGACTCTTGTGCAATATCTACTGTATACACATGAAGATTTTCATTTTCTAAAGCAAGCGTAATAGAAATCGCTCCACTACCTGTACCTATATCTGCTACATGTAGTTTCTCATCACCAAAATGGCGCTCGATTCTTTCTAATACTCCCACTATAAGCTCTTCTGTTTCCGGTCTTGGTATTAATACTTCTTCATTCACAAAGAAAGACCGTCCATAAAACATTTCATAACCAATCATATATTGAATAGGAATACCTTCTACATGCTTGTGGATAAACTCCGTAAAGCTTTTCTCTTGATCCTCAGTTATTTCTTCACGCATATTCATAAGTAATCCTGTTCTGTTCACCTTTAATACATGACAAAGGACAATTTCTCCCGCATTTTCATCTCGTCCATTTTCCTGTAAAAAAGAAGAAGCCCATTTCAGGGCTTCATAGACACGCATTACTCAGCTGCCTCCATCTTTTGAGCCTGATCTTCCATCACTAAGGCATTGATGAAATCATCTAACTTACCTTGTAAGATTTGATCTAGCTTTTGAATCGTTAAACCGATTCGATGGTCTGTAACACGGTTTTGCGGGAAGTTATACGTACGAATACGCTCTGAACGATCTCCCGTACCAACAGCTTGTTTACGGTTTTGATCATACTCAGCTTGCGCTTCTTGTCTAAACTTATCATAAACACGTGCGCGTAATACTTTCATCGCTTTTTCTTTATTCTTGATCTGTGATTTCTCATCCTGACAAGATACAACTACACCAGTCGGTAAATGCGTTAAACGCACCGCTGACATCGTTGTATTAACGCTCTGTCCACCAGGTCCACTAGAAGCGAATGTATCAACACGAACATCTTTCTCGTGAATATCAATTTCTACTTCTTCTGCCTCTGGTAATACAGCTACAGTTGCTGTAGATGTATGAATACGTCCACCAGATTCCGTTTCAGGAACACGTTGTACACGGTGAGCACCATTCTCGAATTTCAGCTTCGCGAAAGCACCTTTACCATTAATCATAAAGATAATCTCTTTATATCCACCTAACTCTGTATAGCTAGCCTCAATAATCTCCGTTTTCCAGCCCTGTACCTCAGCGTAACGGCTATACATACGGTATAAGTCACCAGCAAATAAAGCTGCCTCGTCTCCACCAGCAGCTCCACGAACCTCAACGATAACGTTCTTATCATCATTAGGGTCTTTTGGAACAAGTAAAATTTTCAGACGCTCTGATAATGTTTTATCTTGTGATTCTAACTCAGAAACTTCTTCTTTTACCATTTCACGCATTTCTGCGTCTAACTTATCTTCTAACATTGCTTTCGCATCTTTTAATTGCTCACGAACATCCTTATACTCACGATACACCTCTACCGTTTCCTGTATATCAGACTGTTCCTTTGAATATTCACGAAGCTTATTTGAATCACTAATAATCGCTGGATCACTTAACAATTCATTTAACTTCTCATAACGATTTTCTACAGCTTGCAAACGATCTAACACATCATTCACCTCTACATCCTAGTATCTAATACAAATAGTATATGGTACTTACTCAAAAAAACGCAAATTATATTTAAAAGTGGCGGTGGCTCTTTCAGCTCTGACCAGCTAAGGTTCTTTCGACCTAAAGGTGCTTTTTACCTTTTGGGCGGAAGGTTCTTAGATGCGAAGAGCTAGCCACCAGAACTAGATATATTTAAAAGCGGAAGCGGCTCACACCGCTCATTCTCTCTATTTTGAAAAAAACCCGCCTTGCGCAGCGAGTTTTACTTATCTTTGTTTGCAGGTACTGCATGACAATGACGACAACGCGGTTCATACGTTTCTGAAGCTCCAACTAAAATAATTGGATCATCAAATGCCGCTGGTTCTCCATCAATTAATCGTTGTGTACGACTTGCTGGAGATCCACATACAGAACATACTGCTTGTAGTTTTGTCACATGTTCAGCAATCGCCATCAGCTGAGGAACTTGTCCAAATGGTAGACCACGGAAATCTTGGTCTAAACCAGCTACAATGACACGATAGCCACGATTTGCCAATACTTGCACCACTTCCACAATGTCCCCATCAAAAAATTGCACCTCATCGATTGCAATAACATCCAGCTCTTCTGTAATATGTTCAAATATATCCTTTGAAGCTGAAACAGGAACTGCTTTTACCTTTAATCCGTTATGTGATACTACATCTTCTTCACTATATCGATTATCAATACATGGTTTAAATACAATTGCATGTTGTTTTGCAAATTGCGTACGGCGCACACGGCGGATTAGCTCTTCTGACTTGCCAGAAAACATACTACCGCAAATCACTTCAATCCAGCCATTTTGATTTATTAAGTACATGAAGCTCTCCTTTCATCTACTTTTCAGTTAAAAGTAGGGTAAAGGTATAATATTTTCGCAAAAAAAACAGACAAGCGAATACATACACTTGCCTGTTTTATGTTTTTATTACTTAAGACCGTATTTCTTATTGAAGCGGTCAACGCGTCCGTCTGCAGTAGCAAACTTCTGACGTCCAGTGTAGAATGGGTGAGAATCAGAACTGATCTCAACTTTTAGTAATGGATAAGTGTTACCATCTTCCCACTCAACAGTTTCGTTAGATCCTTTAGTAGATCCGCTTAAGAATTTGAAGCCTGTGTTTGTGTCCATGAATACAACTTTCTTGTAATCTGGGTGAATTCCTGCTTTCATTCTTTTCATCTCCTTCCGCCCTGAATCATTTTCGAAACAGAGTTTTTCATCTTCAGCTGCATACACAACTATATTGATGAAACACATATGATGAAATTATAACAAGGCTAACTTCATTTTGCAACTACCTGTTTTTGTCTTTTTAATTTTAAAAGCGCAAGCGGCTCGTTCAGAATGGGAGGGGGATGGAGCTTCTGACGTAGAGGCGCTTTTTGCCTCGTAGGAAGACGCGAAGCCACCGACCATTCTAGCCGCTGGAGCTGGATATTAAATTTAAAGTGGAGGTGGCTCGCTCAGCTCTGACCAGCTAAGGTTCTTTCGCCCTAAAGGTGCTTTTTACCTTTTGGGCGGAAGGTTCTTAGATGCGAAGAGCTAGCCACCGGAACTGGATATTATCTTAAAGTGGAGACGGCTCGTTCAAAATCGCAGGGCATTGGAGCTCTCGACCCTGAAGCGCTTTTTGCTTCATGCGAGAGAGCAAAATGACCGGAGATTCTAGCCGCTGGAGCTGGATATCACCTTAAAGCGCACGCGGCTCGTTCAGAATGGGAGGGGGATGGAGCTTCTGACGTAGAGGTGCTTTTTACCTCGTAGGAAGACGCGAAGCCACCGACCATTCTAGCCGCTGGAGCTGGATATTATCTTAAAGTGGAGACGGCTCGTTTAGCTCTGACTGGCTAAGGTTCTCTCACTTATTTCTCTCTTTAATATCACCTAAACAGCATAAAAAACTCGCTTACTATAAAATAAGCGAGTCCTGATTTTTTCCCTTTACTTAGTTGTTACATACCTTTTTGAGTCTGCAACAATGTTTTGTAAAAACTCTTCATTTGTCTTCGTTTGACGAAGCTTACGTAAGAAACTTTCAACGAAGTCTGGTGTATCACGCATTGTTTTACGAATGCCCCATAACTTGTCTAAATGTTCTTTTGGAATTAATAGATCTTCTTTACGTGTACCAGAACGACGAATATCGATCGCCGGGAAGATACGACGTTCAGCTAATGAACGATCTAAGTGAAGTTCCATATTTCCAGTTCCTTTAAATTCCTCGTAAATAACATCGTCCATACGTGATCCTGTATCAACAAGGGCTGTCGCTAAAATTGTTAAGCTACCGCCTTCTTCAATATTACGCGCAGCTCCAAAGAAACGCTTCGGTCTATGGAAGGCAGCTGGATCGATACCACCTGATAATGTTCTACCACTTGGTGGAATAACGAGGTTGTAAGCTCGAGCTAAACGGGTAATACTATCCATTAAAATGATAACATCTTTCTTGTGCTCTACAAGACGCATCGCACGTTCTAACACAAGCTCAGCTACTTTAATATGATTTTCTGGCACTTCATCAAAAGTAGAACTTACAACATCTCCTTTAACAGAACGTTCAATGTCTGTTACTTCCTCTGGACGCTCATCAATTAAAAGTACAATTAATTCTGCTTCCGGATGATTTGTTGTAACACTATGCGCGATTTCTTTTAATAGACTTGTTTTACCAGCCTTTGGAGGCGCAACAATTAAACCACGTTGTCCAAATCCAACTGGTGCGATTAAATCCATGATGCGTGTCGGTAACTTTTTAGGTTCCGTTTCCAATTTCATTTGGCGATCTGGGTATAATGGTGTTAATGCAGGGAAATGCACACGCTCTTTTGCTGAATCTGGATCATCTCCGTTTACAGCTTCAACTTGTAATAACCCAAAATAGCGTTCATTTTCTTTCGGAGGTCGTACTTTACCAGAAACCTTATCTCCATTACGTAAATCGAAACGACGAATTTGCGAAGCTGAGATATAAATATCTTCTGAGCTTGGAGAATAGTTGATAGGACGTAGGAATCCAAATCCTTCTGATTGAATAATTTCTAATACGCCTTCCATGAAAAAGAAACCTTCTTTTTCTGCTCGAGCTTTCAAAATGGAAAAAATTAACTCTTTTTTCGTTAATTTGCTATAATACGAAATCTTAAATTCTTTCGCAAGCTCGTATAACTCTTTTAATTTCATGTTTTCTAATGCTGCAATTGACAAATTCATTCAGACACCACACTTTAACGTTATTCTCTTTTTTCATGGGTAAAGGGAAAAAATACGGAAGGCAAATAATTAATAATGAAAGGCAATAAGTTCAAGTAGGGTAATATTCACTATTGTAACCCTTTTATCTAGTTTTAATCAATACGTTGGAACACAAATACAAGAAGCGAAGACAAGAAAATTTGTCTTCGCTTCTTATTTAATTTAGTTCCAGCTCCGATAGTTAGAAAAGTCGACCATTTTAACCTTTCTGAACGAGCTGCTTACGCTTTTTATTTAATAACCAAGTTTGGTTTTTTATTCAAGCTATGACGTCCATCCACGAAGCGTACTGTGCCTGATTTTGCGCGCATAACAAGGGATTGCGTTGTTCCTACGCTACCTTTAAATTGAACACCGCGTAATAGTTCTCCATCTGTTACGCCTGTTGCTGCAAAGATTGCATCGTCACCTTTTACTAAGTCCTCCATACGAAGGATACGATTAATGTCTTCTATGCCCATTTTTTTACAACGTGCTAATTCAGCTTCGTTTTGTGGCAATAGTTTTCCGTGAATTTCTCCACCTAAACATTTTAAAGCAACTGCTGCTAATACACCTTCAGGTGCTCCACCAGATCCAAATAAAATATCTACACCTGTACGATCAAACGCTGTATTAATCGCTCCAGCTACATCTCCATCATTAATTAATTTAATGCGAGCACCAGCTTTACGAATTTCTTCGATAATTTCTTGATGACGTGGACGATTTAAAACTGTCGCTACAACATCTTCAATATCTTTATTTTTTGCTTTCGCAACTGCACGTAAGTTATCAATAATAGGCGCATCAATGTCGACCGCCCCGACTGCTTCTGGGCCAACCGCGATTTTATCCATGTACATGTCAGGGGCATGTAACAAATTACCGTGGTCTGCAATTGCAATAACAGCAAGAGCATTCCAGCCACCAGCTGCTACGATGTTTGTCCCTTCTAAAGGATCAACCGCAACGTCTACACGTGGTCCATATCCTGTACCTAATTTCTCTCCGATATATAGCATTGGTGCTTCATCCATCTCACCTTCACCAATTACAACTGTACCTTTCATCGGAATTGTATCAAATACATCACGCATAGCTGATGTTGCTGCACCGTCTGCCTCGTCCTTTTTCCCGCGCCCCATCCAACGCGCTGATGATAAAGCTGCAGCCTCTGTTACACGTACTAACTCCATAGATAAACTTCTTTCCACGATAATCCCTCTCCTTTAAGTCTTTATATTTCTGCCGTATTTTGTGAACCGTGTTTTTCTATAAAGTGTACTTCCGCAAGTAGTGATGCTTCGCTTCCCCCTTGCGGAAGTATCACTTATGCGTTCTTCATTTCTTCAATTTCTTGCTTTGTCATTTGTTCTCGCCAAATGTTTGCTCCAAGCCCTTTAAGCTTGTCCACTATATTCTCATAACCTCGATCAATATGCTCAAGTCCTGTTACTTCTGTAATTCCATCTGCCATTAAACCTGCAATAACAAGTGCCGCTCCCGCTCGTAAATCACTCGCCTTCACTTTTGCACCTTGCAGTAACACAGGACCAGTTACAATTGCCGAACGACCCTCTACTTTAATTTGAGCATTCATACGACGTAATTCATCAATGTGTTTGAAACGGGCACCGTAAATTGTATCTGTTACAACTCCCGTCCCGTGCGCCTTTGTTAAAAGCGTCGTAAACGGCTGTTGTAAATCCGTTGGAAAACCTGGATATACAAGCGTTTTGATATCAACTACTTTTAACTTTCTATTACCGTTCACCGTAATTTGATCATCGTTCGTTTCAACTTGAACACCAGCTTCTCTTAGCTTTGCAGTAACTGATTCTAAATGCTGAGGAATAACGTTATCAACCGTTACTTCTCCTCCTGATGCAGCTCCTAGAATCATATACGTACCAGCTTCAATACGATCTGGGATGATAGTATGGTGACAACCATGTAAAGAGTCCACACCATCTATTCGGATTACATCTGTACCAGCACCTTTAATACGTGCCCCCATGCTTGTTAACAATGTAGCTACATCAATAATCTCGGGCTCTTTCGCTGCATTTTCAATAACAGTTCTACCTTTTGCTCGTACAGCTGCTAGCATAATATTAATCGTAGCTCCTACACTAACAACATCTAAATAAATACGTGCCCCGCGTAGCTCATCTGCTCTTAAATAGATGGCACCTTGTTCATTCGTAACATGTGCACCTAGCGCTTCAAACCCTTTAATATGCTGATCAATCGGCCTCGGTCCTAAATGACATCCACCCGGAAGCCCAATAACAGCTTTTTTAAAACGGCCAAGCATTGCACCCATTAAATAATAAGAAGCGCGCAATTTTTTCACTTTTCCATTTGGCAAAGGCATTGCAACCATGTTAGAAGGATCGACTACCATCTCTTCCTCCTGTCCATAAGTTACTTTCCCTCCAATTTCCTCTAGTAAGTCTCCTAACATTTTTACGTCCGAAATATTAGGGACACCACCAATAGTTACTGGAGTATCTGCTAAAATTGTCGCTGGAATTAATGCAACGGCGCTGTTCTTTGCACCACTTACTCGAATTGTTCCATTTAAAGCTCTTCCGCCTTCAATTAGCAATTTTTCCATATTGAGCTCCCTTCTTGTGAATGTATTTACTTTCTATCTTTTTATAGAAAGCTCCCCTTAAGAATCTCAATTACTCTTTCCATCCCAAAACTCAATAAATAGGAAACCATTATCTTCATTTCTCCTATAGCACGAATAGATAAAGATCAACTATTCATCGAATTCACTTTATCAATTTAGATACGTTATCACATTTATTAATAGGACTATGCACATTATTTTCTATTTAAAAACAAAAATGATAAAATCTTTAGACTTGTTCACGCTTTCATTATACAACGAAAGGAAACCGTCTAAAAGACTAGACGGTTTCCAAAACGGAATTTTATTCTTACGCTTTACCGTTAGAACCGAATTCGCGAATTTTACCAATAACAGTTGCTTTGATAGCGTCGCGGCCAGGTCCGATAAATTTACGAGGATCGTAAACTTCTTGGTCTTTGTTTAATACTTCACGAACAGCTTTTGTAAACTCGATTTGGTTCTCAGTGTTTACGTTGATTTTTGAAGTACCTAAAGAGATAGCTTTTTCGATATCAGCAGTTGGGATACCAGTACCACCATGTAATACTAAAGGTACGCCAGTGAAGTCACGAACTTGTTCCATTTCAGCGAATCCTAAGTTAGGCTCACCTTTGTAAGGACCGTGTACAGAACCTAAAGCTGGAGCTAGGCAATCGATACCTGTTGCTTCAACAAGGTGCTTACACTCTGCTGGGTCAGCGTAAATTACGCCTTCAGCGATTACGTCGTCTTCTTGTCCGCCAACTGTTCCAAGCTCAGCTTCAACAGATACGTTACGAGCGTGTGCGTATTCTACTACTTGTTTAGTAGTTTCAACGTTTTCTTCGAATGGGTGGTGAGAAGCGTCGATCATTACAGATGTGAAACCTGCATCGATTGCTTCTTTACATTTTTCGAAGCTTGAACCATGATCAAGGTGAATCGCTACAGGAACAGTGATGTTCATTTCTTCGATTAAAGCTTTAACCATAGCTACAACTGTTTTGAAACCAGTCATATGACGAGCTGCACCCTCAGATACACCTAGGATTACAGGAGATTTTTCTTCTTCCGCAGCAGCTAAGATAGCTTGAGTCCACTCTAAGTTGTTCATGTTGAATTGACCAACTGCGTATTTTCCTTCTAGTGCTTTGTTTAGCATTTCTTTCATAGAAACTAAAGGCATGGTGAATCCTCCTAAAAAACGTTTTTTGTATCCGATAAGTTCTTATCGCTGGTAGTATGACCAGAATAAGGTAAAATATGTATATCTACATACCGGACTTTTTTCTACACTCAATAGGATAACAACTTGTACTCAAAAACTCAACCGTATTCACCTGCACAATAGTCCATGTAAACGCTTTTTTCCATATTTTTTATAAAAAATTCATTTTTACGCCTCTACAGCGAGCTCATTTCTCACAGCTTGACGAATTTCATCAATATCAAATGGTTTAGCAAAATGCATTAAAGCACCTAAATCTTTTGCTTCTTGGATCATATCAAGCTCTCCATAAGCAGTCATTAAAATTACTTTAATACTCTCATCAATTTCTTTTACATGCTTTAAAATCTCTATACCATCCATGCCTGGAATTTTCATATCTAACACTACTAAATCTGGATTATCTTTTTTCACGATATCTAAAGCTTGAAATCCATTTGCTGCTTGGAATGTCTGATAACCTTCTTTTTGGAACACTTCATGTAATAGCACACGAATCCCATATTGATCATCAACGATTAAAATTTTACCTTCCATAATTCCCAACCTTTCTGTGTAAGTACAAGATTTAAAGCTTCTTATATCTTAACGATTTATTTTCGCTATTCTTTGGCAAATTCCTTCCTATTCTTTCTTATTTTACCGTTTCCTATTTTGTTATGCTACCCTACGATTTCACCTTTCTAAAAAAATAAACTATAATGAAAGCCGGCAAACACGTACGAAGGGAGTAACATTATGTTAAAAATTTTTTCAACTCAATTAAGTGGTTATTTCTCCAGAGTTTCTCAAAAAGAAGAAATGAATATAGAAGATAGTGCTCGTTTACTTGCTCAAGCACTAGTTGGCGATGGTTTCATTTATTTACATGGTACAAATGAAATGGAAGGCGTTGTTGCCGAGGCACTATTCGGTGCTGAACCAATGAAGCAAGCAAAACGCTTATTTGAAAATGGTAAAGAAGCAGAAGTAACCTCTGCGGATCGTGTACTTCTTATTAGCCGTTTTTCAACAGATGAAGCGGTTGTAGAAATTGCAAAAAAACTACACGAAGAGGGACACTCTATTGTCGGCATTTCTGCTCTTCAAGAAGGTACGGAATCACTCGAACGATATACAGACGTACATATTGATACAAAACTGTTAAAAGGTCTTATTCCAGACGATGAAGGTAATCGCTACGGATTCCCAAGTTTAATAGTAGCTTTATTTGCTTATCACGGAATCAAATTTACAATCGATGAAATGTTAAATGAATATTAAAAAAAGCGCCTTATTTCAGGCGCTTTTTTTATTACTTGCTCTCTTTATTCGTAATAGAAGCTCTTACGAAGTCATGGAACAATGGTTGTGGACGGTTTGGACGAGAAACAAGTTCTGGGTGGAACTGTGCTGCCACGAACCAAGGGTGGTCTTTTAATTCAATGATTTCAACTAGACGGCCGTCTGGGCTTGTACCAGAGAATACAAATCCTTCTTTTTCCATATCCGGACGGAACTGGTTGTTGAACTCATAACGATGACGATGACGCTCATATACAACCGGCTCATTATAAGCATTGTAAGCATTTGTTTCTTCAGCAAGCTTACATGGGTATAGACCAAGACGAAGTGTACCACCTAGGTCCTCTACATCTTTTTGTTCTGGTAATAAGTCGATGATTGCATATGGTGTGTCAGGGTTGATTTCAGAAGAGTTAGCACCTTCTAAACCTAATACATTACGTGCGAATTCGATTGATGCAAGTTGCATACCTAAGCAAATTCCTAAGAATGGAACTTTGTTTTCACGAGCATATTGAATCGCAACGATTTTACCTTCTACACCACGATCGCCGAAGCCACCTGGTACAAGGATACCATCTGTATCGCCAACTAATTCTTTTACGTTTTCTGCTGTTACGTGCTCAGCATTTACCCATTTTACTTCTACATCTGTGTCGAATGAGTAACCAGCATGACGAAGTGCTTCTACAACAGAAATATAAGCATCTTGAAGTTCTACATATTTACCAACAAGAGCGATTTTTGTTTTCTTAGAAAGATTACGCACTTTGTTAACTAGCGCAGTCCACTCTGTCATATCTGCAGCTGGATTGTCTAATTTTAAGTGGTCACAAACGATTTGGTCCATGTTTTGTTCTTGAAGAGATAATGGAACCGCATATAAAGTATCTGCATCGCGAGCTTCGATAACTGCTTTTGTATCGATGTCACAGAATAATGCAAGCTTGTCTTTCATATCTTGAGAAACAGGCATTTCTGTACGAACAACGATAATGTTTGGTTGAATACCTAAGCTACGAAGTTCTTTAACACTATGTTGTGTTGGTTTTGTCTTCATTTCACCCGCTGCTTTTAAGTACGGGATTAACGTACAGTGAATGTACATTACATTGTCACGACCGATGTCGCTCTTAATTTGACGGATTGCTTCTAAGAATGGTAGAGACTCGATGTCACCAACAGTTCCACCGATTTCTGTAATAACAACATCCGCATTTGTTTCACGACCAGAACGATATACGCGTTCTTTAATTTCGTTAGTAATATGAGGAATAACTTGAACTGTTCCTCCTAAATATTCACCGCGACGCTCTTTTTGAAGAACTGAAGAGTAAATTTTACCTGTTGTTACGTTGCTGTATTTGTTTAAGTTAATGTCGATGAAACGCTCATAGTGACCAAGGTCTAAGTCAGTTTCTGCGCCATCATCTGTTACGAATACCTCACCGTGTTGGTATGGGCTCATAGTCCCTGGGTCTACGTTAATGTATGGATCAAACTTTTGAATCGTTACGTTTAAACCACGATTTTTTAAAAGTCTTCCAAGAGATGCTGCTGTAATACCTTTTCCTAAAGACGATACTACACCGCCTGTTACAAAAATATACTTAGTCATGAAAAAGCTCCCTTCTATTTTGCTGTTATATAATCACCGTTGCAAAGCGCAACGTATGTAGATAACACTGTATCCATCTTATTGTTAGACTCTTTTTATTTTCTAAACAAAAAACAAAAAAGAAAATTGCTCCCCTCATCACAAAAAGTAATAAGTAGGGAGCAATTTTCTTTTATATTTACACTTTAAAAGTATTATCGTCCTTTTTTAAAGAGCCCAAAAATGATTCTACATGGACGATAATGAAAAGTCAAGAACTACAGTTCTTCCTCTTCTTCTTCTTCAGTTTCATCATACTCAAGTTCTTCTTCAGCGAAGTCGTCGTCATCTTCGTCTAAATCATCAAGATCGTCGTCATCTCCGTCTTCTTCTTCAAGAACCTTGTCCAAATCTTCTACATCGTCTTCATCTTCACTTACGTCTGCATCGTCGAAGTCATCTTCGTCTTCTTCAATGTAGTCGTCAAAACCGTCTTCTTCAACTTTACGTTTCTTCTTCGGTTTTGGTTGAGGCAAGATTTCTTCATCAATTTGCTCATATGGGTACCAGCTGCGTAGTCCCCAACGATTTTCTCCTAAATTAATGAAACGTCCATCGATGTTTAAGTCTGTATAAAATTGTGCGATTTTCGCATTAACTTGCTCTTGAGATAGTCCCAGCACTTGAGCGATTTCTTGAACCAACTCGTTGAATGTCGTTGCTTGTTTTTTATCCCCTAAAACGCTATGTACAACTTCAATCATTGAACATTCTTTTAGCTCTTCTGGTGAATATTGCTTAAAATCCACTTATGCGGCACTTCCTTTCATCAAATATAACCTTATATATAACGGCCTGCTTAAAAAAATCCATACTATTCATTATAAACAAAAGTCGCACAAATATGCTACAAAAAAAACGGGAAACTTTTATAGGGTAGTAAAATTATAATTTGTCTGTTCCTTATTTCGGAAGCATATGGGCCCCTTGCAATACATACCTAATTTGCATTTCTGTATATTCTTCGAGCGTATACAGTTTTTGCAGCGCCCAGCGTCTAAATCCCCACATCTGTCCTTGTATAAAAATATTATGCGCAAGAAGCTGTATTTCTTTTTTATTTAATGTAAATGTTCCATTTTCCGTACACTGTTCTAAAATATTCTCGAACATTCCTACCATTTGAAACTCCTTTTCTAATACATACGGAAGTGATTCTTTCGGTAAAAAGCGTACCTCTTGATACATTATCAATACTTCTTCCTGTAATTCGTCCATCACTTTAAAGTAATTCGTTATTGCTATCTTTAAACTTTCTATACTCCCTTTTTCTGTACACACTACTTCCTCTAATCTTTCTTTTACATGTTCATATATACTATCACAAACTAAATATAAAACATCATCTTTGGTACGAATGTACTCATAAAGTGTCCCTATACTAAACCCAGCCGCTTTTGCAATCTCTCTCGTTGTTGTACGCGGAAATCCTTTTTGTTTAAACAGTTGCACCGCACCTTTAATCATTTGTTCACGTCTTAACGCAACTAATTTTTCATCTTTCACCGATGCATGCACATTATGTTTAACCATTCCCTTCACCTCTCTCTATTATTTTTTGGAAGGAAAAAGCGTAGGAAAATACCTACGCTTTCGTTCCTACTTCGTTAACATACGAGAAATTACAAGCCTCTGAATCTCTTGTGTTCCTTCATATATTTGTGTAATCTTTGCATCTCGCATATAACGCTCTACTGGATAATCTTTCGTATAACCGTAACCACCAAATACTTGCACCGCTTCAGTCGTCACCTTCATCGCTGCATCGCCTGCAAATACTTTTGACATCGCTGATTCTTTTCCATACGGAAGCCCTTCTGATTCAAGCCAAGCCGCTTGATATGTTAAAAGGCGTGCTGCTTCTACATCTGTTGCCATATCCGCAAGTTTAAAGCCAATCCCTTGCTGCGCCGCAATTGGTTTTCCAAATTGATGGCGCTCTCTTGCATATTCTACAGAAGCATCTAAAGCCCCTTGTGCAATACCAACAGCTTGCGCCGCAATACCGTTACGACCTCCATCTAATGTTTGCATCGCAACTTTAAACCCTTGTCCCTCTTCTCCAAGTAGATTCTCTACAGGAATACGGCAATCTTCAAACATAATTTCAGTCGTTGGTGAAGAGCGAATCCCTAGCTTGCTCTCCTTCTTCCCAACTGAAAATCCCGGTGTATCACTTTCTACAATAAATGCACTCGTACCGCGCTGCTTCGATTCAGGATCAGTTAGCGCAAAAACAACATAAATATCAGCAATACCGCCATTTGTAATGAAAATTTTTGATCCATTTAAAATATAATGATCGCCATCTCTCTTTGCGATTGTCTTCATTCCACCAGCATCCGATCCAGATCCTGGTTCCGTTAAGCCGTATGCACCAATTTTCTTCCCTTCAGCCATCGGCCGTAAAAACTTTTGCTTTTGCTCTTCCGTCCCAAATTTAAAAATTGGCCATCCCGCAAGTGAAGTATGCGCAGACAGTGTTACACCTGTTGAAGCACAAACGCGAGATAATTCTTCAATAGCGATTACGTATGCTAAGTAATCGCTTCCAATTCCACCGTACTCTTCAGGCCATGGAATACCAGTTAAACCAAGCTCTGCCATTTGATCAAATAACTCTCGATCAAATCGCTCTTCTTCATCACGCTCAGCTGCTGTTGGTGCCACTTCATTTTTAGCAAAATCTCGAACCATTTTTCTTATCATTTCATGTTCTTCTGATAGTTTAAAATGCATCTCCGTCTCCCCCTCGCCCTTTTATAAAGCACGGCTAATAACAAGTTTCTGTATTTCACTTGTTCCTTCATATATTTGCGTAATTTTCGCATCACGGAAAAATCGTTCTACTGGATAGTCTTTCGTATAACCGTAACCACCAAATACTTGCACCGCCTCAATCGCGACTTCAACCGCTGTCTTAGAAGCAAATAATTTCGCAATAGATGCTTCTTTACCGCATGGTAATCCTTGTGCCCTAAGAGATGCCGCTCTATATACGAGTAACCTTGCTGCCTCGACACTTGTTGCCATATCTGCAAGCTTGAAGCCAATCCCTTGCTGCGCCGCAATTGGCTTCCCGAATTGCTCTCTTTCTTTTGCATAATCAATTGCACAGCCAAGCGCCGCTTCAGCAATTCCTAAAGCCTGCGCACCGATTCCAATTCGCCCAACATCTAAATTCGCCATCGCCACTTTGAATCCTTGTCCTTCTTCCCCAAGTAAATTCTCAGCTGGCACTTTCATATCTTCAAAAGTAAGTTGTACTGTACGAGAACCGAGAAGTCCCATCTTATGTTCATCTTTTCCAATGATTAAACCAGGTGTATCTTTCTCTACTATAAATGCAGAAATACCACTTTTTCCTGCCTCTGGATTTGTAGAAGCGAATACAATGTATGTACTTGCTTCACCACCATTTGTAATAAACACTTTCGATCCATTAATAATATAATGATCACCTTTTTTCACAGCTCTTGATTTCAAACTCCCTGCATCTGATCCTGCATTTGGCTCTGTTAAAGCAAATGCACCTAAATATTCCCCGGTTGCAAGTTTAGAAACATATTTTTTCTTCTGTTCTTCTGTTCCAAAATATAAAATCGGATTCATTCCAACTGACGTATGTACAGCTAAAATTACACCAACTGTTGCACTTACCTTTGAGATTTCCTCAATTGCTAGAATGTAAGAAATAAAGTCCATTTCTGCCCCGCCGTATTTTGCAGGCGCTGGAATACCCATTAATCCAAGCTCACCCATCTTTTGCAAAATCTCTTTCGGGAACACCCCTTGTTCCATACTAGGAACAAAGGGAGCTATTTCCTTCTGTGCAAAATCCCGAACCATTTTCCTCATCATTTGCTGCTCTTCATTAAAACGAAAGTTCATATATTCCGCCTCCATTTGCTATATATCCTTTAAATAATTTGGTAAGACCACTATGTTGTAACAAAGGGGGCATTTATTCGTAAACGTAGAATCCACGACCTGTTTTACGCCCTAACCATCCTGCATTCACATACTTACGTAATAATGGACATGGGCGATATTTACTATCTCCTAATCCTTCATGCAACACTTCCATAATGTATAAACACGTATCTAAACCGATAAAATCAGCGAGTGTCAAAGGCCCCATCGGATGGTTCATACCAAGCTTCATGACTTCATCAATTGCTTCTTTCGTCGCTACACCTTCATATAACGTATAAATTGCTTCGTTAATCATCGGTAGTAAAATGCGGTTTGATACAAAACCTGGGAAATCATTCACTTCAACTGGTACTTTCCCAATTTTTTTCGTAATATCTTCAATTGCTTCATATACCGCATCATCGGTAGCCAAACCACGAATAATCTCAACAAGCTTCATAACTGGGACTGGATTCATAAAGTGCATACCGATTACTTTTTCCGGACGCTTCGTTACCGCTGCAATTTCTGTAATTGGCAGAGATGACGTATTCGTCGCTAAAATTGCGTGTTCTGGAGCAATTTCATCTAGATTCGCAAAGATTTTCTTTTTAATATCCATTTTCTCAACAGCTGCTTCAATAATAAGATCCGCTTCTTTCACACAATCTAAATCAAGCGTTACTGTAAGACGATTTAATGTCGCTTCCTTCTCTTCTTCCTTCATGCGTCCTTTTTCTACTTGGCGCGCTAAGTTTTTCGTAATGATAGCCATTCCTCTATCTAATTGCTCTTGCTTTAAATCTTGTATCTTCACGTCATATCCTGCCATTGCACATACTTGTGCAATTCCTGATCCCATTTGCCCTGCACCAATTACAACAATGTTTTGTACACCCATTTTTTCTTCCCCCTTAATTGTTAATAAATTTTATACCCTCGAACTTTAATTAGTGGACTTCAATCATCACTGCGTCCCCTTGACCGCCACCGCTACAAATCGAAGCAATTCCAATTCCGCCGCCGCGCTGCTTAAGTGCATGGATTAGTGTAACGATAATGCGCGCTCCGCTTGCTCCAATTGGATGCCCCATCGCTACCGCGCCGCCATTTACATTCAATTTTTCCGGATCAATTCCTGCGATTTCTGTACTTGCAATTGCTACCGCTGCAAATGCTTCATTAATCTCGAATAAATCGATGTCTTCAATTTTCTTGCCTGTTTTTTCAAGCAATGCGTTAATTGCATAACCTGGCGTTCTTGGGAAATCTTTAGATTCCACTGCAATTGCTGTATGCGCCAAAATTGTCGCTAATGGCTTTCTTCCTTCTTGCTTCGCTCTGTCTTCGCTCATTAATACAAGTGCGGCACCACCATCATTTAGTCCCGGCGCATTACCAGCTGTCACCGTCGCTGTCTTATCAAATACAGGTTTTAACTTTGCTAACTTTTCAATCGTTGTATCTTCACGTGGCGCCTCATCCTTTGCAACGACAATAGGATCGCCTTTTCTTTGCGGAATCGTTACTGGCACGATTTCCTCTTCAAAACGCCCTTCTTTATGCGCTGAAACCGCACGCTGATGGCTACGATATGCCCATTCATCTTGCGCTTCGCGAGAAATTCCATCTTCCTTCGCAACTTCTCCGCCATAAACGCCCATGTGTGTACCTGAAAATGCACATGTTAAACCGTCAGCAACGTTTAAATCAACAACTTCGTTATTGCCCATTCTGTATCCCCATCTTGCTCCGCGTAAAATGTAAGGACTGTTACTCATCGACTCCATACCGCCAGCTACAATTAGTGATTGATCGCCAGTACGAATAATCTGATCCGCCAACGTAACCGCACGAAGTCCTGATGCACAAACTTTATTCACTGTTTCCGTCTGCACTTCCCATGGGATTCCAGCAGCCCTTGCAGCTTGGCGCGATGGAATTTGCCCCTGTCCACCTTGAATAACCGTTCCAAATATAACTTCTTCAACATCACTAGCCGCAACATTTGCTCTTTCAAGCGCTGCTTTAATTGCAATTCCTCCAAGTTCCGCCGCTTTTACATCTTTTAAAGATCCTCCAAATTTTCCAACTGGTGTTCTTGCAGCACTTAAAATAACTGTTTTACTCATGTTTCTTTCCCCCATTTCATTTTTTAACACTGAGCGCTCGCTCGGTATCCCTACGTTGAGAAGAGGTGCAATCATTGCACCTCTTTCTAAAGTTGTATACATTCTTACAAACTACATCGCTTCTTTTTTCTGTCCGATAACAGATCGTTCTAAAATCTCTGTCACATCAAGAGTTTGAACCTTCTCTTCTACCTCTTTCGCTTTCGTTCCATCACTGATCATCGTTAAGCAATATGGACAACCTGTACCGATAATGGATGGCTGTACAGCTAATGCTTGTTCTGTACGAGCAACGTTAATACGTGAACCTGTTGTTTCTTCCATCCACATTAAGCCACCACCTGCGCCACAGCACATTCCCGTTTCACGGTTACGTGCCATTTCTACAAGATTCACTCCAGGAATCGCTTTCAAAATGTCACGTGGCGCTTCATACACTTCGTTGTATCTTCCTAAATAACAGGAATCATGGTACGTAACTGTTTCTTCAATAGCGTGAACAGGCTTTAAGCGCCCTTCTTTCACCCACTGAGCTAACAATTCTGTATGATGATAGACTTCTGCTTGCAAGCCAAAGTCCGGATACTCATTTTTAAATGTGTTATAAGCATGAGGATCAATCGTAACGATTTTCTTCACTCCTGCCTTTTCAAATTCTTCGATATTCTTTGTCGCCATCTCTTGGAATACAAATTCATTTCCAAGGCGGCGTGGTGTATCTCCAGAATTCTTTTCTTTATTACCGAGAATTGCGAATGAAATGCCTGCTTCGTTCATTAACTTCGCAAACGATATCGCAATCTTCTGACTACGATTGTCGTATGATCCCATTGAACCAACCCAGAATAAATACTCGAATTCCTCCCCAGCTTTTGATTTTTCTTTTACAGTTGGAACTGTTACTTCGTCATCACCTTGGCGCCATGTTTCACGCTCTTTACGGTTCAGCCCCCACGGATTTCCTTGACGCTCGATATTTGTCATCGCGCGTTGTGCTTCCGCGTCCATTTTTCCTTCAGTCAAAACGAGATATCGACGTAAGTCAATAATTTTGTCAACATGCTCATTCATAACTGGGCATTGATCTTCACAGTTACGGCACGTTGTACATGCCCAGATCTCTTCTTCTGTAATAACATCTCCGATTAAACTCGGATCGTAAGCGAGCGTTGTAGACGCTGATTCTTGTTGCCCTTTTCCAGCTGCCATCATCGCTAACTGATTTCCTTGTGTATTATTGAAGGCAACTACTGGAACCCACGGTGCTTTTGATGTTACCGCAGCTCCTTTATCAGTTAAATGATCGCGAAGTTTTAAAATTAAGTCCATCGGTGATAACATTTTTCCTGTTCCTGTTGCCGGACACATATTTGTACAACGGCCACACTCTACACAAGCGTATAAGTCAATAAGTTGATTTTGTCTAAAGTCTTCAATTTTACCAACACCAAATGTTTCTTGCGTTTCATCTTCAAAATCAATCTTTTCAAGCTTCCCTGGGTTTGAAAGACGACCGAAGAATACATTAGCTGGTCCTGCAATTAAATGCGCATGTTTTGATTGTGGAACATACACTAAAAACGTTAACAAAATTAGTAAATGCACCCACCAAGAAAAATAGAACACTGAAATGGCTACGGTTTCATTTATCCCGCTAAAAACGTAAGCGATTGCAGAAGCAATTGGTTCACTCCATGAAAGCTCCTCGCCATGCCATATAAGTCCCATACCGTTACCAAGTAGCACAGAAATCATTAAACCACCGATAAAAATAAGAACAAGACCTGATTTGAAGTTACGTTTTAAACGAACAAGCTTTTCTACATAACGTCTATGAAAAGCCCAAAATACTGCAATTAAAATAACAAGTGTGACAATTTCCTGGAAGAATGTAAATGCAGGGTATAGTGGTCCAAGTGGAAGATGTGATCCTGGTGCGAGTCCTTTCCAAACGAAGTCAATTGCTCCAAATTGGACAAGAATAAATCCGTAAAAGAACATAACGTGAATGATGCCGCTTTTCTTATCTTTCAGCAGCTTTTTCTGACCGAAAACATTGACCTTAAGGAGATCCCAACGCTCTTTAAAACGACGGTCAAACTCAATTTTTTTTCCTAATTGTATGTAGGCCATTCTCGTCCGTATAAGATATACAAACAAATATCCTGCATAAGCAATAACAGCAATGGCAGCCAGCCAATTAATAATCAGTAAGCTATTCATTTTTATGCTACCCCTCTCTTTGTAAGCCCTCTTTCTTTTTGAATCTTCAAAAATATATAATTTTCTGAATTATATCCCCTATCCCCATTATATAATGAGTGAGCATTCAGTCAACAGTTTTTTGTTATAGAACAACACATTTTTTCATAAAGCTGTTTATTTCGGTGAAACTATAAAGTGAAACTTTAATCAGTAGGGGTGGTTCATCCCCCACTGATTATTAGTTGAACCAATCGGGCTTTTACGGGCAGTTGATTTCCTAACTAACTTCTACTTATCCAACAGTTTTTGAGGTGAAAGGCTTACTGCCCGTTAAAGCAGGATAAAGTGAAACTTTAATTAGTACAACATCTATCCTCTAAAGAAATTTATAATAACAGCCGTGCTACCCGTATCATTTGTAACATACTGAAGGTGAAAAGAATGCGAAGGAGGGAATTCACTGATGCTCTACTTATCTCTTTTGTTAATATCCGTTGCTCTTTGGATTACAATTGACCTTTCATACGGGCGACTTCTTCATTTAAAACGAGTAAGCTCTCGCACTTTCCCTTTACGTCAAAGTGATTTTCACCTTTATACATACGGGAAAGATTTATATGACGCTTTATTTACTGATATAAAACAAGCACAGCATCACATTCATATTTTATTCTTCATTGTAAAAAATGATAAAATCAGTCGTGAATTTTTAAAATTGCTGATTGATAAGGCTCAGGAAGGAATTGAAGTACGACTTTTACTTGATCGATTTGGCAGCCATTCTTTATCAAACGAAGCTATTCGCTCCCTGCAAAAACATGGTATATCTTTTTCATTTTGTCATAAGGTAAAATTTCCTCTGCCTTTCTTTTCTGCTAATCAGAGAAATCATAGAAAAATTACAGTGATTGATGGGAAAACCGGCTATATCGGGGGATTTAATATTGGCGAAGAGTATCTAGGGCATAATGAACACTTAGGATTATGGCGAGACTATCATTTACGTCTTACAGGAGAAGGGGTTCAAGATTTACAAAAGCAATTTTTGCATGATTGGTTTGATGATACGAAACAGAATTTATTGGATGCTTCTCTTTATTTTCCAAAACAACAACCAGGTACCATCCTGCATCAATTTATTCCGACTGATGGTGCTTATTTACAGCATACTTTTTTACATTTAATTAACGCGGCAAAAAAAGAAATCTGTATCGGTACACCATATTTCATTCCTGGAAAAAAAATTATGAATGCCTTATTAAAAGCAAGAGAAAGAGGGGTTCAAATCACAATTCTTGTTCCAGAAAAAGCTGATCACCCTCTCGTTCGGGAAGCAAAATTCCCGTACTGCCGAAAATTAATACAGGCTGGTTGCAATATTTATGCATTTCAACAAGGGTTTTTTCACGCCAAAATTATTATAGTGGACGATGATATTTGTGATATCGGAACGGCAAACTTTGATATGAGAAGTTTATATATTAATCATGAAATAAACTGCCTGTTATATAATAAACATTTCATTCAAACAGTAAAAAATAAATTCCATGAAGATCTAGAGAATGCATCCGTACTTTCCTATAGCGATGTAAACCCGCCTTCTCTTATCGATAGAGGAAAGGAATGGATTGGAACAATGTTTGCTTTCTTTTTATAGGAAAGACAATGAATAAAAGAGGTGTATCTCATATGATTATACGGTTTGGATATGTCTCACATGCAATGGCACTCTGGGACTGTTCTCCTGCCAAAACAATGACGTTTACAAGTTTTAAGAAACTTAGCAAGCAAGAACGAGAAGACAAACTGTACCATGTTATAAAGCAAAATTTAGAGCACACAATACGTATCCTTCATTACAATATAGCGCATGAAATCCCACTATATCGCCTATCGTCTTCCATCGTCCCACTTGCAACACATCCCGAAGTCGAGTTTGACTATATTGGGGTATTCACACCACTTTGGCGTAAAATAGGGGCTTTAATTAAAGAACACAATTTACGAATAAGTTTTCATCCAAATCAATTTACGCTATTTACAAGCGACAAGCCACATATTACTACTAACGCTATTACGGATATGACTTATCATTATAAAATATTGGATGCTATAGGCATTGCAGATTCTTCTTACATTAATATTCATGTAGGTGGAGCCTATGGAAATAAAGAAAAGGCAATTGAGCGCTTCCATGAAAACATAAAAAAACTTCCTACACATATAAAAAAACAAATGACTCTTGAAAATGATGATAAAACCTATACAACCGCTGAAACTTTATCCATTTGCCAAAAAGAAAATATTCCATTTGTATTTGATTATCATCATCATATGGCCAATCTTTGCGAGGAACCACTAGAAGAGTTGCTTCCTGCAATTTTTGAAACTTGGTCACATACAAATATCTCTCCTAAAGTTCACATTTCCTCCCCGAGATCGGAAAAAGAATTTAGGGCTCATGCTGAATATATCGATTTAGAGTTTATTAAGCCTTTCTTACACATTGCAAAAAAACACAATCATAATTTCGATATTATGATTGAAAGTAAACAAAAAGACTTAGCACTATTCCAATTAATAGATGAACTTTCTGCTATAAGAGGAATTAAAAGAATAAGTGGTGCAATGTTACAGTGGTAAATTGTAACTTTGCACCATTTTTTCAAAAAAGTAATTTTTATAGTAAAAAACATTCTGTTTTATATGCTATTATTTAAATTAGCATTTTCTCCCCGAGATTCAACTTTATTGAAACGGAGTCATAATATGATTAATCAAAAAAAGTATATACAATCTGTCATAATATACATATTTATATTTGCTCTTTGGATATTCCTTATACCAAATGAGTCGAATATAAAAGAAATCGGGATTCTTTTCTTATTCTGTTTCGCTGCACTTTTTTCTTGCTATTGCTTATGTAAAGCGATTAGAAAAATGACGCATGGTGATAAATTATTTTGGATTTTATTATTATGTACTTGTCTATGCGGGTTAGCTATGGAAATAACTTTATTTCTTCCTTCACTTTCTATTCATAAGCAAGTTATATTCTCATATAAAGCATTACCTTTTTTTATCATACAATATGTTTTACTCTTTGTTGGATTTGCTATAAAGTTTATAAAAATTTACTCTATTAAGGGTCTTGCTCAATTTTCATTCGATAGCATCTTTATTGTTATTATGAACATTTATTTCACTTTAACTTTTATCTTGGACCTTTCAAGCTTCCGTATGTTAACAAAGGAAACTTGGATTTTAATTGGCTATTTTATTGCACAATCATTAGTAATTTACGCCGTTATTAGTCTTTATAGAAGAGAACAATATTCTTCTAGTAGAATCGCATTAATTATCGGTTTCACTATTATACTCGTATACGGTTACATTCATCTGTTTCAATTAAATTTTGGGATGAAAACTTCTCCTGAATTTAATTATTTAATACACACTGCTTCTATTTTATTAATTGGACTTTCTTCCATACTATATATCTTGGATAAACCAATGCAACATGAAACGAAAGCAAAATATTATCGATTCGATTATGTACGTTTTATACTACCTTATTTTAGTATAATTATTACTTTTTCCTTTATTATCATTCAACCTTGGGATGATAAATTTATGTTAATTGGTCTCGTATTATCACTTATTTTGTTATTCTTGCGGCAACTTTACATGTGGAAAGATAATCAAGCACTAATCCTTACATATGAACAGTTGACTACACAACTAGAGGATGAAGTTGAAGAAGGTGCATTTGCATTATCAAAAAGTGAACAACGCTATAAGTCTTTATTCGAAGATCATCCCGATGCCGTTTTCTCTTTAAATATGAATGGCATTTTTCAACAATCTAATAAGGCTTGCGAAAGCTTATTTACTGCCTATTATTGCCAAGTGGCAAGCTATTCTCTGGTACACTTCATTGATTCAAAAGACCACGAACTACTAAAGAAGGCTTTACAAATTACAAAGGAAGGTAGGCCACAAACGTTAGAAGTTCGGACAAAAGAACAAGAAGGCTATTATTATTATCTTCATATTACACTTATCCCTACTTTTATAAACAAAGAAGTGGTCGGAATGTTTGGGATAGCACGTGATATTACCACCTTATATGAAAAACAAAAACAAGTAGAACATTTAGCCTTTCACGATGCACTTACTGGATTACCAAATCGCCGAAAGTTCGAAAAAGATTTAAAAGCCATTTTAAATACAGCTCAAACTAACGCAAATGATGTCGCCGTCATATTCCTTGATTTAGATCGATTTAAAAAAATTAACGATAGACTTGGTCATGACGTCGGAGATTTATTATTAATTGAAGTAGCAAAAAGATTACGCGGTTGCTTGCGTTCAAAAGATATCGTCGCTCGCCAAGGTGGAGATGAGTTTACAATTCTATTACCAGAAATGTACTCAGAAAAAAGTGCAATTTTTATAGCTGAACAGATTTTAACTATTTTAAACAAACCATTCTTCATTCAAGGCGAAGAACTCTCTATTACACCAAGTATCGGAATTGCGATGTACCCTGATTATGGAACTGATGTAAATGAGTTAATGAAAAATGCTGATATGGCTATGTATCGTGCGAAAGCAAATGGAAAAAACAGATTTGTTTTCTTCTCAAAAGAAATGAGTATCGCTCAAAATGAAATTCAATTCTTAGAAGGTGAACTTTCAAAAGCATTACAACAAAATGAATTTTTCCTTGAATACCAGCCACAAGTAAGCACAAAAACAAAACAAATTATCGGTTTTGAAGCATTAATACGTTGGAAGCATCCAAAACTCGGTATCGTATCTCCTGCCCAATTTATCCCTCTAGCAGAGGAAACTGGTTTTATTATTGAACTTGGCAATTGGATTTTACGTACTGCCTGTTTAGAAGCAAAAAGATGGCATAATCAAGGTTTTTCTCACTTAAAAGTTGGTGTGAATTTATCTGTTGTTCAATTTAACCATGCAGATTTAATCCCAACTATTTCAAAGGTGTTGGAAGAGACAGAACTGAAACCAGAAGCACTAGATATTGAAATTACGGAAAGCATCGCAATTAATCAAAATCAATCTGTAGTTGCAAAACTAGAACAACTTCAAAATCTCGGTATTCAAATTTCAATCGACGACTTTGGTACTGGTTATAGTTCTTTAGCTTATTTAACAAAATATCCAATCAACACATTAAAAATCGCTCGAGAGTTTATTTGTGGAATTACAACTAGTCCTTTAGAAGAAGCAATTGTCTCTTCCATTATTACACTATCAAAAGAACTAAATTTAAAAGTGATTGCAGAAGGTGTAGAAACAGCAGAAGAATGGGAATTTTTACATAAACAAAATTGTGATCACATTCAAGGATTCTTTATTAGCAAACCTGTTTCTAGTAAAGACGTTTGGATGTTACTCCATAAAAAAACAACCGCCTAAGTAAGACGGTTGTTTTTTAATATTCAAAAGGTAAATCTTTAGCTAATTGTACCTCTTGATCGTTATGAGAAATTATATGGCTTTTCTCTAATGCCGTATCGCCTAATGAAATACCCCATGCCATCGCTAACGTCAATAAACTACCAATAAGTAATTTCTTCATATTCCATCACCCACATTTTTTATTTTAATATATCATGAAAATTTATCCCTATTATATGCAATTATGCATACCCATTTTTTAGGATATTTATCTACTGATTTTATTTACGAGCGCTTCTTTATATGCATGCATTTCTAATATATCAAAAAAGAAACTTGCCTTTTTATATGCATCTTCAACCTCTGCCTCATCGTACTCCAACTTCCCTAGGCATTCACCTCTTTGATAATATAGCTGTCCAATTAATGCCATACTATTAATTCGGCATGATATTTCAATCGCTTTATTTACTTGATAAAGTGACTCTTCATATTGATTATCTAAATATAATGCTTTTGCATGATTATATCTTACCTTCACTTCAAATTCTTCATTATCATGCAATACATCTAATTGTTTTAATATATCTTCAAATAACTCAATACTCTTCTTAAAATAGCTATTTTCAGCATAAATATTTGCAATCGCATTTTCTATATAAAGATTTTGGTATACGTCTATTCCAGCTAACTGTTGATTTAACAATTTTTTCAATTCTAAAATACAATATTCGTAATCGATTTTCTTTAATATGTAAGCTGCTACATGATATTGCCATTGAAGAAACTGCTGAAATTCAGGATGATATTCTTCCTTTTTCAGCTCATTCCATACTTTATTATAAATTTCTTTATATCTTTTTTGCTTACAAAGCATAATGATTTGATCTTTAAACTTTTTTTTTCTTTCAATATCAGAATAAATGAGTACCTCATAAAAATGAATAATGGGAACTTGTAATTTTGCTGCGATACCTTGCAATATATCCATACTTGGGTATACCGCACCCGATTCAATCCTGCTCACTTCCGATTGATGACATATATTATCGGATAACTGTTTCTGTGTTAATCCCCTCATCACCCTAATTTTCTTAATTTCACTTCCTAATTTTTCTGCGTGCATACTTACTCACCATCCCATTAGAACAATCTAATTTTTTGAGTTGTCATACCACTACAATAATGTGAATTCGACAATTTTTGATATGAAATAATGCATAATATATATAAAATTCGGCAATTTTTTCATACAATTCATCTCACATACAATAATAGATTAGGAGTGTTATAGATGAATTATAGAAAACTTGCTAGTGCTTTCATTACATTCGGTCTTCTTTGCCCTTTATCAACAGAAGCTATTCATGCTCAAGAATTAGACAAAAGTGCAGTCAAAGTTGAAATTGCTCAGCCTGGTTTAACAATCGGGAAATTAACACAACCTCAAAATGATACGAAAGAAAATATTGCTAAAAAGTATTTAAAAGGTGAGGTAAATGGGGCGAAAGCTCAACAAGAACAAGTCACTACTGAAAAAAATGTAGATTTCCAACCTACAAATAAAGAAACCAAAGAAAATCAAACCGAAGTTCGCCTTGCACAAACATATAAAAACTATAAAGTATATGGCCAAGATCTCATTGTAAAAGTAGATAAAAATGGAGTAATCACAACTGTTAGTGGTAAAGTTGTTCAAAATTTAAATCAACAACCTAATCTTACTATAACAAATTTTTTGTCGAAAAATGAAGTAAAATCTAAATTACGCGATATAGTTCAAATTCCAAGTGATGCAGTTGAGACAGAATTCTCTAGCGAAACCGTTGTTTATAAGAAAAAAGATGGCTATTATACATTCGCAACTGTTATTACATTTACTTATGAAAACAATGAACAAATTATAAACGGCAATGCTATAGTTGATTTAAAAACTGGCGAAGTACTTTTCCAAGAAAAATTCATTAAAAACAAAGAGAATAAGACTATAAATCAAGTAACATCACCTAGATTATCCCCCGCAAGTGAGCAAGGAACTGGGAAAAATGCACTTCAAGAAAACATCTCTTTCAATATTGCCAAAGGAACTGATGGAAAATTTTATTTAGCGGATTTATCACGCGGAAATGGTATTTATATTTATAATGCAAACTACGCCGATTCCCTCGGGGGATATAGTCAAGCTGGTTATCCAGGGACACTAATTTCAAGTAGTACTCCTAATTTTGCAGATAAAGAAGCCGCGGGCGCTATGAAGAACATGAGTGATATTTACGATTACTTTAAGAAAGAACATAATCTAAAAAGTTACGACAATAAAGATTCAAAAGTTGTCGCTAGTGTACACGGTTTTGATTCTACTGAAGTTAGTGATGGTGTAAAAGAAGACTATGTAAATGCATTTTGGCATCCCGCTTGGAACCAAATGGTATTTGGTGATGGTTTAGACGGAAAACTAACATCCGCTCTTGATGTAACAGCTCATGAATTTGGACATGCTGTATTTAGTGGCACGACGAAAAATAAAGTCGTGAGATATCCAAGCGCTGAAACATCTGCACTAAACGAGGGATTAGCGGATTTCTGGGGTACACAAATCGAATATTACGTAAAGAAAGATAAAGGAAACTGGATTATGGGCGATACATTAGGTGGCCTAACAATTCGTGATATCCCAAGGGAAATTGGTGACGGCGGTCATAAATTATATACAAATTTACAAGATTTCTATAACGATGGTAATAATCAAGAATCACACGTGAATTCTGGTATTATCAGTCACGTATTATATCAATTAGCTGAAGGTAAAACATATAACGGTGTTGCTGTTCAAAAGCAAGGAAATGAAAAAGTAAGTAAAGTTGTTATGCGTACACTGCAAAATTATGCAACTTCCGCTGAAGACTTTGAATCACTTCAATCTCATATTGTACAAGCTGCAAAAGATTTATATGGCACTGCCGTATCAAATGAATTTGCAAAGGCATTTGAAGCACACGGTTACAAACCGTTACAAAAAATAAATAAAGTAATAGCGGTACAATAATAAAAAAGAAGTTTACCAATCATAGGTAAACTTCTTTTCATATCCAACCCTTTTCTTCCGCAATTGTAATTGCCTCAATTCTATTTTTCGCATCGAGCTTCGTTAATACTTCAGAAATATAATTACGTACTGTACCCGGCGAAAGATAAAGTGCCTTCGCAATTTCGTTTGCCGTCTTTCCTTCTTTCGCAAGCAACAATACTTCCTTTTCGCGATCTGACAACGGATTTTGCTCCTGCCATAGGCCGAACATTAAATCTTGGGAGACCTCTCGTTTTCCCTTCATTACATTACGAATTGCTGCCGCTAAATCTTCACTTGGGCTATCCTTTAATAAATAGCCGTGCACACCAGCTTTCATTGCTCTTTCAAAATATCCCGGCCGTGCAAATGTTGTTAAAATCATTACTTTGCATGATGATTTTTCTTTCTTTAACGCTTCAGCAACATCTAATCCACTTTGAATCGGCATTTCAATATCCATAATACTTATATCCGGTTTTAACGATTCAATTAATTTTAGCGCCTCTTCCCCGTTTGCCGCTTGTCCAATTACTTCGATATCATCTTCTAGATCAAGCAGAGCCCCTAACGCACCACGAAGCATCCGCTGATCTTCTGCAATAATAATTCGGATCATGCCCTCACCTCATCTTTTCCTGTTCTAATAACAACTGGAACTTTTACTGTTAACAACGTCCCTGGATTGATTGTACCTAGTTCAACAAATCCATCAATAAGAGCAATTCGTTCTTTCATGCCGCGAATACCATTTCCATCATGATTTTGATCTGTTAAACCAATTCCGTTATCTTCTACTTTCAAAATTAGTTCACCTTGTGATTCTAATACAGAAACTGCGCACCGCGTCGCCTTACTATGTTTTACAACATTTGTAACGGCCTCACGTAAACACATCCCGACAATATTTTGTTCAATTGGTGATAACGAGCTCGATCTTGCTTCTTGCCTCACTTCTAATTCAATATTAGCTGCTTGTAAGATTGCTTTTATTTGCTCTAGCTCTTCTTCTACCGTAATCATACGCATATCAGAAATTAATTCTCTCAGCTGTTTTAAGGCTGTACGAGACGTTTGTGTAATTTCCTTCGCTTCCGCACTTGCACGCTCCGGATTTTTCACAATTAACTTCTCTACAAGCTGGCTTTTCAAAGTAATAAGAGATAGCGTATGTCCTAATGTGTCATGAAGATCTCTTGCAATCCGCTGCCGTTCTTCCCGTTTTACTAAGTCTTTAATTTGCTCGTTCGCCTCATCTAATTGATTTCTTAACATCTTTTTCTGATTAAAATTACGCATACCAAATGGCGTAAGAAGCATTAAAATAAACATCGGGACGATATTTACTAAACTTGTTGGTGTTAGTTGATTCATATTTACAAATACAAATGCTCCAAGCATTATAACTAACGAGCATAACAGCACTTGAAATACTTTCTTATTCGGCGCAAATCCCATCGCACTTGCTGTGAAAAAGCCAAAAAATATCATAAAAGGATTATAAAATAAAGCAAATAAAAAAATGAGTATCATTTGAATGCATGCCCATAAAATAAACGTCTTCTGAACAAAATAAAGCTGACGGTATGTGATAATAAAAAGTATCAACATACCGCTCCCTAGCACAAGCTTCCATCCTGATGCTTGTGCTAAGTGATAAATTGGAAATAATAGATAAACAAACCACATGTACGGAAAGAATCCCATATGTTTCGGAAAAATCTCAATCCTCTTCTTCTCTATCATTTATACCGCTTCCTGTCTTTTTCTTATATATATTGATACTACAACAAATATAAGGAAATAACCTCCTAATACCGCGATATTTTCCCATCCAATTGATTTTCCAGCTACAATATCCCACGCACCACTTCCGAAATGGTATGTTGGTGTCCATTCACCAATCGTTCTTAATATTTTTGGGAATACTTCAATCGGCATCCATAACCCGCCAACTATAGCTAAACTCATATTTAAAATATTAGCTAAGCCAGCAGCTGCGTCCGCCTTCTTAATGGAACCTATTACTGTTCCTAACGCTAAAAATGGTGTTACCCCTAACAATAACCATAACCCCGCACCAATCCATTGCCCTACCGTTAACTCAACATGATTAATTAGTATCCCTGCAATAAAGATAACTAATATTGAAAAAGCATTTACTACTGTTTGAGCGATAATTTTTGCTGTTAAATATGCCCCCTCTGGAAGCGGTGTAATTTTTAGAAGATGTGTCCATCCTTGCCCTCTTTCCTGAGAAAGCCTTACACCGAAACTAAAGAGTGCAGTCCCTACAATACTGAAAGTTGCCATCGAAATTAAATAATGTGCTTTCCACGCATCTCCGTTTTGTGGTACTTGAACAACATTTGTGAAAATGTAGTAAAACATAACAGGCATTAATAATGAGAAAAAGATAAATAATTTATTGCGGAATGTACGTAAAATTTCTATTTTGCACTGCATCCATAACGCTCTCATGCGATTTCCTCCTTCTGATTTGCAACGAATTGTTCAAATGCCTCATCAAGACTTCCACGTTCAACTGAAACATCTGTTACAGGTAAACTCCTTTGATAAATGGCTTTTAAAGTTGCATCCGTATCCTCCGTTGTTAAAATGAAGCGGCCTTCGTTTGACTTTACTTCTATTACATTTGGTAATTCCTTTAGTAATTTTGTAGGAATGCTTTCCTTTGAGTAAAATGTGATTGTTTTTCTCGAAATCGTTGCTTTCATTTCGTCTGGTGTACCATCTGAGATAATCTTTCCGTTCGCAAATAATAAGATACGATTTGCTAAAGCATCTGCTTCTTCTAAATAATGCGTCGTTAAAATAATCGTTTTCCCTTCACTTGCTAACTTTCGAATCGTTTCCCAAAACGTTCTTCGAGACGTAATATCCATTCCGACTGTCGGCTCATCTAAAAATAACAAATCCGGATTTCCCGCAAGTGCAAGCGCAAAGTTTAACCTTCTTTTTTGCCCACCTGATAATTTCTCACATCTTTGCTTTCGCTCTGATTCTAAATTTGATAACTGCAGTAACGTTTCTTTCTCTATAGGATTCGTATAATAACTACGGAATAACTCAATTGCCTCTTCCACCGTAATACTATCAATGACACTTACTTCTTGCAGCATCGCACCGAGGCTATTACGAACATCTCTATGCTTTGGACTCTTTCCAAATATAGAGACCTTACCTTCCGTTGGTTCCTTTAATCCAAGCATCATCGACATCGTCGTTGTTTTCCCCGCACCATTTGGACCAAGCAACGCTACTATTTCCCCTTTATTTACATGAAATGAAACATTATTTACTGCGTTTTTATGTTTAAATGTTTTAGAAACATCATTTACTTCAATAATCTTTTCCATCTCTCCACCCCCGCTGTTTCTTATATTTACATTGTATTCCTTGGAAAACTTAGGAAACAGTATGATGCGTCATGACATCGATATGACAATTGTCATGTATTCTTTATGAGAGGAATCAACCTGCATACCGCAAGCGAGTAGCAGGACGAAAATAAACATGATACAATCGGATAAGATATATATTCGAGGAAGGACAGTGGTTTTCATGATTATTCGTAATGAACAAGATTTAGAAGGCTTACGAAAAATCGGCCGCATCGTTGCGCTTGCACGTGAAGAAATGAAAAAACAAGCGAAGCCAGGTATGACAACGAAAGAGCTTGATTTGATCGGTAAAAAAGTATTAGATGAGCATGGTGCTATTTCTGCACCTGAAAAAGAATATGATTTTCCAGGTGTAACTTGCATTAGTGTAAATGAAGAAGTTGCTCATGGTATTCCAGGAGATCGTGTATTAAAAGAAGGCGACTTAGTAAACGTCGATGTATCCGCTGCACTTGATGGCTATTATGCAGATACAGGCATTTCATTTGTTCTTGGAGAAGACGAGGCAAAAGAAAAACTTTGCCAAGCAGCGGTTGATGCATTTTGGGCAGCAATGAAAAAGGTTAGAGCTGGCTCAAAACAAAATCAAATTGGTCGTGCTGTTTCAAACTTCGCACATAAAAGTGGATACAATGTTATCCAAAACTTAACTGGTCACGGCATTGGTCTTAGCTTACATGAAGCACCAAATCACATTTTAAGTTACTATGACCCAATGGATAATGCGCTTCTAAAAGACGGTCTTGTTATCGCTGTAGAACCGTTCATCTCTATGAAAGCTGATCATATTATTGAACGTGGTGACGATGGTTGGACATTCGTTACACCAGATAAAAGTCTTGTTGCACAATGTGAACATACCGTTGTCGTAACACGCGGTGAACCAATAATCTTAACAGAAATCTAATACCAAAAACGGCTGTTTTGTAGATTTATTCCACATAAAACAGCCGTTTTTTATTTTTGGGAAAATATGTGAACTAGTGTTGAACTCTTTATCATTTAAGTATATAATCTTTAGCGGAGGTTACTTAAGCTTATCTTTACTAAAAAGATATTGTAACTAAGGAGTAAAACACCTTCTTTCCTATTATTTAAACAGGCTCAAAAATGACCGTAGTAACGTGTTAGTCGAATATTCTGTAATCCTTATATTTCTCTAACAATGTAAGAAACTATCACCTTTCAACTTCGGTCCACTAATCGCACAACTCTCTTTAGACAAAATAAATGACTATTTTCAAAGTACATATTGTCTTCATTCTGACCAAAACCAACCCTATCTAGATTTTTATTTCCACATAACTTTAAGGCAAAAATAAGCCTTCACAAAGGGATACACTACATTGGTTAGTATGTATCGTAAAACTTACCTTTATAACCATTCTTTTTTACTAGATATACATGAAAACTATCTCACATATAAAGGTCTGATATCATTATTTATATCAGTATTTTTTTCGACATTTTTTGTCGAATTGTGTATATTTCCATAGAACTGTGTAAATATACATTTTGTTTTACGTTAAATAATATTGCTTTGAACATAATTCTGTTTGTCTGAGAACGCGTATAGAAACGGAGGGATAACAAAAATAAATAGCTTATAACAAATACTTTTAATATTCCATTTGTTCATGTGGAATAAGTCCCCAATGGACAAATGAATGTTCAGAGGAGGAAAAATGAAAAAACTTTTTAATGTATGTTTAATTGTATTCGTACTATTTTCGCAACTTGCTAGTTTTCCATACAATCAAGTAAGAGCGGAAACCTTAACAGGGGATTCCTTATTTGACACTGTTGAAATGAAAGATGCGACGAATCATATTATTGACGAATCAAAAAATCCTAACAATTTAATAAAGATAGGATCAACCATTCAAGTAGAATACGCTTGGTCAATAAAGGATCAACAAGTTGCACACGCAAATGATACAGCAGTAGTTCAAATACCACTTGCATTAAAAGTATCTAAAGATTTGCAAGGGGATTTAGTAACAGATCAAAAAAATATTGGTCAATATTTTATAACAGCTAAAGATAATAAATTAAAATTAATATTTAATGATCAAGTAGAAAATTTGAAAGACGCTAAAGGAAAAATTAAAGTTGATACCGTGTTTAACTCAACTTTAAAACCTGGGGAAAAATCAGTTCAAATCGCTTTTCCTTTAGGAACAATGGTTCAGCCTATATCAGTTCCTGTTCAAGTAGAAAACTCTAAAGAAGATGGCACCAAACAGGATACTAATAAACAAGCGCAAGATCCAGTAGCTAAACCTGTTACTGACAATCCGGAGCAAGATCCAGCAACTAAAACTGTTACTGATAATCCGGAACAAAACCCAGCAACTAAAACTGTTACCGATAATCCGGAACAAAACCCAGCAGCTAAAACTGCCACTGATAATCCGGAACAAAACCCAGCAGCTAAAACTGCCACTGATAATCCGGAACAAAACCTAGCAGCTAAAATTGCTACTGACAATCCAGAACAAAAGCTATCAAGCGACCCTGCTGAGAATACAAATTCAGGTCCAAAGCAAATAACAACAAACATTTTAACCGGTGTAAAGTTGACGGATAAAGACGGAAAACCATTTACAGAGGATAACCGTCCAAGTACAGATTCCCCTGCCAATATTGAGTTTACATGGGAACTTTTAAAGTCAATGAATGTGAAAAATGGAGATTACTATATTTTTGATCTTCCTAAACATTTTAAGATTTACAATACAATTAACAGTCCTTTATATGATAGTGAAAACCATCAAATTGGTAATTTTACTGTTACAAAAGATGGAAAAGTCACGATGACATTCAACGATTATGTTGAAGAGCATCCAGATGTTGCTGGTAACCTACAATTAAAGACAGAATTTAATAAAGCTGAAATTAAAGGTACAACAACACAAGAAATTCCTTTCCCTATTAAAGATAAGGATGTTTCTATTACAGTTGACTTTAAGCCTAATGTACAAACAGCTACGAATAAAAAAGGATTACCTGATAGACCAATTAATACAAATGAAATTAATTGGAAAGTAGAGATGAACAAAACGCAAGACACCCTTAAAAACGCTATTTTTAAAGATAACATTCCACAAGGTACAAACTTAAATAAAGATTCTATTAAAGTTTATTATTTAGAAGTTGATGTTAATGGGAATGTAACGCGTGGTGCAGAAGCTGAGCCAACAGATTACAATATTATTTCATCAGATGGCTCAAAATTGGAGATTGCTTTCAAGGATTCTATCAATAAAGCATATCAAATCGAATATGCCACAAAAATTACTGATGAAAATATTAAAAGTTTCCGAAATAACGTTACGATAACGAGTGATAATCAAAAGCAACAAAACGCAAGCTCTACTGTAACGGTTTCTCGTGGTACACACTTAAATAAAACAAGTAAATATGATCCAAAGACGCAAACAATTGAGTGGACAATTACTTACAATGGTGATCAAAGAGAGATCAAAAAAGCAGATGCGATTTTAAAAGATATTTTTGACGATACACACGAACTAGATGCAAATTCTATTGTTGTGAAAAACGCTTCATATAATGAACAAGGAACGCTTGTAACCGGAGACGCTGTTAATAATTACACTGTAAGTAACAAGAAGAATGGATTCGATTTACAGTTTAATGATGATATTAATAGTGCTTATGTGATTACCTATAAAACCAAGCCAACTAATAAAGTTATAGAAGATGGAAAAGTAAAAAATAAAGTTACAGCTGATAATGATTCAAGTAAAGAAAATGAAGCTAGCTTCAAGCAGCAAAATATTATTAAATCTAATAATAAAGCTGAAACAAATTATAAAGACAAAACAACAACTTGGACAATTATAGTAAATAATAACAACTATCCATTAAACAACGCGATCATTACGGATACCTTTAATCATGGTGGATTACAATTAAAAGATAAGAAACTAGAAATTAAAGATGGAAATTATACCCTTCAAGCTGGGACTGACTATGTTTTAGATGCAACAGATAAAGGCTTCAAAATTACTCTTATAGGTACATATCAGTCTAATATGACAAAGACATTAGTTGTAAAATATACGACAGACTTTGATTATACAAAGCTAGAAAGTGGTAAAACTTCATTTAAAAATACAGGTAACCTATCTTGGATAGATACGGATTCTAATCCACAATCAAATAAAGTTGAAGCTAATTTTGATCCTGATACTTTCACAAAAGCAAATGGTTATAAATACGGTTCTTATAACGCCCAAACGAAGGAAATTACTTGGATAATAGGCTTTAACTATAATAATGTTGAGATTAAAGATCCTTATGTTATAGACGTCATACAAGATAAACAAAAGTTAGTGCCTGGATCCATTGAAGTGCGCGATATGATTTTAAATGGAAATCCTAATAATGCACAACCTGGTAATGCTGTACCAACTGAGCAATATGAACTTGAAGAACCTACAGAGAACAATAAAAACACCCTAAAGGTTCATTTCAAACAATCAATTAATTCACCTTACTATATTATCTTTAAAACAAGCCTTGATGGTGAACTTATCCAAGGTACCTACAAAAACGAGGCAGATTTAAAAGATGGCTCTAAAATTATAAACACCCTTACAGGTGACACTCAAGTAAATAAAGGTGGCAGCTTTGTTACTAAAAAAGCTGTGCAAGACGACAACTATATTAATTGGAGTATCGCAATTAACGAAAGCCAATCAACCATTGCAGATGCCGTTGTAACAGATGACCCAACCGAAAATCAGGTAATTGTGGAAGATTCATTCCACTTATATCCTACAACTGTTGATCCATATGGAAATTTAACAAAAGATACAGTAAACGAATTAAAAGAAGGAACAGACTATAAACTCAAAATAACAACAGACAATAATACCGGAAAGCAACATTTCGAAATTGCCTTCTTGAAAAAAATTGATCGAGCTTATATTTTAGAATATCGCTCACTTATTAATGCAGACGATAAAGAAAAAGTAAGTAATAAAGCGAAAATCACAGGCAATAAGTTGACAGTTAAAAACACAGAAACTACTGAAACGATTGAAGTGAGAATGTCTTCTGGTTCAGGCGGAGGATCTGCTACTAAAGGCCGTGGAAACCTTGAAATTATAAAGGTAGATAACGACAATAAAAACGCACTATTAGCTGGGGCAGAATTTACTTTATACGATCGTACAGGTAAAACTGTTATCCGTAAAATTACAACAGACAAAGACGGTATCGCTAAATTTAATAATTTAAAACGCGATAAATATTTATTAAAAGAAACAAAGGCTCCTGAAGGCTATGTAATTAGCTGGGATTTAAAACAAGGAAAAATTGTTGAACTTGGTACACAAGAGACTACAACATATAAACTTGCAAATAAGAAGTTTGTCGGTAAAGTAGTTTTAACAAAGTCTGATGACCTGAATAAAAACGTCACACTGCAAGGTGCCGTTTTCACACTACTTGATAAAGATAAAAAAATAATTTCAGAACACGAAAAATTAACAACAAATGATAAAGGACAAATTACTGTAGATAATTTAAAACCAGGAACTTACTATTTAAAAGAAATAAAGGCTCCTGAGCATTATCAATTAGATGATCGACTTATTGAATTTACAATCGAGGAAGATCAAACAACAGTAATCAATAAAACGGCCCAAAACAGCTTAATTAGAGGCTCAGCTATCCTAACAAAAGTTGATAAAGAGGGTAATACTTTAGAAGGTGCTGTATTTAGTGTACGGGACCAAAATAACAAAAGAATTCCTGGTTATACCAAATTAACGACAAATGGTAACGGACAAATCGAAGCGAAAAATTTACTTCCTGGAGAGTACCAGTTTGTTGAAGAGAAAGCACCTGAACATTATGAAATAGATAAAAAACCGCTTAAATTTACAATTGAAAAAAGCCAACAGAAAGCACTTACTGTTACCGCGACAAATCACCTCATTAAAGGTGGTGTCACTTTAACGAAAGTCGATGATGTCGATGGCACTGCCCTTGAAGGTGCTGTATTTAAAATTGTCGATGCGAATGACGAGAAACAAGTAATTCGTGAAAATATAAAAACAGGTTCAGATGGAAAAGTTACCATTAAAGATCTAGAGCCTGGTGTTTATAAATTTATCGAAACAGAAGCTCCTAAGGATTATACGTTAAGTACAAACCCTATCGAGTTTACAATTGATAAAAGCCAACAAGCTCTTGCTACTGTTACGGCAAATAACAGCTTAAAAACGGGCGAAGTTGAATTATTAAAAGTTGATGAGTTTGGTGAGAAAAAACCACTTGAAGGTGCAGTATTCAAGCTTGTCGATACAAATAATAATGACGTTTCCCCTTACACTAACTTAACTACTGATAAACACGGTAAAGTTAAAGTTAGTAACCTACGTCCTGGTACGTATAAATTCATTGAAATAGCTGCTCCTGAACATTACGTTTTACGAGCAGAACCTATTGAATTTGCAATCGATAGAAGTCAGAAAGAAACTCTACTTGTGAAAGCTGAAAATGCTTTAAAACCAGGAGATGTTGAATTAACAAAAGTTGATGATATCGATGGTACAGCTCTTGAAGGTGCTGTATTTAAAATTGTTGATGCAAATGATGAAAAGAAAGTCATTCGCGAAAATGTAAAAACTGGTGCGGATGGTAAAGCTATCGCTACTGGCTTACGCCCTGGCGATTATAAATTTATCGAAGTAACAGCACCGAAGTATTACGACAAAAATACAAAACCAATTAAATTTACGATTACAGAAAGTCAAACAACTCAGGCTACTGTTACCGCTAAAAACAGCTTAACAAAAGGCGGTATTGAGTTAACAAAAGTGAATGCTGCAGATGAAAAGGAAACACTTGAAGGTGCAGTATTTAAAATCGTTAATAGAGATACTAATGAAGATGTTCGTACGGACCTTGTTACGAATAATAAAGGAATGCTAGTTGTAGATGACTTACGTCCTGGTAACTATAAACTTATCGAAACAAAGGCTCCAACTTATTACGATGTAAATGTAGAACCAATTGAATTTACAATCGAAAAAGGACAACAAAAACTCCTTCCACTTACATTTAAAAATAGTTTAACGAAAGGAAAAGTTAAACTTATTAAAGAAGATGATGTGGAAAGTAGTAAAGCTCTTGCCGGCGCTGTATTCACATTGCAAGACCCAACTGGCAAAGAAATTATGAAAGATTTAACAACAGATGATCACGGAGTATTAGTTATTCCTGATTTAGCACCAGGGGATTATCAATTTATCGAAACAAAAGCCCCTGAACATTATAAATTAGACAAAACACCTATTAAGTTCACAATTAAAAAAGGTAGTAAGGAAGATCTTCCTATCCCTGTTACTGTAAAAAATAGTTTACTTACAGGTGGCGTCACTTTAACAAAAGTTGATGATGTTGATGGCACTACTCTTGAAGGTGCAGAATTTATAATCGTTGACGCTCATGATACTAAAAAGGTAATTCGAAAAGATTTAACGACTGATAAAAACGGTAAAATTACTGCTTCTGATTTACGTCCTGGAGACTATCAATTTATTGAAGTAAAAGCTCCAAAAGACTATACCTTAAGCAAAGACCCTATTCCGTTCACTATCGAAAAAAGTCAAAAAGAGAATATTACTGTTACCGCTACTAACAGTTTAAAGAAAGGTGCAGTAACATTAACAAAAATTGATGACATCGATCGTACGATGCTCGAAGGTGCAATCTTTAAGATTGTGGATATGAATGGTAAGGAAGTTCATACGAATCTTGTTACAGATAAAAACGGAAAAATTTCTGTTTCTGATTTACGCCCTGGAGACTATCAGTTCATTGAAACAAAAGCTCCTGAGCACTATGTATTAGATGAAACAACGATTCCATTTACAATTGAAAGAAGTCAAACGAAAGAGATCAATGTTACAGGCAAAAATGCTTTGAAAAAAGGTAGCGTTGAACTAACAAAGATTGACGATATTGATATAAATACAAAACTTTCTAACGCCGTATTTAATTTATTAGATGCAGACGGTGAGCTAGTTGAAGAAGGCTTAAAAACAAATGCTGAAGGTAAAATTGTTGTTGAAAATCTACGTCCTGGTACGTATCAATTCGTTGAAACAATTGCTCCTGAACATTACGATTTAGATAAAAAACCTATCGTATTTACAATTAAAAAGAGCCAAACTGAAACTCTTCATATCACTGCTACAAATGCTTTAACAAAGGGTGCAGTTAAACTTTCTAAAGTAGACGATATTGATGGCACTGTTCTTAAAGATGCAGTATTTAAAATTGTTAATATGAACGGTGATGTAGTTCATAAAGACCTTGTTACAAATGAACAAGGAATAATCGAAATTAACGACCTACGTCCTGGTGATTACCAATTCATCGAAACGAAAGCTCCTAAGCATTACGTTTTAGATGAAACACCAATCAAATTCACTATTGAAAAAGGACAGAAGAAAGTTATTTCTTTAACTGCTACAAATAGCTTAAAACAAGGTAGTATCGAATTACTTAAAGTTGATGATTTAAACACTCAAACAAAACTTGCCGATGCGGTATTTAATTTACTAGATCAAGATGGCAAAGTACTTAAAACAGATTTAAAAACAAACAGTGAAGGTAAAATCGTTATCGAAAACTTACGTCCTGGTACGTATCAATTCGTTGAAATAACGGCCCCTGAACACTATGATTTAGACAAAAAACCAATTATATTTACAATTGAAAAAAGCCAAAAAGATATTGCTACCGTTACTATGAAAAATAGTTTAACAAAAGGCGGCGTGGAACTTTCTAAAGTGGATGACGTCGATGGCACTACTCTTGAAGGCGCAGTATTTAAAATTGTGGATATGAATGGCACTGTAATTCGCAAAGATCTTGTTACGAATCAACAAGGTAAAATTAGCGTTTCTGACCTACGTCCTGGTGATTATCAATTCATCGAGACAACGGCTCCGAAACACTATGATTTAAACAAAGAGCCAATTCCATTCACAATCACAAAGAGCCAAGCTGATCCTATCTCCGTTACAGCTACAAATAGCTTAACGAAAGGCACTGTGGAACTTTCTAAAGTAGATGATGTAGATGGTACTGCTCTTAAAGATGCGATATTTAAAATTACTGATATGAATGGTAACGACATTCGCACTGAACTTACAACAGATGTACATGGAAAAATTTCTGTTTCTGATTTACGTCCTGGGGACTATCAGTTTATTGAAACGAAAGCTCCTGAACACTATAAATTAGATAGTACACCTATTAAGTTTACAATTAAGAAAAGCCAAAAAGAAAAGCTCCAAGTTACTGCTACAAATAGCTTAACTGAGGGTGCTGTAGAATTAATAAAAGTGGATGATATAAATCCAGATACAAAACTTTCTGATGCAGTGTTTAACATCATCGATGCGAAAGGTAAAATTGTTCGCACTGATTTAACTACTGATAAAGATGGGAAGATTTCAGTTTCTGATTTACGTCCGGGAGATTATCAGTTCATTGAAACGAAAGCTCCAACTGGCTATGATTTAAACGTTAAACCAATTCCTTTCACAATTACGAAAGGACAATCTCAGGTTACCTCTGTTACAGCCTTAAATAGTTTAACAACAGGTTCAATTGAGTTAACTAAAGTTGATATTGATCACCACGGAACACTTGAAGGTGCCATTTTCAATATTTTAGACCAAGATGGAAAAGTCATCCGAGAAGGTTTAAAAACAGATCAACACGGAAAAGTAATCGTAAATGATTTGAAACCTGGTAATTATCAATTAGTAGAAACAAAGGCTCCTAAAGGCTATCAATTAGATGCATCACCAATAAACTTTACAATTGATAAAGCCCAAGCTAAGCCACTACAAATTACAGTTTCAAATAAAAAAATTGAATCTTCTTCAGGTGGAGATGACAAGCCAGTTACTCCTCCAAATAAAGAAGATAACAAAGGCAATGAAACATCTGAGAAACACGAAAACGGAACTTCCGAAGAAACATCGAATAAAACAGATAACAAACAGCAAGATGATCGAAATACGGATAAGCACCTTCCAAATACAGGTCATAAAGAAGACCCTACACAAACAGTAGGTATTGTTCTTCTACTAGCTGGATTATTAAGTATTTTAGCTACAAAACGCAAAAAAAATTATTAATAATTTTTTCACATCCAATCAATCTCTCAATTGATTGGATGTTTTTTTATACAAAAAGGACGATACATAAAGTATCGTCCTTTTAACGGGGTGAGGCTGCCCAAAAGTACGGAAAACCTTTGAACAGCCTCTTATTTTCATATGGATGCCTTACATATATCACTGATAATAATTATGAAATGCGGAAACATAATTACCATCAACTGATTCAAACATGAGAAATGAAACCCTACAGTGGTTCCATTCCTCTACATAATCTAAAGTTTGGGTACACTAGATTCATGCAATGTAGGAGCTTTCAGAGTAGAAAGCGAACCTTCGTTTAAAATGATAGCATACATATCTCCCTCAAAAATATGCAAATATGCATATATCGTTTTTTTATTTCTCAATGTCAGAATATTGAAAAATAAAAGGTGTGAAGGTAAAATAAAGTCATTATCCGTCTTCTTTTGTCAGTCAGAGAGAATAGAAGAATAGGAGAGGAAAAAATGAGAAAATCATTGAAACAAAAAATAGTAAGCTCTTTGCTTGCTGTATCACTTGCTGTTAGCTTAGCTCCAATTGGGCAAGCAAAAGCGGATTCCACGTCAGAGGTTACACAAACTCCATCTATTACAAAACAGATTGATCCAAACCGCGCGATTGAACATGTTCGTTTCTTATCTGAAACAATTGGTCCTCGCCCCGGTGGAACAAAATCCGAAGAATGGGCTTCTCGTTACATTGGTATGCAGCTTAAATCAATGGGCTATGAAGTAGAATATCAACCATTTCAGGTGCCCGATCAATACGTTGGATTCATTGAATCACCCCTATCAACAAAACGTAATTGGCAAGCTGGTGCTGCTCCTAATGCACTAATTTCTACAGAAGCTGTTACAGCTCCCCTTATCTTTGTTCAAGGTGGGACAAAATTAGAAGATATTCCAAATGAAGTAAACGGTAAAATTGTTTTATTTGAAAGAGGAACGACAGTTACCGACTATAATAAACAAGTTGAAAATGCTGTTAGCAAAGGTGCAAAAGGTGTTCTTTTATACAGTTTAATTGGCGGACGCGGAAATTATGGACAAACCTTCAATCCCCGCCTAATGAAAAAGCAATCTATCCCTGTCTTTGGTCTTGCTTATGCGCAAGGAAATGCATTTAAAGAAGAAATCGCTAAAAAAGGGACAACAATTCTTTCCCTAAAAGCGAGACATGAATCTAAATTAACATCTCTAAATGTTATCGCCAAAAAGAAACCAAAGAAGAGTACAGGTAATGAAAAAGCAGTCGTTGTAAGCTCGCACTATGATAGTGTTGTCGGAGCACCTGGCGCAAATGATAATGCTTCTGGAACTGGATTAGTATTAGAACTAGCTCGTACTTTTCAAAATGTAGAAACTGATAAAGAAATTCGCTTTATTACCTTTGGTTCTGAAGAAACTGGATTACTTGGTTCGGATTATTACGTGAATAGTCTATCCCAAAAAGAACGCGACCGTATTTTAGGTGTCTTTAACGCCGACATGGTTGCAACAAATTATGATAAAGCAAAGAATTTATATGCTATGACACCTGATGGCTCTACAAACTTTGTAACAGACGCTGCCTTGCAAGCAGGTAAACAACTAAATAATAACCTCATCCTACAAGGTAAATTCGGTTCTAGTGATCATGTTCCATTTGCTGAAGCTGGTATTCCTGCTGCTCTATTCATTTGGATGGGTGTCGATAGTTGGAATCCATTAATCTATCATATTGAGAAGGTATACCATACACCTCAAGATAACGTATTAGAAAACATTTCACCTGAACGAATGAGAATGGCATTAGACGTTATCGGAACAGGAGTTTATAACTCGCTTCAAAAACCTGTTCCTCAAACTGAACAGAAAGCTGCTTAATCATTTAAAAGACCACTGATTTTATCAGTGGTCTTTTATTGAGAAAAAATATATATGCATAAAAGCATATTTTATCCTACCCATTATCGTATACAATATTATCTGTAACAAAACCGATTACAACTAATAAGGAGGTTTTTTCTATTATGAAAAAAATGATTTTAGCAGGTGCATTAACTTTAGCAGGAATTACTGGAGCTACTGCGTTTATTCCTGAAACAAAAGTCGCTGCTGCCGCTCAAGAACAAAGCTTTACAAAATTTTATTCTTTGCAAACTGGAGGTAGTTCTGAACAAGAACCTATTTTCCTTCAAAAAGGACAAGAACTAACAATTCATCCTAACAGCAAAACTCCTAGTTACAGTGTTTATGACTCAAATCATAACCTAATTGGACGTTATTCTGATGGTTACGGCCGAATTTTCACTGCAAAAACAGATGGAAATATGTATGTTCAATTTCATGCACCTTACGTTTACTATAGTCCTGTTAGTTTCTCTGTTACTTATACTATTCAATAAAAAAGAGGTCCTTTATAGGGCCCCTTTTATTTCTCTTGCCAATTCACTTTTACAAATCCATCTTTTACTGTTAATCCGCTTATATTCAATACATATTCTTCATTTGCTTTTAAAGTAACTGTAAAAGTACCTTTTTTCGATTCACAAATTTCCTTTAACTCTTTTATACCTTCTCCTTGTCTTTCATACACACTAAAACATAAGTTTCCTCGTTTTGCATCTGTCTCATAAGAAAATGTCACTTCTGTATCCTTTTCATACTGAAATTCAATATCCTTACTGGCAATATCCCATGATGAGAATTTTGCCTCATAACTTGTTTTCCCTTGCTTCTCATTTGCTAAATATATATCCCCGGCTCTCCACGCGTCATCTAACGTTTGTGCAAAAGTAAAACCACTAAGTAATACAAACATTGTGCTTGCCAATATCGCAACTAATGTTACTTTCTGTTTTTTAACAAAATTCACCTTACATTCTCCTTCAACCTTCTTTTTACTTCTTCTTACCATATATAATAAAAACCCAATAAAGAATGGCAATATAACTGCTAAAATACTCCATCCTTTGCTCATTTGATGTGCTTTAGCATCTGTATATACCCATGATGCAACACATATTAAAAGTGCTATAAAAGCTAAAAACATCGTCACTCCAGCTACTTCAAATAGTACAAACGGATTAGCGAACTCTTTCATGTAATCTATACTCCTTCTTTAAAAATGACTGTATTACAACATATATCGGAATGTATACATGCATCATAATCACAATGGCTATCAACATAGGAATTTTATAATCCAAATGTGTGACAAATTGTTCTATAACAATTGTTAACAAAACAATCCAAATGGTGTGAATACAAATCATCCATTTCCTCTCTAACTTCTGAGCCTTTCGCACGCCCTGCTTCGTGTTATTTATTAGCTCTTCGCTTGGAGTTATCTCTTCTGCTAAGCTACTCTTTACCTTCTGTTCAAATTTATCTTCTGTCATAAACGAACCCCTCCAAATGTTCTCGCATTTGCTTCTTCGCATAATTAAGGCGATATTTCACTGTACCAATCGGTATATTTAATATTTCGCTCATTTCTTTATAAGAGTATTGTTCATAATAGTAGAGTACGAGCACGGTTTTATATTTTTCATTCAATAGCTGTATAACTTCCCGTATCATTTCCGCTTCCACTTTTTGAATAAATTCTTCTGATATATTCACATCATCTGCGAAATCTATTTCTCCACCATCTTCTTTATGAAATAAATCTAAGACGCGATCTTTCCATCTTTTCTTCTTGCGGTAAAAGTCATAAAATGTACGAACGCAAATTGTAGTAATCCACTTTTTATAATTATCCACATAAAAAAGTTGGTGCCTTGATGAAAAAACCTTTATCCACGTCTCTTGAAAAATATCTTCCGCATCTTCTTTCGTTTTCGCTAACTTATAGCATAAGGAATATATTTGCTGCTTATATATATCAATTAATTCTTCTATCTTTTCTTCCATCATAAGCCTCCTGTCATTTATATAAGACGACGCAAATTCCCCTTTTGTTTGATAATTTTTTTTATTATCTCCATACAAAAAGGCAATCACAACATTGTGTGATTGCCTTTTACTGAAAGCGAAAAATCGGCTCCGCTTTTCTTTATGTCCAGCTCTGCCTCCTAGCCCCTTCTGTCTAAGAACCTTCCCCACGAGAAGATAAAATGCATCTTCTGTGGGAAAGAACCTTAGCCTTCGGGACTAAACAGTCGGCTCCGCTTTTCTTTATTGTCCAGTTCCAGCGGCTAGAATACTCGGTGGCTTCGCGCCTTCCTCCGAGGCAAAGTACACCTCTCTGTCAGGAGCTCCATCCCCCTCCTATTCTAAACGAGCCGCTTCCGCTTTTCTTCATTACATTTTTTCTGGTGCAGATACTCCTACGATTGCTAATGCATTTTGAAGTGTAGTGCGTACTGCTTTCATTAACTCGTAACGAGCTTTACTTAATTCTAAGTTATCTTGGTTTAATACTTTTTCTGCATTGTAGAAGCTGTGTAATGTTGCTGCTAATTCAAATGCATAGTTTGTAATACGGTGTGGCAGACGTTTTTGTGCTGCATCCGCAACTACAGCTGGGAATTCACCAAGTTTTTTCAGTAACTCTACTTCTTTCTCAGAAGTAACAAGTTTATAGTTCACATCTCCATCTACAGCTAATCCTAATTCTTCGCCTTGACGAAGGATACTGCATACGCGAGCATGAGCATATTGTGCATAGTATACTGGGTTTTCATTAGATTTTGATACAGCTAAGTCCATATCGAAGTCTAAATGAGAATCACCGCTACGCATTGCGAAGAAGTAACGCATTGCGTCCACGCCTACTTCTTCCATAAGCTCACGAAGTGTAACTGCTTTACCCGTACGCTTACTCATCTTCATTTTTTCACCATTTTGGTATAGTTGTACCATTTGGATGATTTCTACTTCAAGCGTGTCTTTATCGTAACCAAGTGCTTGAATAGCAGCCTTCATACGAGGAATGTAACCGTGGTGGTCAGCACCCCAAATGTTGATTAACTTATCAAAACCACGCTCTAATTTATCACGGTGATACGCGATATCTGGCGTTAAGTATGTGTAAGAACCGTCGTTTTTAATTAATACACGATTTTTGTCATCGCCGTAAGTCATTGAACGGAACCAAGTTGCGCCGTCTTCTTCAAAGATCTCTTCACGCTCTTTTAATACAGCAAGAGCTTGATCGATTTTTCCGTTTTTGTATAGTGATGTTTCTGAGAACCATACATCAAATTTAACGCGGAAGCTTTCTAAGTCTTTTTGAAGTTTTGCTAATTCATATTTTAAACCGTACTCACGGTAGAATTCATAGCTTTCTTTTTCATCAGCTTTCGCATAACGATCGCCGAATTCTTCTGCTAAACGTTTACCAATTCCAATGATATCCGCACCATGGTAACCGTCTTCTGGCATTTCTTTATCTAAGCCTAAAGCTTGCATGTAACGAGCTTCAACAGAAAGAGCTAAGTTATGAATTTGGTTACCAGCATCATTAATGTAGTACTCACGAGATACATCGTAGCCTGCTTTTGCTAATAGGTTACATAAAGTGTCACCTACTGCCGCACCACGTGCATGTCCTAAGTGAAGGTCACCTGTTGGATTAGCAGATACGAACTCAACTTGTACTTTTTCACCTTTACCAGTATTCGTTTCACCGTAAGCTTCACCAGCGTTTACGATTGTTGGAATTAAATCTGTTAAGTAGCTATTATCCATATAGAAGTTAATAAAACCAGGACCAGCGATTTCGATTTTTTCAATAGAAGCTTTTGCTTTATCGAAGTTTGCAACTAGTTCTTCTGCAATCATACGAGGTGCTTTTTTCGCAACGCGTGCAAGTTGCATTGCCATATTTGTAGAGAAGTCACCATTTGTTTTATCTTTTGGAGATTCTAATACAACGTTTGGAATCTGTTCTTCTGTCGCTAATTCTGCCTTTAATACAGCAGCCTGAATTTCTTCTTTAATCAATCCTTTTACTTGTTCTAAGGAATTCATTATTTTGCCTCCTTCAAATTAATTGTAATAGTATATCTGCCAGCTTCTTGTTCACTTAGAAGCAATGCGTAAGTTAAGAAGAGTTGTCCTTTTTTCTTTTCATCCGACCATTTAAAAAGAACGTTATCAGTCTTTGTTTGCAATGCAAACGTACCAAGTTCACTCGTATACGTACCAGTTGTCCATTCACCTTTCACATGCGTCTGACGCATAGAAACAGCACCTGAACGCATAATGAGAACTTGTTCATCTTGAATTTTAATAATTGTTTTCACTTCGCCTTGTTCGTTCGGCTCCTGGAATGTTACATATGTACCTTGACCTTTTACATAGTATTGACCATTTGCTTCAAAAGCAACGGTTTCCTTCCTCGCCCCTTCACGGATTTCTGTTACGAAATGAACGTGTACCGGCAAGCCTGCAAGTTGTTTCTCCACGTCTTGCACACCTTTCAAATGTTATAGATATTAAATACTACTTATAATAAATCACTTTTCCTATCATATCAAAAAAAGACTCTGTCTGTCTGCTGAAAAATCAGGAAAACTCCATTTCAAAAAATAATTCACTTCTACTTTATTTCATATGATAAAATATTTTTTAAATCTAAATTTTCTTTCAATTAAAGAGGTGAATATAGTGATACCAACAAAGTTAAAAAAGGGTGATGAAATACGAGTGATTTCACCATCGTGTAGTTTAAGTATTGTTTCAAATGAAAATAGAAAACTTGCTATAAAAAGATTAACTGACATGGGCTTTCAAGTTACATTCTCAAAATATGCTGATGAGATAGATCGATTTGCTTCCTCCTCTATTTCTTCCCGCATTCAAGACCTCCATGAAGCATTTGGAGACCCTAATGTAAAAGCTATTTTGACTACACTTGGCGGATACAACTCAAATGGTTTATTGAAACATCTCGATTATGATTTAATTCGTGAAAACCCGAAATTTTTCTGTGGTTATTCTGATATTACTGCCTTAAATAATGCAATTTACGCAAAAACAGGTCTCGTTACATATTCAGGACCCCATTTCTCTTCGTTTGGAATGGAGAAAGGGCTCGGGTATACAACCGATTACTTTTTAAAGTGCTTAACTTCTAATGAGCCTATTGAAGTCCTGCCATCTGAAACATGGAGCGATGATTCTTGGTATATAGATCAGGAAAATCGAGAATTTATTAAAAATGAAGGATACGTTTCAATTCAGGAAGGAGAAGCTACGGGAGATATTATCGGTGGCAATATGAGCACATTTAACTTACTGCAAGGCACACCATATATGCCAAATTTAAAGCACAAAATTTTATTTATTGAAGAAGATAGTTTAACTGGAACATCTACTCTTAAAACTTTTGATCGTTATTTACATTCCCTTATGCAGCAGCAAGATTTTGAATACATAAAGGGAATCATTATAGGAAAGATGCAAAAAGGTGCAGAATGTACGATAGAAGACATTCAAGAAATGATTGCTTCAAAACCTGAACTTGCACATATTCCTATCATTGCAAACGCAAGTTTCGGGCATACAACCCCGATTTTCACTTTCCCAATTGGTGGACGTGCAAAAATTATTTCTAACAAGGAAAAAACATCTATCACTATTTTAACCCACTAAAAAGGAGCGAATGAGTCGCTCCTTTTATGGTTTTTCTATTTTTTCCAACGCTTTTTGTGGAATAGATTCTTTCGGGATTTCAGCCCATCCTTTTCCTTGCATACCTTTTGCATAAATTTTTATAAACGCCCCCGTATGCAATTCACGGTTCATCATTCTTTTAATGATCTGTAACTTTCCGTCTTCTGTATACCCTTTAAAAGTATACAAGTATTCTCCGTCTTTTTTCTCACCTTTATCTATAACCGCATAATAATCTTGTATTTCTTTATTTGAAAAGAAGTTGTCTACAAAAGCATGTACACCTTCTGTTTTTGTGTTCAAATAATACGCTGTTCCACCTAGAATAATGGCGAATATAGCTAAAACTTTAATTACCAATTTCATACATGAACCTCCTGTTTGCACTTCTTTCTCACTAGTATTATATCTATACTTGTATTATACGGAAAAGAGCATACTATACTCTATCTAAAAGTCTTACACTTTCCTTACATTATTGTAAGGGATTTTTTCTTACAGCAAGTTCCCAAGAAAAAATTTTTCCGTTTCATACACTTTTATATTATTATTGAATGATACGAATTTTTATTACAAAAATCAAAGGAGACAGTTTTCAAATGGCTATCTTGCAAGGTTTAGCACTATTACTTGTTGTACTTTGTCTATTTACACTTTTTAGTTACCGTGCGCCTTATGGAATGAAGGCGATGGGTGCTTTAGCTAATGCAGCAATCGCAAGTTTTCTTATTGAAGCATTTCACCGTTATATAGGTGGAGAAATGTTTCATAATGACTTTTTACAATCAGTAGGAGAAGCTTCCGGTAGTATGAGCGGTGTCGCAGCAGCGATTTTAGTCGCATTAGCAATCGGTGTTTCCCCCGTATACGCTGTTTTAATTGGTATCGCTACTAGTGGATTCGGTATTTTACCAGGATTTTTCGCTGGATACGTTTGTGCTTTCGTCGTGAAATTTCTCGAAAAGAAATTACCAGCTGGCGTGGAATTTTTAGCAATCCTATTTATCGCTGCACCAATCTCACGCGGAATGGCAATGCTTATGGATCCGCTTGTTAACGCAACACTCGGTAAAATCGGTTCTATGATTTCAGTTGCAACTACAGAAAGTCCTATCATTATGGGTATTATGCTTGGTGGATTAATAACAGTTATTTCTACCTCTCCACTAAGTTCTATGGCACTAACTGCAATGCTTGGATTAACAGGTTTACCAATGGCGATTGGTAGTCTTGCCGTTGCCGCCTCAGCCCCGATGAACTTTATTTTCTTTAAACGATTAAAAATTTGTTCAAAGAAAGATACAATTGCTGTAGCAATCGAGCCTTTAACACAAGCCGATGTTGTCTCAGCAAATCCAATTCCTATCTATATGACAAATTTCGTTGGCGGTGCACTTGCCGGTATTATTACATCGCTATTCCAGCTTGTTAATAATGCACCAGGAACAGCATCACCAATTCCAGGTCTTCTTGTCCTATTCGGATTTAATGACGTTATAAAAGTAACGATCGCTGCCGTACTATGTGGAATCGTTACCACTATTGTCGGATACATTGGATCTATTGTGTTCCGTAAATATCCAATCCGCTCTGCTGATGAAATTCGCGGAGTTACTTCGGAAGAGAAGGTTGCATAAGAAAAAGAGCTATTCCCATCGTTTGAGAATAGCTTTTTTTTGTGTTGCGTAACGGTAAATGAAATTATATCGGCGGTTTTTTAAATATATCAGCGCAACTCGAATTATATCGGCGATTTTTTTAATATATCGGCGCAACTCGAATTATATCAGCGATTTTTTTAATATATCGACTTACCGACACATAACGACAAAATAAGAGCCCTCTAATCATATAGAGGGCTCTTATTTTATCTAGCTGCAGCGGCTAGAATCTCCAGCCATTTCACACTCTCGGTCGAGCGTTCCAATGACCTGCGATTCTGAGCGAGCTGCCTCCGCTTTTATTACTATCCAGTTACGCCTCCTAGACCCTTGCGTCTAAGAACCTTCCCTGCCAAAAGGTAAAAAGCACCTTTTGCAGGAAAGAACCTTAGTCACCGGGTCTAAACAGTCGGCTTCCGCTTTTATTTCACCCAACCGAGCAGCATTTCCCGCACGAATTTGCTTGCTGCGACTGGTGTTTGATCACTATGGTCGTAGACAGGAGCTACTTCTACTAAGTCTGCTCCAACTACATTTATATTTGAATTTGCAATTGCTACGATGGAATCTAATAATTCTTTAGATGTGATACCGCCAGCTTCTAATGTTCCTGTTCCTGGAGCGTGAGCTGGGTCTAATACATCAATGTCGATTGTGACATAGACTGGGCGGCCAGCAAGTTTCGGTAATACTTCTTTTAACGGTTCTAATACGTCAAATTTGTATAAGTTCATACCTACTTCTTTCGCCCATTCAAATTCTTCCTTCATTCCAGAACGAATTCCGAAAGAATATACGTTTTCCGGACCAATTAAATCACACACTTTACGAATTGGTGTAGAGTGGGATAAAGGCTCCCCTTCATACGATTCACGTAAATCAGTATGAGCATCCATATGGATGATTGCTAAATCCGGATATTTTTTTGCCATTGCCTTAAAAATTGGCCAAGACACTAGGTGCTCACCGCCGAGACCTAGTGGAAACTTATCGGCATCTAAAAGTTTTGATACATACTCTTCAATCATGTCTAAGCTGCGTTGTGCGTTTCCGAATGGTAATGGGATATCACCCGCATCAAAATATTTTACCTCTTCTAGTTCACGATCTAAATACGGGCTATATTCTTCAAGACCGATTGATACTTCACGAATACGTGCAGGGCCAAAACGAGATCCCGGACGGTAACTTACTGTCCAATCCATAGGCATCCCATAAATAACTACCTTTGACTCTTCAAAACTTGGATGACTTTTAATAAATACTTTACCTGAATAAGCTTCATCAAAACGCATATTCTTTTCCTCCTTATGTGGAACTTAAGGTATCCCAACCTTTCACTATTTCTCAAATTTGGAGCGAATTGCTCCTCTTTCTCGATTTACCGGGTCTTCTTTTTAACAACAAGAAGACGATTTTCTCTACAGAAGTGTAAGTAGCTAGCATGTTCAAGTCTTCTGGACAAACACCTTAAATGAGCTACTTACACTTTATTTGTTTGATACAATTCTCTTACTTAATTAAATCCCCAACAAATTTCGGTAATGCGAATGCTGCATTGTGTAATTCTTTTGTGTAGTATTTCGTTTCGATTTCGTGGAAACGCTCTTCACTTACTTCTAATGGATCATGTTTTTTAGATCCAATTGTGAACGTCCAAAGACCACTTGGGTAAGTTGGAATGTTTGCTGTGTATAAACGAGTAATTGGGAAGATCTCTTTTACGTCTTTAAACACAGTTGTAATTAGTTCTGGTGTAAACCAAGGGTTGTCCGTTTGTGCAACGAAAATACCATCTTCTTTTAACGCTTTTGAAATTCCAGCGTAGAAGCCTTTTGTAAATAGGTTTACTGCTGGTCCTACTGGCTCAGTAGAATCTACCATAATTACATCGTATTCATTTTCGCTTTCTGCGATATGTAGGAAACCGTCTCCTACTTTTACTTCTACACGCTCATTATCTAATGCGCCTGCAATTGATGGTAAGTATTGTTTAGAGTACTCAATTACTTTTCCATCGATTTCAACAAGAGTTGCTTTCTTTACACTTGGGTGTTTTAACACTTCACGAATAACACCACCATCACCGCCACCAACAACTAATACGTTTTCAGGGTTTGGATGTGTAAATAAAGGTACGTGTGCTACCATTTCGTGATAAACGAACTCATCTTTTTCTGTTGTCATAACCATGCCATCTAAAATAAGCATGTTTCCGAACTCTTCCGTTTCGACCATATCAAGTTTTTGGAATTCTGTTTGCTCCGTATGTAATGTGCGGTTAATACGCGCCGTAATCCCAAAATGTTTTGTTTGTTTTTCAGTGAACCATAGTTCCATCGTACAATCACGCCTTTCAATGCAAATTTATAATAGGGACATCATTAATGTCCCCTAACAAAAATAAAACAAAACATCCAAAATGTATAGTTAAAAGTACAAAAATACCGAAAATATATTTTAGTCAGAGGGTTCTAACATATGTGCGGAAAGGGTTTGCACCGCAAAAGGAAAGAAAACCCTTTCTTAAGAAAGGGCTTTTGTCTCTATTTCTACTGGTTTACGAATTGGAATTAGGATCATAATACAACCAACTAACACAACAATTCCACCTACTAAAAACGGACTTTGTGGTGAAACAGTATGACCGATAATTCCTGATAAAATTGGAGCAATCGCACCACCTAACCAACGAACAAAGTTATAAACACCTGACGTAACAGATCTTTCATAAGGTGAAATATCCATTACATAACTTGTATATAATGCATTGTTTAAGCCAGATGCCAATCCTGATAAAACGATAAGAGTAATTTGTAACCACATAATTTTCACAAAGAATAGTGCAATTAAGAAAATCGCAAATACGAGTAAACTACCCTTTAATAATGTTTTTGGTTCATATTTCCCTTCTAGCTTATGTGCTAAAATTGCAGAACCGTAAGCTAACGCGAGCCCCCATCCGCAAAATACAAAGCCTAATTGAATAGCTGATAAATGCATAATAAGTGGTGAATATGCTAACACAACGAAAAATCCGTAGTAGTATAACATTCCTGAAATCGCACCTTGCATAAACGGTTTATACTTCACCAGGTTAAGTAATTCTCCTACCCCAGCAGCCTTACGCTTCACTTTTCGCTCCGGTTCTTTTACAAAAAAGAATACTAAAATAAATGCTAAGAAAATTAAAATACTTGTCGCGAAAAACGGATAACGCCAAGAATGACCACCTAATATCCCGCCTAATAATGGTCCGCCAGCCATGCCTAAACCGATAGCTGCTTCGTATAATCCTACTGCTTCATGAACTTCTTTACTTAATGCTATTAATAGCGTCATTGCTGTAGCAAAAAACATCGCATTTCCTAATCCCCATCCAGCGCGGAAAAGAGATAATTGAGCAATCGTTTGCGATATACCGCATATAAACGCAAATACAGTCACAATCGCAAGACCGATTGTCATCATCCGTTTATCACCAAATCTCGATGCAAATATACCAGCTGGTAACATCATGATTGCCATCGTTAAAATATAAGCGGTAAATAACATTTCAACTTGCCAATGCGTTGCACCAATTTTCTCAGCAATAATTGGCAAAATTGGGTCAACTACCCCTATACCCGAAAAGGCAAGGAAGGTAGCCACCACTGTAATCAATCTCCCTAGTTTTTGTTTGCTCTCCATTTTGATTACTCTCCTTTTGTGTTCTCTAAAAATGTTACTGCACGATGTAAACTATCTTCTAGTTCTGCCTTTACACGTTGCATTTGCTCCATTTTTTCGTCTAGCGTTTCCACTTGTTTTTCAAGCATATCTTTAATTTCTTGAATCACTTCACGATCACGAGGGTTTTCGCTATTTCTTCTTTGCTCCATTCTTTCTTTTAACGATAAAAAATGCTGCATCTCTTGAAGCGTAATTCCTAACACTTCTTTCGCTTCCACAATTTTTTTAATTCTGGCGATATCCCCGTCTGTATACAGGCGAATGTTCCCCTCACTACGTTCAGGGGGATGAATTAAACCAATTTCCTCATAATAACGAAGTGTACGTTTTGTCAAACCAACTTGCTTTGTTACTTCATCAATTTTATACATGTTTATTCCTCCCTTCACTTGATTATTACATTTTACGTTAACGTTAACTTTTGTGCAACTGTTAGACTTTTGTAAATGTTTGTCATATTCAATTGTATTTTCCCTAAAGCAGTTTCATAATGAAAGAAAAGAGATAATAAGGAGAATTTCACATGAGTAAACCACTTATTTTCGCTCACCGCGGAGTAAAAGGAACACATCCCGAAAATACGATGATTGCCTTCCAAGAAGCAGAACGCATTGGCGCTCACGGAATTGAACTCGATGTCCACTTATCAAAAGATGGTGAACTTGTCGTAATTCACGATGAAACCGTCGATCGTACAACAAATGGCGTTGGACTTGTTTCGGAAAAAACGGTAGAGGAACTACAATCATTGGACGCTGGTAGCTATAAAGACCCTTCTTTCCATGAAGCAAAAATCCCAACGTTGCGTGAGGTTTTCATTTGGCTTTCCACAACGAACTTACAACTAAATATTGAATTAAAGACAGATGTTATTCATTACCCAAATATTGAGGAAAAAGCTGTTGCACTTGTGCGTGAATATCATCTTTCTAATCAAATTGTATTTTCATCATTTAACCATGACTCTGTTTCATTATTAGCAGAAATTGCTCCTGAAATCCCAAGAGCAATTTTATATGATACACCACTTTCTGATCCAATTGCCGAAGCAAAACATAGAGAAGCAAATGGATTACATCCAAACTTCCAGTTATTAACGAAAGAATTTGTGCAGTTAGCACAAGAGCAAGGGTATGTTTTCCGTCCATATACAATTAATGAATACAAAGATTTACAAACTATGATTGATTATGGTGTAGATGTCATCATTACCGATTGGCCAGCACGTGCCTTTGAGCTCCTTTCTTAATGGAAGGGGCTTTTTTATTTTCGAAATTTCATTGTTTAAAATAAACGAAAACCCTCAATACTAATACAATAACGCTTGTATTAATGAGGGGCTGAAAAAAGATGGATCAAACTATGAATCCAAAACTTAAAAAATATAAACGTCTTTTCTTCACCGCAATGTTTTCTTGCGTCCTTTTCTTCGTTTTTTCTTTTATTATTATTATTATAGTTGCAAAAATTATGGGACCTCCTCCTGTTGCGGTCCCGCAAACAAGCGTCTTTTACGCAAATGATGACACTGTTATAGGACAAAGTAATGAAATGCAAAAACGTTACAATGTATCTCTTAATGAAATTTCACCTTATGTAAAAGAAGCGACCCTTTCTATTGAAGATCAAAGATTTTATAAACATCACGGCTTCGATATGAAACGGATTGCGGGTGCAATTGTTGCTGATTTAAAAGCGATGGCAAAAGTACAAGGAGCTAGTACAATTACACAACAATACGCGCGTAATCTGTATTTAGATCATGATAAAACGTGGAAACGTAAATTATTAGAGGCAATGTACACTGTCCGCCTTGAAGTAAACTATAATAAAAATCATATTTTAGAAGGATATTTAAACACAATTTATTACGGACATGGCGCTTATGGCATCGAAGCTGCGTCCCGTCTATATTTCGATAAAACGGCAAAAGAGTTAACATTAGCAGAAGCTAGTATGCTCGCAGGTATCCCGAAAGGGCCAAGTGTCTATTCTCCCTTTTTGAAAGAGGATCGTGCGAAAGGACGACAAGCTCTCATATTAGATGAAATGGTAGAACAAGGATATATTACGAAGCAACAAGCAGCCTTAGCGAAGAAAGAGCCACTAACTTTTGCCTCATTGGATACGAAAAAAGTAGCAGAGGTCGCACCATATTTCCAAGATGCTGTACAAGCTTCGCTCCTTCGTGATGTTGGATTAGACGAACAAGCTTTACAACGGGGTGGCTTGCGAATTTATACAACGCTAGACCCTAAACTACAAGCTGTAGCAGAACAAGCTGTAAAAGATCATATACCTGATACAACAAACATACAAACTGCTCTCGTCTCTATGAATCCAACGACAGGTGAAGTGGCTGCTCTTGTTGGTGGGACTGATTATAATATGAGTCAATTTAACAGGGCTACACAAGCCGTTCGTCAGCCTGGTTCTACATTTAAGCCATTTCTATATTATGCGGCATTAGAACGAGGATTCACGCCTGCTACGCGCTTAAAAAGCGAATATACTGTATTCACCTTAGGTGACGGAGTTTCAAAGTATAAACCGAAGAACTATAAAGATTATTATGCAGATGATTTCGTAACGATGGCACAAGCTCTCGCAGTCTCTGATAACATATATGCTGTGAAAACGAATTTGTTTTTAGGAGATGACGCGCTTGCAAAAACAGCGAAGCAATTTGGAATTAAAAGTGCATTAAAAGATGTGCCTTCTCTAGCTCTCGGTACGTCACCAGTAAAACCAATTGAAATGGTTAACGCTTATAGCATGTTCGCAAACGGTGGAAAAGAAGTAAAACCTACTTTCATTCGCCGCATTATGGATCATGAAGGAAATATATTATACGATGCTCATTTAGAGAGTAAACAAGTTCTCGACAAGAGCAAAGCGTTTGTAATGGAAGAAATGATGACTGGTATGTTTAATAAGAAACTAAGCAGTTATGCTGCTGTAACTGGCCAATCGATGTTATCAAAATTATCAAGAACATATGCAGGAAAATCCGGTTCTACTGAAACGGATAGTTGGATGATCGGATTTACTCCGCAAATCGTAACAGGTGTATGGGTCGGATATGATCAACCTAAATCTATTTCAAACGTAGCAGAACAAGGGTATGCGAAGAAAATATGGACTGATACGATGGAGAAGGGCTTAGATGGACAGCCTAAAAAAGAATTTAAACAACCAAGTGACGTCGTAGCGGTTAATATCAATCCAGAGAACGGTAAAATTGCTACAAAAAATTGTCCTATTTCTGTGAAAATGTATTTCGCTAAAGGTACCGAACCGACTGAATATTGTATGGATCACGTCGATGATAAAGAAGAATTTGAAAAAACGACTGAAGAAAAGAAAAAAACAAGTTGGTGGAAAAAATATCTTCCTTGGTAAAAAAATAGCTGACGGGCATCCGTCAGCTATTTTTTATTCACTTAATAATGCACGGCGCAATTCTTCACTAGATTCGTTCCAAATCGCTTCATTATGTTCTTTCAAGAACGTACCAAGTACCTTTTTAGATGATTCATCCATATGGTCAACCATAATGTGACGCTTCAATGATTTATCCATTTTATTTACGTGCTCTGGAAGTGATTTATATCCGCGGCGAATTTCACGGTCTACTGTCATTTCACAAGCTGTTACACCTGCATAATACGCACCTGTCGCAGTTCTTTCAATCGTTACCCAAACAAGCCAAAATGGTTTTCCGTTTGGAACTTCATCTTTATTTGTTAAAAACTTAATACCTTTTTCTACTGTACTACGCGCGTGCATCGCACCAATATCAACGAATGCAGTTTTCTCTAGTACATCAATAAATACAGGTGAAATGTTTTCTAAGCTTAATGCCCCAACACCAAATCCACCATGTCCATCTGTTGAATCATTTTTCACGATATTAAAACCGATTTTTTTCTTTTTCTCTGTCATATGTAAAATCCTCCTCACTTAAAAATTATAAAAGGCCAAAAATAGGCGCAATGATGCTATCTAAAAATACAAATACATGCGGAATAACTACCTGGAAAATAGGTTGAATTGTGTAATTACTAAGCGGTGTAATAACGAGAATTAATAACGCAATTGCCCCGTATTTTTCATACTGTGTCATTTTCGCGCGAATATTTGCTGGCGCTAAATCTTCCACAACTCGATACCCATCAAGTGGCGGGATCGGTAATAAGTTAAATACAAGTAAAACGATATTCAGCATAATAAAAATCTGGAAAAATTGAGCTAACGTATCTGCTACTGCAGATGGAATTGAGTATAATACACCAAATTTTACTAAGCTATACCAAATAATTAAACCAATTGCGCTTAAAATTAAGTTACTAATCGGCCCTGCAATTGAAACTAATATACCTGCAAGACGCGGTCTTTTAAAGTTATATGGGTTAACAGGAACCGGTCTTGCCCAACCGAATCCAAGAATTAATACTGCAATCAAACCTATAGGATCTAAGTGTGCCATCGGTGATAACGTTAAACGGCCTTGTCTCTTTGCTGTATCGTCTCCAAATTTATATGCTACATATGCATGTGCAAATTCATGAACTGATAATGCGATAATAATGGCCATTGCTACCAAGGGAATTTGGTGCAACGGGTATCTAAATAACTGATCCATGCTTCATCTCCTCTTCCATATGTCAAAAAAAGAAATTATTTGTTTTTTCGATTGTTCTTCCCCATAATCCGCTATAATAAGAGTGTAACTTACATAAAAGGAGCGATTGTACATGCCATACGTAACAGTGAAAATGCTAGAAGGACGCACAGAAGAACAAAAGAAAGCTCTTGCTGAGAAAGTAACAGCAGCAGTAAGCGAAACAACTGGTGCTCCTGAAGAAAACATCGTTGTTTTCATCGAAGAAATGTCTAAAAACCATTATGCAGTTGGCGGAAAACGCTTAAGTGACAAATAATTTCAAGTTTTTTCATAAGAAGCAGCCATTAGCTGCTTCTTATTTCTTTCCTTCTAACAACTCAATAATTCTCTCTTTATATTTTCCTTTTCTTCCATCTTCATAGATTAAATCATGTGGATAGAATAGCTTTTGATCCGTTCTTTTCTTACCTGTAATCGCCTCAACAATATCCGACTCACGTGAAAGCTCTCTAAGCTCTCCGTTTGGCATAAGAAGTAGGATTGGTAGACGCTCTTCTTCTTCTCCTGCACGATAAAAGTCATACGGTAAGTCTGATGTTGAATCAACTACTAAATAATACTCCGGATCAAGTCCAATCTTTTTAAATAAACTACTTAATTCCATCCAATTATCTAAACCGTGTTTATCTGTAAACTCTACATATTTAAATAGATTTCGATTCATAAAACGGCGGCATAAATCGCTTAAAATTGAATCTTCTTCTTCCTGCCATACTTGGAAGTAGTAATACATAACGTTCTCGTCTAACTTTAAATAATCCTCTACTGTTACTTCTTCTTCAAATAAAGAATAGAAATGAACAGGATGATTTTTAAATGTATAATACTTCTCGTGCAGTGATTTCGCACGGTGTAAAATCTTCGTTAAAATAACTTCTGCACTTCGCGTTACCGGGTGGAAATATACTTGCCAATACATTTGATAACGACTCATAATGTAATGCTCAACAGCATGCATACCACTATTTTTAATGACTACTTGATTCCCATACGGACGCATTACACGCAGTATACGTTCCATATCGAAGTTTCCGTACTTTACGCCTGTAAAATAAGCATCTCTTAATAAATAATCCATACGATCCGCATCAATTTGGCTCGAAATCATACTAATCGCTAATTTATTAGTAGATGTTTTTGCAATTACATCTGCTACCTTTTGTGGAAACTCCTTATCAACACGACTTAATACATCATTAATCTCCGTATCGCCTACGATAATCTTTTGCGTAAATTTCTCATGATCTAATGAAAATACTTTTTCAAACGAGTGAGAAAATGGGCCGTGACCGACATCATGAAGTAATGCCGCACATAAACATAACAATCTATCTTCAGCATTCCAATTTGGTCTGCCATCAAACACATCATCAATCATACGACGAATAATTTCGTATACACCTAACGAATGAGTAAAGCGACTATGCTCTGCACCGTGAAATGTAAAAAATGTCGTTCCAAGCTGCTTAATACGGCGCAAGCGTTGAAATTCTTTCGTTCCGATTAAATCCCAAATAACACGATCACGCACGTGCACATATTTATGTACTGGGTCTTTAAACACTTTTGTTTCGCTGAGTTTGTCGTTTAAATATACCACTTTCCGACATCCCCCTTTCTTTACTACATTCTTACTTTATATTATAAACGAAATGAGAAACAGAAAGAAATGAAAGACTGTATTAATTCCCTTTATAAAAAGAAAAAATCACCTTTACCGAAGTAAAAGTGATTTCCTTTATACATTATTTACCTAAAACGAATTCAGCAACTTCGTCTAAGATCATATCTTTCCCTAGTGGGAAGTAACCTTTGTTTAAGTCTTCATTTTTAATTGTAAATACGTGGTTATTTTTAACAGCGTTCATGTTTTTCCAAATTGATTCTTCTTGGAATTCTTTTAAGCGCTGAGAACCGTCACCAGTTGTAAATACGAATAAGTAATCTGGGTTGTAATCGATTAAAGCTTCTTTTTGTACTTGTACTAACGGTTTATCAGTTGGTGTACCTTTAACTGCTGGTAGTTTTAAATCATTAAAGATTACGCTACCGTAACCGTAATCACCATATACGCGGAAAGCATTTGGATATGCAGCCATTTTCATAAATGTTGCTTCACCAGTTTTAGCGACGATTTTGTCATGTAATTTGCTTGCTTTTTCATCATACTTTTTGAACCATTCTTTTGTTTCTTTTTCTTTACCGAAGATTTGACCTACTTCTTCGAATTTTGGACGCCATTGATCTAATGGAGTGTTTAACATAACTGTTGGTGCAATTTTAGATAATTGATCATAAATCTTTTCTTGACGATTATTTACAAGAATTAAATCTGGTTTTGCAGCAGCTACTGCTTCAATGTTAATTTTATCGCCCCAAGCAGAACCAACTGGTTTAACGTCTTTTAGTTTCTTTTCAATATGTGCATCAATTTTTTCTTGAGATGTATTAGCAGTAATAACCGGTTTCATACCGAAAATTAATAATTCTTCTGTTGAACCACTAAGGTCAGCAATTTTCTTTGGGTTTGCAGGAATTTTAATTTCCCCTTTTGCATGTTTTACAGTGCGCTCTTCAGTCTTTGCATCTGTTTTCTTTTCTTCTTCTTTGTTAGAACAAGCTGCAAATAGTACAGAAGTCACAACTAGTACCATTGCTAATAGTGCCATTTTAAAATTCTTCATGTTCCCACTCCTTCTAGCTGTATTTATCTTATAAGTTACAATGAACTATAAGAAACAAAGATAACAATTAATTAATATATATTTATTAACTGTTGTTAATAACCCATTCTAACGGGCGTTCAACTTCCCATTCATATATAAGAAGCTCAACGTCCATTAGAAGCCCCCCTCTTTACGAGGGGGTTCTACTTATGCTTTTTTACGCAATTGATTACTAATCATCGCTAAATCATATGTTAAACAAATTGGCTTACAGTTTACTGGACATGGAACGATTTGAGCTTCAATCTCAAATACGTTACGAAGTGTTTCACTTGTCATAACTTCATCTGGCGTTCCTTGTTTCATTAACTTACCTGCTTTTAATGCAATCATATGATCAGAGAAACGAGAAGCGTGGTTTAAGTCATGGATAACCATAACAATCGTTCTACCTTCTTCTTCATTTAACTTTTTCAATAAGTTTAATACTTCTAATTGATGAGCCATATCTAAGTACGTTGTTGGTTCATCCAATACAAGTAATTCTGTTCCTTGTGCAAGAGCCATTGCGATCCAAACACGTTGACGTTGGCCACCTGATAGCGCTTCTGCTGGACGATTCGCAAATTCTTTCATTCCTGTCACTTCAAGTGCCCAGTTAATGTAGCGATAATCCTCTTCTTTCAACGTGCCAAACCCTTTTTGATGAGGGAATCTTCCATATGACACAAGCTCAAATACAGTAAGACCCGTTGGCACTTCTGCAGTTTGTGGTAAAATCGCCATTTTCTTTGCAATTTCTTTCGTTGGCTGTTTCTCAATTGCTTTTCCGTCGAGATAAACAGTACCTTGCTTTGCCTTCAAAATACGAGACGCCGTTTTTAATAATGTGGACTTCCCACAACCATTTGGTCCAATAATTGTTGTAATTTTCCCTTCCGGAATTTCAACTGTTAACCCGTCAATAATTAAACCTTCATTATAGCCAACAGATACCGCATCCACCGCTAAAGTTGCCATACGAAAAGCCTCCCTTTATTTTGTCCTCATAAGTAAATAAATGAAATATGGTGCACCAATTACAGAAATAACAAGACCGACTGGTATTTCTGAAGTTGTTAATACACTTCTTGAAATTACGTCTGCGAATAAAAGTAAAAACGTTCCTATTAGCGCAGCGGTGGGCAACATAATTTGATGTTTACCACCAACAAGGCGCCTTGCTAAATGCGGGGCCATTAAACCGATAAAGCCAATTCCGCCCGCAACAGCAACAGATGCACCTGCTAAACAAACTGCAATAAATAATAATTTACGTCTTTCTTTTTCTACGTTTACACCAAGGCCAACTGCTGTAGAATCGCCTAGGTTCATTACATTTAATATGTGTGCTTTACTTATAGCAAGCGGTAAGAAAATAACCATCCATGGAAGTACACTTAATACGAATTTCCAATCTGTACCCCATAGACTTCCCGCCAGCCAAATCGTAGCAAAACGAAAATCGTTAGATGTCATCTTCATAGAGAAAATTAAACTAACAGCTCCAAATCCAGCTGCAACGGCAATACCGACAAGTATTAATCGAGTCGATGAAACGCCGTCTTTCCATGCTAGTAAATAAATAATTACCGCTGCTAATATCGCTCCAACTAGTGCGAAGAATGGAAGAATGAATACAGATAAAAATGTACCAGTCCCTACTTTCCCGAAGAAGAAGTAGACGAATATAACAACTGTTAATCCCGCTCCAGCATTAATACCTATAATACCTGGATCAGCAAGCGGATTTCGTGATAAACCTTGCAAAATCGCACCTGACATAGCTAAAGCAGATCCGACTAGTATAGCAATTACCATACGCGGCATACGGAATTCAAATAAAATAACAGACTGATCTTCAGCCCCTAGTCCAACCAATGACTTTAATACGTCCATTGGCGGGATTTTAAAAGTTCCTGTATTTAAACTAATAAGAAATATAGAAACGATTAGTCCTACTAAAATCGTTAATATAGAAATGTTCTTTTTTGTTAAGACACTCGTCCTCACATCTTTCCTCTCCCTTCATTACGTGCTAAGTAGAGGAAGAATGGAACCCCAATTAGCGCTGTAATTGCTCCAATTGGCGTTTCAAATGGCGGGTTAATAACGCGAGATAACATATCTGCACATTCAATTAACAGCCCGCCTAAGACCGCAGAACATGGAATAACCCATCTATAGTCCGAGCCTACAAGAAAACGAGTCATATGCGGAATTACAAGACCAACAAATCCAACTGATCCTGCCATGGAAACTGCGGAACCCGTTAAAACAAGAACAAGTACTGTTCCGATAAATTTAATTAATGTCGTATTTTGACCAAGTCCAATTGCAATTTCTTCACCGAAGCTCAAAATTGTAATATATCTCGACATCATAATTGCGATAAAAAGACAAACAAGGCCAATTGGCACTAACATATTAATACTTTGCCATTTCACTCCAGCAACTCCGCCTGCATTCCACATGCTTACCTCTTGGGCAAGATTGAAATACAATGCGATTCCAGATGAAATCGCCCCTAATAAAGCACTAATAGCTGCACCTGCTAAAGCTAATTTCACAGGTGTTAATCCACCTGGTGAAGAAGACCCAATTCCATATACAATGCTTGCACCAAACGCAGCTCCAATAAAAGATGCGATAACAAACATTAAATAAGGTGAATTAGGAAAAAATGCATACATAATTGCAATTCCAAATACAGCCCCATCTGTAATCCCCATTAACGATGGCGAAGCAAGTGGATTTCGCGTCATACCTTGCATAATTGCTCCTGATACCGCTAAAAAGGCACCTGCAACTACGCCCCCTATTGCTCTAGGCATGCGAAGCTCTTGAATTACATTATGATGTGTAATAGATCCATCAAACTGAAATACAGCTTGCCATACAGTCTTTAAACTAATATCTGCAGCCCCAAAAGAAATAGAAACTGCCATGCTTAAAGCTAACAAAACTGTACCCGCTACTAAAATAATAGAAGCGATAAGCGGTCTGCTCTTAATCTCTTTAACATTCTCTTCTTGCTGTTCTATACTGCTTGCGCTCGCTTCCATCCCTCAACCATCCTAACTAACAACATATATTTATTGAAATGAAATTTATTCTCAAATAGTAATAAAAAAATTAGGTGAATTGTTATTTTCCTGATAATGATTCTCAGAATCAGACACTTCTATTCTACCTATCGCTTTAAAAGACTGTCAACCATTATTTTGAAATATAAATTTATACAAATTGGAATTTTAATACAAAAGTTGTGTCTATCCTTTAGAAAACGTTCGTCCATACAAGAGTACTTTCGCAGAATAAATTATTCCTCTTATGGGCATAAAAAAGAAGAGTAATCTTTTCACTCTTCTTTTTCTTACTTATTTAACTTTGCTTCAATTTTTGCGATTAACTCATCTTCTGTTGGAGCCGCAACTGGACGGTTATTTACAAATGCGAATGATTTTTTACGACCAGGACCACAGTAAGACTGACATCCAACTTCAATCGTTGCACATGAATCTACTTTTTTTAACTTCGGAACTAACGTTTTAACGTTCGTTGCCTGACAGTCATCGCACACGCGAAACTCGTTTCCCATTATATAACACTTCCTCTATTTTAAACTTTTCTCAAGTACGTTTAAAAATAAACACTAAATGGTATTTTACCGCTCTTTGAAGCTCGTTGCAAGTTTCCCTACAAAGCCTATTCTCTACATAATGCTACATATTTTATATGCTCTCCTACAGAAGCGCTCACCATTCATGGGAAAATTTTTACCTTTCATCGAAATCTACCATATTTTTAAAAGCTTTGTATAAAAGTTTATTTTTTTGCCCATTATAAAAATAGGAAGTTCATAAAAAGAAAGGGAGTTGAATCTATGAAAGTAAGACAAGATGCTTGGACAGATGAGGATGATTTATTACTTGCTGAAACGGTACTTCGTCATGTTAGAGAAGGAAGTACGCAATTAAATGCATTTGAGGAAGTAGGGGATCAGTTAAATCGTACATCTGCTGCTTGTGGTTTCCGCTGGAATGCTGTTGTTCGCTATAGCTATGAACAAGCTCTTCAACTAGCAAAAAAACATCGTAAAGATAAAATGCGTGCTGCAAGCGGTGAACAAGCGAAAAAACGTTTACTTTATACACCACCAGCTTCAGATTCGATAACTGATTATGAAGAATTAGTACAAGAAGAATCAATCGTACAATATAAAGAAGCTATTCCATATCAAGAATCTACTGCTCCTGCTGCAAGAAGCTCTATGACAATGCAAGATGTTATTTATTTTTTACAAACAGTCGGATCTTCAAATATAAAAGTGACAGCTCTTGAAAACGAGAATACGAGATTGAAACAAGAAATTAAAGCACAAATCCTTCGGAATGAGGAACTAGAAAAGAAACTAGAAAAATTAGAAAAGCAATCTCATACTGTACAAGAAGATTACGAAACACTTATGAACATTATGAACCGAGCTCGTAAATTGGCAGTCATGGATGACGAAGAACGTTCTCAAACATCTTTCCGAATGGACCGAAACGGTAATTTAGAAAAAATTGCAGAATAAAAAGGATGCATGTAATGCATCCTTTTTATTATTTCACCTCTAAGCTCCCCCTTTATATGTGAGAAAACTCCATTCTTCATTTTTTGCTATAATAGAGATTGTCATTTTAAAGATAAGGGGTTAGTTATATGAGCAATTCCCGTTCCATTTTATCTCAGCCAGAGTGGCGCATTGTAGATCAATCTAGTTTGGGACCAACATTCCATGCACTTCAGTCATTCGCAATGGATGACACATTATGCACAAGCATTGGAAATGGCAAGTCAGCCGCAACAATGCGTTCTTGGGTTCATCACAATACAATTGTCCTTGGCATTCAAGATTCACGCCTTCCGCATTTAGAAGAAGGTATTTCTTTTTTAAAACAAAACAACTTCAATGTTATTGTCCGTAATTCTGGCGGGCTTGCGGTCGTGCTTGATGAAGGTGTTTTAAACGTATCACTTTTATTCCAAGAAACAGAAAAAGGTATCGATATTGACCTTGGATACGATACAATGTGGCATTTGATTAAGGAGATGTTAAAGGATTACGACGTTACTATCGAGGCAAAAGAAATTGTCGGCTCTTACTGTCCTGGTAGTTATGACTTAAGTATTCGCGATCAAAAATTCGCTGGTATTTCACAACGTCGTATTCGCGGAGGTGTCGCTGTCCAAATCTATCTCTGCGCTACCGGAAGTGGCTCTGAGCGTGCCGCACTCGTTCGTGATTTCTACAACCTAGCAATTCAAGGGGAAGAAACACGCTTTACGTACCCTGAAATTGTACCAAGTACGATGGCCTCACTCTCAGAATTACTTGGTGAAACCATTACAGTACAAGATTTAATGATGCGTCTTTTAAAAACATTGCAGCAATTCGCTCCAAAGTTAACACCATCTCAATTAACAATAGATGAGATTCCTTTATATGAGACGAATTTACAACGTATTATTGATCGTAATAATAAAGCACTTGGTTTAGAAAAATAAAGACCGTCGCTATAATAGCGACGGTCTTTATTTCAATTCATTATAGAATTAAAGTGCTTGAGCTGCTGTAATTAAAGCTAACTTGTACACTTCTTCTTCGTTACATCCACGAGATAGGTCATTTACAGGCATGTTTAAGCCTTGTAAGATTGGTCCTACTGCTTCGAAGTTACCTAAACGTTGAGCGATTTTGTAGCCGATATTACCAGCTTCTAAGCTTGGGAATACGAATACGTTAGCATCACCTTTAATTGTAGAACCTGGAGCTTTTTTCTCAGCTACAGATGGTACGAATGCAGCATCGAATTGGAATTCTCCATCTAAAGTTAACTCAGGAGCCATTTCTTTTGCAATGCGAGTTGCTTCTACAACTTTTTCTGTTTCTGGAGATTTCGCAGAACCTTTTGTAGAGAAGCTTAACATAGCAACGCGTGGATCAATGCCGAATAACTCAGCAGTTTTCGCACTTTCGATACCGATTTCAGCTAAATCTTGGCTGTTTGGTGCAATGTTAATTGCGCAATCAGCGAATACATATTTCTCTTCTTCACGTACCATGATGAATACGCCAGAAGTTTTTGTAACACCTGGTTTTGTTTTAATAATTTGAAGTGCTGGACGAACTGTATCAGCTGTAGAGTGAGCTGCACCACTTACTAGACCGTGTGCTTTGCCCATGTATACAAGCATTGTACCGAAGTAGTTTTCGTCTTTAAGGATTTTGCGAGCGTCTTCTTCAGTTGCTTTACCTTTACGGCGTTCAACGAAAGATGCTACCATTGCATCCATTTCTTCGTATGTAGCTGGGTCGTAAATATCAACGCCTGCTAATGTTAAATTCATGCTAGCAGCTTTTGCGCTAATTTCTTCTCTATTACCAACTAAGATTGGTTTTACTAACTCTTCTTTTGCTAAACGCTCTGCAGCGCCTAAAATTCTTTCATCAGTTCCTTCAGGAAGTACGATAGAAATGCCTTTTCCTTGAACTTTTTCTTTTACTGTTGTAAATAAGTTGCTCACGAATAAACCCTCCTACATATGTTAAAAAAACTCTATCTTTAAGAATACTGCTTTTCTTCTATATTTTAAACTTATAGCTCCCAAAAAATAGATAAAATAAAAATGATTATATTTTCATAAAATTCAGTCGTTAAATTCACCTTGCTTAAACACTTAAATGTGACAATTTTATGCGCCAAGGTTTTATATAGATGATTTTAAAACTATATATGCTATAGTTAACGTGTAAAACTATCATTAACTGAGGTGAATAGAATGAGTGAAGCAACAACAACGTTAGATGGCTGGTATTGTTTACATGATTTACGTTCTATTGATTGGGCTGCATGGAAAACATTATCTAGCGACGAACGCGGACAAGCAGTGTCTGAATTTTTAAATGTCGTTGAAAAATGGAACGAAGTAGCTACTGCGAAAAAAGGTAGTCACGCAATGTATACAGTTGTTGGCCAAAAAGCTGATATTATGCTTATGATTTTACGTCCAACAATGGAAGAGTTAAATGAAATTGAGACAGAATTGAATAAAACAACTTTAGCTGAATATATGGTTCCTGCATATTCTTACGTATCTGTTGTTGAATTAAGCAACTATCTTCCAGCTGATGAGGATCCATACCAAAACCCGCAAATTTTAGCTCGCTTATATCCTGAATTGCCGAAAGCAAATCATATTTGCTTCTATCCAATGGATAAGCGTCGCCAAGGTGATGACAACTGGTACATGCTTCCTATGGAAGAGCGTAAAAAAATGATGTACAGTCATAGTAAAATTGGCCGTCAATACGCAGGTAAAGTACGCCAAGTGATTTCAGGATCTGTTGGATTCGACGATTTCGAATGGGGCGTAACATTATTCGCTGACGATGTTCTTCAATTTAAAAAACTTATATATGAAATGCGCTTCGATGAAGTAAGTGCTCGTTATGGTGAATTTGGAACATTCTTCGTTGGAAACATTTTACCAGACGAAAAAGTAGAGAAATTTTTACACATATAAATGGTGAAAAGGAACGAAATTCGTTCCTTTTTTTATTCTTCTCTATATTTATCCTCAAAAATCCCCTTTTTTCTGCACTTTTGAAGAAAAACCGACATTTTTTCAAATTTATTGTAAAATTGTAACCTTTTTATATGTAAAGATATGCTAAAATGATACGAGCTATATGCTAAATAACGATGCGAAGGTGATAATCTATATGAAAAAAATTTTGTCTATTTTACTATTGCTTGTATTGTCAATTTCTTCCTTAGGAGTAACAACATCCCATGCGGAAGAAAAAATACATATTGAGGCAGCCGCTGCACTTTTATTTGATGCAGATACAGGAAAAATACTTCACGAGCAAAATCCCGATGAATTGCTAGCTATTGCTAGTATGTCGAAATTAATTGTTGTTTACGCTGTTTTAGAAGCAATTAAAGAAGGAAAAATCACATGGGATACGAAAGTAAATATTTCTGATTACGCTTATGAAGTCTCTCGTAATAATGAATTCTCTAATGTACCGTTCGAAAAAGGACGTCAATATACTGTAAAAGAATTATATCATTCTATTGTTATATTCTCTGCAAATGGATCTAGTATCGCTTTAGCAGAACTTCTTGCAGGAAGTGAGAAAAACTTCTTAAATCTTGCAAATGAACATGCTAAAAAGCTAGGATTAAAGAAATATAAATTTGTAAACGCTACGGGCTTAAATAACGCTGACTTAAAAGGAAAACATCCTGAGGGTACTGATCCAAATGCAGAAAACTCTATGTCAGCTCGTGATATGGGTATGCTTTCAAAAGCAATGATTACAAAGTATCCAGAAATGCTAGAGGATACAAAACAAAGATTTAGAAACTTCCCAGACAATCACCCAAAACCAATTCGTATGGAAAACTGGAATTGGATGTTACCAGGAGCTGCTTTCGCTTATGAAGGTACTGATGGTTTAAAAACTGGAAGTTCTGATACAGCTGGATACGGATTTACTATTACTGCTAAACGTGGTGATGTACGTCTTATCTCGGTTATTATTAAAACAAAATCAATGGATGAACGTTTCACAGAATCTCGTGAATTAATCGAATATGGATTTAATAACTTTGAAAAACAAAAACTAAAAGTTAATAAGAACAATACAATCTCTGTAGTAAAAGGGAAAGAAGACCAAGTAACTGTTGCACCCGAAAAAGAAATAACAGTAATTGCGAAAAAAGGTAGCAAAGAACCTTATAAAATTGGGACTGAATTAGATAAATCTCTTGCTGAAGATGGACATTTAGTTGCTCCTATTAAGAAAGATGCCAAAGTAGGCTCAATTACTTTAGAATCAACTGATAAATATGGTTTCTTAGACGGTAGTAAAAGTATGAAAGTTACTGCAAAAACGACAGAGGAAGTTGAAAAAGCAAATTGGTTTGTGTTAACAATGCGCTCTATTGGTGATTTCTTCTCAAACTTATGGTCTAAAGTTTTTTAATAAAAAAGCTGGCTCACGCTAGCTTTTTTTATTTTCCGCTCTCAATGTAAAACTTCGTTTGGTTGTCATATCTGAGCCCTTTTCCTCATACGTATGAACTAGTAATTGTTACACACTTCATCTAGAGATAAACCTCTTTCCAAAAGGTATTCCAAAAAGAGAGGTGACACATAATGGGAGTTATTGCTTATAACGAAGAAGATGTAAAGTTGTTAGCTAGACTGATGCGTGCTGAAGCCGAAGGAGAAGGACAACAAGGAATGTTAATGGTCGGAAACGTTGGGGTAAATCGTGTCCGCGGAAATTGTTTAGACTTTAAAAGCATTCGTAATTTACGTCAAATGGTTTATCAAAACCCCGGCGGTTTTGAAGCAACGCAAAAAGGATACTTTTATCAACGGGCACGTGAACAAGATATTGCCCTAGCAAGACGGACCATTCAAGGGCAACGTTTTTGGCCTGCCAACTTTGCCTTATGGTTCTTTAGACCTGAAGGGGCATGTCCACCGACTTGGTATAACCAACAAAACTCTGGTCGCTTTAAAAAGCACTGCTTCTTCCAGCCATCTGCTGGAGACTGCCCTAGCGTATATTAAGGAATAAAAATGAGGAGGGATTTTTGAATGGCACAGCAACAAAATCCGTACTATGGAACAGGTTTTTATCAACCATCTGGAACTTATGTACAACCGCAACAAATGACTCAACAACAGCAGCAAGCGATGCAACAACAAACAGCTCAAGCTGCGCAAGCTCAATATGCAATTTCTCAAGGCATGTTACCTCTAGAGCAATCCTATATTGAAAATATCCTTCGTTTAAACAAAGGTAAGCAAGCTACGGTTGTAATGACTTATGAACGTGGCAGTTCCCTTGGTACACAATCTTATACAGGTATTATTGAAGCAGCTGGACGTGACCATATTGTTATTAGTGAACCGCAATCAGGAAAACGCTATTTACTACTAATGATCTACTTAGATTACGTAGAGTTTCCAGAAGAAATTACGTATTTACCTAGTCAACAAGCAACTTATACTCCAAGACCATAAAAAAAGCTGGCAAATGCCAGCTTTTGTTTTTTTATAATCCTTTTACAACTGCAGTCCCTACTAGAATCCACGCCACAATAAACGCTACACCACCAAGAGGTGTAATTGGACCAAAGAACTTAATGCCTGTCGTACTTAATGCATACAAACTACCTGAGAACATAATAATTCCAGCTACCATTAGCCAACCAGCAGTAGTTAAAAGTGATGATTGAACCTTATCCATCAATAAAGCAACTACGAATAGTCCACCTGCATGAAACATTTGATATGTAACGCCTGTTTTCCAAACTTCTAACATTTTTGCAGAAATTTTATTTTCTAAACCGTGTGCTCCAAAGGCCCCTAACGCAACAGATAGCCCCGCTGCAATACAACCTAGTAAAAAGAAAATTTTCATCTTAATTCCCCTTTTTTACCTTTATCATAAGCAATTTTTGCATATAAGCCAAACGATTTATCTTCTAAAAATCAAATAAAGAATTACCGTTTGCATCACTTTCTTTTATATATACTGGCTCCCCAGAAACAGGTGCAATTGGTTGCATAGTTGTTACTGGTTGTGATCCAATTACTTGCGATTGAATTTTCGGTTCTCTATATGTAGATGTTTCAACTTGTTCATCTAATAATAAGTCACATAAAGCACGCACAACTAATAAATGTTCTTTTGACTTTTGTCCTTCACTACTTTTTGCCTTCGCAATTTCATTCGCCATTTTATTTAAAATCTTGTCGCTAGATATTTGCATTCCTTATCACCTCGTACTTTGTAATTCTTTCTCGAATTGTCCCAATTTTTCTACTGAACCAAATACTATTATCATATCACGTTCTTTCAATTTTTCCTGCCCTGCCGGATTATGTATAATATTCCCATTTCTTGAAATCGCTAATATTGTTACATCAAACTGATTCCTTACATTACTCTCTAGTAACGATTTACCAACTAATATTGAATCTTTTCCAACTAGAATTTCTTCAATGACAAATGACTGTTCTACTCCATACAACACTGTATCAATATAATGAACGGTTAATGGATTTGCAATACCTTTTGCGATATGAATACCCGCCATACTAGATGGATTAATAACCTTATTTGCACCAGCACGCCTTAATTTCTCTTCAGTTTCTGGCTTTTCAGATCTCGCCACAATTTTAATCGTATCGTTTAACCCTCTTGCTGTTAATGTAATAAATACATTTTCGGCATCATTTGCAACAATAGCAACTAAACCAGCTGCTTTTAAAATTCCGGCATTATGTAATACTTGATCTTCCGTTGCATCTCCATGTACAAATAAAAGCTTTTCCTGCTCCAATATACTTTCATCTTTATCAACAACGACAAATGGAATATTCTTTTCTTGCAATTCATGTACAACTTGAAGCCCCACTCTACCGCAACCACATACTATAATATGATTTTTCAACTGCGCTATTTGTTTATCCATCTTCTTCCTCCGTACTGCATGAAATAAATTCCCTTCAATAATCATAGCTGCCACTACCCCAATTGCATACGTAACAATACCTACGCCAACAGGAATAATAAGAAGCGCAAATACTTTCCCCGTTTGCGTTACAGGAACGGCATCTCCGTATCCAACAGTCAATACAGTAATCATTGTCATCCAAAATGCTTGAAACAAACTAATCTCTTCAATCGTCATAAATCCTATCGTTCCTAGAATTACAACAAAAGTCATACATATAACTGCTATCCATAATTGCTTACGTGCATTCATACTGTGTTTCAACTCTTTTCTCTATCTACAATCTTTGCCAGTGGAAATAAAATACGTATATACTAGATACGGAATCTATGAAAGAGGTTGATATAATGAAGACATTTCTTTCCGCCTTACAATGGGCACTATTTATTTTAGCTGGAAGCCTTATTGTACCAATTAGTGTCGCAACTAGTTATGGTCTTAATGGCGCTGAAGCCATCGCATTTGTACAAAGAACATTATTTGTTCTAGGTTTTGCTGGTCTCTTGCAAGCTATATTTGGGCATAAACTTCCTATTCAAGAAGGTCCTGCTGGCCTTTGGTGGGGAATTTTCTCCCTTTACGCAAGTTTAGGCGTCGTACTATTTGGATCAAATAATGAGACACTTAAAGTTCTTCAATATGCTTTCTTATTAAGTGGTATTATTTGTATTATTCTTAGCGTTTTTGGACTTATTGATAAACTCGTTCGCTATTTTACACCGACAGTCATTGGAACGTATTTATTTCTTCTTGTCGCGCAGCTTAGTGGCTCCTTCTTAAAGGGAATGTTTGGCCTTGATGGAAAACATACAGAAGTACAACCTAACGTATTTATTCTTTCACTCATTGTTATTTTACTATCCTTTTTCATCATGAAGCTACCTATTATTGGACAATATTCCGTTCTTTTCAGTATCGTATGCGGCTGGATATTATTCGCATGCTTCGGATTATCTAATCCAATAACACCAGTGACAGACATAATCCGTTTTCCATCCTTATTTGTTTTCGGAATGCCTCGTGTTGAATGGAACATGGTAATTACGGTCATTTTCGTTACGCTCTTACTTCTAACAAATATGTTAGCAAGTATTCGCGTTGTACAAAAGGTTGTCTCTAAATATGAAGAAAACGCTGCATCAGATCGTTTTAAACAAGCTGGCATTATAACAGGAATCAACCAATTGCTAGGCGGCCTATTTTCAGCTATTGGGCCTGTCGCTATTTCTGGATCAGCAGGTTTTATTGCAACGACTAATATTTATAAACGTCTCCCGTTTATATTAGGGTCAAGCTTTATTATTGTCGTTAGTATATTTCCAAAGATTACTTCATTCTTTGCAGCAATCCCTGTTGCAGTTGGTTATGCCGCTATTTATCCTGTATTCGCAAGCATGATTGGCCTCGCCTTTCGAGAATACGAAACTGTCCAGGATAAAGAACGATTATTTAAAGTAGCCGGTCTTTCAATCTTTACGGGAGTCGGAGTTATGTTTGTTCCAGCAGGAGCATATTCCACACTTCCACCATTTCTAGCATCGTTTTTAAGTAATGGTCTCGTTCTTGGATCTGTAATGGCAATCTTGCTAGAAATACTATTTTCTCGTTCCACAGCAAAACAAATATCTTAAATTGGAAAACTTCCATTATTGCACTCTACCTTTAGAGTTGTTACGATAAAATCAAACTTTAATCATTGGGGTTTTATTCATCCCCAATGATTATTAACCAATATTATGAGCAACACACTCATAATAATTTATCTACTTCTTTTCAAAGAGGTTTGATGTCTTACTATTATTCCTCAATCTCTTCATGAACATGTATTTTGATTTCAATTAAAGAAAGGAATTTTCTATATGACTTATAAAATGATTGTTTTAGATTTAGATGATACTTTATTACGTGATGACCATACTATTTCACCTCGTACGAAAGAAGCGTTAATGACTGCACAAGAGCAAGGCGTAAAGGTTGTACTTGCTTCTGGACGTCCAACGTTCGGTATGCGCAATGTAGCGAAAGAACTTCGTTTAGAAGAATACGGCAGTTTCATTTTATCTTTTAATGGTGCAAAAATTATTAACTGTAAAACAAACGAAGAAATCTTTAGTAGTACACTATCTCCTGAAATCGTTCACAACCTATTTGAAATTAGTCAAACTGAAGATGTATGGATTCATACTTATATGGGCGATGATATCGTAACGGAAGAAAATAATCCTTATACTGAAATTGAGGGCGATATTACTGGTATGCCAATTGTTGTAGTAGATGACTTTAAAGCTGCAGTTAAAGAGCCCGTAGTAAAAGTATTAATGAATAAAGAAGCTGAACGCCTTGTTGAAGTTGAAAAGAAACTACAAAAACAGCTAGAAGGCCAATTAAGCGTGATGCGTTCGAAACCATTCTTCTTAGAATTTACTGAAGCTGGTGTTACAAAAGGAACGAGCTTAAACAAACTGATCCAAAAGCTTGGCATTAAGCGTGAAGAAGTTATCGCAATGGGCGATAGCTATAACGACCAAGCGATGATTGAATTTGCTGGTCTTGGCGTTGCAATGGGCAATGCACCTGATGATATTAAAGAAATTGCAAACTACGTAACAGATACAAACATGAACGATGGTGTTGCAAAAGTTGTAGAGAAATTCGTTTTAAAAACGGATGTACTTGTTTAATATTTTCATTCACAAAACCTATTTGAAGTCAAATACTTCAAATAGGTTTTTATTTAAATTCTCATGCTTTTGTGACTATATTTTGAACTTTGCACTATTCTCGTAGTGTAAACTTTCTTTTTGTATATAATGAAACAAAATAGACTATTTTATTTTGAAAAAGAATACAAATTTACTATATACAAGCATACGTTAAAGGAGGCTACTTTATGTTATCTACACCAATCGGACGATTAAGAGCAATTGGACTAGTTGAGGGTATTTCTTTCCTATTACTATTATTTGTAGCAATGCCATTGAAATATTTCGCAGGATTTGCAACAGCTGTTAAAATTACAGGCATGGCTCATGGTGTTCTATTTATTCTATTCATCTTTGCAGTAATTCAAGTAACAATCGTACACCGTAAATCAATTTTATGGGCACTTGGAGCATTTGTTTCATCAGTTATCCCATTTGGCACTTTTGTACTAGATGCAAAATTAAAGAACGAGCAACAATAATAATAAAAAGGTAGTTAACGACTGTTAACTACCTTTTCTATTTATAAATTTGGAATTTCCCAATCAATTTCTCTTTCGCCCATATTAGCTAAAATCGTATTTACTTTAGAATATGGCTTACTACCAAAGAAACCACGTCTTGCCGATAATGGGCTTGGATGTACAGATTCGATAATATGATGATTCGGATTCGTAATTAACTTCTTCTTCGCCTGCGCATGGCGCCCCCACAATATGAAAATAACTGGCTTTTCACGTTCATTCAACAGTTCAATTACACGATCTGTAAAGTGCTCCCATCCTTTTCCCTTATGAGAATTTGCTTCGCCTTGCCGAACTGTTAATACGGTATTTAGTAATAATACTCCTTGTTCCGCCCATTTTACTAAATAACCGTTATTCGGGATTTCATAACCATATTCATCTCGAAGTTCTTTATACATATTTAACAATGACGGTGGTGTTTTAACACCAGGTTGCACAGAAAAGCTTAAACCATGCGCTTGATTCGGTCCATGATATGGATCTTGTCCTAAAATAACAACCTTTGTATTTTCATAACTTGTATACTGAAGAGCGTTAAAAATATCTTCTACCTTCGGATAAACAACATGCGTGCTGTATTCTTCTGTCAAAAAACTGGATAGAGTAAGATAATACTCTTTCTCGAATTCTGGTGCCAATAGTGGCTCCCAATCATTCTTTAAAACATTTTCCATACTGTCACTTCCTGTCTAATTAATTCACCATATCCTGTCTTGTAAATACTACGAACGAAATAACAAGAGAAACAACTGCCCAAACAGTTAAATTCATCAAAGAAAATCCCATCGATAAACCTTGTAATGCAGGTAATTTTCCTGATAAATAATCCGTTAATGATAAATTCACACTAAAAATATATTTGGCGCCTTCCCAAGATGTTGCGAACGAGCTTAAAATACCGCCTGCAATTAATGCAGCTAGCATAACGCCCATACCAGCTGGTGTATTACGAATTAAAACAGAGACCATAAATGATATAGTTCCGACAACGATAGCAACAAACCATGCTAGTCCATACGCCATTAAGATGTATTGCCACTGCGGAATAAGATGCACAAAGTTCGTATTTAGCGTTTCCTTATCAATAACAAATCCTGTTAAAACAGGTAAATTCCATCCCGAGTATCCAAATACAAGCCCTGATAATATGTAAGCAAACAAACCTACAAGAAACAGTATGAGCGAAATGAAAAATAACATCGTCACGTATTTACTAAGGAGTATTTTCCAACGCCGAATTGGCCGCGTAAGTAACATCTTCATCGTCCCATCACTTCGTTCTCCTGAAACGATATCAATGGCTACAATCATTACAAGAAGCGGAATAAATAATGTAATTCCTTGTTCAATAAATGCTCTGACAAAAGTCGGTGCACCCGGTGCCATCGGATTAATATCATGATCTAAATAATATTGTTGTTGCTCAACTCTTACCTTTAACCAATCACGCCATTCTTCTGGCAACCTAGAATTGTTCAACCGGTTCTGAGAATCAACAATTTGCTGTTGCAATGAAACCTTCCAATCAGTTGTACCGAGTCTTTTTTGTGTCGTTTCTATTTCACGATACTGCGCATACACAAAAAGCGGGATCAAGATTGCTAAAATAAGCATGACAACAAAAATACGTTTCTTGCGGTAAATCTTTTCTGATTCATTTAAAACTAGATTCGCAAATTCACGCATGCTGCTCACCCCTTGTGAGTTCAATAAATAAATCTTCTAGCGTAAATACAAGCTCCTTAACGCTATGTACATCTATTTCATTTTCGACAAAGTGTTTATTCCAACTACTTATAGATGCAATATCCATGCGGCATAGTAATCGATCGCCTTCTACACTCACTTCCCTTACTTCTTCGGCCGCTTCTAGCATATCTTTCGCCTTAGAAATTGGTGTAACAATCCATTCTACACGATCACTTGCTGTTTTAATTAATTCTTCAACCTTGGCAACTGTTATCATTTTTCCTTTATGAATAATAGCAACGCGATCGCATATCATTTGCACTTCACTTAGCAAGTGACTTGAAATAAACACGCTCATATTTTCTTCTTTTACAAGCTTATGTATAAATTCCCTAAGTTCTCTAATCCCTGCTGGATCTAAACCATTCGTTGGCTCATCTAATATGAGCAATTTTGGATTCCCAAGGAGCGCCTGCGCAATTCCAAGGCGTTGTTTCATACCAAGTGAGTACGTTTTTACCTTGTCATGAATTCTTTCATCTAAATGAACCATTTCAGCAATTTCAATAATACGTTCATCTGATATATCACCTAACATACGAGCAAATTGCTTTAAATTTTCCCATCCCGTTAAATATGTATACAACTCTGGGTTTTCAACGATACTCCCAATTTGACGCATCGCTTCTCTGAAATTTTCCTTAATCGAATAACCACCAATAGAAATCGTACCTTCTGTCGCCTTAATCAATCCGACTAACATTCGAATGGTAGTCGTCTTTCCAGCACCATTTGGTCCTAAGAACCCGAACACTTCTCCTTGCTTTACATCAAAGGAAATATTCTCTACAAGAGTCTTCTTTCCAATTACCTTCTTCAAATCTCGTACGGAAAGTATCGTCGTCATTTTACCCCTCCTTGTTCTAGTTTTAATTTACTTACAACATTTTGAACTAAACGTTCTGCCATATACGTATAACCTACTTCGTTCGGATGAAAATGATCAGAGTATAATAAATCTTTCCCACGGTTTTGGAATAAATCAAATGTCGGTGTAATATATACATTTTTATCGTTTAGCGCTAACTTCTCTAAAGATGCATTCCAGTCCACAACAATGTTTGAAGACCCTTTTAAATCTTCTACATCTTCAAAAGGATTGTATAAACCAAGCCAAAAAATCGGACTATCTGTATTTAATTTACGAATTTCTTCTATAATTTTCTTTGCTTCATTTTGAAACGTTTCTGTGTCAGGACGATACGTCTCTAAATCTATTTTCCCAAGCGATTCCCAGCCTGGGAACAAATCATTCCCACCAATCGTTAACACGATTACATCTGCTTGCTTAATTGAATATTGAGCGCCATTACTTTCAATTTGTTTTAATAAATCGGGCATTTTTGCACCACTAACTGCTAAATTTGTTAATGCAATTTTTTGCTTATAATCTTTTTGTAAATCCTCTTTCATTCGCCCAACATAGCCAATTCCTTCTTTATCACCAACGCCACGCGTTAATGAATCACCTAAACTAACGATTTGTAACGTTCCCGTTTTCTTTTTCTCTTTTGCCACTACATCGGTCTTTTTAATTAAATTTGAAGCTTTCGGATTTAATACATCATTTACACCTGAAACAAAGCCATATGCAAATAAACAGAAAGATGCAATTGTAATGAGTAGAATTACTTTTACTACTTTTGATCTCATATCAAAACCCCTTTTAGCCCTCATAGATTGTCCATAATTATACCAAACGAAATTTTGAAAAGCGATTTTCACACCTTCTCAATTACGTCGTTTCTCTATTTACTAACTCTGGTAATAACTCTATATGCTTCACATCTAATTTCTCTTCATTAATCTTTTCATATAATAATTCAAACGCTTTTACTCCAACGTTTTTACTAGAATGCGAAATCGTCGTTATACCCAATATATCTGCCACCTCTTGATCATCACACCCGATAATCGTAATATCCTCTGGAATACGAATTCCTTGTTTTTTTGCTTCTGTAACCATCCCCGCTGCAATATGGTTACAAGATACAAGGAACGCCGTCGGTTTTACTGACATATGAGCCCATTCTCTAATTACATTGCGTCCATCTTCCACTGTAAAACAACCCTCAAATTTCCAGGTCTCTAACGGTGTTACGATACTCTGTTGAAGCGAATCTTCATATGCCTTCTTTCGTCTTTGGCTATTAACACTATTACTTCTTCCAATACAATATCCAATATGTGTATGACCGGCATCTATTAAGCTTTTCATCCCAAGTGAAAATACTTTGTAGTAATCGATATGGACACTTGAAATGCATTTTGAATCTATTTCTTCACACATAACAATCGGGCCGAATTTTGTATATTCTTCAAGCTTCTCCTTACTATTTGCCCGAGAACAAATAATAACCCCATCAAGCTTTTTCATTTTTAACATATTTAAAATCTCTAGTTCTCTTTCTTCGCTATAATTCGTCTGGCAAAGCATCATATTATAATTATTCTTTGCTGTCTCTTTTGATATCCCCTCGATAATAGCGCTATAATATTGATCATTTACGTGTGGCAATAAAACGCCAATTACATTCGTTTTTCCTTTCACTAAATGAATTGCATTCACATTTTGCGTGTAATTTAATTCTTCTATAATCGCTAAAATTTCTTTTCGTTTCTGTTCATTTACGTACGGATGATTATTTAGTACACGTGAAACAGTTGAAACAGATACTCCAGCAAGTTCAGCAATCTTTCTTATATTTGTCATCTCATTTTCCCCTTCTCACAAAAATTCTCCCTTGACCTGGTAAGCTTTCCACAATATATCCTTTCCTAGCAAATACATTTAGAAAGGATATACAACTATGCTTCGATTCAAATTAGAATATATATTTTTCATTGGCGGTTTACTCATTCTTGCCATCGGTATTAATATGATGACGACAATTACTTCCTTTGGACTTAGCCCTTATGATTCCTTCTTTATTGCACTATATCAAAATTTTGGCATAAGTATTGGTTTTTGGATTTTTATGATTAACTTTGCCTTTACACTTATCGTACTCTTTTGGAATAAAAAACAAATTACAATAGGTACAATTGTAACGATGGTTCTTATTTCTCTTTTTGTTGATTGGATTGGTTCCATTACAACTATTATGGACGCTATCCGCTCTCTTCCAAAATATATAACACTTATTTGCGGAAATCTATTCGTTGGAGCTGGAATTGGTCTTTACATCTCTACAAACCTTTGCGCAGCGCCTCAAGAAGCTTTCGTTTTAACGGTTGCTGAGAAGAAAAAATGGACGTTTAGAAGAACAGAGATTTCATTAGCCTTTTTATTTTTAACGTTAAGCTTTTTATTAGACGGACCTATCTATTTTGGAACAATCATCTTATCCTTTACAACAGGCTGGATTATCCAAGCATTTATTCAAGTTGGTACGCAGATTTTAAATAGAAAAGAGCCTATTAAGCAAGCTGCTTAATAGGCTCTTTCTGTTTTATGGTAAGGATACTACTTAGCATCCCCTTCAATTCGATAGTTCGCTTTCAAACAATCTATTTCTTCATACCCTTGCAACGTATGTAGAATATAATCATAATCAGCAAGAGACGCACGATGCGTTACAATTACAATTTCAGCCTTTCCTTTCTCTTCAAGCGGCATTTGAATAATTTTCTCAAAGCTAACTCCGCGCTCAGAGAACAATGAAGTAATTTTTGCAAATACACCAATTTCGTCTTTTACATGCAGTCTTAAAAACTTTTTCACGACAATTTCGTCTGGCTCTTTTAATACTTTTTGATATTGTGGGACTACAGCACTATTTCCTGTTACCCCTAATCTAATATTTTGCATTACAGCAACTAAATCCGAAACAACAGCTGTCGCTGTTGGTAAACTTCCTGCGCCTGGTCCATAAAACATCGTTTCCCCAACTGCTTCACCATACACATACACAGCGTTATATTCATTTTGTACTGCCGCAAGAGGATGTGTATTTGGAAGTAAAGTTGGTTCAACTGTAACCTCCAATTTTTCACCATCTCGTTTTGCAAGACCGATTAATTTAATTGTATAACCTAAGCTCTTACTATATTCAATATCTTCCTCTGTAATAGAGGTAATCCCTTTTACTTTCACGTCTCCAAGCTCTACATTTGTAGAGAAACCGAGAGTAGCTAAAATCGTCATTTTTCTTGCTGCATCTAAACCTTCTACATCTGATGTTGGATCTGCTTCTGCAAATCCAAGTTGTTGGGCTTCTTTTAACACGTCGTTATATGCTCTCCCTTCGTCTGACATTTTCGTCAAAATAAAATTTGTCGTTCCATTTACAATTCCCATTACTTTCGTAATAAGATCTGAGGAAAGTCCTTCTACGATACTGCGTAAAATTGGAATTCCCCCTGCCACACTCGCCTCATAGAATAAATCAGCCTTATTATCTTTTGCTGTCGCTAATAATTCAGCTCCATGTAATGCCATTAAGTCTTTATTTGCAGTTACAATATGCTTTCCGCTTTTTAAAGCTTGTAAAATATATGATTTTGCATCATCAATGCCACCCATCACTTCAATGACAACATCAATATTTGGATTATCTAAAATTTCATTTGCATCTTGTGTTAATAGAGTAGAAGGTACCTCTACCTCTCTCTCTTTCTCAATGTTTTGCACTAATACTTTCGTTACCTTCACTGGACAACCTACTTGGTGTATGAGTCGTTCTTGATGATCCGTAATAATACGAACCACACCACTGCCAACTGTCCCAAGACCTAATAACCCAACTTGAATTTCTTTCATAGTACTGTCCACCCCTCAAAAATTGTGTTTAGATGAAATTATATGAGTAAAAAATCTGAAAAACAATGTATTTTGAACATTCGGAAAAATAAAGTTTAATCTTTACAAGGAAAACGTTGCCACGTGTTACACAATCCTTCTTTACAATATATAAGGGGTTTCTTGATACACGTAATAATTCAACCAATTAGAAAACAATAAATTACCATGACTCCTCCACCTAACAAGCGGCTTTTCATCTGGATTATTATGTTTAAAATAGTTTTTTGGCACATCAATATTTAATCCCTTGTCACGATCTCGTTCGTATTCTTGTTTTAACGTCTCACAACTATATTCGCTATGTCCAAGGGCAAACACTTGCCTTCCTTCTGGCCCAATAACAAGGTGAACACCTGCTTCTTCAGAGTTTGCTAACAATGTTAAGTCTTTCACTCCTCTAATATCATTCTCTCGTACTTCTGTATGACGAGAATGCGGAGCAAAAAACAATTCATCAAATCCTTGTAACAATTTCACATGTTGCTCGCAAACTTCATGTTCAAATACACCGAACATTTTTTCCTTAAGGGGATACTTTGGAACACCATAATGATAGTACAAGCCAGCCTGTGCTCCCCAGCAAATATGGAGCGTAGATGTTACATTCGTTTTTGAATACTCCATAATATGTTTAAGCTCTTCCCAATAATCTACCTCTTCAAAAGCAAGGGTCTCCACTGGCGCTCCTGTAATAATGAGCCCATCAAACTTTTCATTTTCAATATCACGAAACGTTTTATAAAAGCTTGTTAAATGTTCTTGCGTTACATTACGAGATAGATGTGATTCCATATGAAGCAAATGAACATCTAATTGTAACGGTGTGTTTCCAATTAAGCGAAGTAATTGCGCCTCTGTGTCTTGCTTCGTTGGCATTAAATTTAATATAGCAATTTTCAAAGCGCGTATATCTTGTGTTTCCGCTCGCTCCTTCGTCATTACAAAAATATTTTCTTTTTGTAACACTTTGCGAGCCGGTAAATCTTTATCAATTATGATCGGCATGTGTTTTGCCCCCAACTAGAGCTGCTTCCAAATCTGCAATAATATCAGAAACATCTTCTATACCAACTGATAAACGAATTAAATCAGATGTAACACCAGCTAAACGCTGATCTTCAGCATTTAATTGTCTATGCGTCGTACTAGCAGGATGTATAACGCAAGTTCGTGCATCAGCTACGTGTGTTACAAGAGTTGCTAGTTTTACATTTGCGATAAATTCTTTTGCTGCTTCTAATCCGCCTTTAATACCGAAAGTTAAAACACCACTAGCACCTTTTTTCAAGTACTGTTGTGCCAATGAGTAATTTTCATTACTATCTAAGCCCGGATAATTCACCCATTCAATACGTTCATGATTAGCAAGCCACTTAGCAACTGCAAGAGCATTTTCACTATGACGTTCCATTCGTAAATGCAATGTTTCTAAGCCAATATTGCTAATATATGCATTGAATGGGCTCATACAATTTCCATAATCTCTTAATAGCTGAACACGTGCTTTCACAATATACGCTGCTGCACCAAAGTTTTGAACGTAACTTACACCGTGATAACTTGGATCTGGTTCAACAAGTTCAGGATACTTTCCATTTGTCCAATCAAAGTTTCCACCGTCAATTACAATACCGCCTAAGGAGCTCGCATGCCCATCGATATACTTCGTCGTAGAATGAACAATAATATTTGCCCCATGTTCAAACGCCTGGCATAAATAAGGAGTTGCTAATGTATTATCAACGATAAAAGGTACCTCTAATTCTTTAGCAGCAGCTGAAAATTCTTTAAAATTTAAAACATTCATCGCTGGATTTCCTAACGATTCTGCATAGATAAGTTTCGTCTTGTCATTAGCAAGCGCCGTAATTTCATCTGCCGTTAAATTTGGATTAAAGAACGTAACATCAATACCCAGTTTACGCAAACTCACTCCAAATAAATTAAACGTTCCCCCGTAAACCGTTGAAGAACAAAGTAAATGATCCCCACTACTACAAATATTTAAAACTGCGAGCATAATAGCTGCTTGCCCAGAAGCCGTTGCAACAGCTCCTACACCGCCTTCTAAATCTGATAACTTCTGCTCAAATGCGGCTAGAGTAGGATTTCCAATACGTGTATAAATATATCCTTCTGCCTCTAAGTTAAATAGGGCTGCTAAATCATCTGAAGTATCGTATTTATATGTTGTACTTTGATAAAGTGGTAAAACACGTGGTTCACCATTTTTTGGCGTATAGCCACCTTGCACACAAATTGTTCCTTTTCCCCATGATTCTCCCATCTCTCATTCTCCTTTCTTTTATACAAAATAAAAAACTGCCCCTTTCCTGAAAACAAGAAAGGAGCAGTTTGAAAACACGCTCTAAAGGCTCTTTCTTATCTCTCAGGATTACTACCTGCAGGATTTGGCACAATTCCGTTATACGGCTGTTGCCAAGGTTTCATCGGGCCTGTCCCTCCACCTTTTCTTGATAAGACTATGCAATTACCGTTGATTTTATAGCAATAATTTCCTAATGTCAAACAGTTTTTCTGAATGTTCTAAAATAAATGTTAACAGTTTCATATAAAGCAACAAAAGAAATATATTCTAGTCTATTTCAAAAAAGACCTTTAAAAACCTCAAATCAGTCTATAAAATTAAATAAGTAATTTAACCTATAAATTCAAATTCCCCTAAAGTTAGCCTATATATTGAATAGGCCATCTTCTCAAAAAGATACTATATATATTCAATCCATTTTTCACTAGTATATTTCACTTTTTTACCTACTAAGATTTACATAACGGAGGTATAACATGACAAATAAAAAAGATATGCAGTACATACTTGCTCTATATGGCATTCTTCTAGGATCTATAGTAGGAGCTACAGTCTGGTTATTTTTAGTCACAATAAATATTGGAATCCACTTTATTTGGGGATACTTGCCTGAAGTTCTCTCTTTTCCCTCTTATTACACCCTTTGCGTAACAATAATTGGCGGGGTCCTTGTTGGTCTATCACAAAAACATTTCGGTACATACCCACGCCTTATGCCTGAAGTGATGGCTGAATATAAAAAAACTGGTCGAATCGAATATCGCTTTGTCCATCAGGCTACTTTAACAGCGATTATTGTTTTAATTTTCGGTGCTAGTCTTGGTCCAGAAGCCGCACTAGTTGGAATTATAGGCGGACTGTGCACATGGGTAGGGGATCGCTTTAAATTTGCCTTAAAGGGTATGAATGAGCTAACCGAGATCGGAATTGGAGCTACTTTAAGTGTCATTTTTAACGCACCATTATTCGGTTATTTAGCACCAAATGAAAATGAGGGGGAACAAATTGCTGCTTTTTCTAAAGGAAAAAAGGCGATTGTATACTTAGCTACTACTTTCGCAGGTTTTTCTGTTTATTTACTACTGAGTAAACTCGATAATCGTGGATCCTTTATTGTTGATTTTGGGGAAGGTGCACTTTCTTTCAATGAATGGATCGCATTTCTTCCACTTGCTAGTATCGGTGCTATAGTTGGTTTCTTTTATTTCAAGTTAGAATTCACATTAGAGAAGTTAATTCACCCTTTTAGGGAATACAAACTGACACTCGGAATTATCGGTGGTATTTTATTAGGAATTGCGGGAACTTTTCTTCCGTACACATTATTTTCAGGGGAACATCAATTAAAAGAATTAGTTGTTGAATGGAGCCATTTATCTTTTTGGATACTACTTCTTTCAGGGATTTTAAAGTTGTGCATTACTGCCGTTTGTTTGAACACAGGGTGGCGAGGTGGACATATCTTCCCAATTATATTTTCCGGGTCAAGTATCGGATACGCTGTAGCATCTATTCTTCCTATAGATCCAGTAGCATCTGTTGCCATCGTAACGACAGCAATTTCAAGCTATGCGTTACGAAAGCCAATAGCTATAACATTACTATTACTTATGTTTTTCCCGCTTAATTTACTATTGCCCATGCTTGGTGCAGCTGCTATCGGGAATGCCTTTCCGCTGCCAAAACATAACGAAAATAAAAATTAATAAAAATAGGCAGTGGGGATGAAAGCTCCACTGCCTATTTTTTTATTACACATGCTGCTTTAATAACGCTTCTAACTCCTCAAAATTATGCACTTCATATGTCGGTATAATCCCACTATCATTTAATTTCCTTTCTGGATTAAACCAACAAGTATCAATTCCCGCTACATATCCACCTTTAATATCCGCGCTTAATGAATCTCCAATAATCAGCCCTTCTTCAGGTGCAAAGTTAGGAATCCGTTCAAAAACATAATCAAAATACTCTTTCATCGGCTTTTGAAAACCTGTATCTTCCGAAACAAAAACATCTTTAAACAATGAATGTAACCCTGCATTACGCAAACGTTTATCTTGCGTCTTAGAAACACCATTTGTCACTATATACAACTCATACTCCCCTTGAATTTGATTTATAAATTTAAACGCACCTTGCATGAGTTGATTTCCTTCTTCTAAGTAGTTACGGTAATTATTTTCGAATAATATTCCGTCTACTTCTTCTCCATACTCTTTAAACAACAGAGAGAATCGTGTATTTACAACTTCATTGCGTGATAGTTCACCTTTTTCAAAAGCATCCCAAAGACCTTTATTTATTTTTTTATAACGAGCCTCTATCTCGTCTGTTAAAGGGATTCCCTTCTCTTCAAAAAGCACCCGTAAAGCCACTTTTTCAGCCTTTTGGAAATCTAATAATGTATCATCTACATCAAATAGCAATGTTTTATATTTTTTCATAAACTCATCACACTCTCTTTTCTACAAAAACAAATTTACATAAATCGTATCATTCCTTCTTGTAAAGATAATAGGAGATATCTCATACTATACATAGGGGTGAAAATATGAAAATCAGCAAAAATGAGGAAGAAATTTATCAATACATGCAAATCCATCAATTCCATACCCTATTTTCATTTCATGTCTTGCCATATGTAGAGCTACATTCTTTTCAAACGAAAGAGATGATATGTAGCGAAGGAAATACTCTCCCTTATCTCTATTACTTAATTTCTGGGAAGGCAAAAATATATATGAGTCATAAAAACGGGAAGGTTTCATTAATTAATTTTATTCAAGCACCATCTTTTATCGGGGAATTAGGATTAATAGGAGTAGAAAATATTACTAAGTCCGTTGAAGTACTAGAAGATTGTGTGTGTTTGGCACTTCCTCTTAAAGATTGTCAGCAACTTTTATTACAAGATGCAACGTTTTTACAGCACTTATGTAAATTTATTGGAGAAAAGACAATTACTCGCACTGAAAATTACGCAAAAAACTATAGTTATCCTTTTGAAAATCGATTAGCTGCTTTTATTTTATTAACAGAGCAAAATAATTGTTATATAGAAAAGCATACCGAGGCCTCGGAATATTTAAATGTCAGCTACCGTCATCTTTTATATGTATTAAATCAGTTTTGCCAACAAAATTATTTAAGAAAAGAAGGCCGAACATATTATATACAAGATCGAAATACATTAGAAAAACTTGCTGATGAACTAAAAATATAAAAAAACAGCATTAACGTTTACATGTTAATGCTGTTTTTTCGAGTGACGATTATACTTTTAATTAAAATTTACTTGCTACTTTAGCTGCTTCTTCAAGACCTGCAGCAATGATTTCTTCTGCTTTATCTGGGAATTGGTTATGCCCTTCAATAACTACTGTTTCCATGTTTGTTGCGCCGAAGAAGCCCATCATACTTGCTACATATTTAACAGCCATTTCTACCTCAGCTGCTGGACCTTCTGAATATACGCCGCCTCTTGCATTTAATAATGCAATCTTCTTATCTCCGATTAGGCCAACTGGACCCTCTGGCGTATATTTGAACGTTTTACCAGCACGGTTTAAATAATCAATATATGTGTGCAATACTGCTGGAATCGTTAAGTTCCATAATGGGAAGCCGAAAACAACTTTATCAGCTTCTAGGAATTGATTTAAATACTTATCAGCAACTGCTACTGCTTTTGCCTCTTCTTCTGTTAAATCAAATCCTTTACCTACCTTGAATGTACCATTAATCATATCTACGCCTACATATGGTAATTCTTCTTTATATAAATCAAGTTCTACTACTGTATCATTTGGGTGTGCTTCTTTATAGTTTGCTAAAAATGCCTCATATAATTTTACACTAACTGCTTGTTCCGCTGGACGGTTATTTGCTTTAACGAATAAAACTGTTGCCATTATTTATTCCTCCTAGTACTCACTCTTATGTTGTTATATGCTTTCAAAAAAGGTATCCCTTGTAATTGTTGTTTTGTTGCTTACAAACATATTTTATCTTTATATAATGACAATTTCGTCCTCACATAGACGTATTTTTCCATAAAAAAAGTCCACCTTCCAAAGGCGAACTTGGTCTTACGACTTTCGTCTTATACAATTCCATTTTTCACTGCATATAATGCCGCTTGCGTACGATCAGATAAATTCAACTTACTCAAAATGCTACTTACATGCGCCTTAACCGTCTTTTCTGTAATAACTAAAACAGATGCAACTTCCTTATTGCTCATCCCTTTCGCTAATAGCTGCAATACTTCATTTTCTCTCGCTGTTAGCACATCCACTTGAATAGAAGGTTCTTCTTCCTTTTCTTCTACAGGTAATGTTTGAGAGAGAAGAGCATTTGCTATATCCGGATGTAATTGAATATTACCTTTATATGCGCTTCGAATAGCCTCAACAAGCTGATCTGGTTCTACATCTTTTAAAATATACCCACTTGCTCCAGCCCTTAATGCAGGTAACACATGCGCCTGATCAGAAAAGCTAGTTAATACAATTACTTTCACATTTGGATACTCTTTTTTAATATATGCCGTCGCCTCAACACCATCCATTTCAGGCATGTATAAATCCATTAATATAACATCGGGAGTTGTTTCTCCTACTTTCACTAACGCTTCTTTCCCATTATTCGCTTCTCCAACTAACTCTAAATCTTCCTGTGTACTTAAGAAAAATGCTAATCCTTTTAAAACGACTGTATGATCATCAACTAACAATACTTTTATTTTCACAAACTTCCCTCATTTTCACATCATAATGGTACATTTACTTTTACGCTCGTTCGTTTATTACTACTTACAATTTTAATTGTTCCACCAACTAATTCTACTCTTTCACGCATCGTAGTCATACCTAGTGATTTCTTTTCTTTTATATTCTTTTCCACAAATCCCTTTCCTTGATCAACTATTTCTAATGATACATTTTTCTCATTCACTGTAAAATAAATCGTTGCTTCTTTTATACCTGCATGCTTACTTACATTGTTCAGTGCTTCTTGGCCTATGCGCCACAAAGCTTCTTCTACTACACGAGGTAAATCACGAACACCCGTAACTTGCTCCCTAATTTTCAGTCCCAAATTTTCACCGTACTGCTTTAGAGCTGGCAATAATCCTTTTTCTAATCCCGCCGGACGAAGCTGCCAAATTAATGTCCTCATTTCTTTCAAAGCTCCTTGCGCAAGTTCACGCATCTCATGCAAAGATTGATCTACCTTTTCATTTTTACCTTTTAAAACTGCCTCGGCGCCTTTTGTCATGAAGGTTAATGAAAATAATTTTTGCGAAACAGAATCATGTAAATCTCTTGCTAACCGATTTCTTTCTTCCATTCGCACAAGTTCACGGCGCTGCTCGTTTAACCTCAAATTCTCTATTATTAACGAAACATGGTTCGATAATGCTTGAATTACGTCTATTGTATTAGCATCAAACTCTCCATTATTCAGGCTAACACATAAAACACCAAATATATGGTTTTGAATATGTATTGGTGTAGCAATAACAGCTCGATTTAGATGTACATTATGTCCTATTTGATGTTTTATTAGAACTGGTTCATCTTGTTCTAACGCCCTCTTGGCCGCCTCTTTTATATCCTCTTTTAACTCTTCCTGAACGTAAGACGCTCGCAGAGATAATTCTTTTTCCTCCCTAATAAAAAGCGCTACTTGATTCCATTGAAATACTTCACCTACGTGATTTACCACTTTTTCAGGTAGTACATTAAACTTATGAATCGTTTTTAAATCTTGAATGAAACGCTCTAATTTCACATAATAATGTGCTCTTCTCTTTTCATTTTCATATAATTTTGTTCGCTTTAAAGCCGTACCAATTTGGAAGGCAACCGATTGGAGTAATACTAATTCTTCTTCTGAAAAATGTGTTTTACCCGGACTTGCAACATTTAACAACCCAAATTTTTCTCCCCCAGCTTTTAAAGGAACCGTAGCATGATGAAGAATGCCCTCCGTATCCCCCCAATTATATTCAATTGCATTATTAATTCTTTTACATTCAATAATATTAACGGCTCTCTCTAATTTTCCATCTACAAAACCTCGTAAACACCAACATTCACCTTCGCACATCGGGCGTTTATTTTCATATGTAAGTGCCTCTGGTAATTGATAATCAATTAACTTCGTATACTTCCCATTTTCATCCGCAAGAAAAATCCATCCTGTCGTTAAACCTGTTACACTTAGTAATTTCTCTAGGACAGCTTGCAATACATGATATGTATCATTTGATGTATTTAATGTTTCTGCAATTTCCTTTAATATAACTAATTCATTTGTACGATTATCTCGAAACATACTCAGTCTCCTGCATACAAGATTTTAAATAGCTCTTAAAATAAATCATCTACTTTTCACTTTGTACTTATTCGTAACATTGATATAATGGTGAGAACATAGTTTTCATTATATCACTCGAGGGGGCTTTCATAATGACATTAAATAAAGCACTTACTATCGCTGGTTCTGACACAAGTGGCGGTGCTGGTATACAAGCAGATTTAAAAACATTCCAAGAACTGGGCGTATACGGAATGACATCTCTTACAACAATCGTAACGATGGATCCACATAACGGTTGGGCACATAACGTATTTCCAATCCCAGCTTCTACATTAAAACCACAATTAGAAACAACAATTGAAGGTGTTGGCGTAGACGCTTTAAAAACAGGTATGCTTGGATCAGTAGAAATTATTGAAATGGTTGCAGAAACAATCGAAAAGCACAATTTCAAAAATGTAGTAGTTGACCCTGTTATGGTATGTAAAGGTGCTGATGAAGCATTACATCCTGAAACGAATGATTGCTTACGTGACGTTCTTGTTCCAAAGGCATTAGTTGTAACACCAAACTTATTTGAAGCTTACCAATTAAGTGGCGTAAAGATTAATTCTCTTGAAGACATGAAAGAAGCAGCGAAAAAGATCCATGCTTTAGGTGCGAAATACGTCCTAATTAAAGGCGGTAGCAAACTTGGTACGGAAACTGCAATCGACGTCCTATATGATGGAGAAACATTCGACCTTCTAGAATCAGAAAAAATTGATACGACAAATACACACGGCGCAGGTTGCACATATTCTGCTGCAATTACAGCAGAACTTGCAAAAGGAAAACCTGTGAAAGAAGCAGTAAAAACTGCTAAAGAATTCATCACAGCTGCTATTCGTTACTCATTCAAAATTAACGAATACGTAGGTCCAACTCACCATGGTGCATATCGTAAATTTGTTGTATCAAAAGAACTTGTCTAATATATAAATAAAAAACACTCACAAAGTTCATACATTGCCTCTGTGAGTGTTTTTTATAAGCTTTATGTCTTCTGGTCATCTTATCTTTAAGATACAGAGCTGACCTTATTCCTACCATTTCGTTTCGAGTAGTATAACGCATCATCCGCCGCTTGAATAAATTGCTCCGGTGATTCTTCATATTCTGAAACCCCCACCGAAACAGTAATTTTTATTTTCGTTTCATCTAACAATTGAAATGAGTGACTTTCAACAGCTGTACGAATTTGCTCGCCCGTAAGAATTCCGTAAGCTAATCCCTTATTCGGTATCAAAAGCGCAAACTCCTCTCCACCCTTTCGAAAAGCCAAATCTGGAAATTGTGAAGTTTCTCGTAAAATACATCCTACTTGTTTTAGCACTTCGTCCCCTGCAGGATGCCCGTACGTATCATTTACATACTTAAAGTGGTCAATATCTATAAGTAGTAAACAAAACGAATCATTTTTCATGTTCTTATTACTAATATGACGATTCATCTCTAAATCAAACTGTCTTACGTTTCCTAAACCTGTCAATGCATCTATCGTTGCGTATTGTTTCATCTTTTGAAATAACTCATTGGATTGTAAAACATAATTTGCACTTATGAATGTTATGTAACCTGTAATAATACTAGAAATTAAATATAATCCCACTATGTGGATCTCTTTAATTAACCATATATATAACGCTGGGATTAGAATAGATAAAATATATGTGTGTAACCATACCCACTTTCCCCCTAAAGAAAGCTTCATGCGCGAAATAAAGATACTCCCTATTCCTATCGCAATGATTGTATAAAAAGCCACTTGAGAAGCTAATGAATAATCCATAAACAACAGCCTAGTTACTAAAATCATACCAATTGTTATGGTACTCGCTATCGGTCCTCCAATAATAACAGCTAGAATAACAGCTAAGTAGCGTAAATCCAATAGAATGGTACCAACACGAACACTGAAATACATTAATACTATACCTAGTATCCCAGTAAAAATGCCTACTACACATTTCTGCCCAAAAGAGAATCCTTCTTTTAACGGCTTATCCCTTAAAAGCTGACCTCCAATAAAAATAAAGGAAAGAATAATTGTTGTATTTACAAATAAGTCCCTTAACATAAAATAATCTCCCTACTTTTCCATCTATCCCCTTCCTCACCTTATTGTATACGAAATACCTTTAATTCCCAAATATTTTGTTTATTTTTGCTGTTCCACGTGAAACAGCAAAAAAATAAAAAGGGCGAAAACTCGCCCTTTTTCATTAACAACAGCGTGATATTTTTCCACCCTTTGCATTAAACCTTGCTTCTTGTGCCTCAGCAAAAAATTGCTTTTGACATACAACCTCTTCTTCAGGATGATGCTTTTTCATATGCTCCACATATACTTCATAACTTGGTACCCCAACGAGCAAACTAATAAAGCGTTTTCTTTCACCCCATACTTGCCACAACTTTTTAAGCATAGTTCCTCGACTCACTTTCATCTCTAGGAATATATGGTGCCTCTTTTAACGGCATTGGCTTATTTCTTAATACTTGGATCCAAATTCGAAGTGCTGAAATTAACACAGCGATTACAACTATCATAAAAATTCCGCAAAGCGCTGCATCGATATAATCATTGAAAATAATTTGCTTCATTTGAGCAACATTTTTTGCTGGCGCTAACACTTTTCCCTCATCTAATGCTCCCTGAAATACCTTTGCATGCGATAGAAATCCAATTTTAGGATTTTCATGAAATAGCTTTTGATATCCCGCCGTCATCGTTACAATCAGCAACCCGACAGTTGGAATAAGTGTTACCCAAACGTACGCCTTTTTTCCCATTTTGAACAAAATTGTCGTTCCAAGTAATAATGCAATACCTGCTAGCATTTGATTTGCAATACCGAAAAGTGGCCATAATGTATTAATTCCACCGAGCGGATCTATTACCCCTTGGTATAAGAAATATCCCCACCCTAATACACATAATGTTGTAGCGATTACATTCGCTAATGTAGAATCCGTTTTCCCAAATGGCTTATATACATGCCCTAAAATATCTTGAATCATAAATCGGCCGACACGCGTTCCGGCATCAATTGTTGTTAAAATGAATAGAGCTTCAAAGAGAATCGCAAAATGATACCAAAATGCCATCATGGCCGTTCCACCTATTACTTGTGAGAAAATATATGCCATACCTATCGCTAATGTTGGCGCACCACCTGTACGTGATAAAATTGTTTGCTCTCCAACATTTACAGCGAGATCTTTTAGTTCATTTGGTGTAATAGCAAATCCCCATGAGGAAATAACTTGAGCTGCCTGCGAAACATCTGTACCGATAAGTGCTGCGGGGCTATTAATTGCAAAATACGTTCCCGGTGTTAATACACAAGCCGCAATCATCGCCATCGCTGCTACAAACGACTCCATTAACATTGCTCCATAACCGATTGGCTGTGCGTGTCCCTCTTGCTCGATCATCTTCGGCGTCGTACCTGATGAAACGAGAGCATGGAATCCAGACACTGCACCACAAGCAATAGTAATAAATAAGAACGGGAATAAGTTTCCAGAAAACACAGGACCAGTCCCATCAATAAATTTCGAAACTGCTGGCATTTGTAAATCTGGTGCTACAATTAAGATACCGATTGCTAACCCTACAATTGTTCCGACTTTTAAAAATGTACTTAAATAATCACGTGGTGCTAAAAGCATCCAAACTGGTAATGCCGATGCGATAAATCCATATACAATAAGCATAATAGCAATTGTTTCACCACTAAATGTGAGCATACTTGCAAGTGTTGGATTTTCTGCTACATACTGTCCTCCAACAAGAGATAAAATAAGTAGGATAATACCAATTACTGATCCTTCTCCAACACGACCAGGCCTAATATAGCGCATATAAACTCCCATTAGAATAGCGATAGGAATCGTTGCTGCTATCGTAAACATTCCCCAAGGACTTCCGATTAGTGCCTTTACTACGACTAACGCTAATACTGCTAATAAAATAATCATAATTCCTAAAATACCTATCATTGCAATTAGTCCTGTAACAGGTCCAATCTCATCCTTAATCATTTCTCCTAACGATTTACCATTACGTCTCATCGAAGCAAATAAAATGACAAAATCTTGGACAGCCCCCGCAACAACTACCCCAACAATAATCCAAATGGTTCCTGGTAAATATCCCATTTGTGCTGCTAAAATCGGTCCTACTAAAGGTCCCGCCCCAGCAATCGCTGCAAAGTGATGTCCAAACAATACCCACTTATTTGTTGGAACATAGTCTTTCCCATCGTTTAATGTATGGGCTGGTGTTTGCCGATTATCATCTAAATTAAAAACCTTTCTCGCTATAAATCTACTATAAAAGCGATAAGCAACTGCATATACACATACGGCAGCTACTAAGAGCCATACAGCATTAATGGTTTCACCTTGTGATAAAGCTACTACCCCAAAAGCACCTGCTCCTACTGCTGTAATAATGCCCCAAAGTAAGATCGATTTCAATGTCTTCACATACAATTCCCCCAATACTATTTCTTAGTGGAGATTGTACTAAATTTTCTGAATATTTAACTTGAATCCTCCCTATCATGAAGGATTTTCAGTTTATCATGTTAAAATACTCTCATTACCTACTATAATTCAATGTTATTTCGAAGGCGTTTTACATAATTACGACTGACTGGAATCGGTTGCTCATCATACCTATCTAAATACAAATTATACGTGCCATTATAATAAGGTTTCAGTTCTTTTACATATGACATATTAATTAAATAGCTTTTATGTACACGTAAAAAATCATATGCATTTAGCTTATTTTCTAATTCCTGAAGTGTATATGTTGAAATATACTGATTATTCGTTGTGTAAATTGAAACAGTTTTATTTTCTTTATTTTTACTTACATATACAATATCTTCTGGGAGAATATATCGTATACCCTCTTGACTTTCTATCGGTAGTTTCCGCAAATAACTCTTTGCTTTCTCACCTTGTTCTTTACCTATTTTATATAAAAGAAATTGTAAATCTTCTTCACGAAATGGTCGCAATAAATAATAAAATGCTTGGAAACGAAAAGCTGTAATAGATTCTTCTATGTTTTCACCTACAAAAATAAATTTTGTATAGCAATTTATTTCTCGTAATAAACTTGCATATTCAAAACCAGTACCATCTAGTAATTTGGAACTTAAAAAAACAAAGTCTGGTATATGTTTTTTCATCATAAATAAAGATTCTGTTCCTGTCTTTGCTTCAAAACATTCTACATTTCTCATATTTTCAGTGAAATTTTCAGCTAACTCTCTTCTCTCTTCTGCCTCTTCCATAATCAGTAAAATTTTCATTTCTTCAACCACCTAATTCTTTGTCCATATGTCCTGTTGTATACATTCGCTTTTATAAGAAATAATCCCTTTTTCTTACTATACCATTATTTATCTAAAAAAACAGAAAAAAGGAAACCACTTCGGTTTCCTCTCCCCTTTTATCCCGCACTAACTGCCTATAAAGATCCGAGTAGTGTAGGATAATAAACGGTCAGGGATACGTTCAAATTTTCACTTTATACTAATTCTCGTTGCTTCGTTTCCTGTCCAAGTATTATTACAGCGAATACACCAATTAAAATTGATCCACAAAAAATCGTAAATATTAATGATAGTGAAGCTTCTGAGGCAACTAAATATCCCACTAATAGTGGCCCAAGAATACCACCAATACGACCAAATGCCGCTGCCATTCCTGCACCTGTACCACGAATAACCGTTGGATACTGCTCAGGTGTATAGGCGTATAATGCTCCCCAAGCACCTAAGTTAAAGAAGGATAGTAACATACCTGCCACGATTAATACTGTTAATGAATCCGCAACCCCAAACAAATAAGCACTGCAAGCTGTCCCGATTAAATACGTAACCAAAACAAATTTACGACCGAGACGTTCAATAAACCAAGCAGCTGTGAAATATCCTGGAAGTTGAGCTAATGTCATAATAAGTACGTATTGGAAACTTTTTATTAAACTAAATCCTTTTAGCACCATTACACTCGGTAACCAAAGGAACATTCCATAATAGGAAAAAACAACACAAAACCATAGAATCCATAGCATAATTGTTGCTTTACGATATTCCCCAGACCAAACTGATTTTATATTTTCAATAACAGATGGCCTTTTTTCAACTTTTTGGAACCTTGGGGAATCCGGTAAATTCCATCTTAAATATAAAGCATATAATGCTGGAACTGCACTCAATACCATCGCAACTTCCCAACCATATTTAGGAATAACAAAATACGAGATAAGAGCTGCAATTAGCCATCCACCTGCCCAAAAACTTTCTAATAACACAACAATTTTCCCACGTTCATGCGCTTCAACACTCTCTGATACTAGTGTAGAGGCAACCGGAAGCTCTCCGCCAAGCCCCATACCAATTAAAAAGCGTAAAACGAGAAACATCGCAAGTGTTGTTGTTAATGCAGTTAAACCACTACCGATAGAAAATAATAATAATGTAATAATAAAGACTGATTTTCGCCCTATTTTATCTGATAGTATCCCAAAAATAAGCGCTCCTACTGCCATACCGATTGAGTTAATACTGCCTATCCAGCCCATTTCTTGCGTACTTAATCCCCAATCCTTTTGCAAGGCTACCATTACAAATGAAAGCATTCCAACATCCATTGCATCAAATAGCCATCCAAGCCCAGCTATACCTAGTAGTTTGCGCTTCGAAATTTCTTTAACCTTGCCCACTAGAAGTCCTCCTCACACAGGTGTCTTTACACATCATTTTACATGTGTGAATTGTATAAGTAAAATACTTTTGTGTAAAAAATTCTCCTTCATCATTCCCAAAAAGTAAAACGTCTATCCCGATTGGTGAGAGCTAATAATCTGTGGGGATGCCTCACTGATTAAAGTTTCAATTTATTAAAAATGAACAAATAAAAAAAGCAGCGATATTTCGCTACTTTTTCGAACGCATTACTTCTTTTAAAAATTCCGCTAATACTAACTGACGACGCCAGCGTGTTGGATTACTGCATAATCTATAAAACCACTCTAAATGAATCGCTTGAATCCATTTTGGTGCACGTTTTACCTCTCCAGCCCATACGTCTAAACTTCCACCTACTCCAACAGCCATTTTCGTTTCTAAACGATGCTTATTGTTTTGGATAAAGTTCTCTTGTCTCGGGAAACCAAGTGCAACAAGTAATAAATCTGGTTTTGCTTCTTGAATGCGAGAAATAATATTCTCTTCGTCTTCTTGTTTAAAATAACCATCTTGTATACCGGCGATGGATACAGCTGAATATGTCTTTGTTAAATGATCTGCTGCAGCTTGTACAACATGCGGCTTTGCACCTAATAAGAAAACAGATACCGGCTTACTATCTTCTGATAACTTCGCAAGTAAATTACACATTAAATCAAAACCTGCTACACGTTCTTTTAAAGGTGTACCAAGCATCCCGCTTGCCTTTACAACCCCAATACCATCAGGTGTAATTAAATCTGTATTCAATAATGTTTGATAGAACTTTTCATCCTTTTTTGCACACATAACAATTTCAGGGTTTGCTGTTACTACCTGAAACGTATGAGTTCGCTCCGCTTCTAGTTGTTCTTTTAAATATTGGACCGTTTCATCCATTGTCATTGTAGAAAAAGGAACGCCTAGAATATCAACTGTTTGTACTGCCATAGTTAACTATCCTCTCTATCATTACAAGTTTTTCGCTATTAATTGCTTATATGTTTCCTTTGTATCTTCATATAGTTTCTGAAGTGAGAAGTTCATAGTAGCATGCTCATAAATATGTTTACCCATTGCTGCTAACTCTCCAGTTTTCCACTTATCATACGCTTCTTCTAAAGCTAATGCTAATGCCTTTCCATCACCTGTTGGCACAATCCATCCGTAAGTTTCATCTACGATTAATGGTTCAATTTCTCCAGCCCTAGTCACAATTGATGGTACGCGTTGATTTGCCGCTTCTAATAAAACTAGTGGGAACCCTTCACTATGGGAAGTTAATAAATTTATATGTGACGACGCAAATAATTGTTTTACATCTTGACGATGTCCTAAAAACTCTACTTTATCGTTAATCCCTTTTTCAGTAGCTAATGACTTTAGATTTTCTTCTAATGGGCCATCGCCAACTAATAATACTTTAATTTTCTCTAATTTTGTTTGTTGTAACGCATCGAATAAAACTTCATGTCCTTTGACAGGATGTAATCGTGCTACTTGGATTGCCGTAAATACATCTTCATCAATATTGAACATTTCTTTTTTATTATAGCCTTCTGCTTTTTCCTTATCGTATTCAATTCCATTATAAATAACATGCATCTTTTCATTTGAAATACCTAATGCTGCCAGGCTTTTTTTCAATCTATTTGTTACAACGAAAAATAAGTCTATATTTTTTAAGGCTTTCAAATTTAATTTCGTAAAAATCCAACCTTTTAAGCCCTGTTTAGTAAAGTCTTGAAATGGATCACTATGAATAGTCGTTACCCATTTTGCCTTTATTCTCTTTTTCATTAAAGAAACATAGAAATTAGCCCTAGGGCCATGTGTATGAACTACATCAAATTTTTCTTTATTAATAAATTCACTTATATTCTTTAAAATGGATAAATCATAGCGCGATTTTTGTGAAAACACATGGACTTTTATCCCTAACTCCCTTGCTTCCTTCGCAACAATTCCATCTTCAAATACTGCTAATTCTACTTCACCAGTTGGAAACTGATCGAGAAGTGAAATAATATGTGTTTTCCCTCCTCCATCTTCTGCTCCTGCATTCATATGCAATATTTTCATATTTTTTCCTCCTTTAAATCCTCGCTACGTTTCCATCTATTTTTATTTTACTGTACTAAAAAATAAAAGCTAACAAAAGTTAGCTTTTATTTTTATCATTCAATTTCTAGGTCTACTATTAGATAAGCTAACACCACTACAAAGTAAATCCCAACTCCTGGTGCTGTTAAAATATGTCCTGCAATATAAGCAATACCTAACGCTAACAATAAGCTTGCTGAAATCATTCCATATTTTATATTAAATATGTCCTTAAATCTCGTAGCAAATGCTAGTAGAATTCTTAGCCCGTAATAAATAAATGGAATCATTAGTAATACAAAGCCAATAATCCCGAAATCATAAAACCAATCATGGAAGTCCATTTCAATTAGTTTTGGATCTGGCTGCTTTTGTTCATTGTATTTAAAGTTACCTGCATAACCCATTCCTAATAACTTTTGTGACATTGGCGCTTCTTTAAAGAACTGCTTATGTCTTTCTTCATATACTTGACGTCCACTGAAAATAAGATTTTCTTGATTTTCTTTCTTTTGCTCTTTCTCAAGCTCTTTCTTAACTTCCTCTTCTATCTTCGCCTTTTCTTCTGGCTTTTCAACTTTATGATGATTTTCTTCTTTTGCTTTAAGTTCTTGCTCTTTTTTCAGCTTCTCTTTAATTTCTTTTTCTTTTTGACCTTGCTGCGCCACATTTTGCTCTGATAAATAATTATTGTGAATACCCATATTTTGTGCTAATGGCGTTTGTTTAAACGTTCCGACTACACCAGCTAATAGGACAATAGCAATTACTGCATTAAGTGCAAGGGATTTTTTGTTCGGATTTTTTCTATCAAATAATAATTGTAGTAAAATAATCCCGATTGCTGCCACTAACGTAGCACCAATTGAGCCCATTCCTACTTTTGTACCAACTTGAATTAGCGAATAAATCATTAAAAGTGATGGAATCCAATATAGAATGTGTTTCCAGCTCTTTGTTTTTTGAATAGAATATAGTACTACAATAGGGAAAATAATAGCTAAGATTGAACCTAGTTCATTCCCTGCATAGAACCAACCTCGAGAACCAACCTTCATCCATTCATAACTACCAAAGTCAGTAGATGTTGAAATAGAAATAACCATAATTGCGTTAATGATTAATGTAGAATATACAATACTATTTCGAACCTTATCACTAATATTAACTGTCTTTTTCAATGATTTTAAAGCTAAAATGTATGATCCCAGCATGATATATATATATAATGCTTTCGCAACGAATTTAACCTCTTCACTAAGTACAATAGGATCCTTAACTAGTTTGTTATTAATAAATCCTATCCCTAAAACTCCGGCTAACAATATAAGATAAATTAAAAACTTTCTATTTTCCTTCTCTTTTGCCTGAATTAAAATGTAAATACCACCAACAGCCATAATAAGGAATCTTACTAAAATTCCAACGGTAGCATTTGACTTTAATAAAGTGATGCTAAGAGACGTTAATAAATCTAAAACAGGCTGTAAAATAATAAAAAAGAGCAAAAAATGCTCAAATCTAACCCTAGCTTGATTTGCTAACATTCCAAGACCTCCATACAAAATCTTAACATTATCTTTTAATCATAATTTTTTATCATTCAAACACACCTAGCAATTATAACATAACTCATATTCAAATCGAGAACTATTTTTCCAGCTAAAACTAGCCAGGACAAGTATTAATCAGTAATAGAAATTATCGTCCTTTAGCTATACTCCCCTATTTTTATAAAATCTATCTAACAACCACCCCCTTATTTTTGTCAGTATATAAATATTTTTTCATCATTTTATACAAATATAAATAACCTACCTATAATTGTAATGTTTTAACAAATAAACAACATCAAAAAATGTAAAATTAATCTTTTCATATCTTTTTCAAATTACTTTATGGCTATTTTCCAAACATTTTCAAACGCTTTCTTTATGAATTTTATCCGTTTTTCTACATGTAGCGAAAAGTAATTGTTATTTCCAATACTTTAGTGTATATTTTTTCTCTGGAACATCTTTAAGAGGAAGGGATTAAGGCCATGTTATTAATCGATATATTTACGTTTCTTGGCATTATCGCCGCTGCCATTTCTGGTACATTAGTTGGTTTAAAAAAAGATTTAGATTTATTTGGTGTCCTTTGTTTAGCTGTAGCTACTGCGCTCGGCGGCGGTATTATTCGTGATATCATGATTGGTAACCTGCCCCCTGTCGCATTTGTAAAACCCATTTACTTTTTCGTAAGTGTATTATCAGCATTATTTACTTGTATGTTTTTTGAGCGCATCAATAAACTTCAAGTCGTTATTATGCTTTCTGATGCTGTTGGCTTAGGTGTTTTTACAGCTATTGGTGCAAATGCGGCAATGTCACATCATGTTGACGCCTCATTTCTAGTTGTTTCAATGGGAGTCATTACAGGTATTGGAGGCGGTATTTTGCGTGACATTTGTGCTCAAGATATCCCTTACGTATTCCGAAAAGAGATTTACGCAATCGCTTCTATCTTAGGAGCAATTAGCTTCCTAATCACACACGCTATGGGGGCGCACGTGTTAGCTTTCTATGTTTGTTTATTAGTAACATTCATTATTCGTGTCGTCACTGTAATATATAATGTTCATTTCCCTGTTTTCTTTAAAACACATGCTAAAATTAATAAAGGCCATTAAGAGAATTCTAGATAGAATTCTCTTAATTTATATACTATTCAACGAACTAATATAGAGTAATTATATATAAGCATATATAATTACTCTATATTAGTTTTAAAATTGAAAACGTTTTATATACAGGGGGAAGAATGATGCTTGGGGTTTTCAAAAAAAATATTAATAAAACAAATGCCAGTATAATCGAATTAAGTAAGGACCAACAAATAACTTTTAATGTCCCTACTAATTCTGAATTAAAAATTCAAATGGATATGCTACATATTTCAAAAGAAGATTTACAAGTTGTAAAAGTACTACAGCCTTTTATTTATGCAGAAATTGATTGGATTACTGAAAAATTCTATGCCAACATTACAAAACAACCTAATTTAATTACTATTATTGAACGTTACAGCTCTATTCCAAAACTAAAACAAACTTTAAAAACACATATTAAAGAATTATTCAGCGGCAATATGCATGAAGATTTTATTGAACAGCGTGTTAGGATTGCCAAAAGGCATGTACAAATTGGTTTACATCGAAAATGGTATACTGCTGCTTATCAAGAATTGTTCCGCTCTATCATGAAGATTTTGCAAACAAAAATAACAACAATCGATGATTTTTCCTATTCTATAAATGTTATAAATAAATTATTTACTCTTGAACAAGAACTTGTTCTTGCAGCTTATGAATCTGAATATGAAAGAATGCAAAAAGAGCATGAGAAAGAAAAAGAACTAACTGCTATGACAATTACGCATATCGCAACAGAACTAGCTGCTGTATCTGAAAAAACAAGCTCTTCTATTCAAAAACTAACCGCCAAATCTGAAACTATTGTAGAGATTGCTAAAACAGGTACATCATTAGCTACAACATCTGAAGAAAAAGCCAATAAAGGGAAAGAACAATTAAACCAGCAAAACAAACGAATGGGATCTATTCAAATGAATATGGAAACGATTATTACAGATACTCATGAACTCCTTAATATTTCTAACAAAATTAATGAAATCATAGATATTGTTAAATCGATTGCGGAGCAAACCAATTTACTCGCACTAAATGCAGCTATCGAGTCTGCACGTGCTGGAGAATTTGGGAAGGGGTTTTCTGTTGTTGCTGGTGAAATTCGAAAATTATCAGAGCAAACGAAAGAATCTATATTTAACGTTACAAAGCTCGTTGAAAAAACAAATGAACAAATTACCCGTGTCTCGTCTTCCGTGAAACAAATTAGCTCTCTCGTATCGGAAGGAACGGATAGTATGTCAGCAACAGATCGATACTTCCAAGAAATTGTAAAAGATATGTCTAACTCAAAAGAACAGAATAAGAAAATTGAACACGAGCTACAAGCTATTTCACAAGTAATGAAAGGAATTCAAGATGATTCCTCACAAATGGCTCTAACAGCCGATAATTTACAACTAGAACTAAATCGATAAGATAAAGTGAAACTTTAATCAACGGGGGTTTTGTTCATCCCCCGTTGATTATCAGCCCTCACCAATCGGGCTTTTACGGGCAGCCCGCCCCCCACCTAACTTCTTTGCTTTCGCTGATTTTGAAGTGGGGGTCTTACTGCCTGGAAAATAGCGGGATCAAATTCAAGTCAGGCATACTTTTCATCTGCACTGACTACTAAATTTCATCTTCCATCAAAAAAAGAATCCAGAATGGATTCTTTTTATTTTCTGAAAAATATTTTTTGACAATACACATAACTCATATAAACACCAAAGCTCTGCAAAATGAACAATGCCGGCATAATTACATTGTAATATGCCATATCTACTTGAAAGAGCTTTAACAATACGTAGCCACTAATTAAAAATAAGAACAACATATATCCCTCATTTTGTTGTTTCTTAATAAGGAAGTGTAATAGAGCTATAGTCATAAACAATGTTACGGCTATATATATCAGTTTTTCACATTTGAAAAGAATAGAATTTACCCCTTCATCTGAAAACTGATTTATCATCGGCTCTAAAAGTTTAAATCTTTCTCCCTCAATCTCTTTTAACTTTTGATCAATATGCTCTGTTACACTTTGATTTTTCGATATTTTTTCTTCATGTTGCGTCTTTCCAATTAAAACAGATTGAACATACGTCTCATTTGAAATCGTATATTGTGACAATCCCATTGCCTTAATTCCATAATTCACACTAAAATGGGCACTATAAAATAGAATAAGTATCCCTATCATTTTTAGTAACACCTTTTGTTTCGTTGCTGATTGAAATACTTCGATTAATAATACATATACCGTAATAAAAATAGGAAGAAATAATCCCATTGGGAAAACCATATTACTAAATGCAAATAAAATCGCTGAAAACACCCACATATAAGGATGATCTAATCCTTTATATAAAAGTATGTAACAAGCAAAATAAAATAAAAATATTGCAAGTGATTCAGGAGTTAATACGGAACTCATGAATATATTTGGAATATACAGAGCATAAAAGATAGAAGCAATACGACCGCATTCTTCTCCAAAAACCATTCCCGCAATACGATAAATAAATAATGCTGTTCCTGTGCAAAATAGCACATTAAATAGTTGTAAAGCGAATAATGAATCACCAAATATACGAATAATTACCGACTCATATATAATAAAAGGCAAATGAGTTACAGTCCCTATATTATTACCAATTGCAATCTGCTTTGCAGACTCATACATCACTTTCATATCACCAATTATTGGAGCATCTACAAATAACAGCATACTAACCCTCACAACTATAGATATACTTATAAGAAAAATAAGAAATTGTTTATCTGTAAAACGATATTGTAGAATTGATGCCACTAACAAAATAAGTATGACGAAAATTGCTAATATGATTGTTACACTTGTTGTACTTCCTCCAAAAAATTGCTTACTTGTCTCAAATGCTGCCCAACAACTATAAACAAAAAATGCGAGCATCGCACCGATTGTAATTTTATTGAAGAAAGATGAAAAATTTGTTTGTATATGATTCATATGTCCATTGCACCTCTATTTCCATTCATAACAAAACGATTCTATCATGAATGGGGACACGGCTGATAGGGAATTTCTATGACAAATACATAGTCATTACTTTTTACTTGCAATGTAAGCGAATCCTCTTTTACACTACATTTTAGATAAAATAAATTTTCTTTCAGTTACATGAATACAAATACAGAAGTTTAAATAATCCTCTTTTGGAATACACTTTACTTCATTAAATATCTAATATGAGTAATCTGCTTACACATATTATTCTGATTGAAAACAGACTATAGGGGCTGAATATATGGAAAAGAAATTCATGCGAGAATCTAAAGCAATTAAGACAACACGTGTTTTTCCTAACGATTTAAATAATCACCAAACACTTTTTGGAGGGAAATTATTAGCAGAAATTGATAGTATTGCTTCAATTGCGGCTGCAAGACATAGTCGTAAACATTGCGTAACAGCATCTATTGATTCAGTTGATTTTTTAACTCCAATTCACCAAGCTGATTCTGTTTGTTATGAAGCATTTGTATGTTATACAGGGAAATCTTCAATGGAAGTTTTCGTAAAAGTAATCGCAGAAAACTTATTAGCAGGCGAGCGTAGAATTGCTGCTACTTGCTTCATTACATTTGTGGCAATAAAAGATGGAAAACCTTCATCCGTACCACAAGTACTTCCTGAAACTGAAGAAGAACATTGGTTACACACAACCGGTTTAGAACGCGCGGAAAACCGAAAAAAGGGACGTTTAAAAAGTAAAGAGATGGCTGAAGTTTTAACTTTAAGTAAGCCATGGAATATATAATACGATACTCTCACTTCATACATGCACAGGTTTATTTCATCCTTGCATGTATTTTTTATTGTAAAAAATTCCACCTCTTATCTTTTATTTACTGTTTGTCTCCTAAAATAATCCACCAGTTTTTCCTTTATTTTGCTATACTATTAATGGTATATTAGATAAGGTTCGTTTAAAAATAACTATAATATAATTAAGTATATAAGGGATGGTGCGATAATGTCTATTGAGGTACCAATTTCAATACCAAAAACGTTAATTATTATTCCTGCGTATAACGAGGAAGAAGCAATTGCAGATACATTAACAAGATTATTAAAACTAAAACAGCATTTTACAGAATTAAGCATTTGCGTTATTAATGATGGATCACATGATAAAACAGCTCAAATCGTAAATGATTTTCCTGTTCACCTTGTGAACTTACCATATAACCTAGGTATTGGCTCAGCTGTACAAACTGGTTATAAATACGCTTATGAGAATGGATATGATATTGCGATTCAGTTCGATGCTGATGGGCAACATAATCCTGATGATTTGTACAAAATTATAAAACCTATTGCTGAAGACCAATGCGATATGGTGCTAGGTTCACGTTTTACAGAGAAAACAGCCTATAAAGGTAGTATTTCTAGAAGAATTGGTATTTTTTATTTTACTGCTCTACTGAAAGTACTAACAAAACAAACCTTTATGGATCCAACTTCTGGGTATCGTGCTATCAATAGAGAAGTAATTAAGATTTTTGCACATAATTATCCAAAAGATTATCCAGAACCAGAAGTCCTTATTCATTTAAAAAAGAAAAAATTACGCATTAATGAAATATCCGTAAATATGCAAGAGCGTCAAGGGGGACAATCTTCTATCACACCTCTTAAATCTGCATATTACATGATTAAAGTAAGCCTTGCTATATTGATGCAAAAAATTGTGAAAGGTTGATAATAAATGCCTATAATTACCTTTTCATTTATCTTCATTCTATTATTATTTTTATTAATTATTAATTCCATTCGTCGTGGAGCTTTAGAAACTAAATATGCTATTTTATGGATTTTTGTTTGTGTTGCAATGGCTATTTTAAGTTCTACTGAAAAAATTATAAATTGGATTGGCCAACTATTACACGTAGAATATCCTCCATCTGTTTTATTCTTATTTGGACTATTATTCTGTTTCATATTAATTTTTGACTTAACAAGAAAAATTTCTAAATTACATCATCAACTTGTAACGTTAACGCAAGATTATGCGTTATTAAAGCAAAAATTAAAAGTAACGCAACCTGAAACCGATAAAGAATAGTTTTCTATTTAAATATGAATATATACAAAAAAACATCTTAATTTTTTAAAAAAATTAAGATGTTTTTTATTGCAAACTATTTTTTTCTAATTAATAATTTACTAATTTTCATAACAGTTGCCACGGTCCCAACTCCAATTATAATAAATAAGAATGGTATTAACGGTAATGCATATCGTTCATATGCAACATAAAAACATGTTAAAGCTGTTTGCAATAAAAGGATTGACCATAAAAATGTAGTCTCTCTCCACCTTTTTAAAAGGAAAATAAATGAAAGTACTGTACATATTAAAAACGTCGTCTTAATAAAATTATATATTTCATTCATATCCTTTGCAGAAACATTGAATACTTCAATATTATGCTCTATAGAATAATACGGTTTTTTCCAAAGAATTTCTGGCTTCAAAACTAAATAACTCTCTATCATAGATTCCTTATCAGTTTTCCACCATTCCTTCATTTTATCAATCGCTATTTTTTCTTCTAATTCCATAAATTCATGTGCTTCAAGATTAGGGTATTTTGCATGTAACTCTATTTCAAGTTCCCCCATATCCTTACCTTCTGGGTAACCTTTCCCTTGATACGTTCCAAGTAATAACGGATTCCCTGCCCCAGCAGTTAGTGGGATAAATTTATCAAATTGAATGTAATTGCGAGCCCACCATGGTCCAAGTACGATAAGTCCTATTCCTATGCTTATAATCGCTTGCTTCATCATAATACGGAATGGGTAGCGTTTCATTAAAAGATACCCAAATAGTAAGATTGGATATAAGGCAATTTGTACACGGAGGTACAGTGCTAAAAAGTAGAAAATTAATACAATCAGAAGATGTTTCGTTTTATGAGTATCAGCTAATTTTAAACTCCAATATACTAATCCTAATGAAAGGAATAGAAACGGTCCTTCTGTTAAAGTTAAATTTTCCATAACAATCTCTGGAGGATACACAGCTAATAAGAAAGCACCTATTAATCCTGCAGCAGAATTCAATAAATAAGTACCAATCTTATAAGTTAGCAAAATACTAAGTACCCCTAATAGGATAATAATTAATTTTGCTACAAAAAGACCTTCACTGCCATTTCCAAAAAAATAAAATACAACAGCTAATAAAGCTGGAAAACCCGGCATAATATGAATCGTTGGTTTATCTGGTTCATGATATGTTAACATCCCTGTTTCCAATAAAATATTTGCCGTTTTTTGATAACCTATATCATCGCTAGCTATAGATAGATCTGCACCATGTGTTTGTAAAGTTGCAAAACGAAGTGCAAAACCGACTATCATAATAATCCCTAAAAGGATTATATTAGATTTGCGAGTAAATCGCCCTAACATCTCATCTTCTCCCTTCAGATACATAATTTTCAAAATATATTTCTATATTTTTACAACACAATACGTTCTATAATAAATACTTTTTATACAAAGTACAACAATAGAAAGTTGATTTACAAAGTTTATATGCGTTAAACTTATACAGATGTTCTTGTAATCTTCTTCCTTCCAAAAGGCTTGTATATATGATGCAAGACATAAAAAACTTGAGGAGATAAAAATTCTATGATGGAACAAAAGCAACTTGTTTCTGTTGTCATACCCCTGTATAACACGGAAAAATATATTGAAGAAACGATGCAGTCAATACTAGATCAAACATATAAAAACATTGAAATTGTAATTGTAGATGATGGAAGTAAAGATCAATCACCTTCTATTGTGAAAAACCTTGCTGAAAAATACCCAGGGCAAGTAAAATACGTTCATCAAAAAAACCAAGGTGTTTCGGTAGCCCGTAATACAGGTATCGAAAATGCTAGCGGAGAATATATCGCTTTCCTTGATAGTGACGACTTATGGCATCCAACTAAAATTGAGAAACAAATCGAGAGTATGCATAAAAACAACATGGACGCGTGCTATTGTGGTTATATGAATTTCTACGAAGAAACAGGCGAAAAGCTTGAGCATACAACAAACTTTATTAAAGGTGATATGGCAAAAGCATTCCTAACACATCAAGTTGTTGCTCAAACAAGTACTTGGATTTTCAAACGATCCATCGTAATGGATCATAACATTCGTTTTACACCAGGATGTAGTTGGGGAGAAGATTTAGAGTTTTTATTTAAACTTATGAGTTTGACAAATGTATGTTATGTCGATGAATACTTAACTTATTATAGAATCTTATCAGAAGGAAATCTTTCTTCTAAGTATAAAGATTATGAATTAAAAACAACAAAAGAGCTAGAAGTATTCAATCGTATGAAAGATTGGGTACATAATAAATCTCAAGACTTCATTACGAAAGACCCTCAGTCACTGATTGAGATTCTTGAGACTTATTTATTCCCTTATACAGTCATCAATAACGCTTGTATATATATTAAAGAAAACTCTCGATTAGATAAATCACAAGTTCAATTAATCAAAAAAGATATAAGGAAATATTGCCGTAAAATCTATTCAAAGAATGGAAAGCGTAGTAAAAAACTATATGCAATGCTTTGGTTTGTACGAATTAAATTTCTGTTTTCTTAAACTGAAAATATAACGATACTCTCTCTTTCTGTGAACAAATTAAATTTACAAATAGGACAAACTAACCGGGTCCTAAAGAATAGAAAGGTCTTTTCTCATGAAAACAAATAAAATTCTAAAAAACGCATCCTACCTCTTTGTAGGAAACATTACTGTCCGCTTTGTACTGGCTATTGCAACAATTTTCTTTGCAAGATATGTTTCTCCAAGTGATTACGGTATGTTTACAACTGCGTTAGCAGTTTCAGCTGTTATTTGTTACTTTACAGATGCAGGTTTAACACATACGTTTATGCGTGAAGGAACGAGAAGCGATGCTAATATTAGTGTGCTAATAAGTAGTTATTTACGTATTCGTTTAATATTAGCTATCGTAATTTCTGTACTTTTCGCTATTTTTGCCCAGTTCTTCTATCCCGATGCTTACTTACGTGCGATGGTATATTGGGTTGTCCTACCAACAATGTTCGGAGCAACCTTACAAGGTGTTGGTATGGCTTACTTCCAAGTAACAGAACGCATGCAATTTACAGCTATTATTTCTGTACTACAAGGTGTAACAGCTGCTGCTGCCCTATTACTAGGGATGTCTTTCCAATGGTCACTTATGATGGTTGCTGCCATGTACGGGGTATCTAGTCTTGTAACAGGTGTTATCGCCTTTATAATGACAATACGTTACACGAAAGTCCATAAGGGTTGGGATAAAGGCATTTTAGATCAACTACTTATTTTCACGATCAACGGAATCATTATTATGCTCTTACCACAATTGGGCCCTATTATATTAGAAAAGGTTTCAACATATAAGCAAGTTGGATTCTTTGGTGCTGCATCTAAAATACCTGCTGTACTATATCAAATACCTGGAGTAATTGCAGCTGCTTTTTATCCAAGACTTTTTGCTTTTGGTAATGAGAAAAATATTGAAGAACATAGAAAATTATCAAGTTTTGAATTAAAACTTATGTCTTTTTTAGGAATGGGAATTTCTATCCCCTTTATTGCTGATCCAAGTTTCTGGATTGTTAGTTTATTAGGAGAAAAATACGCTCCCGCTGGTGACGCTCTTGCTATTCTAGCGTTTATGGTTATTTTACAATCAATTAACTATCCACTAGCTGATAATTTAACAACGATTGGCCAGCAATGGAAACGTGCAACAACAATGACTATTGGATTAGTTGTTGCCATCATAGGTTATATTGTATTAGGTAGTAAATATGGAATGATGGGGGCAGCTGCCGCAGCCATCATTACCGAAATTACACTATTAATTGGATTTACCCTCTTTATTCGTAAAGGCATGCAATTATTAGTTAAAGGAATTATATTTAATTCCTTAGCCTTTATTATTAGTTACGGTATATACCGAATTGCATTAATCAACTTACCACCATTAGTTGCTTTAACTCTTACTGGTATACTATACGGTATAATCGGAATTGTAATTGATCCTCAAATACGTGGATTCGTTTTAGAATTTATAAAACAAAAGCTTATTCGCAAACATGCTTAAAAGCAAAAAGCTTTTCCTATTTAAAAATGGAAAAGCTTTTTGCTTTTTTATATACCATCATTTTTCTTCAGTAAAAAAATGCTATATATTCCAGCTCAAATTGACTTACTTTCTGAAAATGCCTTATACTAAATTACATGTAAACTATGAACTTCAACGCTTGTAAAAATATATATGCTTCAACAAAAATATATATTTTCTCATGTTAAAACTAAAGAACACACCTTTAAAAATTGGTGTGTTTTTATATGCTACCTAAAAACTAGTTGCTACATGTAACGACTTTCAAAGGAGGATTATCAATTTTTATGAGCATAAAGCCGAATAATAAATTCTTTTCCAAGAAAACAATAATAATTATGCCAATATTATTATTGTGCGCTTTTGCTTTTCATTATTTCTTTTTAACATCTAATCAAGCCTTTTCTGGTACAGGGGATGCGTTACGTCAATTTGGTTTTTTTACGTTTCTTCTACAACATGCCTTTAAAGATGGCAACCTTTTTTGGTCTTTTGATTATGGATTAGGTGGAGATTTATTTGGAGAGTTTAGTTATTATTACAGCACATCACCGTTTTTCTGGATTACACTGTTACTACCTAAACTAAGTCTTGAGCAAGTATATGACGTGAAATTATACATGAGTATTTTAAAAAACTTTTTAGCTATGGTATTCATGTATGGTTCTTTACGTTACCATAATAAAACAGCATTCTCATCTTTTGTTGCTGCTATTATATATGGTGGTTGTATTACTTTCATCCGCCACTCTTTACTATGGGATTTCATGGCTGATGCCATTGTATTTTTACCATTAGTAATATGGGGACTTGATAAATATATTATTGAAAAGAAGCGCGGACTTTTCCTAATCGCTGCTACTTTAATGTTAGCATCAAACTTTTATTTTGCTTTTATCACAAGTATTTTCATATTTATTTATGCATTATTCCAATACTTTGCGACACAACAAAATAAAACGATTGTCTCTTTTCTAACTTATTATATTAGAATCGGTTTATTGTATGGATTATCACTCGGTTTAGCCGCCGTTTGCTTCCTCCCATCAGTTAATGCCGTATTTAGTGCTGATCGACTATCAAAAAAGTTTGAGATACCATTATTATTTGAAGATAAATTTTATAAAGATTTAATGGAAAATATTTTCTTCATGTATAATGCTGAAAATCATCAATTAGCTTTACCAGCTTTAATTTTATTCTTAATCGTATTTGGAATGTTTATACGTGATAAACTCGTTAAAAATAAAGTATTCTTTACGTTATTCATGTTCATTCTGTTTATGCTTCCATATACATATTCTGTGTTTAATGGTTTTTCAGCAATGCAATCTAGATGGTTCTATTTATTTGTATTTGTAATTGCCCAAACAATTGCATACATTCTAGATTGGATGATTATTCATAAGAAAGACTACAAATTACCTTATTTAATAAGTTTATTAGTGTCTATTGGATTATTCATTTATGCATTTTATAGAAAAGCAAATATAAATGTAACTGATAAACCTTTACAAGACGTTGATAACATTTTACTCGGAACTGTCGTTCTTTCTGTTATTACAGTATGTTTATGGCGTTATATTTCCAAACCTTTCATACAATTTTTAGTTGTATTGAATGTACTCGTTAGCACAATTTCTATGAATTATATGTATGCGAATAATATACTTAGCACCGTTTACGGACAGAGCCAGATTTCAACTGAAAAGTTACACGAACCAGGCTATGATAATAAAGAAGAAATTGCTGCAATTCGCTACATACAAGAAAATGATAAAGACTTTTATCGTATTCTTAATCCATATAGCGAATATAACACACCAATGCTACAAGGTTATCATGGCTTAAGTACGTATCAAAGCTTAGTTAATTATTATGTCCATGACTTTATGAAAAATAAATATGGTGTATTCCAAATGTACGATACACCTTCAATGTTTTATCAAGCTGATAGTCGACTACTACTTGAAAATATGCTAGGTGTAAAATATCGCGTATTAAGTGCTGATACAGATTCAAAGAATGTGCCTTATGGATATAAACTATTACAGCAAGTAGGACCGTATAATATTTACAAAAATGACTATGCTTTACCGTTAGGATATGTATATGATTCGGCTATAAGTGAGGAAGAATTTTCTAAATTAAACTTCGCTCAGCGTGATCAATTATTATTACATGCTGTTGTCGTTAATAATACAAAAGAATTTTCATTAAACCATTTTAATAAACAAGACCTTAAATCAAAGGCAGTATCTATTAAAACGGAAAAAGCAAAATTCGAAAACATGGAAAAACAAGAAAATAAACTAATTGTTCATGGCTTTGGAAATATGATTGTACCTATCAATTATCCTGATACACCTGGTGATCTACTGATAGAATTAAAATTAAAAAATGCAGGCACATTCAATGCAACTGTTAATGGAAAAACGATAGGAAAAGGGGACGATGCTGGTGCATACTCTTATCCGTTAGAAAGGTTTGTTTACAATTTGGGCAATGAGCGTCCAGAAAACCTAACTATCTCTATTGATATGGCAGGTGAGTATGAATTAGGTGACTTGCAAGCAAATATTGTAAACTATGAAAGTGTACAAAAAGAAACAAAAAAACTAACTGAAAATAGGCTTGAAAATATTTATTATAAGAACAATTATTTAAAAGGGGATATCAAATCAAATAAAGACGGGCTCTTATATTTATCTGTCCCATATAGTAAAGGCTGGACTATAAAAATTGATGGAAAAGAAACAGAATTTACGAAAGCGAATTCTGCCTTTATCGGTGTTCCCATTACAAAAGGTTCACATGTAATCGAAATGACTTACGTTACACCTTACTTCAAATTAGGTATGATTATATCAATCATCTCACTAATTATCTGTATAGCTTTACTAATTTTCAAAAATCCAAAAGCACGACGAAAATTTTCTTTTAAAAAGCAATAATGAGCAATCAATGAATCATGAATCTATCCAATTGGATAGATTCATATAAAAACGCATAACATTGTTTTAACCCACTACAAACAAGGAGTGTCAAAAATGACTCTTTCAATCGTTGTACCATGCTACAATGAAGAAAAGGTGCTTCGAGCCTTTTATTCAGAGACTTCTCTTGAAATTCATAAATTAACTACCGATTATGAATTTGTTTTTGTTAATGATGGTAGTAAAGATGATACTTTAAATATTTTACGTGATTTAGCTAGTTCAGATTCGTCAGTACACTACATATCATTTAGTCGAAACTTCGGAAAAGAAGCTGCAATGTTAGCTGGTTTAAAATATGCTACAGGCGATGCAATTGTTATTATGGATGCTGACTTACAACACCCTCCTACGTTAATAAAAGAACTGTTAGAAGGATATAACGACGGCTACGACCAAGTCATTGCAAAAAGAACAAGAACTGGTGATTCACCCGTTCGCTCTTTCGTCTCTCGTCTTTACTATAAAGTGATGAATAAATTTGTAGATATTGAATTAGTAGACGGTATTGGTGACTTTAGACTTTTAAGTCGAAGAGCAGTAGATTCTTTATTATCTTTAAGTGAATACAACCGATTTTCAAAAGGCTTATTTTCTTGGATCGGTTATAACGAATTAATCATTGAATATGAAAATGTATTACGTTCTGATGGAGAAAGTAAATGGACCTTCTCGAAATTATTAAATTACGGAATTGATGGTGTAATTTCATTTAATAATAAACCGTTACGTCTATCTATATATCTCGGATTACTAACAACCATTTTAGGACTTTTATACGTAATCACTACGTTCGTTCAAATCATCCTTGGTGGTGTGGAAGTTCCTGGTTACTTTACTCTCATTTCCGCTATACTATTTATTGGCGGTATTCAACTCATATTCCTAGGTGTTATTGGTGAATATATCGGTCGTATTTATTATGAAACAAAACGTAGACCGCATTTTATTGTAGCTGAAAAGAAAGTTAGTGAAGTTAAACAAAAGGCATAACCAAAAAGTTACTTCTGTAGGTAGAAGTAACTTTTTTATATACTAACATTTACAAACACTTCTTTTGAAAAAATATACATTTTGAAATGATGGCATTATATGAAAGAATTTAGTATCATGATTCAAGGTACTATTTCAAGTTGGACGGAGGATACTATGAGCTTATTAACAGTTGAAAAATTAGGACATACATTTGGTGATCGTACATTATTTAAAGATGTATCTATGCGATTATTAGCAGGTGAGCACGTTGGATTAGTTGGTGCAAACGGTGTTGGTAAATCAACATTCATGAATATCATTACTGGTCAGCTTATTCATGACCAAGGTCGTGTAGAATGGACACCGGGCACACATTACGGCTACTTAGATCAGCATACTGTTTTAACGCCTGGACGTACGATCCGTGACGTACTAGCGGATGCATTTTTACCGTTATTCGAAAAGGAAAAAGCTTTAAATGAAGTTACAGAAAAAATGGGAACTGCTACACCAGAAGAACTAGAAGAACTTCTTGAACAAATGGCAGAAATACAAGATGCACTTGAAGCAGGTGGTTTCTATTTACTAGATATGAAAATTGAAGAGGCTGCACGTGGTCTTGGAATTGATGCTATTGGTTTAGATCGTGATGTTTCAGCACTAAGTGGTGGACAACGTACAAAGGTATTGCTTGCAAAGCTATTACTTGAACAGCCAGAAGTATTATTGCTTGATGAACCTACTAACTATTTAGACGTTGAACATATTCATTGGTTAACAAATTATTTAAAAGAATACCCACATGCATTCTTATTAATTTCTCATGATACAGAATTTATGAACAAATGTGTTGATGTTATTTTCCATCTAGAATTCACAAAAATGACACGCTATACAGCGACATATGAAAAATTCCTAGAACTAGCAGAAATCAATAAAAACCAACATATAAACGCTTATGAAAAGCAGCGCGAGTTTATCAAAAAGCAAGAAGACTTCATTGCAAAAAACAAGGCTCGTTATTCAACGACAGGTCGTGCAAAGAGTCGTCAAAAGCAACTTGATCGCATGGAACTTATTGATCGCCCAGAAACAGCAATTAAACCTGAATTCTCATTTAAAGAAAGTCGCGCAAGTAGTCGCTTCGTCTTTGAAGGTGAAAATGTAGAAATCGGATATACACATCCGCTACTACCAAAGCTATCAATGACGATCGAACGTGGTGAAAAAATTGCTATTGTTGGATGTAACGGTGTTGGTAAATCAACGTTACTAAAAACAATCTTAGGTAAAATTAAGCCTTTAAGCGGTAAAACAAGCCTTGGTGACTTCTTAGAGCCTGCATACTTTGAGCAAGAAGTTAAAGCTGACAATATAACACCAATTGATGATGTATGGAATACATTCCCTGGTTTAGACCAGCATCAAATTCGTGCGATGTTAGCAAAATGCGGATTAAAAAATGAACATATTTCTCGCCCATTAAGTCAATTAAGTGGTGGAGAACAAGCAAAAGTTCGTTTATGTAAGCTAATGGGTGAGGAAAGTAACTGGCTACTATTTGATGAGCCGACAAACCATCTTGATGTTACAGCAAAAGCGGAACTTAAGAAGGCTATGAAAGCATATAAAGGAACAATCCTCCTTGTATGTCACGAACCGGACTTCTATGAAGATTGGATTACAAAAGTTTGGGATGTTGAAGAATGGTCTCAAAATAGTAAATAGTCTTTAAGAAAAAACTCCTTGTGTAGACAAGGAGTTTTTTACTTATTTTTATTAAGAATTTTTTATATTGTAGTATCCTATAAGTCGTAATCGAAATTCTTTTAATTCCGGATACGCCTCTAAATTTGCTAACATACCTCTAATTACTGGAATTCTTGGATTAAGCAATCGTATTTCCGCCTCTAAAACATCTAACGTTACTAACAACTCATCATCCTCTAATTGATCAGCTAAACTACGCTTAAATACAATAATTTCTTTTAAAAAATGCTCTTTAACTTGTTCCTTAATAAGCTCTGATTTACAAAGGAATTCTCCAAGCTTTTCTTCATGTAAAATAGGTTCTTCCGAAGATTCTACCAAACCATCTACTAAATGATCTACTCTTTTTAAAATAAAAGCAGCGACATACGATAAATCAATTTCTGGTGCTTGTAAAATAATTAATTCTAAATAACCACGGCATATGCCTTCTACTATAATTACTAAATCCAATAAATATGGCATAACCTTTTCACCATAAATGGACAATAAACTATTCCGATAAAATGCATGAGACTCTAACTTCATCCGCATCATAAATTCTTCTACTTCTTTATTAAACGGAATTGCATTTTCTCTCGCATGCATAATAATAAATTCTTTATGCTTTTGTATATCATTAAACTGACAATGTAATTGTTTTGCAAATTTTTCACGCGGTAATAAAGACTCTTGTTCAATATCCAGCATTTTCTTTTGGATTTTGTCATAATAATATCGAAGTGTCGCTAATAAAAGCTCATCTTTCGATTTAAAATATAAGTAAAAAGCTCCCTTAGATATACCACTAGCTGTCACAATTTCCTGCACTGATGTCGCATTTACACCCTTAGTAGCAAATAACTTCATAGCCGATTCTATAATCAAACGCTCTTTTTCTTTCATATCTTCTCTCCTAAATTTAATCTCGCATCTTATTATAAATGTATTATACCATCCCTTTTTATTGACGATTGACCGAACGGTCAGTTATATTATGTATTAGACTGACCAGTTGGTCAATATAATACAAAGGGAGCGCAAACATGAACAAAATCATCAATTTCTCGTTAAAAAATAAGTTCGCAGTTTGGCTACTAACCATTATTGTTACTATTGCGGGGATCTACTCTGGACTCAATATGAAGCTGGAAACAATTCCTGATATTACAACACCGATTGTGACAGTAACTACGGTCTATCCTGGTGCTACACCAGAAGAAGTAGCTGATAAAGTTTCAAAGCCGATGGAAGAACAACTACAAAATTTAAGCGGTGTTAACGTTGTGAGTTCATCATCTTTTCAAAACGCATCTTCTATTCAAGTAGAATACGATTTTGACAAAAATATGGAAAAAGCAGAAACAGAAATTAAAGAAGCTCTCACAAATGTAAAACTCCCAGAAGGTGTTAAAGATCCTAAAGTTTCACGAGTAAACTTCAATGCTTTTCCCGTTATTTCGTTAAGCGTAGCAAGCAAGAATGAATCTTTAGCTACTTTAACTGAAAATGTAGAAAAAAATGTTGTACCGGGATTAAAAGGACTTGATGGTGTTGCATCTGTTCAAATTGCTGGTCAACAAGTAGATGAAGTACAGCTCATCTTTAAGAAAGATAAAATGAAAGAACTAGGACTAAGTGAAGATACTGTAAAAAATGTGATTAAAGGATCGGATGTATCTTTACCACTTGGCTTATACACATTTAAAGACACGGAAAAATCAGTTGTTGTAGATGGCAATATTACAACGATTAAAGCATTAAAAGAACTTAAAATCCCAGCTATACCTTCCTCACCTAACGGTCAAGGTAGTCAAAATGCTGGCGCTGGTGCACAAACGCCACAAATGAATCCAGCCGCTATGAACGGGATTCCAACAGTTACATTAGATGAAATTGCTGACATTAAAGAAGTTGGGAAAGCAGAATCCATTTCTCGAACAAATGGAAAAGAAGCAATTGGAATTCAAATTGTGAAGGCCTCTGATGCAAATACAGTTGATGTTGTAAATGCAGTAAAAGATAAAGTAAAAGAACTTGAGAAAAAGTATAAAGACTTAGAGATTATTTCAACATTCGATCAAGGTGCACCTATTGAAAAATCAGTAGAAACAATGCTGAGCAAAGCAATTTTCGGTGCTATCTTTGCGATCGTTATTATTATGCTGTTCCTACGAAATATTCGAACAACGTTAATCTCTGTCGTTTCAATACCACTTTCTTTATTAATTGCTGTTTTAGTCATAAAGCAAATGGATATTACGCTTAACATTATGACACTTGGAGCAATGACCGTTGCTATAGGCCGCGTTGTCGATGACTCAATTGTTGTTATTGAAAATATTTACCGCCGTATGTCGTTATCAGAAGAGAAATTGCGCGGAAAAGATTTAATTCGTGAAGCTACGAAAGAAATGTTTATCCCAATTATGTCTTCTACCATCGTAACAATTGCTGTATTTTTACCACTTGGACTAGTAAAAGGTATGATTGGTGAAATGTTCTTACCATTCGCCTTAACTATCGTCTTCGCTTTATTAGCATCATTACTAGTAGCAGTTACAATCGTACCGATGCTAGCTCACTCTTTATTTAAGAAAGAGAGTATGAGGGAAAAAGAAGTACATCATGAAGAAAAACCAAGTAAATTAGCAAATGGGTATAAACGCATACTTGCATGGGCTTTAAATCACAAAATTATTACATCAAGTATCGCTGTCCTTCTATTAGTTGGTAGTCTTGCACTTGTACCAGTTATCGGTGTAAGTTTCTTACCTTCTGAAGAAGAAAAAATGATTATCGCAACATACAATCCTGAACCAGGTCAAACGTTAGAAGACGTTGAAAAAATTGCAACAAAAGCTGAGAAGCACTTCCAAAATAATAAAGACGTCAAAACAATTCAGTTCTCATTAGGTGGAGAGAATCCAATGAGTCCTGGTCAATCAAACCAAGCAATGTTCTTCGTGCAATATGATAACGACACGAAAAACTTTGAAAAAGAGAAAGAACAAGTCGTTAAAGATTTACAGAAGATGTCTGGCAAAGGCGAATGGAAAAACCAAGACTTCGGAGCAAGTGGCGGTAGTAACGAAATTAAACTATACGTTTACGGAGATAGCTCAGAAGACATTAAGCCTGTCGTAAAAGATATTCAAAATATCATGAAGAAAAATAAAGACTTAAAAGATATAGATTCTAGTATTGCAAAAACATATGCAGAGTACACTTTAGTCGCAGATCAAGAAAAGCTGAGTAAAATGGGCTTAACGGCTGCTCAAATTGGAATGGGACTTTCTAATCAACATGATCGCCCTGTTCTGACAACAATTAAAAAAGACGGTAAAGATATCAATGTATATGTAGAAGCTGAAAAACAAAATTATGAAACAATCGATGACTTAACAAATCGTAAAATTACAACACCACTTGGTAATGAAGTGGCTGTGAAAGATGTTATGACTGTAAAAGAAGGTGAAACTTCGAATACAGTGAAACACCGCGATGGCCGTGTTTATGCAGAAGTAAGTGCAAAACTAACATCTGATGACGTTTCAAAAGCATCTGCCGCTGTTCAAAAAGAAGTAGATAAAATGGATCTTCCTTCTGGCGTAGATGTTTCTATGGGCGGCGTTACAAAAGATATTGAAGAATCATTTAAGCAACTTGGCTTAGCGATGTTAGCTGCGATTGCCATTGTATACTTCGTTCTTGTCGTTACATTTGGCGGTGCCCTTGCACCATTCGCAATTTTATTCTCGCTACCATTTACAATTATCGGAGCTCTTGTTGCCTTATTAATCTCCGGTGAAACATTAAGTGTGTCTGCAATGATTGGGGCGCTTATGTTAATCGGTATCGTTGTAACAAACGCAATCGTGCTTATCGACCGCGTTATTCATAAAGAAAATGAAGGACTATCAACACGTGAAGCTTTATTAGAAGCTGGTGCAACACGCCTTCGTCCAATTTTAATGACTGCAATTGCAACAATTGGTGCTCTTATCCCGCTTGCATTAGGATTTGAAGGTAGTGGCTTAATTTCTAAAGGACTTGGTGTAACGGTAATTGGTGGATTAACAAGTTCAACGTTATTAACACTTCTTATTGTTCCAATCGTTTATGAAGTATTAAGCAAATTTAAAAAGAAAAAAACAAAATAACAAAAAATAACCTCGCTAACTGCGAGGTTATTTTTTATTTCCAAACAAGACTAGAAAATCACCATAGCCTTCTTTCTCTAATTCCTCTTTTGGAATAAATCGAAGGGCTGCAGAATTAATGCAGTAACGAAGTCCATTTGGTCCTGGACCGTCTGGAAATACATGCCCAAGATGTGAATCTCCTTCCTTACTTCTCACTTCTGTACGCGTCATATTATGACTCACATCCATCTTTTCTTTCACACTTGCTGACATAACTGGTTTTGTAAAACTAGGCCATCCACATCCACTATCAAATTTGTCTAGAGAAGTAAATAGCGGCTCACCTGAAACGATGTCTACATAAAGACCTTCCTCTTTATGGTTCCAATACTCATTTCGAAATGGTGGTTCTGTACCATTTTCCTGCGTTACATAAAACTGCATCTCATCGAGTTTTTCTTTTAAATGAGCATTATCCTTTGGCCAATGTTGCTTAATAAAAGCATCTCGTCCTGAGCCTTTACGATATAACTCATAGCGGAATGTGTTTTTCTTATGATATCCTTGGTGATATTCTTCAGCTGGATAAAATGTAGCTGCTGGTAGTATTTTTGTCGCAATTGGTTTTGAAAAGCGCCCACTCTGCTCAAGTCCTTCTTTTGAGGCTTCTGCTTTTTTATGTTGTTCTTCATTATGATAAAAAATCACTGTTTCATAAGACTGTCCGCGGTCGTGGAATTGTCCTCCAATATCGGTCGGATCAATTTGTCTCCAATATATATTTAACAATTCCTCATACGACATTTTATTTGCATCAAATCTAATTTGTACCGCTTCATAATGTCCTGTTGTTTCTGAGCACACTTCTTTATACGTTGGGTCCTCTTTATGACCGCCTGTATAACCTGAAATAACCTGTATAATGCCCTCCATCTCTTCAAATGGAGAAACCATACACCAGAAACACCCTCCAGCAAATGTAGCTAACTCTACCTTTTCATTTACAGCCATTACTTCACCCCTATTCTATATTCTCCTTACAGTATGGCATAAGAAACATAATGTTATAAAAGAAAAAGCATCGAACATCGATGCTTTTTCTTACTTCACTTTATTTTTTCCAACATCCTTCTCCATTTCATCACTTGTCACGTCTAAAACATCTAGTAAGAAAATGAAGATTGGAATACCGATAATCAGTCCCCATACACCTAAGAAGTGCTCTGAGAAAATTAATACCATAAAAGTATAGAAAATCGGTAAATTTGTTTTTTGCGACATAAACTTCGGATTTAATACGTAACTTTCAAGCGCATGAATCACTGTTACGATAACTAAAATATAAACAACGTACATAATACCGCCAATATTGTAAGCAATCATACAAAGTGGGAATAACGAAATGATAACCCCCGCTACTGGAATTAATCCAAGCAAGAAAATCATTAATGCTAAACCTAATAATTGCGGGAATCCTAATATCCATAATGCGATAACTGAAAGAACACAGTTAACAACAGCAATTAAAAATTGTGCTTCGATTACCTTTCCAAATGAACGTGCAAATTTCTTTCCGAAGTACTCAATTTCAGTATAGAAAATTGCAAGCCTGCTTTCTTTAAACTTTGCAGTAAAACCAACAATACGAGATTTTTCTAATAAGAAAAACAAACTCAAAATTAAAGAAAGTAAAACCTGAAGGCCAAATTTACCAACATTCGTAATCGATTTATACAAAATGTCTACGCCTTGTCCTACATATTTAGAAAGCTCCATATGATTGACAGCATTAACTGCATACTTAATTAGTTCACTATCTGGTGGGTTTCTTAAAAATACATTGAATTGGTAAATCAGTTGTGAAATTTGTATCGTCAATACTGGTAAATATTTAAATAGCGTAATAGCAATTCCACCAATTAACATTACATATAGAAATGCTATAATAATTTTTCGATTAATAGGCATGAAATGATCTAATTTGCGGGAAATAAACTTTTGGAATCGATCCATTAAATACGTGAGAATAAACGTAATTAATATTAAATTCAACATACTTTGCAGCCCGTATAACACGAGAGCAAGTATTACTAATACGAGTAACCTCTGAAATCCTTTACTTTGAAACAGGTTTTTTATTTGCATAATCGACGAATACTCTCTCCTGTCCTATAAACTAAAACGTTAATAAGTAGATTTCTCTCTCTTTTCTACTTTTAATTATTCATTCATATTAAGATTTTTATAAACTCATTATATGCCTACCTTAACAGGTATATAGTAGCTTACTTCTTATTTTACAATACAATGACCTAATTCAAAACGTATTCTACATAGTATTAATGAAGATTTAAGGAAACTTATATTTTTTTAAATAGGTCTTACCACTACTGTAACATAAAAAGCAAGCTATCAGTAGAAATCTGTCCTACAAATAGCTTGCTTTTCTTGTTTTTTAAGTAAGTTTTACTATCCAATGAATGGTATGAACATTGGGATGACAACTACTGTTACAACCCCAACTACTGTTACAGCAATACTTGCCATCGCTGCCTCTACCTCACCCATTTCAATTCCTACCGCAACTCCTAATGCATGACCCGCTGTTCCAAGTGCTAAACCTTTTGCAATCGGATGTTTCACTCTAAATGTTTTTAAGAATAATGCTCCTAATGCGTATACGATAACTGCGTTGAAAATAACTGCAAACGATGTAATTGCTGGAATACCACCAATACTTTCTGAAATTGGTAACGCAATTGCTGTTGTTGCTGCTTGTGGTAGCATTGAATTCATTACTGCTGTATCTAAACCGATTGCTTTTGCAACAATGAACACGACAATTACTGAGCAAATAGATCCAACCACGATAGCTGATAAAATTTGCCACCAATATTTTTTCAACTTATCAACTTGTTTATAGAGTGGGATAGCAAATGCAATTGTTGCTGGCTCTAAGAAGAAACTAATCATTTTTCCGCCAGTATTATATTCTTCAAAAGTAAAGTTACCTACCTTTAGAAAGACAATCCCTAATACCATCGCTACGAATAATGGTGTAAATAGGAAGAACCCTTTTGAATGCTTGAATAATAATGTTCCGATTCCGTATGCGATTAATGAAACGACGATTCCGAAATATGGAGTCATTGTGCTTGCCATGTTCATTACCTCCTAACAATATATAAATGCAATGGTTACGCAACCTTTCCGTGCTTGCGTCCTTTATTTACTACTTTCAATTCTTTTGTATCTTCTGTTTCTTTTTCATCTTTTCCTAAAATAAATTGTGCAAATAACCCTGTTACAGCAAGTAAAATAACTGTTGCTACAACAATTACAGTTAAAATTTGTACAAAGTATTGCCCCATTACACCAAGAGAATTAATAACTGAAATACCTGATGGGACGAATAAGAATCCAATAATACCTGTTAAAGCTGTTCCGAGTGATTCAACTTGCTCCAATTTAATAACTTTTAAACATAATAGACTAAATAAAATAACTAACCCGATTACCGATGAAGGCATTGGAATTGGTAAATGTGTTGCAATAATATTAGAAATTAACATAATAGCTGAGAATATGAATGCTTGTGATAAGAAACTATATACTTTTTTCGTACTCATTTTGGCCACCTCTTTCGATTTGGTACCTTTATTGTATAGGATACAAACGTATAAGTAAGCGTTTACATAACAGAACGTCAAATATACAGAATCAGTTACAAATATAAAAGGATGAAATACAAAAGCTGCTTCTTAAATACGAAGCAGCTTCTTGAGTTCTTTTGCATATGTACGGCTAACAGGTACTTTCGATCCTTCTTTCATGATTAAATTATAAGTAGAATTAAACCATGGCTGAATTTCAGTAATATGATTAATATTCGCAATAAAGCTACGGTGTACGCGCATGAAGCTTGCTTGTGGTAACCTCTTCTCTAAAATTACAAGTGTATCATGTGTTACATACGTTTCCCTCGTTGTTTTTACTGTTACTTTCCCATCTACAAGCCCTACATATATAATATCTTCAATATTCACAAGTACGATTGATTCTTCAATTGGTAATGCTAATTTATGCATCTCTGCTGTTACATCTGTCCCCTTTATTTCGTGCTTCGTTTCTATTTGCGCTTGTTTTTGTTTTTTATACTTCTTTAATGTCTGCACAATACGCTCTTCATCAAATGGTTTTAAAATGTAGTCTAACGCATCTACTTCAAATGCTTGCAGCGCATATTGATCATAGGCAGTAGCAAATACAATTGCAGGTGGATTTTTCATCTTCTTTAATATATTCGCGATTTCAAATCCGTTATCATCGGATAATTGAATATCTAAAAACACAATATCTGGTCTACTTTGCATTAGTTCTTCTAATGCGTCTTCCACACAATCAGCCTCACCAATTATCTCAACTTCTTTCGTTCTCTCTAATAAATACTTTAGTTCATCACGTGCTAACATTTCATCGTCAACTACTAATACTTTTAACACCCGGCTCTTCCTCCCCTACTTTTTTTGGAATAATAAAGGTAATCTCCGTCCCTTTATTTAATTCACTTTCAATATGAAGCATCGTTTCTTTCCCAAATAACCCAATAAGACGTTCATTAATATTATATAAAGCTGTTCCAGTCCCTTTCTTTGACGAAACTACCATCTTTCCTAATTGTTCTAAACGTTCTTCCTCAATTCCCTGTCCATTATCTTTTACTTCAAAGTGAACCATACCCTCTTTTTCAAAAACATGCACTTCCACTTCGCATACTGGTTGCTTTTTCGGAAAAGCATGTCGCAATGCATTTTCAACCAATAGTTGAAGAACAAATGGTGGTACTAAAGTTGTCTTTAGCTCATCTTCAATATACATCTTTACCTCATACTTATTTGGGAACCTTGCTTGTTCTAGTGATAAGTATGCCTGTACATGGTTTAATTCTTGTTCTAGTGGAATCAATAACTGACGTGCCCCTTGCAAATTACAACGGAAATACACGCTAAGCTGTAATAATAACTTCCTTGCTTTTTCTACATCTGTTCGGCATAAAGCTGATACTGTATTAATCGCATTAAATAAAAAGTGTGGGTTAATTTGCGCTTGTAATGCTTTTATCTCCGCATCTTGAAGTAATTTACTTTGCAACTCAGCTTCTCCTAACTCTAACTGCGTGGAGAATATTTTTGCTAACCCTTCTGCTAATTCCTCTTCCACACGACTTAACTGGTTAGGATTTTTGAAATAGAGTTTTAATGTCCCTATCGTATTTCCATGCGAAGTTAGTGGAATTACAATCGCCGCTTGCAAAGGGCAGCCTTCATGTTGACAATTAATAACCTCACGTGATTTCGCTTTCATTATTTTCCCTGTGTTTAACACTTCTTTCGACAAACCGGTTATTAAACTATGTGAAGGAATATGGTGATCTGATGCTAATCCAACATGAGCTAATATTTTCTCTGTATCTGTTAAGGATACCGCATCTGTTCCTGTAAAACGGTGAATAATTTGTGCCACATGCTTACATGATTCTTCTGTTAAACCTTGGCGGAAATACGGTAACGTTTTATCTGCAATACGTAATACTTTATGAGTCTGAAGTGCCTTTGCATTCTCCTCCTGACGCAAAATAGCTTGTATCATAGAAAGTAAAATAAAACTTCCAAAACTATTTACAAGAATCATTGGTATCGCTATTGTTTTCACAACGCTAATTCCATCCTCTATAATTAATAAAATCATAAGCATTTCTAAAGATACGATAAAAACACTTAAAACTGCTGAAAATTTAGGAGTAATTGTACGATTATATTTTTTGAAAATATATCCGATATAACCAGTTATAATCCCAGCTAAAATAGAAGAGATTGCGCAGCTTAGCGCTGTCGTACCACCAAGCATATAACGATGAATACCAGCAATAAATCCGACTCCAACCCCTACAATAGGGCCACCAAGTAAGCCGCTAATACCAACACCCATAATACGCGTATTCGCAATTGTACTTGAAGAAGAAACACCTTGTAACCAGTTTTCATTCATAATCGTATTTCCTGCTATTTCAATCCCAGTGTAATTGCTTACAATTGTAAATACCGAAAAAATACAAATAAGCTTAAGCTTATCTACATAGCCATCCTGTTTATGAAGGAGGCGTCTGAAAGTTTTAATATGAGAGAGTAAAAATCCTAAAATAACTATAAGTCCGACTCGTTCGATCATCATGAGTACTAAATTTAGCATCTTTGATTCATTCCTTTTTATTTAGTTAGTTTTATTATGGGAAAATAATGAAGTCGGCGTCAAGAAGAACGAAATATTTTTCGAAATATTTTACACATAATAACTTCCTCTTTATTTGACAATACAATAGAAGAGTGCTAAAAATAAAGTAATATAATACAGTCCTTTAACCCAACCCCGTGAGGTTGAGAAGGAAGTCGGAATATAATATACGTATGTTCTTTTTTGGGGATACGTATGCTTTTTTGGCCTTCTCATCATATCAGGTGAGAAGGCCTTTTGTTATTCTTCCATAGCGACTGTAGAAAATAAGGAGGAGTAATAATGAACGTCACTACTGATGTACAACAAACAACAGAGGAGACGAAAGCGAAAAGATATAAAACATTATTTGGTTCTGCGCTAGGATATGCAGCAGAAGGTTTAGATATGTTGCTATTATCTTTCGTACTTGTCTATATTTTAAAAGAGTTTCACTTAAGTCCTGTTGAAGGTGGAAACTTAACATTAGCTACCACAATAGGGATGTTAATTGGTTCTTATTTATTTGGATTTATTGCTGATTTATTTGGCCGTATTCGTACAATGGCCTTCACAATCTTACTGTTTTCACTAGCAACCGCACTCATTTATTTCGCAACAGACTACTGGCAATTATTAATTCTGCGCTTTTTAGTTGGAATGGGAGTTGGTGGTGAATTCGGAATCGGAATGGCCATCGTAACAGAAACCTGGTCTAAAGAAATGCGAGCTAAAGCGACATCTGTTGTTGCACTTGGATGGCAATTTGGTGTACTGATTGCTTCACTCCTTCCAGCATTTATTGTCCCACACTTTGGATGGAGAGCCGTTTTCTTATTTGGATTAATTCCAGCTTTACTAGCTGTCTATGTCCGTAAAAGTTTAAGTGAACCGAAAATATGGGAGCAAAAACAACGCTACAAAAAGGAACTGTTGCAAAAAGAATCTACAGGTAAATTAACAACTACTGAAGCAGAACAACTAAAACATATAAAAAAATTCCCACTTCGAAAGTTATTTGCCAATAAAAAAGTAACAATTACAACAATTGGTCTTATTATTATGTCGTTTATCCAAAACTTCGGATATTACGGAATCTTCACATGGATGCCCACTATTTTAGCAAATAAATATAACTATACATTAGCAAAAGCAAGTGGCTGGATGTTCATTTCTACCATCGGTATGCTAATTGGAATTGCAATCTTTGGTATTCTAGCTGATAAAATTGGTCGCCGTAAAACTTTTGCAATCTATTATATTGGCGGTACAGTATACTGTCTCATTTACTTCTTCTTATTCACAGATTCAACATTATTATTATGGGGAAGTGCATTGCTTGGATTCTTTGCAAATGGAATGATGGGAGGATTTGGAGCAATTTTAGCTGAAAACTATCCTGCTGAAGCTCGCTCTACCGCTGAAAACTTTATTTTCGGTACAGGACGTGGGTTAGCTGGATTTGGGCCTGTTATTATTGGCTTACTCGCTACAGGTGGCAACCTACTTGGAGCAATGTCCTTGATTTTTATCATCTACCCAATCGGGTTAATTACAATGCTACTATGTGTACCAGAAACAAAGGGAAAAGTATTAGATTAAACGTAAAAGAGGAAGCATCTCATTTAAGATGCTTCCTCTTTTACGTTTTTATTTATTTTGATTTACTAGCCTTCTGAAATAAGAATGCAGTTTTATCTTCTTCTTTTACAATACCTTGTTTTAATGCTAATTCTCCCGCAACTTTAGGCGCTAACCATAGCATTGGGAATAACAAAATTGATACCGGAACTGCCGTCACCACGATAAACGATTGTAGCGCATTAATACTTCCTTCACCCATATATAAAAGAATTGCTGCAACTGCGCCCATAATAAGCGACCAAAAAATTCGCAAACTAATTCTAGGATCTCCGTCTCCAGTCACTGCCATTGAAATGGAATACGCCATTGAATCCCCTGTTGTCACTACAAATAAAATTGTTAATAAAAGAAATGCTGGTCCAATAATATTAGAAAGTGGCAATTGTCCTGTAATTGCAATCATAGCTGCCGGCATACCAGATTCACTTAATGCGTCCGAGATAGACCCAGGATTCATCAACTCATAAAACACGCCTGATCCACCTAATATAGTAAACCAAAACGTTGTAATAATAGGTGCGATAATTCCAATTGCAACGATGATTTCTCGAATCGTTCTCCCTCTTGAAATTCGACTCACTAAAATTGCCATCATTGGTCCGTATCCAATAAACCATCCCCAGAAAAAGATTGTCCAAGATCCTAACCAACTTGCATCACCACGGTATGTGCTCATCGGTATAAATTCATTTACATAAAATCCAAACGAAGAAACAAACGAATCAATAATAAATCCACCTGGCCCAAATAGTAATATGAATGCCATTAATACAATTGCTAATCTAACATTTAAATTACTTATAATTTGAATCCCTTTATCAATACCTGTTACTGCCGATATGGTAGACACGGCCACCACACAAACAATAATTGCTAATTGAGTAGTAAACACATCAGAAATTCCAAATAATTCTTGTAATCCATAACTTGCTTGTAAACCTAAAAATCCAATTGGGCCAATTGTACCTGCAGCTACTGCAATAATTGCAGCTGCATCAATTATCGTTCCAAGCAGGCTCTTTCTTAATTTTTCCCCAAAAATAGGATATAAAAGCGTTCGAGGTTTTAGCGGCATATCTTTATGATAATGTCCATACATCATAACTACCGCACTAATTGTACCTAAAATCGTCCATGCTAAAAATCCCCAATGCATATAACTTTGTGCTAAAGCAGGCATGACTGCTTCTTTCGTTCCAGCAGATATACCATCATGTATTGGTGGCACCGTCATCAAATGATACATTGGCTCTGCTGCTGCCCAAAAAACGCCACCTCCGGCAAGTAATGTAGACATAATAATAGCAAGCCATTTTGCCGTACTAATCTCAGGTTTTTCTAATCCTCCAAGCTTAACTCTCCCATATTTGGAGAACGCCATACACATCGCAACAATAAATGTACCTAATAATAAAACTTGCCAGAAGGCACCGAAATATTTAATTGAAAAAGCGAAACTTTTATTAATCGCACTCTCTACATAATCCTTGTTCAAAAAAACTGCAATTACAAATAATAAAAGTGAACCACCACTAATAATAAATACAGGCCAATCAGTTTTTCGACTCTTCATCCTCATTTACACTTCCTCCTTCCTCAGCAATCTAAAAAAACAACTTTATTATGTTTTATTGTTTAAAACCAAAACACAATAATTATATATGCATAACATTTTATCGACTTCCCACATACTTATGTTGTCCCTAAAAATATGCCAAATCCCTTATTAAAAAGAAAGAATCTCTTCCTCTTACATAAAAAAGCAAAACAAAAGACCTTATATTTCTATAAGGTCTTCGAAACAGAAATTTGATTATAACATAAGGAACTCCTTGGTTCAAAAAGCCTCTTCCAAAAATAACCGAGAGTAAAGGCTTCCATTTGCTACATAACAGTAATTTTAAAAAATTATATTTCACAGAAAAAACCTACACTAAATATTATTTATGAAAGAAATTTGGCTTCAAAATTTCATTCGGATACGGTTTATGATAAATGTGGGTGGTAGCTGGAGATAATGGTGGAATAAGCCATACCCAATTACCTGTTACAACACGACCACAAGCAGCTTCTTGCTTCTCAAATTGCTGAAATTGTTGTGCAGCAGTATGGTGATCAACAATACTAACTCCTTGTTTTTTAAAGGAGTGTAGTACGGCAATATTCAACTCAATTAGCGCCTTATCTTTCCATAAGGTACCGTTTCTCGATGTATCTAAATCCATCATCTCCGCAACAGCCGGAAGTAAATTATAACGATCATGATCTGCTAAGTTGCGCGCCCCAATTTCTGTTCCCATATACCATCCATTGAACGGAGCGGCTGTATAAGAAATACCGCCAATTTCTAAACGCATATCTGAAATCATTGGAACACCATACCATTTTACTCCAAGTGATGAAATAGGGTATTCCGGGTGTTCAATTGGCACTTCTTTTACTTCTTCTCTCGGAATTTCTTTATATATAGGCGCTTTTCCATCTATAGAAAACACAAGTGGCAATACATCGTAATTCGTACCTTCTCCTTGCCAACCAATCTCCTGACAAAAGTCCGTAAATGTAGCGGAATGAGAATCACCAATCACTCCCGTTTCTGTTTTATATCCTGCATATCGAATCAATTGGTGATTATAAATTCTTATATTATTTTCTTCACCTTGATATTGCTTAAAAATCGTAATGGTTGGTTTAACTTTTCCGTCGTTCGTTGCATATTTAATATGATGAATTAATGCATTATATACACCCTCTTCATCATTTACTTCGCGCGCATCTAATATGTGCATCTTACTCCAAAATAGTCTTCCAATACATCTATTACTGTTACGCCATGCCATTCGTGAACCATGAACAAGTTCTTCAAATGTATGCTCATATGTCCCTGTCTTCTCTATCTCAATTTGAATTTCTTTTATACGTTCTTCTATCAATTGTTCTTTATGAATCTCCTTATAACAAATCGTAATAAAATTACTTGCTTCCTCTATTAATTGTTTCGTTTTACTCATAAACAATCTCCTTCTATTTCAACAAAACCCTGCTACTTTACAGTATAAGCAAAAAGGATAGGAGTCACAAATGAAAGTGAGAGTGTTACTTTTATTGTAATATTTTTCAGAAAATTAATGGAATTACTATTGACTTATATGGAAAATGGGTGTATTTTTGACTCAGGTAAAGTATTTTTACCTAGACCAACTTTTTTAAGTCGAAAGGAGGGAATGTTATGTCTTCATTTCAATTGCCAAAGCTTTCATATGACTATGATGAACTAGAGCCACATATTGATAGCAATACACTTGCCATTCATCATGGAAAGCACCATGCGACATACGTAAACAATTTAAATGCTACTTTAGAAAATTATACTGAATTACATAATAAATCTTTAGAAGAATTGCTATGTAATTTAGATGCTTTACCGAAGGAAATTGTTACAGCTGTACGAAATAACGGTGGTGGTCACTATTGTCATAGTCTTTTTTGGGAAGTGATGAGCCCACGAGGTGGCGGTGAGCCTAATGGAGACGTTGCAAAAGTAATTGATTATTATTTCAATACCTTTGACAACTTAAAAGATCAACTTTCCAAAGCAGCTATTAGTCGTTTTGGAAGTGGCTATGGATGGCTTGTTCTTGACGGTGAGGAACTCTCTGTTATGAGTACACCAAATCAAGATACGCCTTTGCAAGAAGGGAAAATCCCCTTACTCGTAATTGATGTATGGGAACATGCTTATTATTTAAAGTATCAAAATAGGCGCCCAGAGTTTGTTACCAACTGGTGGCATACAGTAAACTGGGACCAAGTAAACGAGAAGTATTTACAAGCAATTCAATCACAAAAACATTAGTCGTACGTATAAGGTAAATTTGGTAATGTAAAATCAGTATTGTCGAAATCCTCCAGAATCCCCCGGATTGCCACCGGGGGATTTATGATTACTTCATTGTATTTATATAATGTTTTAAAATATTTTTTATTTCTAGTTTCAGCTCTCGGAACAAAAATCCGAATTCACGAGCCTTTCCATTATGTAACGTACAGTTAGTTACCTCATTATAAGGAGCTATATTTCCCCCAGCTTTCTGAATGAGTGCTTTTATTCCTGTCTTCTCTTCTATGAAATGAATAATTTCTTCCATAGAAACTACTCCGTTACTACAGGCGTTAATTGGTCCTCTCACATTTGCCATTCCGCACCAAGCTAGAAACTCTCCTGCCTCTTTTTCATGTATAAATGACAAAGTTCCATCTACATGATCCACAACGATAGGTTTTTGGTTCACAATACATTCAACGTAAAATTGTAACCTTTTCGTATAATCATTTTCTCCAATAACAACTGGAAAACGCACTGCAACGACCGGGAATGTTGCATGTTGAAATACAACGGCTTCAGCTAATCTCTTTCCTTCACCATAATTGAAGTCATTCCTATCTCCATACGCGATTGCATACTCGTACGGATTAAAGTCTTCTTCTGATAAGCTTAGGGCAGGTTCATAGACGGCCATTGAAGATGTCATAACATATTTCTTCGTTTTCCCTCGTAACACTTCACATATTACCTTCGCTGCATTCGAGCTATAGCATAAATTATCGTATACAATATCATAACTTTTATCTCCTAGACGCTCTGCTAGTTGTTTTTCATCTTCCCTATCTACAATAAGTCTTTTTACTCTACTGCCAAAAGAATCTTCCGTAATTCCTCTCGTCGCAATCGTTACATCGTGCCCCTCTTGCAAAAGTGCTTCTACTAAATGTTTACCAAAAAATCTTGTTCCCCCTAGCACCAATACTTTTTTCAACTTCATCATCCCCACTTTAGCAAATTGTAAAATACTACCTCTCTATTATAAGTGCTAACATATAAAAAGCATGGAATTCGTTTAACGATTCCATGCCTTTATACAGATAATATATTAACGTACTCGATATTTATAAATACAATAACAGAAGTATAAAATAGAAATTACAGATACATAAACCCATAATTCATATACGAATCCCTCTCCCCACACTCCCATAAAATAAAAGAGTGAAGGTAAAGTCAATGTTACCCATGATTGTACGAAGGCAATCCTTCCAAGATATTGATTAATGTTCTTCTTTTGTGTATTTAATACAAAGAATAAATACCAAAGTAATGCCCACATAAACCACGTTAACGCATTAACAACATCATGGAATTGAACAAATGAAACAACCATATAGAATAAGGCTATAATTGCTACCCAAATACAAAACCATCCTAGACCACTACTATCCATTCCTTTTATAAAAGTAACACCTACATATAAATAAGTTAATCCAAATAAGAAAGTAGCCGCATATGAATACACTGTCCAATTGCTTTGGTCAGAAATCATAATCAAATAAAACGGAATAATAATTTGTAGTGCACCCACAAATAAATTAAAAACACCCGCACTTTTCATCTCTGCTTTCCCTAATATAACAAGACTATTTAAAAATAAAGCTGCCCCTGAAAGTAATAATCCTACATAACCCATATATATTCGTGTGAAAATCTTTACCTTTCACACTTTTAACCTCCCCACACTATAAAATGATACTTATATTATTTTTCTTCCCATTTAAAACTACATACATAATTTTTCACCTAAATAAGTCAGACCTCCTACCTCAAAAAAAGGAGTGAACTTAAAACGCTTTCAATAATAAATAATCCTATCAAAACATGAACTAGGATTCCTTGATTATAAACGTACTCTAGCAATGATACAAGTGTTGGAATACATTTCAATAATACGCTTTCAATTCCCATAAAAAATTAATAAAATAATACATTACTCTATCTCATTCTACTACCTTCTAGCATAAGATATTGTAAAATCATATCATTTAAAACAGCGAACGTTCTTTTCTAGGTTCGCTAATAAACTTAGTAGAAAATGAATATAAAAAATGACCTCTTGCTTGTATGCAAAGGTCATTTTTTATATTCATCATTAAACTTCTAAATAGCCATTTTTATTATTTGATTGCCATTTCCAAGAGTCAGCACACATTTCTTCTAATCCGCGTGTTGCCTCCCAGCCTAATTCACGCTTTGCTTTCGATGCATCAGCAAAACATACTGCCACATCACCTGGGCGACGCTCT
>NZ_JAALFZ010000078.1:0-284 GCF_011800505.1 Bacillus sp. EKM501B | reverse complement strand
ATAATCAAGTCATGTACGATTTCTATGACACCTACTGGTAAATACTATGTGTCCATTTTGACTGAATACGAAAAAGAGATCGTACAAAAAGAAGTAGAAACAGTTGTTGGATTAGACTTTGCGATGGATGGATTATACGTCAGTTCTGAGGATGAGAGAGCCAATTATCCTAAGTTCTATCGTGAAATGTTAGACCGATTAGCAAATGCTCAACGAGTATTATCAAGACGTACAAAAGGTTCAGGGCGTTGGAATAAACAACGTATCCGTGTAGCTAAGCTGCA
>NZ_JAALFZ010000077.1:0-287 GCF_011800505.1 Bacillus sp. EKM501B | reverse complement strand
GATTGATCTCGACAACTCTCATTTCCCTCATCAAATTCCTTTATAATTTGCTTCTTAGACCGTCCCAATGAAAGGTGAGTATATATCATTCCAAGCAATTTAATATATTCCTTGACTCCTGCACCATCTGAACATAGATGAGACAATTTCACAACTAACATATCTGTTGTAGTGCCCCGTAATAATTTCGTTTGAACCATAGGCCCCTGAATACGATCACCAGGTTCCTTAATAAAATCTATTGCCATTATTTCAAGTTCTTGATTATTTCCTTCTGCAAAAAAGCA
>NZ_JAALFZ010000076.1:0-287 GCF_011800505.1 Bacillus sp. EKM501B | reverse complement strand
TGCTTTTTTGCAGAAGGAAATAATCAAGAACTTGAAATAATGGCAATAGATTTTATTAAGGAACCTGGTGATCGTATACAGGGGCCTATGGTTCAAATGAAATTATTACGGGGCACTACAACAGATATGTTAGTTGTGAAATTATCTCATCTATGTTCAGATGGTGCAGGAGTCAAGGAATATATTAAATTGCTTGGAACAATATATACGCACCTTTCATTGGGACGGTCTAAGAAGCAAATTATAAAGGAATTTGATGAGGGAAATGAGAGTTGTCGAGATCAATC
>NZ_JAALFZ010000075.1:0-307 GCF_011800505.1 Bacillus sp. EKM501B | reverse complement strand
CAACTCCAACAAGTCCAATCCCTTGGTTGTACTACTGGTGTTTCCATTTAGAACATCTCCTTTTTGGTTATTTATTTTTCTTCTAGAAAATCTAATTTGACCAAAAGTGCTCATTTCCTTAGTGCTTTTAACCAAAGTAACTTCTGAAAGGATATTAACTTGCAGTACTAGCCCCTGTTGCCGCAGTAACTAGATTTAATAATTCCACAGAACATGCTGCACACACTAAACAACTCCAACAAGTCCAATCCCTTGGTTGTACTACTGGTGTTTCCATTTAGAACATCTCCTTTTTGGTTATTTATTT
>NZ_JAALFZ010000074.1:0-322 GCF_011800505.1 Bacillus sp. EKM501B | reverse complement strand
CTCGGTAGCTCAGTCGGTAGAGCAGAGGACTGAAAATCCTCGTGTCGGCGGTTCGATTCCGTCCCGAGCCACCATTTTTTTATGCCGGCTTAGCTCAATTGGTAGAGCAACTGACTTGTAATCAGTAGGTTGGGGGTTCAAGTCCTCTAGCCGGCATCATTTAGGGGCATAGTTTAAAGGTAGAACTGAGGTCTCCAAAACCTCCAGTGTGGGTTCGATTCCTACTGCCCCTGTAAAGTATATGGGCCTATAGCTCAGCTGGTTAGAGCGCACGCCTGATAAGCGTGAGGTCGATGGTTCGAGTCCATTTAGGCCCACCATA
>NZ_JAALFZ010000073.1:0-335 GCF_011800505.1 Bacillus sp. EKM501B | reverse complement strand
ACGGATATGTTGGTAGGCATCATGGTTCGCCCATCATTTGATCTACTCATCGGGATGCTGGGAATTTTAAAGGCGGGAGGAGCCTATGTGCCAATTGACCCTCAATATCCAGATAGCCGTATTGAGTACATGCTGAAAGACAGTGCTGTCCCTTTTTTGCTTACACAGTCGGTGTTGAAAGAAAGAATAGACTCATACTCAGGCAAAGTGATTTATTTGGATAAGGGGATGGAAGGAGAGCGTACAACGAATCCACCCTCAGTGGCAGAAGGGCATCATCTAGCCTATATGATTTATACTTCTGGATCAACTGGGGAGCCGAAAGGCGTCTTGAT
>NZ_JAALFZ010000072.1:0-337 GCF_011800505.1 Bacillus sp. EKM501B | reverse complement strand
GTCTTGATTGAACAGCACAGTGTACTGAATTTATGGCAATGGTTTGAAAGGACGTATCATGTGGCTCCTGGAGATGCCATTCTCCATATGACCAATTCTGCCTTTGATGTTAGTGTGGAGGAAACGTTGATTCCGCTTATGTCGGGAGCTGTTGTCGTTATTGCGGAAGAACAAGTAGTTTTCCAAAAGGAAACGCTGATCGATTTCTTGAATGAGCACAAAATCCGTATAGCTCAATTTGTTCCAGCAACCTTACGTGTACTTTTAGCTGGACAAACGAAAAAAGCTAAGAATTTAGAAGTGGTCATCTGCGGTGGAGAAAAGTTGGATCCTCAAT
>NZ_JAALFZ010000071.1:0-339 GCF_011800505.1 Bacillus sp. EKM501B | reverse complement strand
AAGAAATTTTTATAGGCAGTTTGCAAGTTTAGTTGAGCATTTGCCAAAGCTAATGAATCAACTTCTTTTAACCACTCAAATTCTGCTTTGTATTTTGCAGGCGTGGGAAGCTTTTGTTTCTTTAGTTGATCCTTATCATCTTTATGTTTTTCATACGCTTCTTTCCGTTCAGCTAACATTCTGTTATACAAGAAACGTACACAGCCGAAGGTTTTACGTATAAGATGTGCTTGGTCTCCTGTTGGATACAAACGGAATTTAAATGCTTTATTCTGCTTTGTCATATCATTTCACCTCACTTTTCACTTTGATTTTCAATATATGTTTTTACTACGTCTA
>NZ_JAALFZ010000070.1:0-342 GCF_011800505.1 Bacillus sp. EKM501B | reverse complement strand
AACACGGAAGTTAAGCTCTCTAGCGCCGATGGTAGTTGGGACCTTGTCCCTGTGAGAGTAGGACGTTGCCAGGCAATATTATTCCGCAGTAGCTCAGCGGTAGAGCTATCGGCTGTTAACCGATCGGTCGTAGGTTCGATTCCTACCTGCGGAGCCATTGGAGAGCTGTCCGAGTTGGCCGAAGGAGCACGATTGGAAATCGTGTATACGTCACAAGCGTATCAAGGGTTCGAATCCCTTGCTCTCCGCCATAGGATTTATAGTATTTGGCCCGTTGGTCAAGTGGTTAAGACACCGCCCTTTCACGGCGGTAACACGGGTTCGAATCCCGTACGGGTCACC
>NZ_JAALFZ010000007.1:0-238795 GCF_011800505.1 Bacillus sp. EKM501B | reverse complement strand
TCCCCGATAGAATATCGGGAAAAGGCCGTGGCATAATACTCTTTTTATTTCTGTCTACTTGACAGGGAGATGACCAGTATCCCATTTCTCTTCCTCACTTTTATTGTTCTTTTCCTGTATCATTTGAAGGTAGTTTCTTCACTTGTTTTTCTTTAAATATTTCTCCAATTGCCCCGAGAGTACCAAGTGTTTCAATTGCATTAGACGGAATAAAGACTTTATTTGCTGGTCCTTTTGCAACTTCAGCTAATGATTCAAATGATTTGTAAGCAAGTATACGCTCATCCAAATTCGCTTCACGAAGCAATTCAATACGATTTTGTTCTGCTTTTGCGATTTCTTCAATTGCCCTTGCTTCCCCTTGCGCTTCTAATTCTTTTGCTTCTTTTATACCTTCAGCTTCGCGAATACGCGCTTCTTTATCCCCTTCAGCCATCAAGATTTTACTTTGCTTTTCCCCTTCAGCACGAAGGACTTTATCTTGTTTTGCTGCTTCAGCTTCTAAAATAATCGCACGTTTATTACGCTCAGCCTTCATTTGTTTTTCCATTGATGCTTGCACATCTTTTGGCGGGTTAATATCAACAACTTCGACACGTTCAATACGTACGCCCCATTTTTCTGTTGCTTCATCAAGCGCTAAGCGGATCTCTGTTGAAATTTTTTCACGACCAGATAACGTTTCATCCAGTTCCATTTTACCGATAATTTGACGCATCGTTGCTGAAGTAATATTACGAACACCATATTCATAGTTTGAAATACCATATGTCGCAAGTTCTGGTTCAACAATTTGATAGAAAATAATAGTATCAATTTCTACTTGAACATTATCTTTCGTAATTACCTTTTGCGGTGGTACATTCGTTTGTTGAATACGTAAGTCATGATATACACGAACACGATCTACAATTGGTATTAAAATATTTAACCCTGGGTGCATGATACGTTGAAACTTACCAAATCTTTCAACAACCCCAACTTTTTGCTGAGGAATAATTTTAATTGTTAATGCGATAAATGTAACTACAATTAGTGCGAATATAATCGTTAACGTTAATGCTACCATATTTATTCACTCTCCTTTTTCACTTGTAATATAGTACTATGCCTCTTTATAACAACGACTTTTTCTCCAGCATCAATTGAAGAATCTGCAATAGCTGTCCAAGTATCTCCATCCACTTTCACAATACCATTCGCTTCATTTGTAATCGCTTGCATAACAATCCCTTTTTTACCAACAAGCATATCTACTGTATCAGTAAAACCTTTTGCTTCTCGAAAGTTTTTTGAAATTCTTTTCGTAAAGAATGTCAAAGTTAAACTTACAATTGCACCAACAGTAACTTGTAACAGTAGTGCATCAGGAGCAAACAAAGCAATAAGACCTCCGACAACAGCTCCAATTCCAAGCCAAAGCATGTAAAATGTAATCGACAACATTTCTGCGATAAATAAAATACCAGCTATTATAAACCAAATTACCCAAGCAGCCATATGCAACCCTCACTTTCTTTCTCATTTTCTATATGTATATGAAGAAAAGAATGGTTTATCCGCCCTTTCTTACACTTGGGCGTTTGCTACAAGCTATTGTACATACTCACTGTTACAATGATCATTAATATAATACTATATCAATATATTCTTCATTATACATGAAAATCCCTTTCAAAAAGTGACAAAAAATTAAATTCTTTAAAAATTTTAATTTTTAAATTACAATTATTCTAATTACTAAATACTATTTTTTATAGAGGTGATAATCTTATTGAGAAACCTGTCACTAATCTACTATTTAGGTTCCAAAATATGCATTACTCTCGCTGACATCGTATATGTAATGATTATTACAACTCATATTTATATAGCAACTAAATCAGCTACTATTACTGCTCTTTTTCCATTATTACAAGTTATCACAAATCTAATTGCTAACATCTCTGCACCACTTATAATAAATCGTTTTCCATCTTATACGCTGTTATATACGCTCCAATGGCTGAAAACAGTCTTTTTACTATTATTAATGATTTTGTTCCCGGTCTTATCCACAAACATTATAGCTCTATTAACTTTTATTTTTGTCATTTCATTATGTAGTGGGTGGAGTGCTCCGTTATTATACGGTATTCTCCCGCGCCTTACACCGAAAGAAAAATTAGTAAAAGTAAATAGTATCTTTTCCTTTTCAACACAAATTGTGCAAGCCGTTGCTTATTCATTTACGAGTATTGTCGTTCTTCTCATTGGCGCTACTTCTACACTCATGATTAATAACATTTTAATGATTTTCGGATGCATTGCATTACATTTTTCATTACGTTCCATACATACTGAAAGAATAGCAGATTCTCCCTCTTCCAAAAGTACTGTTTTATTGGAAGGTTGGAAACTCCTATTTCAAAATCCTTCTCTCCGTACCGTTACATATATGGACTTAATCGAAACTTTCGCAGGGACAATATGGATTGGCGCTATTACGATGGCATACGTTACGACTATCCTTCATAAAGGCGAAGAATGGTGGGGATATATTAATACAAGTTATTATGTTGGCACGTTAATCGGTGGTCTATTAGCATGGAAAATGAGTTCCTATATTCAAAACAATTTAATACGATCTATGTCGATTGGCTCTCTTATATTTAGCATTCTTACATTTTTATATGGTATGACGAGCAGCGGATTTATTGCGCTTTTTCTATGTGTTCTAATGGGACCATGTTATCAAATTAGAGATATTTCCCAAACGACTGTTTTACAATCACGTGTCGCCCCTGCTTTATTATCCAAAATGTATACAGCACATGGTGCACTTCTTTCAACAGCCTCTGGACTATCTATGCTTAGCATTGGCATTATTACTGATATGTTCGGTGTTCGTACAATTTATATCATCGCTTCTATTCTTATTTTATGTTCCGCTTGTTTATCTTTTAGTTTATTAAAATATCATAAGACAGAGCAGAACGATATTTCAATTTAATCACTAAAACAAAGAGGACAGGGATTCCTGTCCTCTTTGTTTATTCTATTCATGATAAGTTGGGGATTTTTCTATGCTTTGTCGCTTGTTCAAAAGCATAAGCTAATTTAATTAATATCCCTTCACTAAAGGCAGTGCTTGCAATGGTAATTCCAAAAGGCCTCCCGCTTTCCATATACCCTGCTGGTATTGCTATAGACGGATAACCCGCTTTTGCACATATAGTAGAACCTATATAGGAAGGAAACAGTATCGCATCAAGATTATATTTTTCCAATGCAAAATCAATGCCTTGTTCTTGAGAAAAATATATATCTTCTAATCTCGCATTTAAATATTCTGGATTTCGTAACGTATTAGGAAAATCTTTTCTTCCCTCTAACTTAGTTTGTCCATATTTTAAAGCTCTTTCTGCTATGTTTTTATTAAACTCCATTAACTCCGAAATAGAATGTACCGGGATAGTAGAAGGTAATTTAGAAAGATAGTTATCTAAACTATGCTTCAGCTCATAAAGCGGAACTCCCCAGCTCCATTCTCTATGAAAAGAAGGAATATCAATATTTTCTACTACTGTCGCTCCTTCATTACGTAATACTTGAATCGTTTCCTTAAACAAGATTTCATCATACTCACCATTTTCGTAATAATCTTTTGGTGCATCGTTAAACACACCAATCTTCGCTCCATTTAAACCATTTGCATCAAGGTAAGATGTATAATCCCGATATGCCCTATTTTCACTTTTTCGAGTAACTACATCTTTCTCATCCACTCCAGTTAAACTCCCTAGCAAAATAGCAGCATCTGTTACCGTTCTAGCAAATGGTCCAGCTGTATCTTGTGAATAAGTAAATGGAATAATTCCTCTACGACTAATTAAACCGACAGTCGGTTTAATACCTACTACAGAATTTTGAACAGCGGGGCTCAAAATAGAAGCATCGGTTTCTGTCCCAACAGATACTACTGTAAAGTTAGCAGCAACTGCTATCGCAGATCCTGTACTAGATCCGCCAACAAACATATGATCCTTGCCCGTTCCGTATGGATTGATTGTTTGACCACCTTTTGCACTATATCCAGCCCACATTTCAAAAGACATTGCATTTGCTAATTCTGTCATATTCGTTTTTCCAATTATCACTGCCCCTGCTTCTCGCAGTTTAGTAACAAGAAATGCATCTTCACTGCTTATATTTTGTTCTAGAGCTATTGTACCTGCACTTGTATGCATGGAGTCATTCGTTTCAATATTATCCTTAAGCAAAACAGGTATTCCATGCAATGGTCCCCTTACGCCTTTTGTCTTTCTTTCATAATCTAACGCTTCTGCAATAAAAATAGCATCTGGATTGATTTCTAAAATTGAATTGATTTTCGGTCCGTCTTGATCATACTTTGCGATTCTATAGAGATAATACATTACTAGCTCTTTTGAAGTTAACTTTCCAGATTCCATTTCATTTTGAATATCTTGAATTGTTAATTCCTTTTTTAAGATTGGATTAAACTGAATTTCCATTTATATTCTCCCTTATATGAACTTTTTTAGCGTATAACCCTTAATTTTTCAATTTTTCACCTCAACACATCCTAAATTAATATCCCTTTAAAGAAATTCAATATCCTTATTTAAACACCTTTAATTTCCCGAAAAATAAAAAAAGTCTGAAACGGATTAAACTTCGCTTCAGACTCTTACATTACTGTGCGTATACTTCATCTAACAAATGTAAAAACTCACCTTGTTTCCCAGCTAATTCAGGGCATTTTGCAATATCAACCCATTCGTAGCAAAATACTAATCCTTTATCTTCCTCACCAGCACTTACAATATGTTCCCAAGTATCCTTTACATCTGTTAGTAAAGTTACATGAAAAAAGTGGCGTTTTTCATATTCCTGTTTTTCTTTCATATGTATGATGTAATCTGCTAAAAAACGTTCTATGCATAAATGACGCAATCCGGATTCTTCCTGTACTTCACGCAATATAGCCGCTTCTAACGTTTCACCTTCATTAACCGTTCCTCCTGGCACTTGAATACCAGCTTCATGTATATCACGATGTTTAAAAACAAGTAATTGCATAACCCCCTCTTTTTCTCTTGTAATATATGCATGTACTTTTTTCTTATATAACATCGTCATTATACGTCTCTCCCCTCAATCATTTACTCTGTTACTTCTTCAAGCGTCAGTTGATTATCATACAAATATGTAGCTTGTGGATTTCCCACATACCTTACGTGCCATGGTTCATACCGATAACCCGTAATCGTTTCTTTCGCTTTTGTGTATCGAACAACAAAACCAAATTTATGGGCATTTTCAGAAAGCCACTGACCTTCTTTCGTTTCCCCAAAAACCGTCTCTAACTGAAATTTAGCAGATTGAGACGTAATATCCATAGCTAGTCCAGTTTGATGCTCACTTGTGCCAGGAACCGCGCTAGACATTGCTGTTTTTGCTTCCCCGTCTTGTTTTTTATACATCGTATTTAATGCTTTTTGTCGATCAAAAGATCTAAATCCAGAAACTGCAAAAAGAAAAATACGCTCGTTGTCAGCCTGCTGAAACATATCCTCAAGCGCCCTCGCTGCCTCTTTTCTCATCTTTTTCTTTTCTTGATCACCTTCACTAGAGTAGCGCACTTTCGGAATAACTAAATCTGGCGGTCTATACCCATCTGGTAAACGCCTACTTTTATTTACAAGTACAAGCATTGAATTCGGATTATTAATTACCGCAATATCCCCATCCATATTAGCAATCGTTTCTTTCGCTTTCGGAAATATGCTATTTACACTTACTTCCCGCGCCTGCTTATCCTTATACATTTTATAATTGATTCCTGCTACTCCAATAATAATTATTGCAGCTACAATACCAAGTAGTGCCCATCTTTTTTTCATATAACGACCTCTTATTTTAATAATTTGGCCATTTCATACTCATCGATGCCCTTTCCATCGATAATAAGAGCAGCTTTTTTGACACCTTCTTTCTCAAATCCAGCTTTTTTATATAGTGCCTGAGCTCTTGTATTGTGGGCCATTACTGTTAATTCTAAACGCCATACATCATGTAATTTTGCCCACTTCTCAACCTCTTTAAACAATCTCGTCCCAATACCTCGCCCGCTATACTCTTGCAAAATACCAATTACAATGCTTGCCACATGCCTCTTTCTTTGAATGTTATTTCCATTCACTAATATAAAACCTACTATTCTCTCATCTTCAACTGCTACAAATATTGTTGCATATTCATTTTCCATAAATCGATGGATCATTTTTTCTTGTTGCTCAGCTGTAGTTTTCCTTTCTCCTGGTTCATATAGCATAAACTTCGTTTCTTCATCTAATTGCTTACTTAATTGCAAAAATGATGCTGCATCTTCTATTTCGATTTCCCTAATCACTTCAATCACCCTACCAGTTTCATAATAAAAAGTTTTCCTTATAAAAAGATTTTCTCTACTTTCCCGAAAATTCCTTTGTAAATCTCCTACTATAAATTGACAAATTTCGATATTACTATAACAACGACAAATTATGTCTATTCTGTGACGTCTCACCATTACAAAGAAAAAACGCAAGCATTACACTTACGTTTTTTCAAGATTGAAGTGCGCTAATAATTATCGATAGATGTCCTGGCTAATTCACGTTTCACTTTATCCATTCACTTTTTCTGCCTGCCAAAAATATTCACCAAATGCTTTAGCAAGTGCATCAATTGATCGATTCAATTCTTCCTCTGTATTATCTACACCGCCAACTTCAATTAATATTGCTTGTCCTGATAGGTCTTGATTATAGATTCCATTTCCTGTCTGGAACCCTTTTTGAATGACCCCACGACTCACTCCTGGATATTTCTTATTAATCGCCTCATGTAAAGCTGTCGCTAATTGTAAGTTTTTTTCATAGTTTTTATTTCCTTTCCCTACTACAAATGCAAGCTTTGCATATGACTTATCTCCAATTGTTTTTGTCGTTACATTCTTTCGGGCACTATCACGATGCAAATCAAAAAAGTATTGAAGATCTTTATTTCCAGCCATAGCTTGCTGCACAATTTCTCGTGACATTTTATACGAACTATTACTGTTTAAACCTTTACTTATTAACTTTTGACCAACATCACTCTTATCGTTAGTAGCTCCAATCCCTTCACCTTCTAGTTGTTCACGGAAACGATCTCCTAATATAGAAATATTCGATACAGAACTCGTTGCTTTATTCGGATTCGGGTCATTCGTTAAGTTAAGTAAAGGTAAATAAGATTCCCAGCTATGTGTATGATAAATAAACGCAACTTGTCTCTTCCCAGTCGTTTGGGACGGCTGTTTTTTCTCTTTACTCGTATCTTGTTTAGGTACTTGTCCAGTTCCACTAGTCCGTTCCTTCACCACTTCTTCAAGAGGAACACTCGACTCTATCGGTAAGTTAGAATAATTTGTACCCTCACCCGCAATAACAATTTCTGTATCGTACTTACCAAACCCCGGGAGCTCTTTCCCGACGAAACTGCGTACATCATTAAAGCGAATATTTGTAGCCATAGAAAAGAGAAAAGAAGAAATTGAAAAATCTTGATTCAAATTTCGATACTCCTGTGTAAAATAATGATTCTCTTTTCCAAGTACATACATGTAACCATTCATCGATAACTCATTTAACCAATTATATAAATACGTTGACTTTGTCTCTTTCATAGAGGTTACCATCATACTAATAAGAAAAAAAGTCGCTAGCATTGTAGTAATAACAAATAAAACTAACTTACGCATACTTGTAAACTTCATAAAAAAAAAGCCCCGATTCATACTATCACCTCTCTATTTCAAGTTATGTACAAGCCCTAGAGAATAGACCGTTAAAATTTCGGCTATATTGTTAATGAGGTGAAATGAATTGAAGCTATTAATAGGAATATTACCAATTGCTCTATCATTAATTTTTTATTTGTCCGCTAAGCAACCAAAAATCGCTATTGTGCTACATATTTCTGCGTACTTGACACTGTATGTACTCGGTATAATTATTTCCATTAATATATACGATGTTTTAATACAAGATTTAGTTTTCATGACGAGCATTCATGGAATTTTACTGAATCCATTTTTCCTTATTGCAGGAGCGTATATAGGAACATACACTTTGTACCTACTTTTGTCTCACATTATTATGAAAATAAAAAATGGAGCGTAATGAAATGCAACCACCATTTATCTGTCATACATGCAAAAAAAGAATTGTGAGAAAGAAAGACCTTATTACAGCCACATGGTACTTCCGCTTTTATTTATTTCACAGTGATTGTTTTAAACGACAGCAAGTGTTTATCTCACGATTTCTCCCTGTGAATACACTTTTCAATTTCTTTCTTATTATATATGGACTTATTTTTGGCAGTATTCTTATGATTACAGAACCATCTATTATTTGGCTGACTTTCTTTTTTCCCATTTTTTATCGGTTTCTTTCTTATTATTATGTTAAACGTTTTTTCTCTACAGAACGCGTAGACTGACCTCTCGGAATACTTAAACATTCCCACTCATTTTCTTTTAACATCTTCCCAATGTAAATAATCTGACCAATATGCAATGCATAATGAGCAATTTGCCTTTCAATTGCTTGCATGACAGTATGTGCTTCACCGCGAATGTATACCGTCTTCAATAAGTGTTCCGGCGTTAAAGTATTCATCGTATTAAAAACATATTTCCATCCTTCTTGCCAAGCTATAAGGGTTTCTTCTTTTGAGTGATAGCATCCTTCAAATTCACCATCTCGATTACGATCTGTTTTTTCACCATCAGACGTTAAAAAATCCGTCCATCTAGAACGCATATTACCGTGCAGATGCTTAATAATAATCGCTATACTATTTGTTTCTTCATGAGAAGACCATTGTATTTGTTCATATGATAATTGAGAAAGTGCCCGTTCCCCTTGTTTCTTTGTTGCTTTAAAGTTCGAAATCGCACATTGCAAATATTCTCGTCCGATATCCATATTAGCCCCTACCTTCACCCTAGCTAATTTTTGTTCCATTTGGCAATTCCATATTAGGCTGAAGTAACACAACATCATCAGCTTCAGGAACACCACCAAGCACAAGTACTTCTGATTTGAATCCAGCTACACGCTTTGGTGGAAAGTTTACAACAGCAACGATTTGTTGACCGATTAAATCTTCTGGACTATACCTTTTCGTAATTTGAGCACTTGACTGCTTTATCCCGATTTCTCCAAAATCTATTGCTAGTTTAATCGCTGGTACTCTCGCTTCTTTAAATTCCTCTGCATATATTACAGTTCCAATTCTCAAATCCAAATTTAAAAAATCTTCAAAATTAGCCATTTATCATTCCCCCCCACTTATTACTTAGACAAAATACAAAAATCCCCTTCAAAAAAAGAAAGGTGCCTAAGCACCTTTCTTTTGTAATTCACTTGATTCATTTGATTTATAGAAGAAGAAACCGAGAATCCCGCCAATACATGATGGAATTAACCATCCGATTCCTTCGTTATATAACGGTAACATTTGTAGTACATTAGAAATCGCGTCAATTTTAATTTTCGCACTTTCTAAACCGTTAAAGAAACTAATTAACAATGCACCTAAAATAGCTCCAATATAAATTGTATTATGCTTCCCAATCCACTTATGGAAATACGAAAGTACAATTAATACAATTGCAACTGGATAAATGATCATTAACACAGGTAATGTTACTGCGATTAATTGCGTTAAACCTAGGTTAGATACAATTAAACTAAATACACATACCATTGTTACAATCGTTTTATGCGAAAGTTTTGGGAATAAGTTTGTAAAGAAACCCGCACACGCAGATGTTAGCCCAACAGAAGTTGTTAAACAAGCAAGTATAATAACAAGCCCTAATAAAATTTTACCACTCGTCCCATATAGCTCATTTACAACATTCGTTAAAATAAGACCACCGTTTTCTGAGATACCAAGTGATGTACTTGTTGAACCAAGATAAGCAAGTGATAAATAAATTAACGTTAAACCAAGTACAGCAATAATACCTGATACTACTGTTATTTTTGCAATTTGACTACTCTCTTTTATCCCTTTAGAGCGGATAACTTGTACAACGACAATTCCGAATACGAGCGCGCTAATTGCATCCATCGTTAAATATCCTTGAATAAATCCACCAAAGAAAGCATTTTCTTTGTAAGCAGCTAACGGCGCAGCTGGCTCTCCAATTGGATCAATAATTGCCTTTCCGACAATAACAGCGACAATTAATACTAATAATGGTGTAAGAAACTTTCCGAACCAATCCACTAATTTAGATGGATTTAATGATAAATACCACGTTATTCCGAAGAAAACTATCGTGAAAAGAAATAGCATGTACCACTCTGAAACCATTGCCTCTGATAAAAACGGCTTCATACCCATTTCAAACGAAACAGCTCCAGTACGAGGAATCGCGAAAAATGGTCCAATTGCTAAATAACTAATCAATGGGAAAATAAACGCAAATATAGGGTGGACTCTAGAAGATAGCGCTTTCAAGTCCCCCTCTACAAACGCGACAGCTGTTACAGCTAGTAGGGGTAATCCGACTCCCGTTACAAGGAATCCTATTGTAGCAATCCAAACATTCTCTCCTGCTTGTTGACCTAAAACTGGCGGAAAAATTAAATTTCCTGCTCCTAAAAATAATGCAAATAGCATTAAACCAATTGCTACCGTATCACCTGGCCTTAAACGTCCCTTCATGCTCTTCATTTGCATAGCACTTTTTCATTGTTTATCTCTATATTTTACAATATGCTATGCATCCTCCTCTCTGCTCAAGATGATAAAATATGCCCCTTACAAAGCAGTGTCTTTCTCCATAATTTCTCCATTCCCCTTATTTTTACTCTAATCATTAATATAATTATTATTTTAATTTTTGATTTTTTTGAATTTTTAAATCATTAGAGTGTTATTACGTGGAGTATAGATGTCAGACCTCTTTGTTTTTATCACACATATAGTAACATATTTAGTTGCAAAATAAAAACATATTTTCAAATTGATTTTTTTGAAAATCGAAATTATCTACATTTTTTATTCTCTTACACAAATATTGTTATAATCTCACCTATTATTCGATCGTTATTTTCAAATAACTTTATACACGTAACATACAAAAGCCATCTAATATAATTTAGATGGCTTTTGTATGTTACTCTATCGTTTCAACTTCACGTGGATTTTTCATCTCTTCCACATACACAACTCTAAATCCGTGATCTTCTAAATCTTTCAATAATGTCTCTAATTCACCGTCGTTAAACTCTTCTCCTAATGTAAACATAATTCTACGAACTAATAAGGCATCATTATCAAAAGTCATCAAACTTTGAATACCAGTGTATTTCTTTAAAACTGTCGATAACTTTTGGATTGCTCCATTATAGTCTTGCGTTCCAATCATGACAGAGTATTTACTAGAGTGAACACCCCATGCATCCTCTAATAACTCAAAAACTTTTTTATGCGTTAAAATTCCAAGGAAAACCCCTTTTTCATCAACTACTGATAAATAAGGCAATTTTTTTATTGTAAAAAATACTTTAAAGAAAGATGAATCTTCTCTCACAAATCCTTCTTTATCGTTTAATAATTGTATTACACTCTCATCAAGTGATCCTTTATATTCTAAAATATCTACTTTATATATATTCCCTAAAAATTTCTCTTTTTTTTCATCTAAAACTGGTACACAACGATACCCCGTTTTATTTAAATGCTCTAACGCTTCCCCTATCGTAATCGAACTTGAGCACAGTAAAACTTCCCTTTTCGGCACGTAATTCCCTTTAATCCTCATAAAAAGCCTCCTTATGTTAAAATACTTTCTGTGCCATAACTATATTATATTTTCAGAAAAAAATAAATAATTTATTTTATTTTTCTGAAAATTATTCATTTTCTTGTCATAATTTATTCATGAATCCTTCACTTGCATATTTTTGCTATCAAATCTTCTCTCTGAATTACTGAATGAAAAATATATTGTAACTTCTTTCAAAAAAAGCTAAAATAAGAATAAGAATTTTCTGAATATTCTAAGAGTAGGTGGTTATATGTCCTTATTACGCTCACATATATGTAAATTTATAATTGGTATTATTGTTATTTTTGCCATAAGTCCTATTCCAGCTCTTTTTATTACACACAATTATTCTTATCAAAATGGATTTATTAGCATTTTTCAAAACTTCGCACAGCTTTCTTCTATATCAATTCCAAAGGTTGATTGGATGCATGAATCTATCTTTTTCTCAGCAAACCAAATGATACATACTTCTAATCATTCAACACCATTATTCCCTTACATATGGGAAATATATTTTATATCGATTGTTCGTTTTACTTTTACCCTTGCGATCGGATTTTTCATAAGTTTGGGTATCGGCCATTTATTTTTCAAATTACCTAATTCGTTTAAAAAGTTTACTACTGTATTGAAATGGATACCTTACTCTTTTTGCACTGTAGTATTACAATGTTCAGTCTTATTACTACTTCTATACATCGCACAATTTATAAACCTTCCTTACTACTCATCATTTATCATCGTATGTAGTACTTCCATGATTATCGTTATGCAAGCAGTAAAAAAATGGATTCCTTTCTTAAAAAACACAAATGAATATGAAATAAAACATGATTCTTTTCTTGTGGATACATTGTTTTTGGCGCTTACTTCGAATCATAAATCAATTTTAGGTTCCATTATTCTTTCATTCGTTTTTATGGAATGCGTTTTTCATGCAAATGGACTGTTACAATTTATCGTTCAATTTGGCGGAAATTCACCCATAATTGTTACAATCGGCTTATTACTACTCTATATCCCATATAGCATACTTTCTTTCCTTCAAACACTATGGACCACAAACTACTCCAAACAACAGTCATACACTTTGACGAGAAGTGTTCCAAAACCTTAATTTAAAATAACCCTCTATAATCTAAAAGTAGGGGGTTATTCCTTTTGTATAGCGGACAAAATAACAGCAAATTCAAAAACTATTACAGAAACATACCAATATTTACCCTTTTCCTTTGACTATTCTTTTCATTTGGATTTATTATAAAAGTATAACATAATTGCAGGAGGTGACATCTTTATTCCAAACCTTGGAATGGAGAACACGCTTGGACATATTAAATATTTTTCTCATCTTTGTACTTATTCTTATTTCTGGCTTTTTCGTTGCATCAGAATTCGCTGTTGTAAAAGTACGAAAAAGTCGAATTGACCAACTTGCAAATGAAGGTAATAAACAAGCTTTAGCTGCAAGAAGCGTCCTATCTAATTTAGATGTTTATTTATCAGCTTGTCAGCTCGGAATTACAATCACTTCTTTAGGGCTTGGTTGGCTTGGTGAACCAACTGTGGAGCATATACTACGACCGCTCTTTGAAAAAATTAATATTACTGGAACAATGGCTAACACTTTATCTTTTGTTATCGCTTTTAGTGTTATTACATTTTTCCACGTTGTATTAGGTGAATTAGTTCCAAAGTCTTTCGCAATTCAAAAAGCAGAAGCGATCACACTCAAATTTGCAAGACCGCTTATTTTATTTGATAAAATTATGTACCCATTCATTTGGCTACTCAATAGTACAGCTATATTTTTCACAAAATTACTCGGATTAGAACCTGCGAAAGAAAGTGAACTTGCTCATTCTGAAGAGGAATTGCGACTCATTTTAGGTGAAAGTTTTAAAAGCGGTGAAATAAACCAAACCGAATATAAATATGTAAATAACATTTTTGAATTTGATGATCGAGTTGCAAAAGAAATTATGGTTCCTCGTACCGAAATGATTTGCTTATCTACTGAAAATACGTTAGAAGAAAATATGGATATCGTCGCTACTGAAAAATATACACGCTATCCAATTATCGAAAAAGATAAAGATGATATCATTGGGATGATCAATACGAAAGAAGTATTCCATGATCAAACGAAAGGTATTTATAAACCACTTGAATCTTATATACATCCTGTTCTAACTGTATTTGAAACAGTTCCAATTCGTAAAACGTTAGTCCATCTTCAAAAAAATCGCGTTCAGATGGCAATCGTTATGGATGAATATGGTGGTACTGCCGGACTTTTAACGATGGAAGATATTCTTGAAGAAATCATTGGAGAAATTCAAGATGAATTCGATGCGGATGAATCACCTATGATTGAAAAGCGTACACCTAAGCTTACTGTTTTAGATGGAAAGGTGCTTATTTCTGAAGTAAATGATATGTTTGGCCTACATATTGATGATAGTGATTTAGATACAATCGGAGGATGGCTTCTTTCTCAAGCAGTTGACTTAAATATTGAAGCTGGCTATTCCATTGAATATGCTGGTTTTCAATTTAAAGTATTAGAACTTGATGGCCATCAAGTCAAAAAAGTTGCTGTACATAAACTAGATATTAAAAAGGAGCTATAAAGTGACTGTTTTATTAACAATTTGTATCATTGCCTGTTTCGTTGTTTCATTTCTCGCCTTTATTTATCCAATTATCCCTGGCATACTAGCTGTCTGGGCTGGATATTTGATTTACCATTTCGGTATAAATGGAGGCGAATTAACAACTTCTTTTTGGATTATTCAAGTCATTTTTACTCTTTTCATTTTCGTTGCTGATTTTATTGCAAATGGATATTTCTTAAAAAAATACGGTAGTTCTAAATGGGGCGAACGTGTCGGAATGATTTCTATCATTGTCGGATCGTTCTTCTTCCCACCATTCGGACTTATTATCATACCGTTCTTATCAGTATTTATAACAGAACTAGTGCATAAAAAAGCGCCAAAAGATGCCTTTCTAGTTGGAGTCGCTACTGTAGTTGGTTTTTTAAGCAGTACAGTAGCGAAAGCAATTCTCCAAATCATTATGATTATCATCTTCTTGTGTTATATCATCTTTTAACCATCCCGACTTCGGGATGGTTTTTTAATATGCAATACCTACTCGACTATTTTCATATATGTTTTTCTTACATAGATCCCATGCAAAGTGTGCTGTATCACCCACTGTAATTTTTGATCCACCCTCTGGCAATATATCTTTTTCAGTTCGATATACCTCTGTCGCCTCACCATCTATTAAATGTGTCGGACAAACAACTGTCCAACATAAATTATTACTATTACTTAGTACTTTATATGCAGCCAAATGATCTTCCGCTGCCGTTGTCGTTTTCCTTTTTGATTCCGTTGATTGAAAACGATATAAATTTAGATTTGTTCTTGCTTGTAAAATACCAGCTGTTCCTATTGTTATGATTCTACGAACTCCTTCTTCTTCCATTTGCTTAATGATTTGTGGCATACTCTTCCCTAATGTTCCATTTTGATCCGTTCCAAGTGCACTAATTACTATATCGCTTCCTTCTATCACTTTCTTTATATCATTTTCGTTCAATACATTACCTTCTATCACTCGTAGCCTTTCATGTTGTATTTCTATTCTATTTAAATCACGCGCTAATGCAGTCACTTCAGCTGAATCCTTTAATGCTAAATTAATTATGTTTGAACCTACTCGTCCTGTTGCTCCCAATATACATACTTTCATTTGTTTTCCCCCTCTTTCATTCTCTTTCTATTTTTCAATAATCTCAGTCAATTTACAACAAAAAAGCTTCCTCATATATGAGAGGAAGCTTTATTATTACTTTATTTCTTTTCTTTAGAATCAGTAGACTTCTCGGTTCCGCTTGTTTCTTTATCCTTTTTATCCTCTTGTTGTGTTGTTGTGTCGTCTTCTTTCTTCTTGTCCTCACCTTTACTACAACCTACCATTAATAAAGAACTTGCAAGTGCCATAGCAGTTAATGATTTAACCCATTTATTCATTTGCGTTTCCTCCTTGTGATAGAATATGTACAACCTCATATTACTCTCTATTTTTAAAGGAGAGATTGAAAAACAGTAAATATACGGTAAATTTTTGTAAATCTTCTGATAACAAATCCTAATTTTAATTTATATATTTCATTTCCAATCGATACACAATAAAACTAGTTTTTTCTCTCAATGGACGTAAAAAAACTAAGGCGCATACCATTTCGCCTTAGTTTCTCATGCAAACTTTTCATTTTCATATAGATGTGTAATCTTATATTCCTTCTTCATAACATATTGCCACACACTATAAGCGTAACGGTTCATTTTCAGGAAACAATTTTCCAAAAATGAGCGAAACTCTGGATTAGCAACTTCCACTGCAACTTGAGCAAACTTTAAAGCTAATCGTTTCAAGTGCGCAATATAACTGGTTGCAATATGAATATCCCCTGTATATTTACTAACTGTTTCCTTTTCCATTTCATGCAAATCAAACTCCGTTGTTTCACAGGTTATATGTTGCACATTCTCTCCTTCTTGAAAATTTACTTGTTCATTATATGCTTGTAACATATATGGTAAATGGTGCTGTAATAGATTTTTTAATTCTTCGTCTCTGACCTTTCCAGCATACTCTCCAACCTTGTATATTAGTATATAACTATATCTCATTAATTCTTTCATACAGTCCATTAAAGCGCCTCCCTTCTCTTTTGTCCATATACTATAAATATGATGCTAAAACATTCGCTATTCTTGCTAAAAACCAATCCCATCTACTAATTTTCTCAAAATCTTCTTCAGAAAATCGTTTTGATTTATGAAAGTCTACCTGTAATCGACTCCATACTTCATCAACAACGGTTTTATCATATATGATACAGTTAGACTCACAATTTAAATAAAAACTTCTATTATCAAAATTCGCTGTCCCAATATCAACAATTTCTCCATCAATAATTGTTACTTTCCCATGAAAAAATCCATTTCGATATTGATAAATCTCCGCTCCAGCATGTAACATATCTTTCAAATATGGATAGGCAGCTTGTTTTAACAATATGGCATCACTTTTAAATGGCACGAGAATTTTCACATTAACACCACGATTTAATGCAGCTTTTAACTCTTTCACCATTTCTTTACTTGGTACAAAATATGGTGTAGCGATAATTAAAGACTTTTTAGCCTGCTTTAATAGTGCTCCATATTTTTCCCATAAGCCTTTTCCATTTGAAAATAAATATTGATATTTCACATTCCCTAATGTAGGTATACTTTCATGTATAGGCATTTTTTCTCCTGTATCTTCTTTCCAATCTTCGGCGAACTTTCTTTCCATATCCACTGCACCCTCACCATGGATACGCACGTGATAATCACGCCATGGCCCAAACTTTGGATCTTGTCCAAGGTACTCCTTTCCGATATTAAAGCCACCGACGTATGATACCTTTCCATCTATCGTAACAATACGTCTATGATTTCGTTGATGCAAAGAATAGAACATATTTTTCAGTTTCGGTTTTTTACTAAATGTAAACTTCACACCGTTTTCTTTTAATCGGCTAATTACCTTTTTCTTCAGCTTATATCCGCCTACCCGATCGACTGACAATTTCACTTCTACTCCGCTAGATGCTTTTTTCTCTAATAACTGTAAAAACTCTTGGCTTATTTCGTCTTTTCCTACAATATAAAAATGGATATATATATACTTTCCTGCATCGTTTATATCGTCAAATAATTTTCTATATAACTCTTCACCGTTCGTATATAGTTGAAATTCACCTAATCGAACTTGTCCTAATTCATATTCACTAGCCATTTCCTTCCCCATTTCCACATCGATGTTCATCCAAATGAATACACCTATTAAACAAAGGATTATAGCGAAAAAGTGCTTCATGGATAAATTCCTTTCTCCACTTACTGTTATTTCTATATCTTCCCTTTTTTATTACATTATCATTCAAGAAAATATGTCATTGCATGATATATGTCCATATCAAACAATAGCTCATTTGCATATTGTATGTTGTATCTTAAAATAAAAGGAGGAAATAACAATGGGCTTCGCACATGGTAATGGATTTGCGCTATTAGTCGTATTATTTATCCTCTTAATCATCGTCGGTGCTGCTTGCTTCTGCTAAGTAGCTACTGTCATATGATATGTGGATGAAAAAACTATAAAAGCGGACACCTATTTTTAGGTGTCCGCTTTTCATTTTAAAACCATTTCCGACTGCTATAGTAACTTAAATGGCTAAATATTCATCTCAAAAGGTTAACAATGTGGCTACTTTCTTACTCTCTGCCTTACGTATATGACGCTGTTCTGCACGTAACACAGCAATACGATGTAATTCTTTCTCTTCTTCGGTTTCAGGGATAACACGCGGTACTGGAACTGGATTATTTTCCTTACTAAGTGCCACAAAAGTAACGAATGACGTTGCCGCTATACGCTTCTCACCTGAAATTAAATCTTCAGCCACTACCTTCACAAACACTTCCATCGAAGTTCTTCCCGTCCAAATTACGAAAGATTCATAACTAACACAATCTGAAGAACGAACAGGATGTAAGAAATCGACCCAGTCCATAGATGCTGTGACACATTCCTTTCTTGAATGTCTGGATGCTGAAATGGAAGCAACCATATCCATCTCCGCTAATATCTTCCCACCAAATAGCGTGTTATGATCATTTAAATCTGTTGGGAAGACTCGGCTCGTTTTGAACACCCTTGACTCATTGGCTGTTTTCCCCTTTACTTCTGTCATTGTTATCACCCCTTTAATGATCTATCCCTAATATTTCAATAATCACTATACTAAATGAACTACACGTTTAATATTAACAACATTCAGAACTTTTAGTCCACAAAAAAGAACCGATTTTATCAATCGGCTCCTCTAAATACATATTGTTCTTTCGGCTGTTCAACTTTATTCCATTTTGTTACTTCTAATACAGGAATATTCGCATGAAACGGCTGATAAAACTCAGTAGTTATCTCTCCTTCTACTTGAATCCAGTCATCATTATTCCACTCTACGCCTTCTGGTTTTTTCACTAACATACCATACACACCAGAATCTGCTACGCAATGTATAATACCGAAACGGAATAAGAAGTATTGTTCTTTTTTAGAAGAATCATCTCTAAAAACAAACCCTTTAAAAGATAATTTTTTTCCAGTAAACTCGCCAGGATAATTATAAATTGTTTCCATACCCTTTAGGAAGTCTTCATCTTTCAAATTAATATTATCTTTCGTAACAAACTCTTTCTTCCCTTTTTCCATTACACCGCGGTATCCTTCTTTCCCGTAATAAATACTCGTATCAGGTCTTAGAAATTGTCTTGTCATAAATGGATCCTTACTTTCTGCTTGTGCAACAGGAAAGTGAAACCCTTTCGCTTTAACAATATCCGAATCTAGCGTCGCAATTGGGAAAAATAACCCTGAGATAATTGGAAAACAAAACAATGAGTACGAAAATGCTTTTTTCCACCATGTATTCTCATCTTTTGAATGATCATGTCCGCAATGACCATGGTCACAACTACAATCATTTTTCTCTTTTTCCTTTTGGTGTTCTTTTTGGAAAACGACGATAATTTGTATAATCGTTAAGAAACCTAAAATAATTGCTGCTGTTGTTGATAAATAGGCATACTTCATATTGATATACTTCGTAATGTTACCGGAAATATGCAGTTGCGCAATTAATATTGTAAAACCTAATAATATATATGCTCGAAACATAACCTACCACCCCATCGCATAAATGAGTAGTGAGCTTGCATAAACAACAAGAGTAACTGTAACTATAACAACAATTACAAATTTCGTTTTAAATGTCGCAAGCATCATAAACATATTTTTAATATCCACCATCGGTCCGTAAACGAGGAACGCGACAAGTGAAGCTGTTGAAAACGTACTTTGGAACGAAGAAGCGATAAATGCATCTGCCTCTGAACAAAGTGATAATATATAAGCAAGTCCCATCATAACAGCTGATGAAGAAAACGGACCTTGTCCAATAGCAAGAAGTGTTGAAGTTTGTACAAACGTTTGTACTGCTGCTGCAATTAACGCACCTAGTACTAAATATTTTCCCATTGAGAAGAATTCCTCAACAGCGTGTGTACATACATCCCACATTTTTTTACGCAGTGGACGCTTATTATTCACTTCTGGGAAGTGATCATCTCTTAATTGATGTTCTTTAAACATAAAGGATAATATAATTCCAACGATAATGGCTACGATAATCGCTACAATAGAACGATACCATACCATGTGCATACTACTCCCAAAGGCAACATAAGTAGCAAATAATACAACTGGATTAATAATAGGTCCAGTTAACATAAATGCAATCCCTGCGTATGGTGGAACGCCTTTTCCAATTAATCGTCTTACAATCGGAACAATTCCACATTCACAACCTGGAAACAACATGCCTAAAAAAGTAGCTAATAAAACAGACAGAAATCGGTTCTTCGGCATCCATTTTGCCACCATATCTTCTGTCACAAACATTTGAATGAATCCTGAAATAAATACACCAATTAGCACAAACGGAAGTGCTTCGATCAATATGGAGATAAAAATTGTATTCATTTGCAGGAATGCTTTCGGTAATTGAAACAATTCCATGATGTATTTCCTCCAACTTTTCATTAACAATATGTAATTTTAACCCCATTTCATTAATTGAACAAGGCTTATATGGAATACATACCCTTTATATACATTACATTGTACAAGTTATATTCTATTCAAAATTTGAGATTTCATAGCAAAAAAGCTGCTCTAGCGTAGTTGTATAACTATGCTAGAGCAGCTTTCTTATCGTTAAAAGTAACGTTTCTTCCAAAAAACAAAAGCTAACGTGAAAGATAGTGTTACACATATGATGAGTACAATTACAAAACCGTGGGCTTCTCCTTCAAACGGAACCTTTACGTTCATTCCAAAGAAACTAGAAACCATCGTCGGTAAAGATAAAATGATCGTAATTGACGTTAACAGTTTCATAACACTATTTAAATTATTTGATATAACGGAGCTAAAAGTATTCATCATTCCACTTAAAATGTGACTATATATTTCCGCCATTTCAATAGCCTGTTTATTTTCAATTAATACATCTTCTAATAAATCTTGATCGTCTTCATACATTTTTAAAAATGTACTATTACGCATTAACTTTTGAATTACAATTTTATTAGCCTTTAATGACGTTGTAAAGTATACTAAACTTTTCTCAAGGCCTAACAATGTGAAAATCTCTTTATTTTTCATTGACTGATTTAATTGATGCTCTAAATCAATTGTTTTTCGATTTATTTGCTTTAAGTATCTTAAATAATAAGTAGAAATTGTATATAAGAGCTGAAGTGCAAAGCGCGTCTTCTTAAACGTATAAAATTCTTTAATACGTTGATTAATAAAACGTTCAAAAATTGGATTCTCTTCTAAGCAGATTGTAACAAAACAATCCGGCATCACAATCATACCTATTGGAATCGTGTCATAAATCGAATTTCCTTCTTCGTCATGTCTAACTGTCGGAATATCGACGATAATTAAAGTATTATTGTCTTCCTTTTCAATACGAGAGCGTTCTTCATCATCCAAAGGGTCTTTAATGAAATCTAAGTCTACATTTAAAGTTTGTACTAGATATTGAATTTCTTCTTCTGTTGGATGAAGTACATTAATCCAGCACCCCTTTTGCATTTCCTCAATCTCTTGTAGTTTTCCGTTTCGGTCTGTTAAATATATATTTAACATACTATCACCCCGATTCTTTTTACATGTAGGAATCTACCTCTCTTAAATCACAGTTTTTAAACCGCCATTCTCAGCATATGAAACATACGTTTAAATTTCAATAGAAAAATTATTTTGAAAACGTTTTTATAAGAAAAATATTATAAAGTGAAACTTTAATCAGTGGGGGCTTCATCCCCCCCACTGATTTTCAGCCCTCACCAATCGGGCTTTTACAGGCTGCCCGCCCCCAACCAAACTTCTTTTCTTTCGCTGAATTTTGAGATGAGGATCTTACTGCCCGTTAGAGCGGGATAAACATAGAAAAAGACAGAGTGCTCCCTGCCTTAAAAGCTTATGTTGCCTTTATAACATATTTAGAAAGCATCCACAAGTTAAACCCGACTGAAATCGTATAGCCCGCGTATGTTGAAATGATAAAACTTACATAATCGAAATACGGAAGCAATACAATATTTAAAACTATCTTCACAATAATTCCAATCACTAGTCCTAGCACCGTCTTCTGCTGTTGATTGATTCCTTGTAGCATAGCAGCCGTTACTGTAAAAAGAGAAAATAGTATGCAAGCAGGAGCATAATACTGTAAAATGATTCTCCCCATCTCTGGATCATTTCCAGCACCAAATAAAAGGGTATATACAGGCTTGGCTAACACCATCATTCCAATTGCCGCCGGTACCGTAATTGCTACTACTAATACATTTGTTCTCGTAAAATGTTTGTACAATAGCTTCGTATTTCCTGCTGTGTAAGCTTTCGTCATCTCTGGTACGAGAGACATACTAAAAGCTGTCGCAACGGATACCGGGATAAGCACAACCATTTGAACAAGGCCAATTATCGCATTAATTTTTTCCGCTTCGCCTTGCATATACCCTATCTGTATAAGTAGTTTATTAATTGTAAATGTATCAATCGTCTGATACAACGGAATTGCTAAGCCTACTACAACAAAAGGAATAGAATATGTAAAGAGCTCCTTATAAAGTGAGAAAAAAGATTTCGTTGTTTGTGGTATACTTGCCATTTCTTTTTTCTTTAAGTGCCTTCTCCTTCTCATATAATACGCACTTAAAACAGTTAATCCACCTACAGCTCCCATAAAGGCACCGAACGTTGAAATACCAACTGCTAGTGAAACAGAAGCTTTTAAAACATATAAAACGACAAAGCTTCCTATTAAAATGGTTAAAACACGAAAAAATTGCTCTACAACTACACTTAATGCAGAAGGCCCCATCGATTGGAATCCTTGAAAGAAGCCCCTTAATAAACTCATTACTGGCACAAGTATTAACGCAAAACTTACAATTCGAATATTAGTAGTAACCGCTCCTACACTATTCCCCGTTTGATCATTCCCATCGATGACAAGTTTAGCTAAATGCGGAGCTAGCATATATAATGTAAAACACGAAATGACTCCCATTATAAACATAAACACGATTCCACTTTTCAACACTCTCTTAACCGTATGATAATCATTCAGTTGATCATATTTTGATACCATCTTTGAAACAGCTAGCGGTAATCCCATTGTTGCTATGCTGAGCATGATGGTATAAGGACGATATGCATATGTGTATAGAACGTAACCACTCGTACCGACCATCGCTGTAAATGGTATAACATATATAAACCCTAACATTTTTGATATCATCGTTGCCATCGTTAAAAATATCGTTCCACGTATAAACGGTGACCCTTTCATCACATTCCTCCGCTACGCTTTATTATTACACATTATGGACAACTCCTTTTCTTTAGAACCGAAACAAATAAAAAAGCCAATGAAAAATCATTGACTTTAACGCGCTGCTTTTTTCTTTTTGAAATACTTTAAACCAAAGTATAGAGCAATAAAAAGAACAGCTCCTATAATTATGTAATGTGTGTAATCAGATGCATACTCTTTAATTTGTCGCCAATTCCCACCAAGTTTTTCACCTAAGTATATAAATAGAATTGACCATGGAATGATCGCTACAACCGTATAAAGTGTAAATAGTTTTAATGGCATCTTAGCTAGTCCTGCTGGAATAGAGATCGCATGACGTACTACTGGGATAAAGCGCGCAGAAAATATTACGCCTGCTCCATAACGCTTAAACCAACCTTCCGCTATGTCTAAATGATGTTTATTAATAAGTAGATATTTCCCATATTTCTCTACAACCGGACGCCCTCCGTAGTATCCAAGCCAGTATAAAAAGATTTGCGCTAAAGTACCACCAATCGTTCCGGCGATAACTGCACCCACAAAACTAATTTTACCATTCGCTACTAAAAAGCCAGCATACGAAAGTACAATTTCACTCGGGATTACTTCAATCATTAAAGCAAGAGCTACTCCAAAGTAACCTAAGCTTGCAAAAAATTGCAATAACTGATCTATTATGTTTGCTAACATGTTCTTTTTTATCTCCTTTTTTCTTCACATACCATCCCATTATTACATAAAGGCTGCAATCTGCCAATATCTTCATTTTAACAATATGTACAATTCAAGCAGGATTAATCTATTAATTTCTCTTTCTGCGGGTCTTTCATGTAGGCAAACATCTCTTTAATTTGGTCTTCTGTATTTCTAGCAATTGATAAATTAGGCAATTCATTTTCACCAAAAAACTCCACCTCTTCTGTTTCAATGCTAGTTTTCTTTTCTCCACCAATAATCTCACATCCAATGAAAATCTTATATACATGCGTCGCCGATGGAGATGGTTGATGTTTTTCTTTATCAAATATAGCTAGTAACTTAAAATGATCTACCTCATAACCAGTCTCTTCGAAAACTTCTTTTGCTGCAACTTCGGTTGGCGTATAACCGACATCAGCCCATCCACCTGGCAATGCCCATTTCCCATCGCTTTTTTCTTTCACAAATAATAACTTTTCATTTTGAAAAACAACCGCTCTTATATCAACTTTAGGTGTTTGATAGCCTGTCTCACTTGCAAATAACTTCTCTACGATTTCCCAATCTGTTTTCGTGTAATGTGACATCATTGAAATAGAAATATCTCGTAATTGCTGGAAACGTTCAATATCATACACATCCTTAGAATACGTTAAACCTGCTTGAGCTATAGATTGTATTTGTTTTACCCAATCAATCCATTTAATCGTCATATATCCGCATCCCCATTCTCTATCAAATATATTACTTCATTTTTATTGATACATCTTTATTATACAAAAAAAAAGAGATTGATAACGTTTCAATCTCTTTCAAAATTAATCCAATTCATGTAAGTGGTCTTGTATATACTTTCTTCTCTTATTTATATATTCATAAATCATATCAGCCTCTTGATCAAATGTTTCTAATTTTTCTTTCATGTATGGATCTTGTAGTAAATATGGACGAATCAATTCACACAACCCTTCTACTTTCGGCCTCATAAACGAAACTGTAAATTGATCTTCTAATATTTCTTCCAAAATACTTCGATACTGCTTTCTAAATACAGGTATGTCTAGCAATCTTGCACTTAACGTATTATAACCTTGAATGCGAATATATTCATGATTAAGTGGTCTCCCTTGTACATCTCGCCCCCAAGTCGCATCATAATCCCACGGTATAACTTCAAATAAATTTGTTTCATCGTTATGATATAGTGCATAGTTATGAACGAAACCATCAAAGTTTTGCGTAAAAATAACTCCTGCTAACCATCGTAAATATTTATCTACATGTAGAAACTTCCCAATCTCTTTTTCATAGGCTTCCCTCGTCAAAGTATTCGCTTGAAATACAAATTCACTCAGCTGTTCTTCACTATTTTTATTCGAATATTTAAATTCATAACCCGCAAAGAGCTCTGTCTTAACATCTTTATCTCGTTCACTCATTAATGAAAAATTCGCATCATCATCTATCGCATAATAAATAGAACCACTCGGTAATCCTCTATTTTTTAAAAAATTTTCATCAACCGATTCTAACTGTAAATACACACCTTGAATTTGACCATTAATTTTTATAAATACATGTTGTGATTTTGGCGAAAGTACACCAATATCATGAAAAAAATCTAAAGATAATTTATTTCGTATGAGAGACGGATCCATAAACTCCGAATTCAAATGAAACTCTTTCGCACCTTGAAATTTTTTAGGCTTATAAAACATAACATGATAAGACTTTTTCTCAAATTCGCGAATATGAGCTCCTCTGTATACGATATCAATATCATACTTCTTTTTTCCATAAGTCAATTTTGCTGGTACTGGACTATCTGACCAAATGTCCTTTTTCAATTCCACTAAGTACATTGGATGAACAAAAAAATCATATGAAGGCAGCATGTTTTCTCATCCCTTCTCAGTTCTCTTCATTCAATGTATGCGCCTTGTCTTGTCCATACATCCGCAATCATCTATTTATATAAAATTACACTCTTGTCCTGTTCAGAAAGATGCCTACATACATATCATGTTAAGGAAAAAGAATACCTTTTCACTTTAATACATGATAAGGAGGATTTCTATGAAACGTGATATTAGAAAAGCTGTCGAAGAAATCAAAAGTGCTGGGATGGAGGATTTCTTACACCAAGATCCAAGTACATTTGAGTGCGATGATGATAAATTCACTCATCATCATTGTACAACTGGATGTAAATGTACAACTGGGGGTAAATGTCCTAGAACAAGATGTACTCGCGTGAAACATTGTACGTTCGTTACAAAATGTACGCATGTAAAAAAATGGACATTTGTTACGAAATGTACACGTGTACGTGTTCAAAAATGGACGTTCGTTACGAAAGTAACGCGTAGAAAAGAATGCGTATTAGTTACAAAACGTACTCGCAGAAAACATTGTACATTCATTACAAAATGCATACGCTTTGAAAAGAAATTTTTCTGGACAAAACGAAGTTTCTGTAAAAAATGCGAATTCTTCCCTAACAGACACGGTCACTCTTGCGATGATTCATGTGATCATGGTAAAGACTGTCACGATAGCGGACACAAATGGAATGATTGCAAAGGCGGACATAAATTCCCATCTTGCAAAAATAAGAAATTCGATCACTTCTGGTATAAAAAACGTAACTGCTAGTTTTTATACCACCCAAAAAAGGCCGTTTTGCGGCCTTTTTTACATTTATTGAAAGTGACTTATATCTGCAAATTGTTTCACTTTACCAATACCCTCTTCAAATTCTATTATGCTCAAACTGGCACTATGCATAAATGGATCATCCCACACATTTTCTATTTCAATTCCCGCGAAATGCCCTACAAGTAATTTTGCTGCTGCCGCATGAGAAACAATCAATATGTTTTGTCCTTTATGCTTCTCTAAAAGAAGCTGCATCCCTTCAATTACTCTTTCATAAACGGCCTCAAAATTTTCGCCTGATGTTGACTGAAAAAGATGTGGCTCATTCCAAAACAGATGTACTTCTTCTGGAAATTGCTTTTCTATATCCGCGATTGTTTGTCCTTCCCATATACCCATGTTGATTTCATAGAAATGCTCATCCGCTATAATAGGTATATCACGTTCCCCCTTTATTAACTCTGCCGTATGAAGTGTTCTTTCGCTCGGACTACTATAAATCGCATGGATTGGTAAATCTTTCATTCGATTCCCTAATTGTTTCGCCTGAACTATACCATTTTCAGTTAAAGCAGAATTTTTCCGTCCCTGCATTCGCTTCGCTACATTCCACTCTGTTTCACCATGCCTTGTTACATATATAGTTGTTTTCATTTCTTACTCCCCCTCACCATGTTGGTCGTAATTCCCACGGTTCAACTCTCCCTACAATCCACTCCGCTCGTTTACTTTCAATCCCTTTTATAACTCCATCAGCTATCTCTTCATGAGTAAGCCATCTTCCATATGTATCTTCTAAAATAAAACCTAAAATAATTCTATGATAAATACATCGCGTACTCCCTATTTTTTGTGCAGGCATACGTGATGCTTTACTACCTAAAATATGAAATAAACTATATGTTTTAGACGACAAATCTAGTTCTTTACAAATATTTGATAGTGCATGCTTTGCACTTGTGTGTACCCATGCAACAACTAATGTGATCGGGCCATTTTTCTTAATTGTACTTTTAATAGCTAGCTTTACATCTTCATCATTATGATAATCTAACGAAAGGCATGTAATATTTTCTGGTGCAGAACTCATTCGCTTAACATTTTCTAATTTCACTTCATCTCGCCCGATAATAGAAACATAAAATCCTTTCTCACAAAGCCACATAGAAACTTTCTTTAGCATTCCTGTTCCACCAATTACAAGTGCATGCAAATGCTATCCCTCCCTAATAAAATGTCATATGAGGTTTCTCATCTCTATAATAATTTAAACGGTCTTGCAGTGTCCCTGAGTGAAACTCAAATTTATGACCGTCAGGATCAACAAAGTATATAGATTCGCAATCTCTTACATCACGTTCTCTTCCTTGTAAAATATGAACATCATTTTCTTCTAATCGCTGTATTAGACATTTAAAGTCTTCTTGTTCAACAGAAAATGCAATGTGCGTATAAGATTGATGAATCTCATTTCTCGGAATATGCGTCTCTTCATTAAGCGCTATCCATACTCCACATATGTTAAAATAAGCTAATTTTCTTCCTTTAACTAATAATTCTCCTTCTAATACTTTTTCATAAAACATAATAGAGTTTTCTAAATTAGATACCGAAAAACAAATATGATTGATTCCTCTTAACAACTATAATTCCTCCTTATACAAATAAAAGATGAGCGAAAATTCACTCATCTTTTATTATACTATTTTTTTGTAATATATGCCCATTTATAACTGAAGTCCCCGCCAAACGTATGGTTAGCAATGCCTTTTACAAATGGCTTCTCTAAATAAGCTGTACTTTGTTGGTACGTAGGAGAAATTGCTGCGTCTTGACCAATTAAGATTTTTTCAGCTTCCGCAAGTGCATTCCAGCGTGCTTTATCATCTTTTAATAGCTCTCCTTTTGATTTCGCTACTAAATCATCATACTTCGGATTAGAATAATCCATTTCATTAAATGAGCTTCCAGTAACAAACATATCAATATAAGTCATTGGATCCGGATAATCAGGGCTCCATGCAGATAATGAGAATTCATATTGGAATTTCTTTTCTAAATCTAGCTTCTGCTTGTATGGTTGCTGTTTCAAATTCACTTTAATACCAGGCAAGTTTTTCTCTAGTTCTTCCTTAATAAAGTCGCCTACTTTTTTACGGCTACCGTTATCATCGTTTAGTAATTCAACCGTAATTGTATCTTGACCAAGCTCTTTCTTCGCTTCTTCCCATAATTTTTTTGCTTTCTCTGCGTTATCTTTACTATCACGGAAGTTTTTATTTACAGAGCGGAAATCTTTTCCATCCGGACCTGTCGTGAATTTTTCAGGTACTAAGAAATATGCTGGCAATGAACCGTCATTTAAAATGACATCAGCAATTCCTTTTTTATCGTATGCCAAATCAATCGCTTCACGTACTTTTTGGTTTTTAAATGTTGCATTTTTTTGGTTAAAACGTAAGAAATATATGCGCGGGTCTAACTTCGTTTTAAATTCATCTGGTTTATTCTTTTTATATTTATCAACAAATTCAGAAGTTAAAATAACTCGATCTGCTTGATCACTATCATATAAATTTACTCCCGTGCTTGTTTCCTTCACAATACTTACATTAATTTCGTCTAACTTTACAGTATCTTTATCCCAATAATTAGGATTTTTCTTTAACTGATAATTTTGTTCATGTTTCCATTGACTCATTGTAAATGGTCCATTATATACTAATTTATCTGCTTCTAATCCGTATTTATCTCCTTGCTCTTTCACATATTTTTCATTTAATGGGAAAAATGTAGGGAACGACGTAAGCTCAAGAAAATAAGGTGCTGGTTGCTCTAATTCTACTACCAACGTTTTATCATCCTTCGCTTTAACACCCAATTGATCTGCTGGTAATTCACCTTTATTTACTTTCTGTGCATTTTTCACATCAAATAAAATGAACGCATATTCTGCCGCTGTTGCTTTATCTAATGTACGTTGCCATGCATATACAAAATCTTGTGCTCGAACTGGATCACCATTTGACCATTTCGCATCACGTAATTCAAATGTATATGTCTTTTTATCTTCACTAATCTTCACATCTTTTGCCATACCTGGTGTTGGTTTATTATCTTTATCTAGACGATATAAACCTTCCATTGCATTTACAAATACACGGAAAGATACAGAATCCGTTGATTTAGATGTATCCATTGAAGGAATTTCAGCTGTTTCTAGCAAATTTAAAACTTGTTTATCGGCCATTCCCTTATTCGATTCTTTCTTCGTTGTCGAAGCCTTCTCACCATTCCCACACCCTGCAACCAATACACTCGTCGTTAACGCAAGTGCAGCAATTGTTGTTGTCTTTCTCTTCATTCTTCCTTCCCCCAATCTATATGTATAAGTTAAATCCTATATAATATATTTTATTATACAAAAGATTCTGATTATTTTAAATATTTATTTTAACAAACATAGAAAAAAGCGATCGGAAATTTCTTTCCAGCCGCTTTCTTGAATAGCATTTACTTGTAATCCATCCTCTATATCAAATGGATTTTGAACTTTAAATATTTCTTCCATTAGCTTCAAAAACTCTTCTTCAGTTTTAGATTCACCATTAACCATAAATGAGTATGGTTCCACTTCACCTAATTTATAATCGACAACAAATTGAATCTTCACCTTTTGTCTTGGCGTTCCGGTGTTATATCCTTGGAATTCTACTAATTCTAACCCTTCCGTTCCACGATAATATATCCAACCTGAATTTTGAAAATAATTTTCGAAAGATTCACCTATTGAAAAGAAAGGATATTCATAAAGCGAGCTTGTACGAACCTTTTGAATAACGTCTCGATCAGTCGGAAAAAAGAAATGACTAAAAAATATGCTAGCAACTGCTAAAATAGTAACAATTGTCGCTCCCATTTTGCTCGTTCCGCCGCTATCATTGATTAGATAGTTTTCAACTGATTTATCTTTTATTTCTCTTGCTTTTATTCGGTATATACGTCTTTCCGCAAATTGATAGTACAATCCATTTGCAAAAATCCCCATTCCAAACAGAATAAAAATGAGTAATAAAAACGTAAGAGGCACCATATTAATGATTGGCAACGCTACATTAAATCCCATATAATACGAAAATGCATCACACGCTACTAATAACAACATAAATAAAGCAGCTGGTACATAATACTTACGATATCCTAGCCAGCCTATATTGAAAATAGCAGCCCAACCATTCCAGCTCCACCTAGCAATCCGCTTATTCTCAAGCTCCCATTTCCTTTTGTAATACGGATATTGTCTCCCTACATATACTTCTAGTTCTTTATCTATTAACGAGCTACCTTCATCTTGTTCATTATCCAAGTTTCGCTGACAACTTGCACAATTTAACTGTTCCTCCTCGCAAGGTTGCCCACAATTTATACATTTCAAAACAATCCCTCTTCCCATCCATACGTCATTTCAAAATACCTTCGTGTTTTAATAACCACTCTTTCCTCCATAAACCACCAGCATATCCAACAAGCTTTCCACTCTTCCCTATTACACGGTGACATGGAACAATTATTGAAATTGGATTCCGACTATTTGCCCCTCCTATTGCCCGTACAGCTTTTGTATTTCCAACTTTCTCTGCAATATCTAAATATGAAGCACTTACGCCGTATGGAATAGTATAAAGTGCATCCCATACATTTTTTTGAAATGCTGTTCCCTCCGCAGACAGCGGGACCGTAAACTCTTTTCTTTTCCCTTTAAAATATTCATCTAACTCATTTATACATTGTTCTATCATTTCATTTTTATTTTCTTCTTGTCGTTCATCAACAAATATAACAGACGTAATTCCTTCTTGATTCGCTGTAATTTCAAGCAAACCTACTTCGCTTTCATAATAAGCCTGGTACATATGCCATCCTCCAATTCAGTTCATATTAGTCATTGTAACACGAATATACAAAATTTTTCGTATAAGCGTTTTATTAGAGAAACAAAAAAGAGAATGATACAATGTAAGAAAATTCAATCTAGGAGGCTATTGGATGAATTCCGAACTTTTTTCACCTTATACAATTAAGGACGTTACATTAAAAAACCGGATTGTTATGTCACCTATGTGCATGTATTCATCGGAAAACGGGGATGGCCAAGTAACGAATTTCCATCTCATTCATTATGGAACAAGAGCTGCCGGTCAAGTTGGTTTAGTTATGATTGAAGCAACAGCCGTGTTACCTGAAGGCCGAATTTCAAATAAAGACTTAGGCATTTGGGATGACAACCTAATTGAAGGCTTACATAAAACGACTACTTTTATACATGATAATGGTGCAAAAGCTGCCATTCAACTCGCTCACGCCGGAAGAAAAGCAGAATTAGAAACAGATGCGTTAGCTCCTTCAGCCATTCCATTTAATGAAACAATGAAAATGCCAATAGAAATGAGCAAACACCAAATTAAAGATACTGTATTAGCTTTTCAGCAAGCTGCAGTACGATCAAAACAAGCTGGATTTGATGTTATTGAAATACACGGTGCTCACGGTTATCTTATTAATGAATTTCTTTCTCCGCTTTCCAATAAGCGGACTGATGAATATGGTGGTTCACCTGAAAACCGCTATCGTTTCTTACGCGAAATCATCGACTCTGTAAATGAAGTTTGGGACGGACCAATATTTGTCCGTATTTCAGCAAATGATTATCATCCTGACGGGCTAACGGTTCAAGATTACGTTCAGTATACAAAGTGGATGAAAGAACAGGGAATAGATTTAATCGATTGTAGTTCTGGCGCAGTTGTACCAGCACATATTGATGTGTATCCTGGTTATCAAGTACAATATGCCAAACATATTAAAGAGCATGCTAACATTGCAACTGGTGCAGTTGGATTAATTACGACCGGAGTACAAGCAGAGCAAATTTTAAATAATAACGAAGCAGATTTAATTTTTATCGGACGTGAATTACTTCGCAATCCGTATTTTCCGAGAATAGCGGCCAATGAACTTGGCTTTGAATTGCAAGAACCTCACCAATATAAGCGAGCACCAGGAAAAATTCATACGAATAAATAAAACCGAGAAGTCATTCTTCTCGGTTTTATTTATTCTATCGTTGTAATTTCATTTGAATTATAAGTATGGATACCCGATTCTTCTCGCAGCGCGGTTATATACATCCCTTTCGCCACATCTTTAGCTGAAATTGGTTTATATTTTTTGAAAGCTCCTTTAAAGATAAACGGAATAATACGAGATAACTTTTCAGCCATTCGTTCGCCGAAACGAAATTCTTGTCGATTTCCTACTAATAATGATGGTCTAAAAATGTGAATACCACCAATCACTAACTTTTGCAATTCTTCTTCCATTTTTCCTTTCACTTGTGAATAAAAGAAGAATGATTTAGGATTCGCTCCCATAGAAGACACGACAAGGAAATTTTGTACCCCTTGTTTTTCAGCTAAACAAGCAGCTCGTAACGTATATTCATAATCTACTTTTTTAAAATTTGCTTTTGTTTTTGCTTTTTTTATTGTTGTTCCTAAGCAACTAAAAACATCATCCACAGCAAAGAACTCTTTATATTCCTCTAATACCGAAAAATCAACTTGTTTCTGCTGTAACTTCTCATGTTGCAATTGCATTGGCTCTCTTACAAAAATAGTAACCGAATCGTAGTAATCTGATTCAAGTAATAGACGCGTTATCTCTTGTCCAACTAAACCACTTGCACCGAGTATTAACGCTGTTCGCTTATTCATATATGCATATACCTCTTATTTTACTTTTCTCTCCTTTAGTAAAATACAACCTTTAGGAGTTTCCTGCTCTTATTTTACCACAAGTAAAACACTATGCGTACGCATAGTGCTTTACTCACTCTTTTTTCTCATCTCTCTCTTGTAATTTCGTTATTGTTGTAGCGTCCCCTAAATTACTTATTAATCTTCTTAAAAAAATTAATACGAAAGATAATGGCAATACTACCGCTAATATTAATAAAATAGCTTCCATTAAGTAACCCAAGCGCTCATCCCCCTCTTTACCTCCTTTTCAATATATGAAAACAGCGTTGTCACATATGCATGCATTTGCAAAAATAATACCCCTATATTTGACAACTTTATAACAAAAACAAATCGGAATGATTATTATTTATTGCAACTTTATTAAAGATGTATTATACTAAGTTCGCAAACTAAAACGTAATTATTCCGTTTTGTATTAAAATGATATTTTTCTTCTATTATTGGGGAAAATATATCCGTAAAAAAGAAAAGAGGAGAACTTCATGCCTAAAAGATTGACTATATTTTCATTCTTACTTATTTTTACCTTAATTTTCGCTGGCTGCTCAAATAAAAAAGAAAGTAATGCCAAGAAAGATGGAAAGCTAACAGTTTATACAACGATTTTCCCACTTGCTGATTTCGCAAAGAAAATCGGTGGCGACTATGTAAATGTTGAAGCGATTTACCCACCTGGTGCAGATTCACATACATTTGAACCAAGTCAAAAACAAACGGTACAAGTTGCAAAAGCCGATTTATTTGTTTATAACGGCGCTGAATTAGAACCATTTGCTGAAAAAATGGAAAAAACATTACAAAAAGAAAATGTTAAAATTGTAAATGCATCTAAAGGTATTGAGCTTCGTGCTTCTACTGAAGAAGAACATCATGATCATGGAGATGGCCATAAAGAAGATGAACATCATCACGATAAAGACCCGCATGTTTGGTTAGATCCTACTCTAGCAATGAAACAGGCAGAAAAAATTAAAAATGCACTTGTAGAATTACAACCTGAACATAAACAAGAATTCGAAAAAAACTTTGCAGCACTTCAAACTAAATTTACTGATTTAGACGATGGATTTAAGGCAGCTGTAGCGAACGCAAAAACGAAAGAAATTTTAGTTTCTCATGCTGCCTATGGTTACTGGGAACAACGATACGGCCTAAAACAAATTCCTATCGCTGGAATTTCAGCTTCTGATGAACCATCTCAAAAGCAGCTTGCTGACATTACAAAAACAGTAAAAGAACATAATCTAAAATATATTTTATTCGAAACATTCTCTACTCCAAAAGTAGCATCCGTAATTCAAAAAGAAACTGGTACAAAAGTTTTACGCTTAAATCACTTAGCTACTATTTCTGAAGATGATGCAAAAAATAATAAAGATTACTTTACTTTAATGGAAGAAAACGTAAACACATTGAAAGAAGCAACAAACTAATCCATTACACTTTCTAGGCAGCTGAATTTGTTATTCAGCTGCCTTTTTATGTATTTATCCTTGACTTGACCAAAATAACAAGTAAAATTATCCATATTAGCTTTAAAGCTATATTAATTTAGAAGGTGAGTTGGAATTATGAATCTTCACATTTGTGAAGTAACAGCAAAAAATTGGCGTTCAGTAGTTGCTTTAGACGTCGCAAAAGATCAGCAACAATTTATTGAAAGTAACGCGTTTTCTTTAGCAGAATCATTATATGAAGGAAACGGAACGTCAGTAGGTTTATATGATGGAGAAACACTTGTAGGATACGCAATGTATGGATGGTATTCAGTAAAACATAAAAGTGTATGGCTCGATCGCTTTATGATTGACCAACAATATCAAGGAAAAGGATACGCAAAACGTTTCCTTCGCTTACTCATTCAATTCTTACAAGAAAAATTTGAATGCAAAATAATTTACTTAAGTTTACATCCAGACAACAAACTTGCAATGGGACTGTATGAATCATTTGGTTTCCGCTTAAATGGGGGTATTGATGATGAAGGTCCAGTTGTAGGTGTTGTAATGGAGTTACTAATAGACGAAAATACAAGCCTGTGAAAACAGGCTTTTTATTATACATTTATCAATTTTTAGTTTCTCTCCCTTATTTAATTCTGTTTTGCAATCTAATAGAATGCTCATAAAAAATAAGCCTGCAATTTACGCAGACTTATTTCACACACTCCTCGAAATGTTCTTGGAACCACTCTTTATTAATATCTCTTCCGATAAAAACTACTTCACTTACTCGCTCTTCTCCCTCTTGCCACTCTCTATCGTACGAAGCAGCAAATAACGTATGTACACCTTGGAAAACGATACGTTTATCTACTCCATCTATCGATAAAATTCCTTTGTAACGATATAAATATTCCCCTAGCTCTTGAACGACAGCTGACATCCACTCATTAAGCTTTTGTAAATCCAGCGGACGTTCTTCACGTAATACAAATGATTTCACACCTTCTAAGTGGTTATGTTCTTTATGAGGGTAAATTTGCAACGTATCTTTCGTTTTAAACGTTTGGATTTGTAATAAAGATGGTATATCTACCTCACAGTTAGTCGCCTCAATTAACTTTGCAGTCGGGTTAATTCCTTGAATTTCATGCAAGAGATGTTCTTTCTCATTCTCTTCAATTAAATCTAATTTATTTACTAAAACGACATCAGCAAACGCAATTTGCTCTTTTGCTTCTAATCCTTTTTCAAAATGTTTATGTATATGATAACTATCTACTACCGTTACAACACCGTTAATTTGGTAAGCAGATTGAATAACTGGATCTAAAAAGAATGTTTGAATAATCGGGCCTGGATTTGCAAGGCCAGTCGTTTCAATTACTAAACCATCAAAATCCATTTTCCCTTCCGCTTTTACGTCCAGTAACTGTTTTAAAGCAACGAGTAAATCTTCACGTACAGTACAGCATAAACAGCCATTTGTCATTTCCATAATTTCTTCTTCCACATTCATAATCAACTGATTATCAATGCCAATTTGCCCTATTTCATTTACAATCACCGCTAATTTCTTACCGTGATTTTCTGATAAAATACGATTTAATAATGTCGTTTTCCCAGATCCAAGAAAACCAGTTAATATTGTTACTGGAATCATTTCGTACATCTCCTTATAGCTATATGTTTCTACATTATAGCATATGAACACTCCCCCACTTAACAAAGCTTGAAGTGGGGGTTTCTAACGTTTCGACCTAACGGACGATTAACGTCAGGGGAGTTAACACATTAGCGAGCTGTTTCACGCCTAACCCCTCTATCCCATTTGTCCATGCATTTGGGATTACTTTTCGTAAAATGTTAGCCGCAGCATTTACATCTGCATTAATTAAAGTTTTATTTGCTGAACGATATATACCGCGCTTTATTCGTTTTCCTGAAAAAGTTGTATTTTGGTCATTTTCTCCATACGTTGGAATGAAGTCGTTATCCAGAAAACTTGCTTTCGATGTATATGATTCTTCAGTTACAACAACTTGAATGCCTACAGCATTTGCTTTGTATGTAATCATTTGAATCAGTAAATTATGCGGGATATGACAAAACGATTGGTTATTTCTTTTTCCCATATTCGTTTCTTGTTTCCAACTTTTGTTTTGACCAATAACGATTTTACAAACTTCTTCTTCTTGAGCTAGTTTTACGATGTGGTGACTAACTTTATGGAAGACGTCTTTTATTTTCAAGTAACGTTTTTGATGAAGTTTTTCTATCCTTTTAGAAGTAAAAGGTCCTTCATTCGTTTGTTTTCCATTTCTAAGAATGCTTGTAAAATGACTCTTCATTTTGTTGTAATATTGATTTATGCTTTTGACATGTTTGCCCTTAACAAGGACAGGTTTCATACCTGTGTTTGTTACGATGGTTGCAAGGTTATCAATCCCTAAATCAATACTCATATAACGAGCATTCTCTTCAATCATTTGTTGTTCAGAAGGAACATCAATTACCAATTCCACTACATATTCATTGTATTTTGGAATCACACGAACTTGTTTCAGTTTACCTTCAGTGAAACCTAGTTTCCCAATATTTAATTGCAATTTCGTCTTTGGAAACTTTAAAAATCTACCGTTTTTAATGATGCAATCTTGGTTTGTATACAGAATCTCTTTTTCAGAAGAACGAATATACTTTGGAATCCTAGGCATTCCATCATATTTGTTTGGATTCTTTTTATAGTCTTTTAAACTAGCAAAAAAAGATTTCCAATTTTGGAACAAACCTTTCATGATGGACTGGCTACATTGCGTAGGCAAAGCTCGATAATCATTTTGAATCATAGCCTTAAATAGTGCATCTAGAAAGTTGTAATCTACATAAGGTTTTTCAAAATTAGGTTCTGAAAACAAATTACATGTAATCTCTTTCTGTTCTTCTTTAGGCTTTACTTTCTCTTTTTCCAATTTCTTCCGATAGACAAGACGTTGTGTGTCATTCATCTTCCCAATATTTTTATGAATATTATCCAGAACTTCTTTTTGCAAAGGCTGCAACTCTTTTTCTTGTGTTAATCCAGTGTACACCTGGCGTATATAAAAGTTTGTGGTGTTGTACATATTCTTAGCGTTATGACAACATTCTTGAAAATAAGAATACATACGATGCCCTTTTTTTATCCAGATTTGAAGAGTTTTATAGTTTGATGGATTTTCTTTTGCCATTTTATTCACCTCCTTGTTAAGGATATTATAGCAAAAAAGAACATACGTTTCCGTTTTTTTCTCAAAAATAAAATATTCCTTTCGATTCACCTCACCACCTTCATTTACGTTTAGAGATGGGAGTCCTCTCGAAAGGCATGATAGAAAAAATCGTTTTTATAGCAAAACATATTTATTGTCTGTACACCTAATTAACTATATAATAATATGTAGTAAGAAAGCCTTTTCAAAACATTATTATTCATCAAGGGGGTACTTATAATGGAGCGAGTTCAAATGGCTGAAACGCTAGAATTTTCTCGTATTATTCAAGGATTTTGGCGTTTAGCAGAATGGAATATGACAAAACAAGAATTACTTTCTTTCATTGAAGATTGTATGGATATGGGAATTACTACTTTTGATCACGCTGATATTTACGGCGCATATACGTGTGAAGGGTTATTTGGCGAAGCTTTACAATTAAAGCCTTCCTTACGAGAAAACATGCAAATTATTACAAAGTGTGGAATCGCTCCCCCATCACCGAAATTTCCAGAACGATATGTTGCTCACTACAATACTAGTACAGAGCATATTATGCAAAGTGTAGAAGCATCACTTAAAAATTTACATACAGATTATATTGACGTATTACTTATTCATCGTCCCGATCCTTTTATGGATCCAAATGAAGTGGCAAAAGCCTTTTCACAATTAAAACAAGAAGGAAAAGTTCGTCACTTCGGTGTATCTAACTTCTTACCTTCACAATTTAATATGTTAAATTCGTACTTAGATTTTCCACTTATTACGAACCAAATTGAAGTTTCTGCATTGCAGCTTGAGCATTTTGAAAAAGGAACAATTGACTTATGCCAAGAAAAACGAATCAATCCAATGATTTGGTCACCTCTTGCTGGTGGGGAGATTTTTACTGGTCAATCAGAACGTGCTGTACGTGTACGTGAAACTGTGCAAAAAGTTGCTACTGAGCTAGGTGTTTCTAGTATAGATACGGTTATGTATGCTTGGTTACTTGCTCATCCAGCTAATATGATGCCAATCGTTGGCTCTGGTAAATTAGATCGCGTAAAAACTGCCGCTCTTGCTACAAAAGTTAACTTAGACCGTCAACAATGGTTTACAATTTTCGAAAGCTCTAATGGACATCCTGTACCATAATGCATAAAAAGAAGAGCTGTTTTCTTACAGCTCTTCTTTTTCATATGTATTTCTAGTCATGGCAAATACACACATATCTCTTAATCCGTTTCCATCTACCGCAACACTCGCACTTTCTAACGTACCTTCTAACTTAAAACCTAATTTCTCAGGTATCGCTCTACTCTTCTTATTGAAAGAATCACAACGAATTTCTACACGGTTTGCTTTCAATTCAGAAAAAGCGTAATCCGTTATACCTTTCGCAGCCTCTACCATATAGCCTTTTCCGCTAAACCTTGTATCAATCCAATATCCGATTTCAAATTGGGGTATATCCCAATTAATACGATGTAATCCGGCTGAAGCAATAAATTCACCTGTTTCTTTCGAAAATACTAGTAATCTTAAATCCTCACGTTGCAAAAATTGAATATGTGATTTTCTAATACTTTCTTCTACTTCTTGCTCTGTTTGCTCTTTTTGTGCAAACACCATCCAAGGTTTTAGTTCTTGTATTGAAGCCTGAATTGCATCATATACAACTTTACCATCTCCTGGTTTCGGCATTCGAATAAAAAGTCTGTCAGTATAAAATTCAGAAGGAAAATCGAATAATAATGGATTCACTGTAAACACTCCCTATATTTCTTTTATATATAATAATATCCATCTGAAGTTATATAGTAAAGAATTTTCTGAATTGAAAACCTTTTACTCATTCACTTCCACCGCTACACGAATTCCAGATTCAATCGCACCTTGAATCCATCCGTGATATAGCGTTGTATGATCTCCAGCGAAGAATATTCTCCCCTCTGGTTTGACAATCGCTGGTTGCAGCTCAGATTCTTGACCTGCTTGAAAAAGTGCAAATCCTCCAAGCGCATACGGATCCAATGTCCAGCTTTTTGAAATTCCAGATATGAACTCATCATACACTTGACCACCTAATATTGTTGCTAAGTTGTGTAATGCGTAATAAATACGATCCCCTTTTGATAAACCATCCCATAACAACGCGTCATAAGACCATGTATAGCTACCTAACATCATAGCCGGTCCTTCCTCCCCAATTCCATAACTTGGATAATAGGCATAACGAATTGGCAAATCTGTTATAATTCTGCCACCTAATTGTCCTTGTTCTTCCCAAAATCGGCTTTTAAATTGAATTCCTATTTTCGTCGCAGGCATATAATGTAATTCACGAATTGCTTTCCATTTTTCATGAGATATAGAATCAAACGGATCTACTTCTACAAAACGCATTGTCGAAAACGGAATGGTAACAATAACTAAATCTCCTGTAATACTACTATATTCAAAAGTTTCCTCGTTCCGATAGAAAGCTGTCACACCATTATCGTGTTGATGTAACTTCATTAATTTTTGATTATATATAATATTCTCTTCTAATTGCGGTAAAAATGACTTTGGCAATCTATCATTCCCGCCCACAATTTCACAAAATCCGCTCTCCTCTTGCATAATGTATAGAAAGCGTAAAGTCTCTACAAACGACCGTTCCAAAAAACCTTCTAAATCTAATAAAACACCAATCATCTCAATTGTTACTGGCGAAAAGTAAGTATTATACTGATAAGGATGATACTTTAAAAATTGTCCAGTAGAGTATCTCCCAAAATCCTTTACAACAATATCCCAATTTTTTTCTGGGTTCTTTTTTATAAAATTTATAACGGGCTGTACCGCTAACAATAATAATTCCTCTGACGTTTTTCCAACTTCATTCATTTCCACAGGATATCTTAGAATACTTGGATCTTTTTCATATTGTTTTAACGTCGTTTTCCGTCCATTTACGTATATAATATCCGTCTCATTCCTATTAATAAAAGGACTCACCTGTAGCCCAAATTTTCTTATATATGCCATCGTTAATGTATGCGAATACGGAATTCTCATTGCTCCAACATCTAAATATAATCCGGTATCTTCCATTCTCACTGTTTCTATACGGCCACCTACCCGGTTATTTGCTTCAAAAATTTTCACATCATGTCCTGCAGCCTTTAATAAAGATGCTGAAACTAACCCAGCCATACCAGCTCCCACTACAATAATCTGTTTTGGGCTTATCGTCTTCTTCAATCCTTTATCTATAACTTTTAACGCTTCATCCATTTCAGTGTTATACATTATATCTTTCTGCACAATTCCACCCCTTACTTCATCAAATGGACGTTAGTGGTTTAGTGCATTTTATTCATAAATCCCCATAAACATAACACCATTGCAATTTGAATATTCACTAAAAGTACATAAGAGACAGATCTCACTTTTCTTTATACTTCGTATAATATAGCAACTACAAAGAAGGAGTGGTTAAAAATGAAACATACTTATGACTACGATGCTACAAAAAAACATTTAGAATTAAAGAAACAAAACTTATGTAAAAAATTTAGCAATATGACACTATCTGAAAAAGAACGTGAACAACTAAAGCGTGAAATTGACAACTATGAATATATTTTAAATCTAGTCGAAATGAATCATTATGAACGCGGATTTTCTCGTTAAAAGCGGAAATAAGATTATCCGCTTTTCATTTTGAGCATTTCACTACGCATTTTTCATAAGTAAATATATAATAGGATGTACATTAAGATTGAGAGGTATATTCTATGATCAAGTTAAGTGTATTAGACCAATCACCTATTTCAGATGGTAGCACAGCAGCCCAAGCTTTTTCACATACAGTTACGCTTGCACAAGAAGTTGAAAAACTCGGATTCACACGTTTTTGGGTATCCGAACATCATAATTCCGTAAGCTTAGCTGGTTCAAGTCCAGAAATACTTATTTCTCATATTGCCGCAAAAACGGACCGTATTAGAGTCGGTTCAGGTGGTGTTATGTTACCGCATTATAGCCCATATAAAGTTGCTGAGAATTTCCGTGTTCTAGAAGCATTGTATCCGAACCGCATCGATCTCGGTGTTGGTAGAGCACCTGGTGGTATGCCAATAGCAACTCGCGCACTTCAAGAAGGGAAAATGGTCTCACTTGATCAATATCCAGAACAAATTGCAGACGTTGCAATGTACTTACATGATCAAGTACCAGAAAACCATCACTATGCAAACTTAAAAGCCACTCCAGTTATCCCAACGTCTCCTGAAATGTGGATGCTCGGTTCTAGCGGAGAGAGCGCTAAAATTGCTGCAAACAACGGAGCTTCTTTCGCATTTGCACAATTTATTAACGGCTTCGGAGGCCCTGAAGTTATGAGGGCTTACCAAGAACAATATGAGCCTTCATTTTTAGGAGATAAGCCTAATTCAATCGTTGCCATCTTTGTTATATGCGGAGAAACAAATGAAGAAGCGGAAAAAATTGCTTCTAGTTTAGATCTATCAATCTTATTATTAGAGCAAGGAAAACGAACTACTGGTACACCTTCTATTGAAACTGCTCAAAATTATTCATACAGCGCTTATGATTTATTCCGTATAAAAGAAAATCGTCAACGTATGATTGTTGGTGATCCGTCTTCTGTAAAAGAAAAAATAATAAACTTAAGCAAAGCATACAATACTGACGAATTTATGATTGTCACGATTACTCATCAATTTGAACATAAATTAAATTCTTATCGCTTACTAGCAAATGCTTTTAATTTATAATTCTAAAAAGAGATGCATCACATGTGATGCATCTCTTTTTCTTACTACTTATTGTTTTCATTTCCTATATATTCAATAGCTTCTTTTAATAGCTCTTCAAAGTTAATAGGATAATCATGATCTAAGTCAGGCACAACTTTATACTTATGTTCTATATTTTTCTCTCTTAATAGTTGTACAAATTGCTGCGTGGATTCGAAACAATCTTCATCTTGATCCCCGCATACTATATATCCTTTTATATGTTTATCCTTCAGCACTCTTAGCAACTCATCCCATTCTTCAATCTCGGGAAGCCATGGTGCCATAAAAACAAAACCATCTACATTTATATCTTGTTGTAAAATCGTATATAAAGCTACTCTCGCCCCTGCAGAAAAACCACCAATGATTACACTTTCTACTGTATGATTTTCTATAAACTTATTGTAATGCTCTTTTAATTCCTCTTTCCCTCTCTCTATATCCTCCCAAACAAATCCATCTGAAAACTCAATTTGTGAAGACTGTGGTAAAGCTAACATATAATCTTGTATCAAAACAGATTTCCAATATGGTTCTACTATTTGTATATTTTCTTGGTTACCATGCAATGTAAGTAGTAGATTTCCCTCTTTCTTACTGTATATATATTTCACATCTGGTCTTTCCTTTTTATGTGCTAATTCTTCTCTTTCTTTACATAATTGCACCATTGTATGAAATTCTTCAAATTTATGTAGTGATTTTAAATCTTCGTCGGAAATTAAATACTCATTTCCATACCAGAATCCCTTTTCTATAATGGCCTCTCTCATTAAATGTAATGCTTCTTTTTCAAGTCCCGATGCACTTGCGAGTGCATACTTAAAATTATATATTTGCGCCTCATTCCCTATTACACCTGTAGCGTTTTCCATTATATAATTGTACGCTTCAAAACTTCCTTTATTTGCATAACAACGTAACGTTTCATTTAATAATTGAATGTAAGTCATACTATTTTTCATGTACCAATTCCCCCGAAACCTTTTATAATATTTGTTTGCGAATCTTTATACCACTTTGTATAACCCACGCTAACAATACCTTATTCTCAGAATGATGCTTAATAGTTGCTCTTCCCTGTCCAATACATTTAGTATAAATAAGAATAGACTGAAAAATCAATATTTTAACAAACAAAAAAAGACAACAATATATGTATTGTTGTTTTCATTACGTCTACCCACTCTTTTGTTTTTTTCTATCTGGTTTACTTGAAACTAAATAATGTTTTTCTGAAATATATAAGTCTCTTTTTAAGCTACGATTTAAGTAAGGTCCTAATTTCATTCCACATATGAGGCGATCTTCGCTACCTTCAACAATTGGGAACATTTCTTTTTCTGTTACGTATTGATCTACTGCTTTTTGTACGACATCAATTTCTTTCACTAGGTTTAAATTTTCTGCTGTATGTTCAAATACCTCAAGCGTTTCCTTCGTTATGAGAAAAACATTTGTTGGAAATGCAGGTAAATATGGTTTTAACAAATCATAATTTACTGTATAATCATCATTTACTAATACTGTATAAACGATATTAGCATTCGTTTCTAAAAACTGAGCCATCGCTTGTTCTAATTCATCTTTCGTAATTTCCCGCTCTTCTTTTCCAGTTCTGAAAAAGCGAAACATCGCATCGCCTCCTTTTTACTATATTATAGCATAAAAGAAAACTGAAAAATCATAAAAAAACCCATTGAAATAATTTTTCAATGGGTTTCTATATATTTATCGTTATTTTAAGAATGCACTTAGCATCCATACATGCTGTTCTAATGTTGTATGAATTGCTAACAGCATGTCAGCTGATGTTTCATCGCCAGCTTCACCCGCAACTTCCATACCTTCTTTTAATTCTTGAATAAGTGCAGAATAATCATTCACTAATGTTTGCACCATTTCTTCTGCAGATTCTTTGCTTGTCCCTTCGCTGACACTAGATGTTGCGAGATATTCTTTCATTGTCGCTAATGGTTTACCTTCTAAAGCTAAAATACGTTCTGCTAACTCATCAATATACGTTCCAGCCTCATTATAAAACTCTTCAAATTTCTCATGTAATGTAAAGAAGTGTGGCCCTGTCACATACCAGTGATAATTATGTAATTTAACATATAACACATTCCAGTTTGCTACCTGCTTGTTTAATACTTCAACAACATTTGTTTTCGTACTCATACAATCACTCCTCTTATCATTTTGTAATGTTTATCTTTTAATTACTTAATTACATTTTACCATACATTCCCTTTCCTTTCGAACAATTGGCTTATATGTAACAAAGTTTTAACACCTTTAATGCTTCCCTAATATCATTTAATTCATGTATTTTTTCAACCACTTCATACGTCTAATTGTCCAAGCTCATACATATGCATAATAGTACATCAAGCTCATCATAGTAGAAAGAGGGATAACATGGACAATCAACAATGGCAAGTAGCAAAGAAAGTAGCTGCTACTTATATCGGAACTGTCGTTGGAGCTGGATTTGCTACTGGACGAGAAATTGTTGAATTTTTCACAGTGAATGGATTATACGGGACAATTGGCATATGTGTAAGTGGATTTTTTTTTATTTGGCTTGGTACAAAGATGATGTTACTTTCATCACAAATCGGGGCATTTTCAGCGCAAGAATTTAACAAATATTTATTTGGGGATGTATTTGGGAATGTTGTAAACACATTATTATTACTCGTTTTATTCGGCGTAACGAGCGTTATGTTATCAGGCGCTGGTGCAGTATTTGAAGAGCAACTTCGCTTACCAAGACAACTCGGTATTCTCATTACAGTTATCGCTTGTCTCATTATAAGTAGCCGCGGGTTACAAGGTGTTTTTGAAGTAAATACACTTGTCGTACCTATTATGATGATTTTTATTATCGGACTTGCTATTACAACCTTTTTTCACGGTACACCTCCTATTAATAACACTATTCCTGCAGAGAGCTGGAATATGAAATGGATTACTAGCCCTATTACATATGTCGCCTTAAACCTTTCTCTCGCCCAAAGTGTTCTCGTCCCATTAGCCAGTGAAGTAAAGGATCGAAAAGCCATTTTTTGGGGTGGGATTTTAGGTGGTGCTGGACTTTCTTTAATTTTATTATGCAGCCATTTAGCAATCTTATCAGTCGATCAATTTTATCAATATAACATCCCAATGGCTGAAGTCATAAGAAGATTTAATGCAACTTTTCACTTCTTCTTCGTTCTCATTATTTTCGGTGAAGTTTTCACAACTTTAGTTGGTAATGTGTTCGGAATGACAAAACAGATGCAATCTATTACTGGGTGGAAAAATCACAATATTATTTTCTTCATTTTACTAATTAGTTATTGCTTTAGTTACATCGGTTACAGTGACTTACTTCACATTCTATATCCTATCATCGGATGGGTAAGTATTGTTATACTTCCAATCATTGCGTTTAAACAACTTCAAAAAACATAAAAAAGCATCCATGTTATTGGATGCTTTTTATGTTCATTCACAATCATCACATACTTCCCAGTACGGTCCCATTTCTAATGCTAAATACGGCTTTAACTGCAACCGAATCATTCGACTAGGCATGCGTTCTAAAACAAATTGAATACCTTCTTCATCTTCGTCTAATTCAACTTTTGAAATCGTAATTTTTTGCATAGTCGTAATGGGAATTCCATCTTTATATAAAGTGATTTTCACCTCATCGTATTCATTAAAATACAATTCGACACTCATTTGATTTTTCAGTATTTCATCACCAATTTTAAATGTATCATTTTGTTCTTGGATTATATATTTCCATCCGCCTCTATCTTCTTTCGGAGCTGTTTGAAATAATGTCTCCAAATCCTCGTATAGCATAAGATAACCCCTCTCTTACTAAAAAACGATGAGTATTTTATATACCCTTTATCTCTATCACTATCCATAGCTATTGTACCATATATCACCGTTCTTACCGTATTCATTTGCTTCATACACACTTATAAAATAACTAATTCTATCTCCATTATTATGTATATTACCTCATTACTCCATACACTCTTACAAGTTCAAATAACGACAGACTTTAATCCATGCAAATATTGTCTACTCTCCGCTTTTATTAGCTCACAGCATTCACACTTTTACATATAGTAAGACTACCACAAATAAAAAAGGAGAGTGACTTATACCACTCCCCTTAAAAGAACTTCCCTATAGCTGCTAAAACTAATACGATTATTAAAATTGCAAATAATAATGAGACAATGAAACTAAAAATAGGTAACGCTTTCTTTTCATTCTTCTTAAATAGTAACTTTAAACTAAGAAAAATATTTACTGGTACAAGTATAAAATAAAAATATTTAACAATTTGCACCGAGCTATTCGAAAGTGTTTTTAATATAAACACTTCAATTAGAAAAACAATAAAAAATGAAATACTTAGCCAAAATGAGACGTAACTAAGCCAAGAATGTCTTTTTGTCCCCCAATACACTCCCATAATACTCTCCTTTTATTTGTATTCTATAGGTTAATAATTATACACAAAGCTAACAAACACCTCTATTTTTCGACAAATATTATGCAAAATACCATTTTAAACGTCATAAAGGAAGTTTACATCTCCATTTGATTTTACATAATAAAACAGACTACCCTCTAGTGTCATAATGCTACTAGGGGGAGTCTGTTCTCTATTAAACTTTAAATCTCTCAATTAATACTTGCAATTCTTCAGCCATTTGAGATAGCGTACCCGCCGCTGATCCAATTTCCTCCATCGAAGCTAGCTGTTCTTCAGCTGAAGCCGCAACATTTTGTGTGCTTGTCGCATTATTTTGTGCTGTCATTGCAATTTGTCCTACTGAAATAGATACTTCATTTGCCCCTTTTGACATTCCATTAGCCGTTTCAACCATCGTCTTAATTTGATTAGCTATTTCATTTGTAGATTGTAAAATTTCAGCAAAATTTTGCTTCGTTTCATTTGCAATAACAAGTCCAGATTGAACTTCTTCATTTACATGATTCATTGATTTGACTGTCTTACCCATATCGTCTTGTATTTCGCCTATTAATTTACTAATTTCACTGGAAGATATGCTAGACTGCTCTGCCAATTTACGTACTTCATCTGCAACAATTGCAAAACCTCTTCCATGTTCACCAGCTCTTGCCGCTTCAATTGCCGCATTTAAAGCTAGAAGATTTGTTTGATCTGCAATGTTTTGAATTACTTCCAATATATCACCAATTTGTTTTGATTTATTATTTAATAACTGTATAACAGCATCTGATTGTGAAACCGATTCTGCAATAGACTGCATCTGGTTTACTGTTCTTCCTACTAGTTTCCCACCATCTTCTGCTTTTTCACGAGTATGAGCAGAAGCGATATTAATAGATGATGAACTATTTGCTACATGCTGAATTCCTTCCGTTACATCAAACAGTAACATAGCACCATTTTCTACACTTGTTGTTTGCGTCGTTGCCCCACTTGATATTTCATCCATTGCTGTTGTAATTTGCTCAGTTGCTTCACTCGCTTGTCTTACACTTGCAGTTAGTTCTTCTGATGCTGCTGCAACATGTCCTGCCGAAGTGTTAATCCTTCCAATTAACGTCCGTAATGAATTTGTCATCTCGTTAAAACCTTTCGCAAGTTGACCAATTTCATCATTAGAATGAATTTCAATTGTTTGCGTTAAATCCCCTTCACTTATTTCTTTAGAAGTGATAACTAGTCTCTTTAAAGGCTTCGTAATTGAAAGTGTCACAAAATAAATAAGTACTCCACCTACTACTAACGAAATAAGCATAACAATTAACATATTATAAAATACAGGTTGAGCAGCTTCAATTACTTCAGTTGCGTACATCGTCCCACCAATTTTCCAACCTGTTTTTACGTTTGTAGCAAATACCATATTCTTTTCACTACCACCATAAGAATATGTAAAAGCACCATGATTATCTTCATAAATTTTCTTTGCCCAAGAATCAGCTGCTTTATCCCCTGATTTTTCTTGTGGATGAGCAATGATTTTTTGCTTTCCATCTAAAATGAAGGCATATCCTTTTTTACCAATATTGATTAACTTTGTTGTTTTTAATAAATTGTCTAAACTTAAATCTAGCGCAACAACCCCATTTTTATCTTCTGTTTGTTTTGCAATCGTTACGACAATATGTCCATTTCCTTTTGCCTTATATGGCTCGCTAACAACAATACCACCTTGTTTTGCCACTGCATCTTTATACCAAGGTCGTGTTGTTGGATCATAATCTGCTGCCATTTGTATATTTGGTTCCTGTACAAATTTCTTATCATTACCGGCAACATACACTTGTTCAACATCTATATTCAAATTGATATACTGAGATAATGTCTTTCTTAGCTCATCCTGATTATCCCCTTGATACATATTCCCTTGAATTACTCGTGCAAAGTTATTCACATCGTTAAATTTTGCTTCAATCATTTGATTGATTAAATTATCTAATATTTTTATATTATCGTTAGCACTACTCGTAATTTGTGATTCAAAATTCTTTTTAGCAGTTTGATAAGACATGCCCCCGATTATAGAAACGGCTGCAATTAAAATTACAAAGAATGAAATTAATAGCTTTTTTGCTACTTTCATATCACGAAACAAATTTAATAGTTTACCCATTATGAACCTCCTAATTTTCAAATTTAAAAGTTAAATTGAGTTAATTATAAATATTTCCCATTCCTTAATTATTATTTTCATAACCTATTATGGTGAATACTTTGTAAAGTTTAAACAATTAATTTCCCTTTGTCTATATATATGAATAATATTATTATAAAATTTACAAATAGAAAAAACCAAAGGGGCCCCTTTGGTTTTTACATTTTTTTATGTTGTTTAGAAATTTTCTTCCATTTATCACGCTCTGCTCTGGCAAGGATTGCATCTTGTTTCCTCATAAAATACGCCAGTTCTCTTTGTAATTTTTTATAGCTTTTCAAACGATCTATCGTAATAAGTCCGTTTTCAATTGCACTATACACCGCGCATCCTGGTTCATTCTCATGCTTACAATCACGGAAACGACATGTTGTCGCAAGTTCTTCAATATCAGAGAATGCTGTTTGAATCGCTTCGCTGCCTTCCCAAAGTTGCAATTCCCTCATGCCAGGCGTATCAATCACGAGAGCGCCACTAGGCAATTGGAATAATTCTCGATGCGTTGTCGTATGCCTCCCCCTACTATCCTCTTCACGTATATCTCCCGTTTTTGCTACATCAATTCCTATTAGAGCATTTAACAAAGTTGACTTTCCTACCCCTGATGATCCAACTAAAGCAATTGTTTTCCCTGAAGAAACGAATTGTTTCAACGAATCTATACCTGTATGCTCTAAACTATCAACAACGAAAATAGGAACACCAATTGCTATAGCTTCCGTTTCTACAATTTTCTCTTCCACATCATTACATATACTACTCTTTGTTAAAACAATAACTGGCATAGCGCCGCTTTCATACGCTAATAATAAATAACGTTCCATCCTTCTAACATTAAAATCATGATTAAGTGCATTCACTAAAAATAAATAATCTACATTTGCTGCTATAATCTGTTCTTCTGTTCTTGTTCCAGCCTCTTGTCTTGAGAAAGAGCTTCTTCGCTGGAAAATACGATGAATAATCGCTTTCTTTTCATCTTCTATTTTCTTTATATACACCCAATCACCAACTGCTGGATAATCGCCTTTCGTAATCGCTTCATGCCGAAACTTCCCAGACAGTTCTGCCATATATTCACCATCATTACAAATAATGCGATATATATGCTTATGCTCAAGTAAAATACGACCTACTTCATAATTTTTCTCTGTAACTTGTTCTTCAAAAAATGAATCCCAGCCAAAAGATTCTAAAATATTTTGATTCAAATAAATATCCTCCCTAGTGTGTACTAAGTGGAAGGATTGCGAATTACCTTATATAATATCGCCCTTTCCATCCACCTTTGTATTTGGTTGATTATTCATATAAGTTATTTTCGCCATAATACATCACCCCGTTCTTATTTTAATTATTCTCATTATATGGAATTCTCCTATAAAAAGCTACATTATTTTACGTAATTTTCAAATAACTTGTTTTTGAGCATTCTAATTTGTCCTCGATGACTAATTTCATCTTCTAGCACATGAAACCATAGATAGTGCTGGTTATATGCTACACCGTTAGACCACTTTCTTTCTGACATGAGCCACTCATCACCTTGTTCACTTAAATACTTCAGAGATTCTTCTCGAACACTTTGTAGAAGTTGTACATAATACTTTATTTCATGACCACGGATTGCTCTACCCGCTTCCCCTAAATACAGTGCATCTTCCCATATTTCTAATTCTTCTTTTGTAAAGTCACGATCTTGAAATGAAATAAGCTGATGAACTTTTTCAATAGCTGCTATATGCTTTAATAAGGCGCCAATTGAATTTCCGCTGCTTTGCATAATTAAATCTAATTGCTCAACTGATAAATTTTTTACTTCGCCTAATGTTACAGCTCTCGTATGCTCAAGCAGGCTTACTAATTCCCCTATTTTTTTTGTATAACCATCTACACTTCTTATTCGATAATCTATATTTATATCACGCACCCCTTTCTGCATTCATATTATTGTAAAAATGATTCATATAATAGACTGAAATATATCTAAATTTTCTGTTATAATTAATTTGAATACAAAATATACCCAAACAAACTTTCTCAATATGCTTATATGAAATATTAAAAGGAATCAATATAAAATAATCGAATCTTATTCACTAAAAGGAGTGGATTCGATGGAAATGTATCAATGGCTAACCGCTGTTCTCGTTGGTGGCATTACCGGCTTCGTTTCCCATCTAATCAATAACCAAGGTAAGTTATTGCTTCCACGCCGTTTGAAAACATTTTTTCATTTTGGATTTTTAACTGATATTTTTACTGGTAGCCTAGCCGCACTTCTTGGTCTCGTTTTATTCGATGTCACCGCAATAAAAGAAATTATAAAAGTATCCATTGTAACTGCTATTTCCGGCCAAACTTTTTTACTACATCAAGCTCTTGGTGGCGAACAGGCTAAAAATACGCAAATTGGGAAAGCTGATGAGAAGATTCAAGAAATTGACAAATTATTGCGACGTTAGTGTATACTTTCTTTTAAAATTATTGTTATAATGAGAAATAAATATTTTCTATTGCGTCGTTTGTCAGGAGAAAGGGTGTTTCGTATGACAAAAAAGAAAATAGAAGATTTCTTAACAAACTCCGAAAAAGAGGAACTGCTAGAAAACTATAAATGTTTACGAGAAGCCCGCACAAAAAGCGAAGCTAACTATTTTGGCGAAGCAGTAAACCATCTATTAAATAAAGCAAAACAACGAATTATTAAAGATGTAGGTATACATGATGAAAATGCTGCAACTGTTCAATCAAAGAGAAAAGCACTGTTTTAGCTACATTAGCTAAAACAGTGCTTTTTATTACAATACTTTTCACATTACTTTCACATCTATTTCACAATTATAAGTACTCCTATATGTTAAACTAAGTATATCCTTTTCCAAGGAACTATATGCCGATATATAAATCCCTATCTTTATAGGGATTTTTATTTTTTGATTCCTCATAACTTTGTTACAATACATTTCTTCTACTATTTCTATACTTTTAGTAACCACTTTAATTAAAAGCACATTCATGTATTCACACTCTTATTAATTCTGATTTGCGAAATATTTATACAAGCTTTATGATGCAATTCCTGTTTCACTATTTTCAGTAATTTTTTCACTTTTTCTAAACAAAAATAAAGCTCCTATATATAGTAACGCAGTAAAACTACCTATAAGTATAAAATTGTGAGATATTGCAAATAACATTCCAGCTATTGCCGCACCAATCATTTGACCAATGTACATAGAAGCATTTGCAAGCGCGGCTCCTGTTCCTCTTGCTACACTAGACATGTTTTGTAAGTGCCTCATCATTAATACAAACAAAATTCCTGTCACAAAAAATAAAGCAAAGAACAATAACTCCACCAATACAATGTTCTTTACATGAGGAAGTAATACATATAGCACTGCTGTAAATATAATTCCACCATAGAAAGAAAGGTTATAACCAATTTTATTTACGATTCTAGGACCAAAAATATTACCAATTAAATTTCCTAATCCTAATACGAGCATAGCTGTACCTACTTCATGAACTTGTAAGCCAAATTGAATGGAAAGCCATACACCAAAAAATGAAAATGCAGCAAAATTTCCGGTTTGAAAAACAAAGTATGCAAAATAAGAAAGTGAAACCTTTGAATCTGTAAGTAATTGTTTATAACGCTGTAAAATCGCTTTTTTATTTCCACCTATATGAACCGACTGTATTTCTGGTAATACAACATAAATAAGAATGACAAGTAGTGCTGATAATATACCAATGAAATAGAATGGAATTGTATAATGTATCGTTGCTAAATAAGCTCCCAGTGGCAGCCCTAAAATTTGAGAGATTGATAACCCTGCTGTTGCAACCCCAATTGCTTTCACAATTTGCTTCTTCTCTATAAGGAGCGGAATAGATGCCCACACTTGTGGAGATACAAAAGCTGCACTTACACCTGCTAAAAATCTAAATGTTAGCATCCATAAAAAACTCGGTGCAATTCCACAAAAAAACGTACTTATTGCAAAAAAACTCATACCTAGTACCATCACTTTTTTTCTGTTTAATCCATCTGATATAGGACCAGCCACAAGCGCAAATCCAGCATACCCTAAAGCATACGAACTCACCATCCATCCTGACAACTCAGTTGAAACATGATACACCTGTTGTAATGTCGGCAACAGTGGTGAAATTAAGAAAGTATCTGTACCGATCATAAACATTATCATAAAAAATACAGCTAGTACTCTGTTCATTTAGACCTTCTCCTTATATAAACAGAGGGTACTCTCCCTCTGTTTAACTAATCTTCTAAAATAGATTGGATTTCTTTCATGACTCTTTCATTCAATGCAACATCTACCGCTTTCACACTTTCTCTTACCTGCTCTGCCCGCTTTCCACCAGGTATAACAGTATCAATCCCTTCTTTATTTAATAACCATGCTAACGCTAAATGAGACACTTCAATATCATTTTCTTTAGCTAGCCCTTTTAACTTATTCACTTTCTTAAAATTACTCTTATATGTATTTTCTTCAAATAGATTTACATTTTGACGCCAATCGACTTCATTTAATTTAAAATCTTCTGTATATTTTCCGCCTAATATTCCAAAAGCAAGAGGCCCATATGGAATAAATGAAATACCCGCTTCTATACAATACGGCAACAGTTCTTCCTCAGCTGTACGTTCTAACATATTGTATGGAGATTGTACAACATCTATATGACCATGTTGATTCGCCTCTTTTAATTGTTCTATGTTTACGTTCGATATTCCAATTGAACGAATTTTCCCTTCTTCTTTTAAATGAGTAAGCTCCCCGATTGAATCTATGTAACTTGTTTCAGGATTTGTAAAGTGTAAATAATATAAATCAATATATTCAGTCTGTAATCTTCTTAAGCTATTTTCCACAGCATTCCTTAAATAACTTGGTTCATTGTTAATATAAGTTTCTCCATTTAACAACGGTTGAATTCCACCTTTTGTAGCAAGTATAAACTCATGACGTTTTCCCTTTAATACTTCTCCTACTAATTCCTCCGATCTACCGAAACCATATGAATCTGCTGTATCAAAAAATGTAATCCCTTGCTGAATAGCTTCTTCTACTAATCGCTTTCCTTCTTCTTCATTCACATCAGCATATAAATTATGTCCCCCTACTGCATTTGTACCTAAACCCAACTTTGAAATATTTAATCCTGCCTTTTGCAATTTTATATACTTCATTTTTTCTCCCCCTATATTTCTATTGTTCGAATATATTCGAACAATAGAAATATACCACTTTATATGTTATAGTGCAAATATCTTAACTTATACAAGTAGGTGAAATATGCGTACACTCTATCATCCAAATCGAGAAGAAATTCAATTTTCTTCTGTCTTATATGCACTTAGCGATCAAATTCGTTTACAAATTGTAAATATGTTACTAGAGAAAAATGAACAATCTTGTGGTGCTTTAAACATCCCTGTTGCAAAATCAACTTTATCTCACCATTTCAAAGTTTTACGTGAGTCAGGTGTTATGTACACGCGCCTTGAAGGAACACAACGTTTCATTTCAATTCGTGAAGAAGATTTAAATGCTAGATTCCCAGGTTTATTACAAGTTGTATTACATGCGACAGAGCCATATTAAAAAAACATCTCATATTCATATGAGATGTTTTTTTAATATGGCTATTCTTTTAATAAATCTATTAATCCATTCCCTTCAGATGTACGTTCGTACCCTAAAGGTACAGTTCTTTTAATGAGTTGTGCATATATTTCCGGCTCCGATAACTTTCGACCGTATTCTTTCTCACACTGTTTAATGAGCAAGGCGAGCGCTCCAGCAACATGCGGCGTCGCCATGGAAGTTCCACTTAGCACAGCATATTTTCCTTCTGGATACGTAGATAATATTTCATCACCTGGCGCTACTAGATCAATTTCTTGATTTGAATTACTAAAACATGCAATCTTCCGCTCTAAATTAACGGCACCAACTTCAATTACCTCGGAGTACGCACCCGGAAAGTCTAGTTCCTCTGTTTCATCATCGCAATCTCCATTATTTCCAGCAGCACATACAACGAGAACATCCTGCTTTACCGCATTTTGAATTGCTTCATGTAATTCTGGAACATCTTGCGGACCACCAAGTGACATTGAAATAATTCTCACTTTCTCTTGATTCGGCCCTCTCCAATTTACAGCATAATGAATTGCCTCAATAATTTGCTCATAACTTCCAGAACCATCTCCCGCTAAAACTTTTAATACTAACATTTTAGCAAGTGGTGCAACTCCTAATACACCGACACCATTTTCAGTCGCGGCAATCGTTCCCGCAACATGAGTACCATGTCCGTTATTATCAAGATACACATTTGGATCAGCTTCATAATCTTTTGTGAAATTTCTTCCGCCGATAATACGATCTTTTAAATCTATATGATTAGTATCACACCCTGTATCTAATACGGCAACGACTACATCTTGCCCCTTCATACTCTTTTCCCATACTTGCGGAGCGTGAATCAGTTGTACACCTGGTGGAATTTCATTTACTTGTTCTAACACCTTATTTACGGTAAACGGAATCAATTGTATACCTTTTTGTTTATTCACTGTACTACTCATCGTAATCCCTCCTGAAAATGTATTATTTTCATTTCAGACCACTTTTGAATACGTGTAAATGTAACATTCGTTTTATTCTTTTTGTTTTCCTTCTTTTCAAATATTTCTCAACATCATTTACTACCTCTATAATACTTCTTTATTTTCCCTATGATTTGTAGGAAGTAACAACCCGAGTCGTTCAACTAATAACCAAAATAAGAGGACCAATTAATGGTCCTCTTACAGTCTTTTAAAAGAATGATATGTATTTGAAAAATAATATAAATTAAGACTAAACCTCACTCTTGTTTAAAAACTTTTCTATTTCTTTTACTAAATATTCCGCTCCCTCTATACCAACTGTAATATTTCCATTTGCTAATGTAATATTCTGCCCTGAAACATCACCTGTGATTTGGCAAGCATTGTAAGGTTGATATTTTTGTAAAATGATTTTATCTGCTTCTACAAAAATTTCAAGCGGTGATTTGATTTGTATTCCCAATACATCGCGTAATTCTTTAGGGATAACAATTCGTCCTAATTCGTCTACTTTTCGAATAACTCCTGTTGCTTTCATATTTCTCCCCCCTTACTCTCTATTAATTTTTTCACCTCGCTTTTTCCATTTTATCACTTTTTGACAATACTTGCCTCTTTTTAGAAAATTTTGTACTCGAGTTAAAAAAACACATTTAATGCATACGTAATCTCTCTTTTAATTGTTTTACATAACGGGATCTTATAAGTAAGAAGTATACAACTTGAATAACTATGAAAATACTTAATACAACTGTATTTTCTTTAAACAATGAGTACTCAAACATTTGCCCTAACGCCGTTAAGGCTACTGCTCCATGTAATGTTGCAACACCAATTGGAACGAAGAATAAAAGCGCCAATCGAATTGTAACTACCTTCGATAATTCCCTACTTGTCAATCCAACTTTACGAATCATTTCGAACAAACGAACATCATCCTCCAAATCGGAGAATAAACGGAAGTAAAGGAAACTTCCTGCGCAAACGAAAAATACTATACCAATAAAGAAACCTACAAATAAAATCGGTCCTGCAATTTGTAAACTTTGGTTTTGCTCGTACTCTTCCGCACTAAACGTTGAATATTCTTGATACGGTTTAATTTGATGCGTAAGCTCTTTACCAATTTCAATCTCATCTTTCGTTCTTTCAGTTTTATACATATAATCTTTTGTCTCTATAAACCCATCTTGTAATGAATCATATTGACTATTAGAGATTACATAAACATTTCCTCTTAATATTTTCCCCAATGAAGATGAGGTAACTTTTTTCACTTTTAAATTTTCATTCATATTAGGTAAAGTAATTTCTTTTCTTTCTTTCATCGTTGGCCCTGGTATATTAGCTGACAAAAATACAACTTCTTTATTTGCTACAGTATTAAATGGTTCTTCTGTTAACTTTGCATATTTCTTATAGTCTGATTCTTTTATAAAAATGGCGCTTCTTAACGACTGTTCCTCCGTTTTCTTTGTCGAAATATTAGTTTTTGAAGCTGCTATACTATGTTTCTTTAATCCTTTGTCAATCATTTGTATATGCTGTGATTCGTTACTATTCCCTTGCTTAGAATGGTAATGAAACGAAATCGGTCTCTCCATTATCCCTTTCGTCATGGATGCGAAGCCAACTAATGTCCCTATTGCGGAAAATGCTACAGTAGAAATAATGGTTACAATAAAGAACATTCTTGCGTTATCTCTCATGCGATACGCTAAATCTGATAACGTAATAATATTAGTCTGTGTCCAATAGAAACGTTTACTTTTTTTACATAATCGAATAATAAAGACACTCAGCTGCTTGTACAACAAATACGTCCCAATAATAACTACCGTTGTAACAGGAATCATCATAATAAATACCATTGCTCCATGTGATAGAAGAGCTCCTACATAGCCAGCACTAAGCAATACTACTGCTAATATGGAAGAAATGATTGATGCTTTCGGTTCCGGTTTCGCCTCTGCTGATCCTCTAAACAACTTCATAATCTTATTTTTACGAATCATTCCTGCACTAAACAATGATATGATCATAAATAAAATAAAAAACATAATACTCGTTACAACAATTGCTTTCATCGGTATGTAATAGGATAAGGAGATATCTAGTTTCAATATCATCGGAGCGACAAATAGTAATCCCCCTGAAAATAACATACCTGAAAGAATACCAAAAATAATTGCCCCTATTCCAATCATAATATTTTCAAAAAAGATCAGACGCTTTAATTGATATTTCGTCATACCTAGCATCATTAAAATTCCTAGTTCACGCTTTCTCGTTTTTAAAAACATTCCCATCGAATATAAAATAAAGAAGAATGTAAATAAGTAAATAATAGACTGTGCAAAAGACATACTTACGAATACGTACTGACCTAATTCTCCTGCACTTAATGCCGGATGAAACGCAAAAAATGAATACACAAAAAAGGCCATAATTGCAAATGCACTACTCAAAAAATAGGCTGAGTATGTCCGTCTATTTCGGGTTACATTCCGATATGCTAGTTCTCTAATGTTCATATTACTTCTCCGCCCTTCTACTATCTATGTTTTTATATTAGTAAAGTGCGGAAATACCTTCCATCGATTCAAATGACAAAAACCTTACATTTTTGAAAGGTTTAAAAAATTGCTTATACGTAGTACTTTATTTATAATGACTACATTCATATTCATACACACATCCTATTGTATATTCGTTAATTTTGCGAAATAATAAAGGATAGAAGTATGTACCATTATACATATAAACTTAATTACCGCTTTAATATGAATAGGAGGAAACATAATGACATTACAAGAACAGATTATGAAAGCATTACATGTTCAGCCTGTAATTGATCCAAAAATTGAAATTCGTAAACGAGTTGATTTCTTAAAGGATTATGTAAAAAAAACAGGTGCAAAAGGATTTGTACTTGGTATTAGCGGCGGACAAGACTCTACATTAGCAGGACGCTTAGCACAACTTGCAGTTGAAGAAATTCGTAACGAAGGTGGTAATGCAACGTTTATCGCCGTGCGTCTTCCTTATAAAGTACAAAAAGATGAAGATGATGCACAATTAGCATTACAATTCATTCAAGCAGATCAATCTGTTGCATTTGATATTGCTTCAACTGTTGATGCTTTTTCAAATCAATATGAAAACTTATTGGGTGAATCATTAACAGATTTCAATAAAGGTAACGTGAAAGCACGTATCCGTATGGTTACTCAATATGCAATTGGTGGACAAAAAGGGCTACTTGTTATCGGAACAGATCACGCTGCAGAAGCTGTAACAGGGTTCTTTACAAAATTCGGAGATGGTGGTGCAGATTTATTACCATTAACGGGATTAACGAAGCGCCAAGGACGTGCATTATTACAAGAGTTAGGCGCAGACGAGCGACTGTACTTAAAAATGCCAACAGCTGATTTATTAGATGAAAAACCAGGTCAAGCTGATGAAACAGAGTTAGGTATTACTTATGATCAATTAGATGATTATTTAGAAGGTAAAGCAGTTCCAGCTGACGTTGCAGAGAAAATTGAAAAACGTTACACAGTGAGTGAGCATAAAAGACAAGTACCAGCGTCAATGTTTGATAATTGGTGGAAATAAATGAAACATAAAAAAGAAGCTAATCTTCATTTAGCTTCTTTTTTATATGTTAACGATATACCCCTACTCTTTTCTCCAATAAATCTTGCAGGCAATCTTCATGTTGTTTACAAAATAACGGTGGCATGTCGTCTAACGGGAAAAACTTCAAATCCAACGTTTCATCACCATCTACTTTTTTGTCACCTCCAACTATTGAGAATGAAAAGAACATCACAATTGACTGGGCCTTGTCTCCATTTGGATATGATTGAAAATATTTTGTATACACTCCAATAAGCTCATTTATTTCTACATCATACCCGGTTTCTTCTTTTATTTCTCGGATTGCAGTTTCCGCAGCTGATTCTCCTATCTCCATTGCACCACCTGGAAATCCCCAAGCGTTAAAGTCTCCTCTTTTTTGCAGTAATACTTCTCCTTCTTTATTAAATACACAACCACCGGCAAAGTTTAAGAAAACATAATCATGTCCTACTTTTTCACGTAATTCTTTTATATAATTGGCCATTCTCTTTCCCCTTTTCATACCTCTTCTATCGCTATTTCTTATCTTTTTCAAGCAATTCAATGATTCGATCTAGCTTCTGGTTCATATTAATCACGTGGTGTTTCTTTGCAGCACTGCTTTGTAATACTCTTCTAATAAACAAAGTAAATGATATGAAAAACAAAACGATAAGTCCGATTACTAAACAAGTATATATCAATGTAAAAATATTACTTTCGAACAAGTTCATTCAGCATTCACATCCTCTCCTTTTTATTTTATCACATAATTCCCAAAATTTTAAAGTGATCGATAAATATAAAAAGAGCATCTTTTACAGATGCTCTTTCTCATTGCTTAATACGTAAATGTAATTGTCGCTAATGAATAACCCGCCAATGCACTGTAAGGCGCTACTTGATAAGACACACGCTTTGCACCTTTTGGCCAATTTATTTCATTTAATACTTTCTTTATATCTTGCATCGTCCCATCCATGGACTGCTTATATCGTACTTCTACTTTTTCTGGTTTGGTTGCAAACTTTTGCTGCAACTTTTGCTTAAATTCATTATAATTTTCTGCTCCGTATTCTGCAGATAAGTATTGTAAATTTGTTTCTTTTAACATCTGCTCATATACGACAGTTTTTGAGCTACCAGCTTTTATTTTATTTGTTAATTCACCAAAATAACTTGTAGTTGCCGCTGGATATTTGCTACGATCCCATTCATGATCTTTACTTAACTGTTCGTCAGACATATTAAAATATGAGTAAGTTGCACGCCCTGCTTTATCTGGTACTGGATCATCAAATGTAGTATCTAGGTGATACCATTTGTTTTCAATGTTCACTAAATTCCACGCGTGAGCTTGTCCGTTTCCTGTGCCTGTTACAATATGATTTTGAATACCTGCCTCTTTTAACAACTCATACGTCAATAATGTATATCCTTGGCAAACGGCAGAACGATTCGCTAATGCTTCATATGCTGTATACGCTTGATAAGACGTATCATAAGACACATGCTTAACAACGTAATCGTGAATAGCTTTTACTTTCTCATGCTCATCCATCCCTGGTTTTACAATTGATCCAACAATTGATTTCGCCTGAGCTTTTACATATTGAGTTTGTTCTTTTGATTCACGGTATTTTACTTGCAGTGTAAACGTATAGTCCCCTGGCATTCCTTTAATGGAATATCTAGTAGACGCTACATTATATTTTACATACTCATCAGCATCTACAATTTTATTAAACTCACCATACAATTGATCCATAATATTTCTAGCATTTCTATCTTTTGTTTTATATGTGATTGTAATATTTTCTTCTCGATTATCAATCTGTTTTTTTAATTCTTTTCTGAAATCATCTAATAACTTTACATCTGATTGTGCTGTCACTGTAGTCGGATTTGTAGCTGCATAAGATACAGATGACGCTTGTAAGCCTCCCATTACTATAGTTGAACAAAGTGCGGCAGCTGTCACATACTTACTTGTCTTTCCCATCTTGTCACTCCTTATATTCTATAACTATACGAAAAAGTATCGTATAGTTTCAGAGTATACAATACTTTTTCGTATAGGTCATATGAGATTATGCATATTAACTAATTCACATAAAAAGGTTGTTCTTTTAAAAAGAACAACCTTTTTTCATTAGCATGTTTGTAATACGCAGCATGTATTTTCAAAACGTTGATTTTTCAAATCTTCATTACTAATACAGAAATATAGCATCCCTAGTTCTCCCCAAACCATATTACAATTTTTATGATCTGAATCAATTTGGAATAAAAGAGTCATTTGCTGCGGGTCTACTCCCATATATTCTCCCGTCTCATATAACACTTCTTCTTGTACAGAGAATGGCTCACCAAACATTTGATGGTTATCGTAGTTATCCGGAATTAGCTCTTCAAGTAATTGCAAGAAACGATCTGAATCAGCCTCATCTTCAATGAAAAGTTCTGGTAATTTGTATGTCAGTTCAAAAGTAATTGCACACTGGTTATATTTCGCTTGTACTTCATTTCCTCTTCGTAATTGCTCTACAGGAACATCATAATAAAGTACACGCCCACCCTCTGTTAGCTTCACATTTTCTTCAAAATAATTTTCAATGCAAAAGAAATACAGCATCCCCGTCTTAGGAAGATTGTGATCCATACCAACGTTTTGTAAATCACTTAAGTTAAATTGCGCGATAAATTGTAGTGGATTTCCTTTATGCTTTGGATATTCAAATAAAGCTGGTAAATCAGGAACTCCTCCCATTTTCGAACTACCTATCGCAACAGTTTCCTGCTGCTTTGGCACAACTTTTATACAAGGAAATACAGTATTAATAAGTTCCTCTTTCAAGTGTGTTAGTTCATATTTATCAATTAATACTTCAATTTTTTTATTCATAAATTCTCCTTACATTTACATACTTATTTATATCATAGTACAAAGATTATACTTCATTCTTTACAAAATCAACAAGCCTCCAAAAACGGGCTTATCCTTCGTACGCGAACAAGTTTAAAAAAGCATACTATACATTGTTCCTACAAACACGATAGTTCTTTAGTTCTTCCAGTACATTTTCCCCTCGTTCATTTTTATTTTTAATATAAGGAGGAATTCCACATGGGTTACGGATATAGTTGCGGCGGTTACGGTTACGGCGGTAGCTGTGGTGGTTGTGGTTACGGAGGTTTCGCTTTATTAATCGTTTTATTCATCCTTCTAATCATCATCGGAGCTAGCTGTTGGGGCGGCTTTGTAGGCTGCTAGTAAACTTAAAAACCATTGTAAAAAAGCACGTACAATACGTGCTTTTTTGCCATTTCCAAATCTTTTATTTGAAAGGAAGTATGTTTAATGAAGATTGATGGTGTTTTTGAAGGAGGCGGTGTGCGCGGTATTGCGCATGTTGGGGCAATTTGCGCGTTAGCCGAAAAAGGTTATGAATGGGAACGTGTAGCTGGAACATCAGCTGGTGCAATTATCGCGGCACTTTTAGCTGCAGGATATTCTTGTTCAGAGCTAAAAACCATTATAACTGATATCGATTATAACAAATTTACGAAGAAAACCTTTATTGACAAAATCCCCTTTATCGGAAAAGGACTAAGTGCATGGACTACTCTAGGTATATACTCTAATGTATTTATAGAAGAATGGATTGAAGAATTACTTCGAAAAAAAGGTGTTCATTTATTTACTGATTTACCGGATCTAAACAAACTCAAAATCATCGCTTCTGATATTAGTAATGGTAAAATGGTTGTCTTTCCTGACGACTTACCAAACTATGGATTTTTAAATTATCGCTTCTCTATCGCTAAAGCGGTAAGAATGAGTAGTACAATCCCCTTCTTCTTTGAACCCGTAAAATGGAGAACTCCAAAATGGAAGCAGCCTTGTTATATGGTTGACGGAGGAATTCTAAGTAATTATCCAATTTGGATCTTCGATTCACCTACCGCTCCTCGCTGGCCGACTTTCGGATTTCATTTTGTAAAAGATGAGATTCAAGCTGACCCTGCTCACTATAACGAGCCTATTTCTATGTTCAAAGGACTATTTAAAACAATGATGCAAGCTCATGATTTACGTCATTTAGATAAAGAATCAAAAGCAAGAACGATTACAATTCCAACAGGAACGATTACAAGTACTAATTTTGAACTGACGAAGGAAGAAAAAGACTGGCTTTACAATTCTGGTTATAACTCTGCTAATAAATTTTTACAAGCTTGGAACTTTAGGCAATATATTGATGAGTATAGAAAAGGAAATCAAGACCGAAAGACAAATCGATTTTTTCGTCAACTTGACTCATAATATTATTACTTTGCGTATAAATACGAGAACGTTTAACAACTTAATAGTAAATAAGCCTAGTAAATTCTTATATTACTAGACTTATTTACTTCCTATATAATCTCATACATTGTTTAAGGATACGTTAAGCCTTCGGCTTCTTCTGCAGTTATAACTATGTAACGATTTCCCGTTCTTAATCCTAACAGTTCTGCTTTTTCAATCGCCTCTTGCTTCGTCTCCGCATAAGCAGCTAAATATTTTTCTCCATTGATCATTTGGCAAATTACATATTGTTTCATTACTTTCTCCTCTTACTTTTTCATTAGTTGTGCAAGTTTTTTTATACCTATTTCAATTTCTTCTAACGTTGCGTATGAATACGATAGGCGCAAAAATTGATTTGCACTTCTATCATATAAAGTACCTGGGTTTAATAAAACCTTTTCTTGCAGAGCTTTATCAAATAAACTGCGATATGAAATGGGTACTTTTATATGTACCCATATATAAAACCTGTTGGTTCATGCCAAGTTGCTATTTCACGAAGATATTTATCTAACATTAGTAACATAAAATCTCTTCGTTTTTTCAATTCACTTCTTACAAATCGCAAATGCTCATCATATAGACCATTTGTAAACCACTCTGCTGCAATTTGCTGGGATATAGTGCTTGAACCATAATCTGTTTGCATCTTTATGTCTGACAATCTTTGAATTACTGGCTCGGGTCCAACAATCCATCCAATTCTTAAACCTGGACTAATTACTTTGGACATGCTTCCAATATGTAGTACGATTCCATTTTTATCATAGGCTTTTAAAGGTTTCGAACTAGGTGCATCAAACCATAAGTCTTGATACACTGCGTCCTCTATAATAGGTAATCCAATTTCATTACATATTTCCATCACTTCTATTCGTTTCTTCGCATTCATACTAAAGTTCGTTGGATTATGAAAAGACGGGATTGTATATAAAATAGAGGCATTAAATTGCTTCTTATATTTCTTAATATATGATGTATGTAACCCGCTTTCATCCATTGGGATTCCAATTAAACGTACTCCTGCTGATTGAAAAACATTAAGCGAATATAAATAGGATGGTTTCTCTAATAAGATTGATGCCCCTTTCGAAAGAAGCCCCATAGAAATAAGTTGCAGCGCTTGAATTGCTCCTGAAACAATTAATATAGAGTCAGGAGATACATATACGCCATGCTCCTTTAAGTATTCGGAAATCTTTTCCCTTAAATAAAGATTTCCTTTCGGCTCTTCATACCCAAGCGTCACATTTGACTTTAAAAGGTTATTCATAATTTCTTTCATCTTTTTCTCAGGTAAGAGACTCGGCGCGAGCTCACCTGTTCCTAACCGAATTACATGTGGGTAAAATTCAGCTTGATTAATCTCTTGAATAGCTGGGAGATTCGGATAATGAAGTCCTGTTTCTACATAAGACTGCCAATTAGGCGGGGGTGCGTAAGTTGAAACATTCTCATTATTATTTACAACAATTGTTCCTTTCCTGCCATTCCCTTCAATATATCCCTTCGCAACTAGTTCATCGAAAGCCATTACAATTGTGCTTCGATTCACACCAAATGTATGGGCCAAATCTCTTTGTGAAGGTAATTTCGTTCCAACGGTCCATTCTCCATTAACGATCCTTTCTTTTATATACGTTTCTATTTGTTTATACAGCGGCGTCGCTAGAGACATATCCGGTTTCCAAACGAATCTTTCCATCATATCACCTTATATTCTTTTTGGTTGGTAACCTCCCCAACCATATGGATGGATACAAATTTTCATTTCTTCTATACAATATACACTATCATAATGAATTAAAATAGGAGGTAATATGATGAGTGAAGCAATTATTCATGGTATCATTCTTGCATTTGGACTTATCATTCCATTAGGTGTACAAAATGTTTTTGTCTTTAACCAAGGTGCGAGCCAACCAAACATTTGGAGGGCAGCCCCTGTAGTATTAACTGCCTCTATATGTGATACGTTACTCATATTGATTGCAGTGCAAGGTGTCTCCCTTGTACTCCTTACTTTTTCTTGGCTAACTAACTCATTATATATAATTGGATTTTTCTTTCTCCTATACATGGGCTTTGTTATTTGGAGAAGTAGCCCTTCCAACGATGTAACACAAGAAAAAAGTATGCCCTTAAAAAAGCAAATCCTTTTCGCAGCATCAGTTTCGTTATTAAATCCACATGCTATTTTAGACACAATCGGTGTAATTGGAACAAATTCTATTCAATACATAGGAAGTGAAAAATGGGCTTTCACACTTGCAACTATTATCGTTTCTTGGATTTGGTTTATAAGCTTAGCTTTAGCGGGGAAATTTCTAAAAAGACTAGACTCAACCGGAAAGACAATTTTATTATTAAATAAATTTTCTGGTCTCATCATATGGGGTGTCGCACTTTATATGTTAAAACAAGTTATTTATTCTTAATGAACGAAAGAGAATTGCATGTTACTCAAAACATCATGCAATTCTCTTACAAATTATGAAGTAGGTTCCGGTTTCTGTTTTACCGCCTTTGCATCCTTTGCTGGTTTAATCCAAATGATTGCTATGACAGCACCAATGGCAGCGAAAATACTAGTCAAATAAAACACTTCATGGTCCGCCCCTTTCATGAAAAAAGAATATAAAGGTGGTCCAGCTGCTACACCGATAAATCGCATTGAACTGTAAAATGACGTAACTGTTCCCCTTTGCTCCTTTTCAATTCCTTGTGTAATGAGGGCATCTAAACATGGGAGTGCCATACCAATCCCTATCCCCATAATAACGAGACAAAGAAGTAGTAAATAAATCCCTTTTATAAATAAAGGAATGATGACTGATGCAGCTGCCATTAAAAAACCAATATAGATACACTTCTTCATAACATTTTGATTATCTCCAATTTTTTTACCGGCCATATATGAACTAAGTGACAGTACAAGTAACGGGATAGCAAGCACACACCCTTTCCATATACCATGAATGTCATACTTTGATTCCAGTATAGTCGACAAATAAAAGAGAATTCCGAATAAAATAAGCATAATAATTGCACCTAATGCAAAAATGGCAATTAACCATCTTCCTTTTTCTCGAAACGTAGACAGAATAGATTTTATAAACTCTTTAAGTGGTGGTACTTCTCCTTCTTGTTTCTTTGCCTTTACTAGAACAAGTAATAAAACAATTGATACTACGCATAAAATTGGAATCGCCCAAAATGGTAAGAACCATACAACGGCAGCAAGAGCAGACCCTAAAATAGGGCTCAGCACTTTCCCAAATGTATTGGATGTTTCTATGATTCCTAAACCTGTGCTAACTTGTTTTTCGTCTTTGTATAAATCACCAACACACGGTATAACAACTGGCATTGCACCAGCAGCACCAATACCTTGAATCGCTCTACCAATCAATATCCAATTGTAGGGATTATCAACTTTCCAAGATACCCAACCAGTTATCGCTCCTCCTATAGCTGCAATCAGCAAACTCGGAACCATTACCATCTTTCGTCCCCATCTATCTGATAAATAACCAGCAATCGGTATAAGTAGAATGGCTACGATAGAGTAAATTGTAATAATCATGGATACTTGAAACGATGAAATATGTAATTTCTTTTCAATAGTCGGCAGAATTGGGATGAGCATTGAATTCCCTAATGTCATAACAAGTGGAACTGATGCAAGCGCAATTAAACAACAGTTTTCTTTTTTTAACATGTTGGCTTCGAAACCTTTCATCATATATTTCTTACCATATAATAGCCCCGCTGGAACGTAACTTTTCATTCCACCAGGGCTATTACATCTTTACTACTTCCCATTCACAACAAAAGAAATTGGGGAAATTATAGTATTATTCCTATTCTTTGAATCCAGTTCACAATATATCCATACCAATTAATTGAAAAAAAAAGAAAGGAAGAATCCTTCCTTTCTCCTATAACCTTCTACAATTAGCGAGTATATCCGCCACCAAGTTGTTGTTCTGCCATCGCTACAAGGCGTTTTGTAATTTCACCGCCTACAGAACCGTTTGCACGTGAAGAAGTATCAGCGCCAAGTTGTACACCAAACTCTTGTGCAATTTCATATTTCATTTGATCTAAAGCTGCTTGTGCTCCATGTGATGCTAATTGATTAGAATTACGATTTCTAGCCATTACCAATCACCTCCTTATTTATATATAAATTGTGTTAAATTCAAATTAAAATACATGGAAATTTTTGGTTATTTTTTACCATAAAAAAAGAGCCTCTAAAACGAGACTCTCACATCATTTCACATTACGAAGTTACTACTTCTAATTTTCTATTTATTAATACTTTCATTTCTTCTTTTAATATCTCTTTTGCATTATGTCCAAACCATTCTAAGGAAGCAAAAAGATCCGTACCTCTCACTTCCTGAATAATCTCATCATAATTTACAATACCTTCAAATAACGGAACCATACCAATACGACTTCCTGCTGCAGCATATACATTGTTAGGTTCAAACACATGCAAATAATCCGCTGAAGATATATTCTTAAAATGGTAATGTAGTGTCCACGGCTTTAATCGATGGAAACTGTCTATTGGATCTGCGCCAGACTCCCATATATGAAGAAAATCAAGATTTATTTTTAAATTCGGATGATTTACTTCTTCTAATAGTTCTATAGTAGAAGGCAATGTGTCCGTTAGTGTATTGGGATGTGTTTCTAACAGCACATACATATTGTGCTGAGCAAACACATCACAAATCTTACGTATTCGCTTCACATACTCTTTTCTCTCTTGTTCCGAGAAGTCCTTGCTCCCTTTTTGCCCAGCAAACGTGCGAATTTTATTCGTATTAAACCAATTAGCTAGTACTACAAGTTGTTCACTTTTCTCTATCGTTTTTTCAAAATCTGCTGATAATGATATATCTAAGTAATCACTTATCATCGTAATTTCTAAGTTTTTATCCTTTAGAAAAGTCAATTCTCGTTCTGTCGTTTCGCGTTCTTGTATATACAAATTTTGTGCATGAGTCCCCCACAATTCAATTCCTTCAAAACCGTTTTCATATGCAAATTGAACAATATCAGTAAATGAAATTAATTGATGACGAAATGAAATGGTACATAGCGAATATTTCATAGCATTAAACTCCCCTATCTTAAATTCAGTTAGCTTATTAAAAAGTTGCGACAGACTGATTTGTTTTCATACCTTTCCATGATAGAAACTGTCTCTCTAATTCCTTCTTAATTTGCAGTTCAATCGCATTCATTTCATCCAGTTTTTCAATAATCGATACTAGCATACCTTTATTATTCGTCATTGCCATTTTAATTGCACGATACTGTACATTTGTAAATCCTTGTACAATATCCTCTACCCGATCACACCAATAATCAAATTCTTGCTCCGAATATTGCAACGTTTCACGGAAGTATGCAAAGGCATGCTCATAACTATATTTACGAATTGCAAGTACTGGTATTTGTTTTACTGCTGCTACAAGTCCAGAAAGCGCATATCCTTCTTCCTCATTTGCCATTTTTACAATTAAATTTTTCAGCTCCATAGTCAGTTCATTGTCGTTCTTTTTGAATGTTTCTGTGAAATAACTAGCTACTGTTTCTTGCGTTGGCTCCCCAATTCCTTCTATATCAATGAAATACCCTCCACCAAATGGGTTATCTTGAATAGAGTGAAGTACTTTTTCTCTTTCCATATTTCCTTCCCAACGAAAATCAGGATCTAGCATGAACCACTCTTCTTCTTTCTCTGTTTTTGATATCATTAAATAATGTGGAAACGGTTTTTGATGAAATTTATTTTCCCTCTCTGGTAATAGAGACATATCAACCATTACAATGACATAACGATTTCCCGGCTTGTTTTCTACTAATTCTAAAAACGTTTCTACATTGCTATCTTTATCTTTTGCATGATCATACCATTCGTTTACTTTAATACCGTACAATTTTTCAAACCAAAGTAAATAATGATCATGGTTAATGTTTTCAGAGTGATATGAAATAATTCCGCCTTCTGTTATATCAAAATCTCCATCCCATAGTCCAAAATAAAATGGACGAAAATCAATGTCGCTACGCCTTTTTATAATTTCACAAAAACAACTCACTAAACAGTGCACTTTTATTGAAGTCATACTCTCATCCACTTTCCTAAAGGTTAGTTATTCACATTTACTTCTTGTAACTCCTCCATAAAATCAAGCAAAGATCCTACAGTAAGAAATGCCTTTGGATCTACCTCATCCTCTGGAACGCATAGCTTTATATCCATTTCTATGTATACAATAAGCTGTAACATCATTACCGAATCTATATATAAATCTTGATTTAAGCGCATCGTTTCTTCTAAATGCGTTACATTTTTCAGTTCCATTTTTTCTATCATAATTTTTAACACGGCATTCTTTAACGCTTCCCGTCTCATGTTGTAACCTCTCCCATCTCTAGTAACTTTCTACTTACTTTTCCAGTTTTATTTTTAGGAATTTCATTTACACTTTCAATTTCATGGGGAACTTTATAAGAAGGTAAGTGCTGAATACACCATTCTCTTATTTGTACTGGATCAACATGAGAGATCACTTTCGCTTTAACTATTTCGCCCATGACAGGATGTTTCCCTCGATATACAATTGCCTCTTGAACACCTTCCAATCGAAGCATCGTTTCTTCTACCTCTATAGGAAAGACTTTTAATCCCGAAACATTAATTACATCGTCCATACGCCCCATAAAATGAATGCCACGCTCAGATTTATACCCTAAATCTTTCGTGAAGATTTCCTTATCATTCATTTTCACGACGATTTCTTCCGGTGCATTTTCATCTGAACCTATGCTTATACTCGCATGAGGTAAAGGGTTTCCTAAATCTAAATGGCTCTTCATATCATGACATATACTAATACAACCTGCTTCAGAACAACCGTATTGCTGCATCATATATGTTGTCATTTCTTTTAGTTTATAAAATAGTGCTTCTGGCAAAGGCGATCCTGATGTCATAATTTTATGAAACTGGAACGTTCCTAATGGAAAACTCCCCATAATGTGTAACATAAGTGGTACTGCATATATAATATGTTTCTCTGTATTGCGAACTATATTTAATGCGAATTTAGGATTTTTATTCGTAATGATTACAGGCTGGCTCCCCCTCTTAATTGCTGATAAAGTACCACATATTAGTCCGTATGAATGTGAAACAGGAGCCATAACGATTGGCACTTCATCTACTTCACAGTTTAAAGCTTCATTATAAGCGGTAATTTCCGTATCAACTTCCGTCCATGCTCTACGAATTAGTTTCGGTTCCCCTGTAGTTCCAGAACTATATTGCAATAAAGAAGGCTCTTCTAGTAAAAAGTTCCCTACTTCTAATTTTGTAAAATCGCCATATTCTCCATATAAAATTCCTACACAATTTGCACGCTTTGCCATTTCAATAACTGTTTCTTTTGGTGTATCTTCATGTATAAGTAATACTGATGATTTCTTTTCTTTTAAGAAAAACACAATCGTAATAATATCGAATGGATCTTTCAGACAAAGTGCAAATCTATTTCCTTCTGCTTCTTTAAATTGTTCCATTTCCTCATAAACTTGTAATCTCGATTCAAAATCACTTTTGCTATACTCTTGTTTATTAACGATTAGCATAATTTCCCCCTGTAACAGCTGATTTTTGTTTCATAAGTTGTCTTACTCTATACAATGGATTTGGAACTTCATGAACAAGCGATTCCAGATCCATATATAATCGACGTTTCGTTAATTGTTCAGCATAGAATGTAGGTGCATATAATTGAATATTTTCAAATCTACCTTTCAAATGTGGATATATTCTTAAATGATTTTCAATTTCTTCAACAACCATCATCCAAAAATGTTCTTCTTTCAATCCATATTCATCCGCAAGTACGAATGCTAATTCGCCTAAATTAAACAGGAATAGTGCATCTAACACCATCTCTTGCAAACATTCAATGCGATCCATTTCAAAGAAATCATTCATTTTTCCATTCGCATATGTTTTATGCATTTTAGTAAAGTCGGGACATTTGTCAACCGTTTTCAAATATGGACGATAAAACTCAAGCCCTTCATGAAAATCCTTTAACGCAATACGAACAGGCACCCCTTCTTTATGGACTAGAATCATATTTTGTCCATGTGATTCCAGTGCGATGCCATGCTCTACAACAAGATGTATAACTGGTATTATCGCTTTTTGAATAAGTAATTGTAGCCAATCCTTCATTCCATATTTATTCAACCACGCATCAATAATTGGTGTACCATTTTTCTCTTTAGCGTATAAACCATTAAAAGGAATTGCATCTTCTTGTGCATCTAAATACTTATGAATGCTTTCGCGCCAAATACATCCTAATGAACCATATATAGCTTTTTTATTCGTGTCATACGTTACACTTGAAAACTCACTTAACAAGATTAAACGTGCTTCATCCATTAAATAGGCGTCATTACTTACAACATCATTTAACCAATTTGATATTGCTGGTGCACTCACAACAGAGTATGGTTTCAGCGTACGAAGTGTTGAAGTGTTGAGTAAATTCATCGATAATTTAACGTACGGTTTCTTTGGACTCGTAATATTTCTTAATGTTCTCATTGACTGTTGCGCGCAATAATCGTCCTCAGATGTTCCTAAATAAATAATAAATTTCCCCTGTATATGATCCGCATAATTTGAAATGATGAAATTCACCCACTGCCATGGGTGAACAGGTATAAACACGTACTGTTTTGGATTACATCCCTTATTACGAATTCGTTCCATAAACTCTTCTAATTTACGATCGCCAATCTCCTCTTTTAAAAGGTTGTTATACATCACTTCATTCTCATAACCTACAGTCGCATAATTCTTATGCGCTGCAATCCATATGAGTTTTATTGGCTGCATAAATTCATAACCATATTGAAAATTGTCACGATATTGAAATCCAACACGTGCTTTATAACTAGGATGATATGGATGGCCGTCTATTAAATGGCTTTCAAACTCATCGTAAGATTTTTGAGTATATTCTCTCTTATTATTTCTTTTATATTGTGCAATCGTGTCTTTAAATATTGTTTGTTCTAATTCGTGTATAAAAGAATCTAATTTAGCTTGTTCTACACTAGTAACCCGAAAAACTTCTTCTAGAAATTGCGAGACAGATTGTATTTCTTGCTGTTCATCTTGAACTCTTACTATTAATGAGTCTAACGAAATACGTCCAAATGTCATCCGTTCCCTGCCATAGCATTTGTACGTGACACTTTTGCCTTCTTCATCAAGTCCTTGTATTAGAAAAAGAAGTTGTTCTTCTTTTTCTATGCGAACCGGTGTAATAATCCCCTCATAAATTAACGATTCTACTAATTGACGTAGCACTCTTCTTCGTACTGAAATGTAATCTTCTGATTCGAGCGCCTTCAATACTTTCGTATGATACATGTCCACTCTCATAAAACCCTCCACCTTATGACAAAATACCATTATTTGTATTACGTGAAATTTTAACGTTATTTATGAACGAACAGCCACTTCTCTAACGAGTGGATTATGTACTTGCACATAAATAGCTTGCTCCAATGGATTACTTAACTCATCGACATCGAAAAATCTCGTTAGTAAATTTGCTTTACACGCTAACTTATCTTCGTCCAATAATTCTCTTAAAAATGTAGAAGGTTCCCGGTTATATGGAAGGAATGATTCAAGTACAGACCTTAATTCCGAGAGAAGAATTTCCTCCTTAATTAATCCTGCTGTGCCAAAACCATTAATGAGGCCAAACATATGATTGAAAATTAAGTAGTAACGAAATCTCTCATCCACAATATAGTCGTCATATAAATTTCCAGTACGTTCTCCAATACCAGCTAATTCATTATTAAGCATCTCTTTCATTGAATTACAGAAATAAAATCCTTGATTATCACGGAAATAATATTTGACCGGATAACCATCTTTTAGCTGAACAACGCTATTTTGCTGATGAGCTTCTAATGCAACACCATACTGTAAATACATCCATACCATTGGCTTTAAAGAAATATTCATATATCGTCTAAACCACTCTAAGCTTACTTCTTCACAGCTTTTACTTTCTAAATCTGCTAGGCGATGAATAATATTCGATAACCGCGTACGCTCCCCAGGTATAGCGTCTTGAACTAGCCCAGCAATTAATGTTGCGTCGTTTGCATGTTCACTATAAAAAGGATTCTCACGAATAATCACTTCAAATCCAGATTCTTGTGTTCCATAATTTAATGTAATAAAGGCTGGATCACAAATAAAATCAAATCCTGGAAATCTTTCTCGTACTTCACCAATAGCCGTATTTAACATTTCCTTCCCTTCAAGACCACTCTCAAGTTCTTTCAGTTTATTAATACGCATTGAATTCGTTACTTTCACCGGAAATGAAAACTTAAGCATATACTTCGAATTGGGATGATATAGCGTCCTTAGTGATGATGTTGCCATATAATACTTACCTACAGGACCAATATACTCAAGCAATTCTTGAATTATCCAATCTTGTACGTAAGCTTGATGCAAGAGCCATTCTGCCTGAAGCGGATGAATTGGAATTAATGCATATTGATCTTCCTTACAGTACTTCGCTATAAATTCCTTACTAACCATCTCATCATTACTTAATTCTTCTTTTATAATCGTTGTTGTAGAATCTGATAATAATGATTTTTCATTTACTATACTTTTATGTGCCCGAAAATAATGAAGCTGACATTCCCCTTTTAATTCTGGAGAATACATTGCACTTTTCCAATCCAATATCCCCTGTCTACTCTTTGGTGTAGGATGAGTTAAATGCCCAAATAATAAAGACTGCTCCGCTTCTATAAAAGTTGTATGGAAACCGTATAATGCGGATGTATCTTCTATTCTCTCTTTTGTAAATTCCTCAATATTTTGACAACTGCGGATAACTCGAAGCATAAGTTCCGCAGGATTCGTTCCTTCTCCGTAGTTGATCGACATCTCTTTTATTAAAAACGTAATAACTGTAACGTAATCTGCTGTAATAACGGAATTACTATCTCCAATTTGATAATAAAATTGTTCTCCAAACAAATGGCGATCTGTTGATGATTTATATATAACTTCTCCATACAAAGTAACGTTCTGTGCCGATAGCCGACAACATAAATATGTGGGGACTGTATCTCTATTCAACGTATTACTGAAGATACTTTTCATTCTTTCATCCTCTGTAATCCATTCTCCACTCCCTGTTTCTCTTAAATAACAGTTTAAAAAGCTTTGTAATGTTGCATGTTCTGCGATTTGTTTCGCATGCTGCATGTTGGTCCTCCTCTTTATATTAAAGCTATCGAAATTTTATATAATAAACGATAATTGAATATCGTTATCAATTCTGATTCTAATTGATAATGATATTCAATTCAAGAGTATATTTCGGAATTTTTTATCAAATTAAATTTTTATTTTTTTCTTTCTTTTCTTTAATCTAGTTAAAAGTACACTAGAAAATTTCTTGCTTTCAAACTAATTACCTACTATTTTTTATTAATCCATTTTTTGATGGATTAATAAAAAGGTACACCAAATGAGGTATACCTTTCCCTATGATATGTTTACATAATATTATTATATGTATAAATCTATATAGCTGTTTGTTTTTGTAACAAATTTAAATCTCTCCAACAATACGCTGTTTCTTCTACCCTTACTCTCTCTAAAAATTTCGTATCAATTTTTTCAGGGTTAAATTTTTCATAAAACTTTTTAGAAGGATTATTCGTAACAACCCAAACTAAAAGTGATTGCATATCATTGTTTATACAATCCGATAATAAAGCTTGAAATAACTTTTGTCCTATTTTCATTCCTTGATACTGTTGTAAAAGGTAGATTGCATATAATTCTCCATCACAATTATATGTACCAGTTCTTTCTACTCCCCCATCGATGAATCCAACTATTTCTCCATTTAAATTCTCTGCTACAAATCTAAATTGATGATTACCTTCTTTTTGAAAAATATCTTCCCATTGTTTTTCTCGTTTCTCATATGCTATATTATCTAGAATTTCGTCAGCAAATATCCCTTTATACGCTGTCTTCCAACTATCAACATGCACCTTTGCTATACCTGGTATATCATCCTTTATTGCTCTTCTAATATGTATTCCCATCATTTCTCCCCCCTTATTACTCATCATTATATCAATTTCATTCCTTAAAAATCCAAATAAAAAAGAGTGAATTTGAACTTCACTCTTTTTTATCACAATTATCTACTTTCCACTTCAACTGAAACTACTCGATCAATCTCTTTCAGGGAACTATATAACTCTGTTGTATATAAATCTTCTGGAGCTAAAATAACCATCTCCAGTTGCTGAAATGCTCCACTATCTATATCTTTAATTTTCACGCGTTTCACATGCATGCCTAAATTTTTAATTTGCTTAAATATACCATCTAACTCATGATGCTCTTTAACAGTAATTTTTATAGATAAATCCTTTTGTCTTAATGAATACGGTCCTGCAATTTTCACAAGTTGCGGAAGTACATTAATCGCTAAAATAATTAAAACCATAGCAACTGTCGCTTGTAAATAAAATCCTGCACCAATTGCGATCCCTAAAGCTGAAGCAGCCCACACCATAGAAGCTGTTGTTAATCCAGAAATAACGTCATTACTTCTTCGTAAAATGACACCTGCGCCAAGAAAACCAATTCCACTAACAATTTGAGCGGCCAGTCGCATCGGATCCATATTTGTATGTCCTGGAACAGAATATACATGCACAGATTCAATTGAAACCATCGTAATTAAACAACTTGCTACAGAAATAACCATACTTGTTTTCACACCCAGTGGTTTATTCTTTAGCTGCCTATCTATCCCGATGAATAATCCTAAAAAGAGTGCTAAACCTAATTTGAGTAAAAATTCATATGACATATTCCCATTCTCCTTACTTTACAATGTTTCCCTTAGAATAACTCACTATAACTCTTTTATGATATCAATTCCAGTCTTTTCTATTCATTTAACGTAAAAAACCGAAAAAACATTTATAACGATGTTTCTCCGGCTTTTTATTACACTTTAGATTCTTCTTTATTTCTGATCTTTAATCTTAATTTCTGCATCTTTGTAGAATGCTAATTTACTGTCATTATACTCTTTTGTAAATTTGTTAAACTGCTCTTTCGACTTTTGTGCTTCCACATTTAATTCATTAACAGTTTTAACTTTTTCACCGATTTCTTTTAATTTCGTTTCTTTTACTTTTAATTTTTCATACAGTTCTTTTTCAGTCGCTAACACTTTCGTGTAATTTTCATTCATCTTTTGGAATGCATCATAACGATTCTTATACGACTCTTCTACTGCTTTTGCTTGTTTTTGTAACTTCTTATCTTCAATCTTCTCTATATTACTTTGAACAGATTTCGTTTCCTTCTGTGCTTTTTCTAGCATTTCTTTCTCACTTTTCAATACTTTTTCACGATCATCTACATTTGCAGTAGCTTGCTCTATTTTCTTCACAACTGCTTCATTATGATCTTTACCTTCTTGCAAAATTTGAGCATATAATTCTTGCCCTTGTTTCTCTAACTGCTCTAATTTTTTTGCTTCATCCACTAAAGATTTTTCTTGTGTTGCTGCTGTTTCAAAAGCTGTATATAGATTTTCTTCTGGCTTTTCACCGAAACAACCTGTTAAAAGTCCTACTGATAATGCTCCAACTACTGCTACTTTTCCATACTTCAACGTTCATTCCTCCATTACATACGGTTATCATGCCAGAAGTTCACTGGGAAGTGACTTTCTTCATGATAAGCTTCGAACTCATAACCTTTTTCTTTTAGCCCTTTTAAAATTGCTGGCACAGCAGCAACTGATTGCGGGTGAATATCATGCATTAAAATTACTTCTTGTGGTTTTGTTGCGTTTGTTAATACATTTTGAGCAATTTGTGCTGCAGCTGCATCAACTGGCATTTTATTGTATCTCCAATCTAATGAATCAATTGTCCAATCCCATACTTTAAATCCGCCTTCTACCACTTTATTTCGAAGACCTTCATTTAATCCAGGCATCGAACCATATGGAGGACGTGTTAATTTAGGTGATTTCCCAATAATATTAGCGATTAAACCTTGATCTTCTTTCATCTCATTTACATACTCGCCATTTTTATATAACTTTGCGAAATTATGTGTCATACTATGCATGCCTACATAATGACCCTCAGCATTTTCACGTTTCACTAAATCAGGAAATTCTTTTACATTCGCTCCAATTAAAAAGAACGTCGCCTTCGCATCATGTTGTTTTAGCGTATTTAATAATTCAGCCGTATATTTCCCTGGCCCATCGTCAAATGTAAGATAAGCAACTTTTCTTTCTTTTCCATTAAAACGACTTGGTGCCGTTTTATTCATTTCAACTTTCGGCTGTTCACTTGCAAGCTGCACTACATTTTCTTGTTTCGCAACAGCTTTTGCTGGTGAAGTAATTGATTGAAACATGTAATACCCAATAGCTACTGCGGCAATCGCTATTAAAACGACTACTATTTGTTTAATTTTTAAAGCTTTTTCCATTCTATCGAATTCCTCTCCCTATTAATCTTATATATAAATCGCCCAATATAATTATACATCTATTTATTTTTATTTCACCATATAAATAGATTTTATTTGTATTATAATGGGAGTTTTATCAAAATTGTTGTTCCTATTCCTTCTTTGCTTGTAACACTAAGCGCACCGCCATGAAGCTCTACCATTTTTTTAACGATAGCTAAACCAATACCTGCACCTGCAGCATGATTATTAATTTGGTAAAATGATTGCTCAATATATGGTAAATGTTCTTTAGCAATTCCAATCCCTTCGTCTCTTACCTTAATCACTGCTTGTCCTTCTATTTTAGTCGCTTCAATGTGTATTGTGCTTTTTTCATGTGAATACTTAATTGCATTTTGAACAATATTCAAGAAAACTTGCTTTAGCCTATTTCGATCTCCCATCAATTCAATTCGGTCTATAGTAGTAATAAATTGAATTTCCTTCTCTTCCGATTTAGGAGTTAATTGCCAAATCGTCTCCTCTAGTATATCGTACAATTGCACCTTTTGTTTATATAAATTAAAATGATTTGATTGTAATCTTGAAAAATCTAGCAATTCTTCTACTAAATGAATCAACCTATCTGTCTCACCTGAAATAATGCCCATACCTTGCTTTATTTCTTCTTCTGTTAAATGATCTACTGTTTTTAACGTCTCACTCCAACCTTTAATTCCTGTTAAAGGCGTTCGTATTTCGTGCGAAATAGAAGCAATGAATTCATTTTTCATCTGCTCAGCCTTATCTATTTTATAGGCCATATAATTTAAACTATGTGCCAAGTCACCTAATTCTCCAGGATAATCTTCTTTAATTTTTTGCTTTAATGTGCCTTCTGCAATTTGTGAAGAGGCTTGAATAATGGATTCAATTGGCTCAACAAATGAATTTGCCAAACGTCTACTAATTAAGAAGGCAACTCCTGAAATAACAATACCTACAGAAATAGTAAACGTAATAATTTCAATAATCTTTTTATTTACATTTGTTAAAACAGTCGTGTATTTTAAAACACCAATAGTTTGTCCTTGATGTATAAGTGGGCTTAGCACCTCTAGTTGTTTTTTATTACCTTTCGTAGTAACTTGATTATACATTTCACCTTCTAATAATGATTGTGGAATATTCACTTTACCTTCTACCTTTTCACCACTTGAAGATTGTATAACCGAGCCGTGACGATCAATTAACTGTAATTCTGTTCCTTCTAATTGAAAGCTACTAATTATGTCACCACTATATTCTTGTAATCGAATAAAGTATAGTGAATTGTATTCTGAAAAAAAACGTGTACTCGTTTTCGCATGAGACTCTATATATTGCACAATACCATTATAATAGTATCGATAAATTGAAACTGAAAATACAACTTCAAATAATACAAGCATAAGTGTAATGACCGTCATAAAATATAGAGTCACTTTCCGTTTCATCTTATACTTTCCTTCCACACATATCCTTTTCCCCACACCGTAAGAATAAATTCAGGTTCTGATGGATTACATTCTATTTTTTGACGTAACCGTCTCATATTTACATCTACTACTTTCGTTTCACCTACGTAATTGGTTCCCCAAATCATATTTAAAATTTCATCACGCGAAACTGGCTTTGAAGCCTGATTCATTAAATACTGTAATATCATATACTCTGTAGGTGTTAAATCGACTAATTGTCCATCTTTATACAATCTTTCTTCTATAATATTTAACGAAAATGGACCTGACGTAACAATATTCGTTTTTTCTTCATGTACTTCTATTCTTCTTAATAAAGACTGTATACGTGCAGTTAATACTACTGGACTAAACGGTTTTGCAATATAATCATCTGCCCCTATTCCTAGTCCTTGCACCTTATCTTCATCTTGTACACGTGCGGTTAACATAATAATACCCATTTTTTCATTTTCTTTCCTGATAGCCTTACAAACTTCTAAACCATCAATTCCCGGTAACATAACATCCAGCAGTGCTATATCAACAGTTTGTTCACTCAAAATCTGTAACGCTTCTTCTCCAGTAGTAGCTTCTATTACATAAAATCCAGCACGTTTTAAATTTAAAACAATAAAGCTACGGATTGTTAATTCATCTTCTAAAACTAAAATTTTTGACATAATTCCCACCTCCTACTCTTGTTGATAATCCGCTAGCGGTTTTATATATTCTTTCACTTTTTCAAATTTCGATTGCTTCGGTACTGCATATACGTGAGAAGCTGTTTTAATTGCTGCGCTGTAGCCTTTTATATTGAACCATTCTTTCCGCTTAAAAATATGAACTTCAAGCCATATTTCATTTGTTCTTGTATCCAAAAACTTTTGAGAATTTGATTCTTTTTGCTGATCTGGTATTGTAATTTTCCCTATTAACTCTTTAGGAATTTTCACATAATATCCTTTTTCTATATCTATATATCGTTCTTCAATTGGTTTAATTCCAGATTCACTCCACTGTATGTAACGTTCAAAAAGCGGACTATCGCCATGTGATTTATCCTCCCAACCTTTTGGACGTACAGTACGAACAAATTCAATAATGCCGTCTTCATTAACATCTTTACTTTCTACAACATATTCATTAAATAAATCTTCTTTCCCATCTATAGGTAATACTTCATAATGATCCTGATCAAATTTTGCTACATAAGTTATACCTGAATGAGCGCCAACTCCTGCATCAATTACTACCGCCTTTAGTGATTTAGATATACGACCCATTTGTATTCTTTGAATACTATTTATAAATGGATCGTATGACACTTCAGATAAAGTCTTAAATTGTTCCATGAACTCAACTGTCAGCTTCTCATCTTTTTCAAATGTAACAAGGCTTATATCTTTCAGTCCATTTTCATTTAGATCCTCTATGAATAACTTCGTATAACTTCGATTATATATTTCCTTCATCTCTTCATTTTCTTCCGAAAAAACATACATAACATGTTCTAACGATTCACGATTTACAGAGATTCCGATTAACAACTCTCTCTTCCCGTTCCCTGTAAAATCACCGACTTCAACGATATCTACATCTCCTCCATCAAATTTATGTGTGGACTTTATTCTCCAGCCATTTCCGATTTCTTCATATACGGCTAAATATACGCTATGATCTTCATTCGGCAATTTATAAAATAAGATGGCTTCTTTCTTATTATCTTGTTTAAAATTCATTGACCAAATCATCTGTTTATCTTTGTTAGACATTGGAGTAAGTAAGCGATAATTAACAGGTAAATCTTTATCAATTTGTTCCTTTAATTCATTAATCCATTTTTCATTTGTAGGAGCTTCCATTAGACTTGTTGGAGCCTCAGACATTTTACATCCAGTCAATATAAAGATAATTCCCATCATGCTTAACCATTTCTGCATATGATATCTTTCCTTACCACAAATTTTGAATATGTCCTTTTACTTTTTTACCTATCCATTATACTCATACATATGAGTATAATTTTTCTAAACTAAAAAATCGTTACAGAAAAGTTACAAATACATTCCCATAAAAAAAGATTGGCAAAAGCCAATCTTTTTTTATTATTCGTTTCGGACTGATTTTGGCGTTACACCTAAATGATCATTTAATTTTTTGGAAATGTCTTTTACATTTTTTTCATTTGGAATGTAATAATAAATACCACCGATACGTTTATCTGTACCTTCTATTTGCATTTTTTCCATTTCCAAATTAGATCCTGCCATATTTTTTGTAATGGCCAGCATATCGTCAAATGTTAAGTTCGTTTTCATATTTTTATCAACCGCATCCAGTAAAGAGCCCATTTTGCTAATTGATTGAACAGACATCGCTTTTTTAGCAATTGCTTCTATTACAAGTTGCTGTCTCTGTCCACGCATTGCGTCACTATCAATTTTACGCGTTCTTGCAAGTGCAAGTGCTTGTTCTCCATTTAAATGTTGGTAACCTTTTTCTAAATGGATCATACCAGCTTGGTCTTTACTATCTTGTTCAGTGAAAGTAACTGGTACATCAATATCAATACCACCAATTGAATCGACAATTTGTACGAATGATTCAAAGTTAAACTTCACATAATAATCAACAGGGACATTTAAAAATCTTTCCACCGTATCACGTGTGCTTTCTACGCCACCAAATACGTGAGCATGAGTAATTTTATCTAATTTTTTTCTAGTTGGAATGTAAACACGTGAATCACGTGGAATACTTACTAGCTTAACAGACTTATCATCTTTATTAATTGTTGCTAATAAAAGTGCATCTGTTCGAACTGCTTCGCCATATTGGCTTTTTCTCATTTCACTTCCATCTACACCCATGATTAATATTGAAATATTATCCTTTAAAGGTTCAACTTCTTTATCACGCTTTGATGACTTATCAATTTTTGCATACGCATCATTTACAACAGCTTTTGCTTTATTATATATAAACGAACCATATCCTACTCCTCCAAAAATAAGTAGGAAAAATGGAATTAATATGAACCATTTTATTGACTTTCTTTTAGAACGCTTTTTATTACTTCTCGTATTTTGTTCTAATTCAGAGCTCATACCCATTCGCCTCTCTTTCTCTTTACCAAGTATAATGTAAGTCTATTTATCTTCATATTGAATTTCCTTTCACTAACCTTACAATTTTGTAAGGTTACTACTTAAACCCAATACGTATTCCATTTCACATTATACTCTCGTACTTATTTTTGGCAAGTCACTATTTACCAATTTCAAAAATTTAACACTTCGCAACATACGGATTTACAAATTTATTAACTCTTTCATTTTAAATTAGAATGTCTTTTTCCTAACAAACGATATGAATAAAGAATCCAGCTAATTATAAAATCTCTATGAATACAGTATATTTAACTTTATTATTTCTCAAACGGCGTATACACACTTTTCTTCCCCTGATTATCAATGTAAGCCGACTTTGCTTTTATTTTCGTTTTTTCTACTTCCATGTCTTCATTTGAGAAGTTCACAATGATTTTAATATCTTTTCCATAAGAAACAGATTGTACTAGCTTATCTTCTGACAAATACGCAAAATTCGTCATCTCTTCTTTTACTGCTTTTTCATGAACTTCATTCCAAACTTTTAGATGCTCTGTAATTTCTTTTTTATGCTTATTCCACTCTACTTCATCTAAATGGTACAACGGAGGAACATTATACAATAATTCAGACAGCATTCGATTTCCAACTTCATCTTTTACCTTTAAACTTCCCCATTCCCAATGATGCGTTGTAATAACGGAATCATTGTATACTAATTTATATAATGGTACCGAATATACTGGGTTTAAATATACTTGTTTATATTCTTCTTTCAATGGTACTTGTTTTGCATATTTTTCAGGCACATTTTGATTTGGTGACCAATATCCACCGACATAATACGGACTTGTTTTATTTTTCCGCATATCTTCATCGTCCCATTTAATAACAGGTGTTTCAATTCCGTGTGCAAATGCAATCGTACTACTAGCAAAATCATTTCCGCCTTCAGAACCAACGACCATACCCTTTTCTTGCGCAATGTAGTCCATTCGTTTTAAACGTGCTTTTAAATCTTGCTCTTGCGTCGTTATATGTTTCGCTGAATAGTCATCGTAAATTTCACCTGTCGCATCACAATCAATAAACCATGAATTATATTTAGGACCATTTTGTAATATATCATTCATGCGTTCCTTTACACTAGGCAGCGATAAAGTCGGATTTAACTTGCGACCTCTTCCTAAAAAGCCTTGCACCTTTTCTCCGTTTTTCTTCGTTACAGTAGCCTCTTCGTATAATGACGGGTCATTAAAGGATGCTGTGTTCCAATTTTTATCACTTTTTTCGTGAATGGAATGATACGAATCATACGGACCAACTAAATACCCCATTTCCTTAGCTTTTGTCACGAAATTAGGTTGCATAAATCCTTGTTCCCAGTTCGGCAGACCAATCCACGCTTTTTCTATTCCTGCCTCTTTCATTTCCTTTAATATATCCGTTCCATCTGCATTACCCCATTTACTTACCTCTTCAACCGCATCACCAAGTAGCGACTTTAATAAATGCTTATTTAAGCTATACAATTCTGTATTCGTTAAGTGACCTACACCTTTCTTTAATAGCACACTAGCTTCCTGATTAACGTTTTGAAAAATATCCTCTTTATAAAATTCCTTCATCGATAATACTTCGTTTATATAACGTAAAATAACATTTTTTTGATACTTATCAATGAAATCTTGTTTACTTACTTGATCCAATACATTCAGTTCCCCAGGCTCGGAACTATTCTTTTGAATAAGTTCTTTTATATGACTAAACAGCGGGCTATTTATTTGCTCCCTTAGTTTTGGCCAATTTATATTATTTTCTAATAAACCATTTTGATTCCAAAAATAAAAATGCGCCGCTCCATATAACTTTTCGATTTCTTTATTTTTTCTAGCCTTTTCTTGTAATGTTTTAAATTCACCTTTTCGAACAATATCATCCTTATACAGTTTAGCAATGCTTACCGCATCATTATTTGTCACATATAATTGAAATCCATATGTTTTATTTTTATTTATGCTCGGAAATTCATGTGTAAAATCAAATCCTATTTTCGGATCCGAATGAAATTTCAATTCATTATTAAACATATTCGTTGCAATATATACAATTGAATATTTCGAACCATTTAATGCGAAAAACTTCATAGAAAATGATTCAGCAAATGAATATGCATCATCCTTTAAAAACTTCTTCCAATTCTCATCATTGCTCGGAATTTGCTTACCCTCCCATAACGGAAGTGTATAATTTTCAGCTTCTACTTTCGGCCATGTAAAGCTTTCTGCACCAGTCGATTCCACTTCAATGTTTAAGTGGTCTTTTTTCTTTTCTAATTTTATTTTTACTTTTTGATCTGGATATTCCCACGATGTACGATCCTTTTCTTTTTTTACATTCGATACCTTCATTTTCGGTAGGGGTTGTGATGCCTGTTCCTTTGCCCCCTCATGTTCTACAGTTAATGTGAATGTTTCTGGATTTACATCATAAGTAAAATCTTTATACGTCGCTTTCTTTATTTTAGACTCTTGTACAGCATTACTACCTTTTACGTCACAACCGACTAAAGTCGAAAACGACATAGTTGTAAGAAGACATATCGCTATCATTTTTTTCATCCTCTGCACCTCCACCAATGAATATACAGATGCTTTGTTACAGAAATGTGGCAAAAAATAATAGAGCTAGCATTTTGCTAGCTCTGTTTGGAGTATTAAAAGTTGATATGAACAACTATAATTCGCTTAGAAGATATGTAATACAGTAACTACATTTTTTCTCAACAATTATGAAACTAAACAAATCAAAATTTTAACAAGCATTCTTCAACTGAAAAAATAAGTGTATACAATGTATCCTAAAAGTAGTACTAAAATGATTATTCCTGTACCTTTCCAATTCATACCGCCTGCTATATCAACTGGACTACCCGTTTCCGCTCTATTGAGTCCGTCACGTAAAGAACCCGTAGGATTACTTTTTAATTCACTTTGTCTCATACGCTCTCTTTTTTCTTCTGGTGACTCTTTATTCATTTAATCACCTCCAAAATGAATGCACTCTTTACTTACATTATTCAAAATCAACATTTGTTTTATATTTTTCCGAAAAAACCTAATTTAAAATAGGTTTGCAACGTAAAGAAAGCTAGCCATGCCAGCTTTCTTTACGATCCAATATGCTCTTCCTTATTTACAATAATACCTTTATGGTCGATTTCAAGCTCACATACTTTCATATCTGTAAATACTCTCGCTAATTGCTCAGCGATTTCTTGACGCTTCTCATATGGCGTTAATATAAAAATAGATGGCCCCGCACCACTAAGTGCTGTGCCGTACGCACCAAATTCTTTTGCGCATTTACGAATAGATGGTAATAATGGTACGAGTTCTAAACGATATGGTTCGTGAAAATGGTCTCTCTCCATCATTTCACCTACAACTTCCCACCGCTTTTGACATAATGCAGCTACTAATACGTTACTTATCGCACTAGCTTTAACTGCCTCATGAAACGGAAACATCTTTGGTAATACAGATCGACTTTCATCTGTATTTAATTCTGCATTCGGAATGAGAGAAATTACACCCAATTCCTTGCTCTCAATTCTTACGACGGAAACATCCTTTCCATCAAGTGCTCCAATTACAGTTCCACCTAATATAGAAGCAGCAACATTATCAGGATGTCCTTCAAAATTTGTAGCAATTTGAACTTTTTGATCAGCAGTTAAGTTCAAATTGCCTAGTTGATTCGCAAGCTCTATCCCAGCTACAATCGCTGATGCACTACTTCCTAGCCCTCTCGTTAATGGGATATTACTAGTAACTTCTATTATATGGGGTGATATAGAAGGACATACTTTACATGCCGTGCTAACGATTAAATTTTTATCGTCTGTCGGAATTGATTCTTCAAAGGAATGGATTACTTGCCATTTATCAGCTTTTTCTTTAACCACCACACCTAAATACAATGACAAAGCTATTCCAACTGAATCAAATCCAGGACCAACATTCGCCGTACTAGCAGGGACACGAACGCTAAATGGTATCACGACATAATCACCCCTTTAATATGATCTTTAATTTGTTCTATATCATTTGACACACTTGCGATGTCTAGTTGATTTGAAGAAATAGCGATATCAGGATCCTTCAAACCATTTCCAGTTAATACCGCAACAACTGTTTCTCCCTTTTTGATTTTCCCAGATTGAACATGTTTAATTACGCCGGCTAATGAAGCATTTGATCCTGGTTCAGCGAAAACTCCTTCAGTTTTTGCTAATAACCTATACGCATGTAAAATTTCTTCATCTGATACCATATCTATTTCACCACGAGACTGCTCGGCAGCCTCTACTGCATACGACCAACTTGCTGGGTTACCGATGCGAATCGCTGTTGCAATTGTTTCAGGCTCTTCAATTACATGCCCTTTTACAATTGCAGCTGCTCCTTCCGCTTCAAAGCCATGAATTCTTGGCTTTTTATAACCTTTTTCTTTCTCATATTCACAGAAGCCTTTCCAATACGCTGTAATATTCCCTGCATTCCCAACAGGGATAGCTAGAACATCTGGTGCATTTTGCAATTGGTCACAAATTTCAAACGCTGCTGTTTTTTGCCCTTCAATTCGATAAGGATTTACTGAGTTTACTAACGTAATCGGCTCTTCTGCAGCAATATTTCTTACAGCCTTAAGCGCATCATCGAAATTCCCTTCTATTGAAATAATTTCAGCTCCATAAGCGACCGCTTGCGCTAATTTTCCATGTGCAATCTTTCCTTCTGGTATTACGATAATGCATTTCATCCCAAGACGTGCCGCATATGCTGCAGCTGACGCTGATGTATTACCTGTTGATGCACAAATGATTGCTTCTGAACCTTCTTCTTTCGCCTTAGCAACTGCCATAACCATACCACGATCTTTAAAAGAACCTGTCGGATTCGCTCCTTCGTACTTACCATATAGCTGAATCCCTAATTGTTTTGATATATTTAATAATGGAATAAGTGGTGTGTTTCCTTCCATTAAGCTGACATCAGGTGTATTTTCATTCACCGGTAAATAAGACGCATACTGTTTTAATAGTCCTTTATACATATTGTTTTTCCTCCTCAATAATGTAGTAACTGTTTATTTCACTTGCGACAGCTTCTATCGCTTCTAAAACTCGTTCAAATTGATACTTGGAAGTTCGATGTGTCACAACAACGACTTCTGCCAGTTCACGGTTTAAAGGTAATTGAATAACCTCTTTTAAACTTACAGAATAATTAACGAAACATTCTGTTATTTTTTGTAACATCCCAGGCTCATCTTGTAATGAAATACGTAAGAAATATTTCGAAACTACTTCTTCATCACCTTGTAATTCATAAGGAACTGGTTCTTTTAACGCACTTTTATTTTTCGGAACTTGATTCATATTTTTAACGATTGAAATAATATCACTTACTACAGCAGAACCAGTCGGTAACTTCCCAGCTCCGGGTCCATAAAACATCACTTCTCCTACCGCTTGGCCATGGACATACACCGCATTAAATTCATTATTCACATTTGATAATGGATGCTGGCTCGGTAAAAGCGTCGGTTCTACACTTAAATGAATGGCTGGTCCTTGTTTTTCAGCTTTACCAATTAACTTCATAGTAAATCCTAACTTTTCAGCCATTTGTAAATCTTCTTTTTCGACCTTTCGAATCCCTCTTACTTGCACATCATCTAATGAAACATTCATCGAAAAACCTAAGTTTGCAAGAATTGCTACTTTTCTCGCCGCATCTAGTCCATCTACATCTGCTGTCGGATCCGATTCTGCAAAGCCTAATTTTTGTGCTTCCTGTAAAGCCTCTTCATAAGACCATCCATTTTGACTCATTTTTGTTAACATATAATTTGTTGTACCATTTACAATTCCCATTATTTTTTCAATTTGATCTGATGCTAACCCATCAGTTAGTCCTCTTAACACTGGAATACCGCCCGCTACACTCGCTTCGTAACATAAATCACAATCATTATCGTTCGCCAGTTGAAGAAGCTCTGCACCATATACAGCCATTAAATCTTTATTTGCTGTTACGACATGTTTTTTATTTCGTAAAGCCTTAACAATATGCTGTTTTGCTTCTTCAATTCCGCCCATTACCTCTACTACAATATCAATATTTGAATCATTTAGAACTTCATCTGCATGACTTGTTACTGCAATTCCATCAATACAAACATCGCGTTCTTTTTCCAAATCACGTACAACGACTGTTTTCACTTTCACTTCGTATCCTGTATCAAGTGCGATTTTTTTATAATGTTCTTTCAAAATATGAACAACACCACTTCCGACCGTACCTAAACCTAATACCCCAACATTTATAACGTTATTCATCTTCTAATCTCCTCCTAAAAGTTTAATTGTTACATCTATAAATCACCTTACTCTGCTTTTTTGTCATGCAGGTGGTGGTTATTTCCGTACTTATAAATCGTTTCATATTACCGCACCTCCTTTCAAAGTAAAAAAACACACCCATCCCTAGGAAAGGGACGAATGTGTTTTCGTGGTTCCACCCTTGTTCCAATCTAGACGTATTTCCTCCTAGATTGCTCAAGTTCAGATAACGGCTGATACCGCCAATAATTACTAGATTACTCGTTCACTATTGAAGTTCAAAGGTGGTAAAATCATTTCTCGTGTTAGGAAGCTCACACCCTTGGCTTCCCTCTCTGTAAACCGTAAAAATGATTTCGTGTCCTTATCGTTACTTTTTCGTTCATGTTTATTTGTTAACTCATTATACTCGCATAAAAAACAAAATCAATACTATTTTTTAATTATTTTAAATTTTCAATCTCTTATACCATAAAAAACACACTCATCCCTAGGAAAGGGACGAATGTGTTTTCGTGGTTCCACCCTTGTTCCAATCTAGACGTATCTCCTTCTAGATTGCTCAAGTTCAGATAACGGCTGATACCGCCAATAATTACTAGATTACTCGTTCACTATTGAAGTTCAAAGGTGGTAAAATCATTTCTCGTGTTAGGAAGCTCACACCCTTGGCTTCCCTCTCTGTAAACCGTAAAAATGATTTCGTGTCCTTATCATTACTTTTTCGTTCATGTCTATTTGTTAACTTATTATAGTTATCAAATTTTTAAAAAGCAAGCCTATTTTTACTAACTATTTTCAAAATAATTTTTTATTATATTTCACAATAGCATTATGCAACTGCCACTCAATTTACCTATTTTGTCATTTCTCCAGTTTATAAATCAACGGTTCATATATAAAGTGAAACTTTAATCAGTGAGGATTTTGTTCATCCCCACTGATTATTAGCCTTCACCAATCGGGCTTTTACGGGCAGTTGATCCCCACCTAACTTCTTTGCTTTCGCTGAATTTTGAGGTAGGGGTGTTACTGCCCGTTAATGCGGGATAAATCCCCATTCTAAAACCCGTACATACTCACCTTACAAAATTATATCAATAAAATTTTTAATACAATCTTTTTGTATAACTTTCTTCTAAAGAACGTGCAACATCTTCTTCTGAAGCATTCACTTTCGCATGCTCTAACAACATTTTTGCTGCTGAAGGTAACTCTTTTTTATTTAACCAAGATTCTGGATCCCATATCTTCGAACGAATAAACGCTTTTGCACAATGAATGTAACACTCTTCTATTTCAACAACAATTCCAAGCAACGGATTACGTCCATTCGCCTGCATTTCTTTCAAAATTTCTTCGTCGTTTGTAATATACGCTCGGCCATTTATTCTAAGTGTCTCCCCAAGACCTGGAATAAAAAAGATTAGTCCTACACGTGGATTTGAAATAATATTCAAAATGGAGTCTATACGACGATTTCCTGGCCTTTCTGGAATGATAATTTTATTATTATTGAGTACGTATACAAATCCAGGTGCGTCTCCTCTCGGCGAGGCGTCACACTCCCCCAACTTATTTGCAGTAGATAATACTAGAAAAGGAGATTTAGAAAGGAAATCTACACCATGGTGGTCTAATGATGAAATAACTTTTTTCAATGCTCGCTCACTTGGTTTCCCCAATATTTTCCGTAACTCTTCCTCTGTTGAAATAATCGATTTTATTTCCATACGCTCTATCTCCACTTATAATCGCCTCTTTTTCTTTATTTTCCCAAAATTCAATACGAATATTGTATAATAAAATTTGCAGAAAGGGGAATTAAAATGACAGAGTGGTTAACAATATTTGATTCTGAAAGAAATACACTTGGGAAGAAATTACGCGATGAAGTGCATCGTGACGGTGATTGGCACGAAACATTTCATTGTTGGTTTGTAGAAAAAGATGCTAAAGATATATTCTTATATTTCCAATTACGCTCTAAAAATAAAAAAGAAGCTCCACTTATATGGGATATTACTTCAGCTGGACATATTATGCATGATGAAGATGTACAAATTGGTGGTCTTCGTGAAATCGAAGAAGAATTGGGGCTTTCCTTTCAAACTACTGATTTAGTATACAAAGGAATCTTTAAAATAGATTATGAAATTTCAAATCTTACTGATCGTGAATTTTGTCATATGTATTTTCACAATGTCATCAATCCACTTCCATTCGCACCAGGTGAAGAAGTAGACGATGTGATGAAAGTACATGCAACTTCTTTTCTACAACTATTAAATGGTGAAATTTCATCTTTTACAGCTACTTCTGTTTTGAGCAATAAACCGATAACGATAACTTTTGATGATATTTATCCATATGATCTTGCATACTATGAATTTGTTATAGAGAAAGGAAAAGAATTATTAAAAAATAATAGTTTATAAATAAAATAGGACTCTTAGCATAATATTGCGTAGAGTCCTATTTTTTATTATTGTTCAAGTATCTTTAATTTATTCTCTACTTGTATAAATAAAAGAATAATTAATAACAGCATAACCACCATAATCGCTATTATTGTATGTGGATATCTAAACAGTATACTAATAACACTTCCAATTAACATCATGATGAATCCGTTTTGCTTCATCACTTCTGCACTATACCTGTTACCCGCATCCCATAATTCCTTATTTTTCATAGATCGTTTCGTACGATAACCATATGCCGCATTAATATCGGTCGGTGGATTTTTTTGAAGAACAATTGCCGCAAGTATAAATATAGTACCTATTAAAATACTCATTCCTATGTTTATTAGTGCATACATCAATTATATCCCCTCCTAACTTACACCTTCATTATACGACATGACCCTTTTTTCAAATTTATAACACATTCAATTTCTTTCTTTTGATGTGTGGAACATACTTGGAAGTGTTACAAAACGTGCCCCTTTCGTTTTTAACTGCGGAATGATTTTGTCTAGTGCATCTACAGATCCTTGTAAATGCCCACCTGGTGTTGAATGCTGAAGGATGACACTTCCTGGAAATGAATTCCCTAATACATTATTTGTAATCGTATCAGCGCTTACACCTTTCCAATCAACTGTATCAACACTCCACTGTACAATCATAAAATTTTGCTCTGTTGCCCACTTCAATTGCTCTTCAAGTATTTCACCGTATGGCGGACGTATAAACTTCGGTGCATAACCAGCTAAACGATTTAATATTTCTTCCGTTTTTATTATTTGATTACGATACTCAGCATCATTTACTTTCGCTAAGTTCGGATGACTATACGTATGATTACCAATTACATGCCCTTCATTTGCAATACGCTTTACTACGTTCGGAAATTTTTCTGCGTTTTCACCAAGTAAGAAAAAAGTAGCTTTTACATTATGTTGTTTTAACTTATCTAATATTTTTGGCGTGAATTCTGAATCTGGTCCATCATCAAATGTAAGAGCTACTTCCGCTTTATTATACGGTCCTGAAAATGCGTACGCATATTTTTCAACCCATGAAAATGGTGTCCACGATCCACGATCATCTGCTTTCATTTGTACTTCATAGCTTTGAGGGATATATGCGTATGGCAATGCGCTTATATATTCTCCATAATAAAGTGAGTTATATGGCATATAAGCATACGAAACATCTCGTTCTAGTCCCCATTGATATGGAGTAAACATTTGTGGCGAATAAAAATAATACATGATAAAAAACCTCCCTAAATTTTCATATGTGATTCATCTGCACTTTGTTAGAGAAATTGTTATTCATAAACAAAAATAAGACTGTCCTTAATTAGGACAGTCTTACTGCTTTATATTATTAATAAATTGATGTACTATCTTTTGGCAAAGTTTTCACATGTTTTAAATAGTTCGTTACTTTATCATCATCTTCTTGCGGATATTGATATTCATACGTGTTAGCGACTTCGTTCGCCACTTCCCTAAATAAATCACTCATGACAAAGAATGACTCCCATATGTTTTCATATTCAGCATTAGAAAATGTCCTTTTAAATTGCTCCCACATATCTTCTTCAATATATTGCTCGAAATGCTTTCCAAACTTCCCTGTATTAACTGTAAAGTCTGTTTTCATACCAATATGCCATTCTAGCATTACGATGAACATATCTCGCACTGGTCCTTCAAGCATTCCTTTTGCATAAGAAAGTTCCTCTCTCCATAACCCTTTTGCCACATTTGTACTACACCACCAAAATTCATTACAGCAATCCAAAAACTCTTTTTCTGTAGGCTTTTTTATTAAGTAATCCTTATCGCTTGCTGGCGGGAATCCTTCCATACAATTATCTTTATCAAGAAGCAGTTTACTTAAACTATCTTGTCCAACGAACTTTTTTATTAACTCAACTGGAACTAGCGTTAAATCAATCCGATTCCCATCCATGAACTGCATTAAATATGGAAACTTCCCATCTTCATCTGGTTGAACTAACGACATTTCTTCTGGCATTTGTACTATCATTATTTCTCCAAATCTATGAACCCAATTATGATTAGACGTAAAAGATTGTATATCATTTACAACATACATAATATCATAGTCTTGAAAACAATCTCTTTTCACATTTGGATTTACACGCGATCCATTCATGATAACTGCTCGAATTCTTTCATCCTCTTTTGCTATATTTATAATTACGTCTAACATTTCTTTTTCAGTTCTCATCTACTTATATCCTCCAATTTTTTAATATATAATATAGTGTTATGTATATTGGAGGTCCACGAGCTAATCTCGTTATACACGATACATGTTATAATTTTTGAAACTTCTTTTTCATCCCTTTTTCCTCCTTACATCACTCTTTTACAACTGCCATCCCTTTCAATTTCCCAATGCTTTCTACCATTCACTTTTAATTATACCGAAAATTCTGTCTCGAATACAAAAAATAAAGAAAGGACATCTACCCCTTACAGAATAGATATCCCTTCTTTTAAAGTTAAATTTAATTCCTATGGATTAGTAGACCAAAGCCCAGCAGATTTAATAAATGTACGTTTATTTAATTTCAGCTGCGCTACGATAAATTCTGCAATATCTTCTGCTTGCATTACTTTATCAGGGTTTCCATCAGTTAATCCTAAATCTACAGCCATATCAGTTGCTACTGTACTTGGAGTTAAAGCTGTTACACGAATGTTATGTTTGCGAACTTCCATCGCTAACGATTCTGTTAAGCCAAGGACACCAAATTTAGAAGCACTATATGCACTTGTTACAGGTGCACCTTTTTGTCCTGCTGTAGATGAAATGTTAATGATATCACCAGATTGTTGTTCAATCATGCTCGGTAAAGCTGCACGAGTTGCATAGTATACACCCATTAAGTTTACTTGAATGATTTTTTCCCAATCAGCAACGTCTAGTTCTAAAAACTTACCGAATTTAGAAATACCAGCGTTATTAATTAAAATATCGATAGATCCTAAACCATTTTTTAACGTTTCAATCGCAGTCGTCACTTCTTCATATGAAGAAACATCAGCAGTTGCAATAACAGCTTTTACACCTTCTGCTTCTACTTCTTTTGCTACAGCTTTTAAGTTTTCTTCTGAACGAGCTAATAAGCCTACATTTACGCCTTCTTTCGCTAATGCGATTGCTACAGCGCGACCAATCCCTCTACCTGCTCCTGTAATTAAAGCATTTTTACCTTGTAATAATTCTGCCAAGTATAACACTCCTTAATCATCTCAGTTATGTATTATATTAAAATTGTATCTATGTTTATGTAAAAAGGCAATGATGCACTTTCATGTGCGTAGGTTACTTGTAGGTAACTATAGAAAGTTTTTATTTATAAGTTTCATTTTTTTACCATTATTCATGTAAAATAAAAACAAATCCAGCATAGGGGAGTGTATGAGTATGAAAAGCGAAGGAAAAGCTTTTCAATATAATTGCAGTAACGGTAAATGCATTTTTAAAGAGAAATAGTGTTAGAAGGTTCTCCTTCTAACACTATTTCTCTTCATGATTCGGCATACGCACAATAAATTCAGTACCTTTTCCTTCCTCACTCTCCACTTTTATCTCTCCTTGATGAAGGTCGAGTACTTTCTTTACAATAGCTAAACCTAAGCCACTTCCTCCATAGGCACGATTTCGTGAAGAATCCGCTTTATAAAAACGCTCAAAAATATGTTGTTTCTGTTCTTCTGATATACCAATTCCTGAATCACGGATACGCACTTCCACTACTGTCTCATGTTCCTTTAACTGAATAGTAATCGTACCACCGCTTGGAGTAAATTTAATACTATTATGAATTAAATTAATCCACACTTGACTCATACTTTCTTGGTCAGCAATAACATATACTTTTTCTAAATCTAGTTCTAACTCAATTTCTTTTTCAGCCCAGAGTGGTTCACTATTTAACACAATTTGCTTTAATTGTTGATCTAATCGATAGCTCACTCTTTCTGGTGTATACTCTTCTGATTCTAAAAGAGTTAGCTTTAGTAAATTTTGACTTAGTTTAGATAATCTCGTTGTTTCAGTTTCAATAATGGTAAGATAATGCTTTCTTTTTTCCTCAGAAAGATTATCGTCTTGTAGTGCTCTAGCAAATCCTTTTATAGAAGTTAACGGTGACTGTATTTCATGAGAAACATTCGATACAAACTCTTGTCTCATTTTCTCCATCGTATTCAGTTCATCTGTCATATCATTTATACTTTTTACGAGCACGCCAATTTCACCATCATACTTTTCTTCATTTCTTATTTTTACGGAGAAGTCTCCTTTTGCAATTTTTTGTATCGGTTCAATAATAGTCCAAATCATCGCCTCTCGTTTTGGTCTCATTAATATTCCAATCAATGTCCAAATAAGAATAATAAAGACAAAACCGACCGTATCACTAATTAGAAAAGCAACAAACGGCGATACGTTTACGTCAAAAGCATTCAATATACTAGTTGCTACATAAAATGCGATAGACCAAATTATAGTAAGAAAAGAAAAGAGCGCTAATACCGCTCCAAATACTTTCAGCATCTTCAACTTACTCATTCGTTTTCTTTTTCTCATTTACTTACCTCTAAGCGATACCCTAATCCTCTTATTGTTTTAATACTAAATTTCGACTGCTCTTCTTGAAACTTCTCACGTAACCGATTAATATGAACGTCTAGTGTACGTTCATTCCCTTCAAAATCATATCCCCATATTTCTTCAATTAATTGCTCTCTCGAACAAGTTCTTCCCGATTTAGACCCTAAAGTAAAGAGCAGCTCAAATTCTTTTAACGGTAATGTAACCGTTTGTTCTCCAGATGTAACTTCGAATGTTTTACGATTTAATAATACATTTCCAACTTGAATCGATTGGGAAACTGTAATTTGGTAACGTTTCAATAATGCCTTTACTCTCACTACTAATTCTATAGGGTCAAATGGTTTTACAAGATAATCATCTGTCCCAAGGTGAAATCCTTTTACTTTTTGTGATGTTTCCCCTTTGGCAGTTAGCATCAGAACCGGGATATCATAGTATTTTCTTAATTCAAAACATACATCAAATCCATCCATATTTGGCATCATGATATCAAGAATAACCATATCGACTTTTACGTCATCCATTTTCTGAAGTGCATCTACTCCATCAATTGCCTCATATGTTTGAAAACCTTCTCGTTCTAAAAATACCGAAACGAGTTCTCTAATGTGTGGATCGTCATCTACTATTAAAATTTTAGGTATCAAAGGAACCATTTCCTTTCTACTTAGCATCTAATATATTTTATAATGCACCCTCTTTAATTTTCAATTGTTGCGTTGCAAACTCACGATACATATCATGCGTCTGTAATAATTCATCATGCGTACCACTACCTGTAAGATTCCCTTTTTCAATAAAGACAATTTTATCTGCATCTACAACAGTAGAAAGTCTATGCGCAATCACTAACGTTGTTCTGCCTTTCATTAAGTTATTTAACGCTTTTTGAACGACAGACTCAGATTTACTATCTAAGCTTGAAGTCGCCTCATCTAGCATAAGAATTTGCGGATTTCGAAGTAACGCTCGGGCAATGGCAATTCGCTGTCTTTGTCCCCCAGAAAGCTTCACACCGCGTTCTCCAACTTCTGTTGCATAACCGTTTGGTAAGTCATGAATAAATGCATCAACATATGCCATTGCTGCTACTTTTTCAATTTCTTCATCCGTTACTTCGCCCTCGACGCCATAACAAATATTATCACGAATTGTTCCATCAATTAACGGACTATCTTGTGATACGTAACCGATTTGACGTCGCCATGACTGTAATGAATAACTCGTAATTGATTCTTCCCCTAATTTAATGGCGCCACTAGTTGGCTCATAAAAACGTTCCAGTAATGAGAATAACGTTGTTTTCCCACTACCACTTGGTCCTACAATCGCTGTCACTTTTCCAGATTCAATTGTGAAATCAATATTTTTCAAAACTTGCTCTTCTTCGTTATACTCAAAATGTACATTTTCAAGAACGATCGGTTGCTTAGCATTTGTCACTTTCACACCAGTTTCATGATCTTCTACTTCATATTCTAAAATCGTACTAATTCTTTCCGTTGCACCAATTGCCTTTTGGAATTGTGTAAAGAACATAGATAATTGACTCATTGGCATTACAATTTGAACTAAATACAAAATAAACGCTACAAGTTCACCGGTTGTTAATGCACCGCTAGAAACTCGCATCCCGCCATACCCTACGATAATAACAAGTAGTGCCATTAAAACAAACGACATAACTGGCGAAATTAATGCTTGCACTTTTCCTTCTTTCAAACCAAATTGTAATAACTTTTGTATACCTGTATTACCCGTTTCATATTCTCTCTTTTCTGTATTTGAAGATTTCACTAAACGAATTTCTGATAACACTTGCGTTAACACACTTGTAAAAGATGCAGTTTCATCTTGAAGCGCTTTTGAAATCTTATACATTTTTCGTCCAAGTGGAACTAAAATTAACACAGACAACGGAATAACCGTTAAAAGTAACGCAGTCATTTTCCAATCTAAAACAAATAATACAATTAACGATCCAACAATTGAAATACCACCTGTTAATAAGTTTGACAAATGCTCAGAAATTAACGTTTTCACAACACCTGTATCATTCGTCATACGGCTAATCGTATCACCTGTTCTATTTTGATCGTAATAAGATACCGGCAAGATAAGTACCTTTTTCCACAAACGTTCTCTTAGTCCCGCTACAATCTTCTGCCCAATATAATTTAGTAAATATATAGACAACCCTGCCGCAATAGTTTGCATTACAAAGAAAGCAATTAACCCAACAATTTGTCCTGCACTAATTGAAGAAAGCGAAAAATTATCTACTAATCCTTTTGTCAGCATAGGAATAAATAAACTCGCTCCCGTAGAAAGCAAACTCATTAACAACGCAAAAACTAAAATTCCTTTCGGAGGATTTGTATCTTGAATAAGGCGTAAAAACTGCCTCCAACTCCCTTTTTTCTTTATTTCATTTCTAACTTCCATTCCTGTTCATCTCCTCACGTTAAACAAAACTGTTCTTTCTAAAATTAGAATACGATACAAATGTAAACTGAATGTAAACACACTTTTTCTATTTTTACAAAATATACATAAAAACTCATCTTTACAACAGATATAAACATCTGATATTATTACCTGGTACTTAATATTATTCTATGTAAATTATAGATAAATAATTTAAAACACGATATAAATCTCCAGTTAGTGAAAGGAGTATCCTTTTTGCAAACAAATATACATTCTGAAAAGGAAACAATTATTTTTATTCATGGATTAGTTGGTAATCGTCGCGCCTTCAAAAAAGAGCAAAAACGATTTTCTGCCTCCTACAACATTATAACTTATGACTTATTAGGTCACGGTGATGATAAAGGAGAAGCAATCGACTTTTCATTACAGCGCCTCGTAGATCAATTATTAAACTTATATGAACAAGAAGGTATTAAAAAAGCACATATTTGTGCGCTAAGTTACGGCTGTTACATCTCTACAATTTTTGCACAAATGCATCCAGAAAAAGTATTAAGTATTTGTCATATTGGAGGACATTACAATAACCCTTCTCGTTTATATAATGTATTTCAAAATTTTTGGGAGAAGCGAGGAGATGAATACTCTAAATGGCTCTCTCAATACGCAAATACTATTTTTCCAAGCGGTATATTAAAAGCAAATCCGTTCGCAGTCATTTCAAGAAATATTTACTACCGTTTCGGATTACAATTACATTCATCCATAATTGCCCAGTCATTACGACATCGGTTAGAATTCGATTTAAAATCTAAATTAAAATCACTTCCTCACCCTATACTATGGGTAATGGGAGAGCATGATCATCTCTATAAATCTTGTCTATTTGATTTGAAATCTATTTTGCCTAACGTTCTATATAAGGAAATACCGTTAGCGGGACATGCAGCGAACTTATTTCGTCCTAACTATTTCCATGACTTATATGATCGATTTTTAAATGGAAAGTTAAAATAAAAACTATTAAACTTCCAATTTATTCAACTATAAAAAGGCTTCCCAAGTTTCCTTGGAAAGCCTTTTCTCTATACGAAAAGTATATAAAACTACTTTTTCTTAGTATGCTTTTGTGTAACCTAATAGGTGCTTGCTCCAGTAAGAGTTACTTACAGAACTAATACGTACACCAGTTGCATCTGTTTCTGCACTAATGAACTGACCGTTTCCTAAGTAAACACCCATGTGAGAAGGACCTGATTTATAAGTATTTTGGAAGTATACTAAATCACCTGGTTGTGGATTGCTAGTTTTTGTTTTAGAGCTCCAGTATCCAGCAACTGTTTGACGAGCGCCTTTATGACCAGTTTGATTTAATACGTAGTGAATGAATCCACTGCAGTCAAAACCAGCAGGTGTTGTACCAGCAGTTCTGTATGGTGAACCATTTAAAGATCTAGCGAATCCAGCGATTGAAGATGTATCTCCACCTGTTGTTGGTTTTTGTACGTCTTTACCTGGTTGTTGAACGTTATTTGTAACATTATTGTTATTTGTAACGTTGTTTACTCCGCCTTTTACAAACTTAACGAAGTCTGCACTTACGTAACCTGTGCGGCCGTTATGGTTAATTTTGTACCAACCATTTTCAGCACCAGTAACGTTTAATACTTTACCATTTGTTACTCCACCGATTACAGCGTTGTATGTAGCTGGGCCTGTACGTACTTTTAAAGCACCAGTGTTAACAACATAAGAACCACCAGTTTGAACTGTTGTAGTATTGTTGTTTGTAGTTGGTTGTTGTGTTTCGTTAGATACAGCAGAACCACCTTTTGTTACGAAGTCTTTGCTTACGTATCCAGTTCCACCATTGAAGTTGATTTTAAACCAATCTTGTACTTCACCTACAACTTGTACTGTTTTACCTTTGTTTACAGAACCTAATACTGTATGAGATGTACTTGGGCCTGTACGTACGTTAAGTGAAGAAACGTTTACTGTGTAAGTACCTGTTCCTTGTTGAACAGTCGTTCCTGTTTTGCCACCAGTCGTTACGAAGTCACCACTTACATAACCTGTTTGACCATTTACGTTTACTTTGAACCAACCATTTTCTTGTCCAACTACTTGTAGCACTTGGCCTGATTTTACTTTAGAAATAACGTTATGTCCTGTACCAGCACCTGAACGAACATTTAATACATCAGCAGTTACTGTGTATTTTAATTCAGAAGTTGTTTCTACAGTTTTTGTTTCAGTTACAGTCGTTTGAGTTTGAGTTTGAGTTTGAGTTTGTCCATTAATTTCTTTTAGCGCTTCATTTGAAACTTGTGCATGAGCAGAATCCATTCCTGGAACTGCAACGCCAGCTACAGAAGCTGCTGCTAAACCTGCAATTACTTTTTTCATAAGTTGTCTTTACTTCCTTTCCCTACTATCCTCTTAAAAAAAACTAAAACTTTAATACTTTACAATATTATCAAAGTAAAATATTCATCCAGTTCCATTTTTTAGCAAGAGTTTTATTTTTCACACAGAGTTCATTTTAAATGAACAAAGTGAAATCCGTGTGAACTTCATGTGAACTTTATCATTAAACACAGTGTTTTTGCAATGGTTTTTTCAAATTTCTTATATATCGCATGAAAATTCGACATTCTATTTAATATTTTAATATAAAATATCCCTTTTCTATCTATTATAAAAAACTCTATTAACCTAATACAAACTCAAGTATGTATTTCCTTATAAAGCTCCTTACATGACGTATACTTTCATCATGACAAAAATCACTCTATTTATCAATAGTATAATATTTTTAGAAAACTAAATTTCTATACTATCTACAATTTTGAAATAATTTGACGAATTGTAAGATTTATTTCACAAAAGCCATTTCTCCTTTAAAGAAAACACACACTATATCAACTGTTCTCTTTTTCCTATAATGGAATTTATAGGATATTTATAGTATTATATACATATCTTAATAAACAAGAATTTTAGCGAATTGATTAAAGTTTCATTCCCTTATAAAATGAAACTTTAATCAGGAAGGGTTTTATACATCCTCCGCTAATTATTAACCCTCACCACTCGGGCTGCCCATTAATGCGGAGTTTTATTGGAATAAAAAGAGGAGGCATATTTGTGAGAAATATAATAGATGATCCAATACAAAAAAACATAGAGCTATACTATGCTTTTATTCAATTCGTTTCAATGATAACATTACAAAAAGTATCAGCTATTGAAACACGTAAAAACGAATTAAAAAATCAGATGAAAAATGCAGGACAAAAAAACCCTTATTACGTATAAAAAAGGTGAACAGGTTATATTCCTGTTCACCTTTTTAAATTATTTATAAATTTTCACACGGTCCTCTAGCGGTTGGAATTCTTTTTCACCAGCATGTACTACCGGTTTACCAAATGGCATTTGCGCAATAAGTTTCCAATTCTCTGGAACATCCCACTCTTTTCTCACTTCTTCATCAATTAGCGGATTGTAATGCTGTAACGTAGCACCAAACCCTTCAATTTCTAAAGCTGTCCAAATTGCAAATTGTAACATTCCTGATGATTGCTGAGACCAAGTTGGGAAATTATCTTTATATAATGCAAAGTTAGCTTGAAGGCTTTCCACTACTTCACTGTCTTCAAAATATAAAACCGTTCCATAACCACTTTTAAATGCATTCATTTTTTCTTCAGTAGGTGCAAAGTTATTTTCAGGTACAATTTTTCGTAACGTTTCTTTCGTAATATCCCATAATTTATCATGTTGTTCTCCTAATAAAACAACAACGCGAGCACTTTGAGAATTAAAAGCTGAAGGTGTATGTTTTACAGCATGATAAATCACTTCTTGAATTTTCTCATCAGAAACTACTTGCTCTTTACTAATTGCATAAATAGATCTTCTGTCTTCAATTGCTGAGTAAAAATCTTTTGCCATCATAATTCCCTCCAATTTTCAATTGAGGCTATTTTATATGTATATATCATATTACGCCCCTCAAACTTATTATTAATAAGCTTATAACTTTATAATATCACAGCAACAAACAAACTCAAATAATAACACTTATATTTAGAAGCTTTTTCCTTTTTAAAATAAAAATAAAAAGACTGTTTGTTGTTATCTAAAATTAGTAACAACAAACAGTCTTACTTATGTAGCGATCTAGATTCGTATTTTACTTACTTAATTAACTAATCCAAATGCATACGACATTAACTTATTTGTCTCTGTAAAACGTTTTGTTTTACTTGATGTCCCCATGACCACTGTAATAATTCGATTATCACCTTGCTTTGCAGTCCCAGTAAAACAGTATCCTGCACTATCTGTAAATCCAGTCTTTAGTCCGTCCATTCCTTCTATATATAAACTTTTATTATTTTTGTTTAACATGTCGTTTGTGCTTATAACATTAATATTATTAAATGCTAGCTGACTTTGACGTAAGTGAGTCACTTCTAATATTTCCGGATAATCTTTTATAAGATGATACGCCAATTGTGCTACATCACCAGCCGTCATTTTTGTTTCACTTCCATCTGGCTCTTGTAATCCAGAAGCATTTTCAAATTTAGCATGTTCCGACATTTTTAACTGTTTCGCTTTTGCATCCATAAGCTGAACGAAATCTTTCTCCGATTTTGCCATATGTTCTGCTAAAGCCACAGCCGAATTATTAGCTGACTCAATCATTAATGCATGATATAAATCTTTAACAGTTAATGTGTCATTAACTTGTACTGGGATTCTCGCTCCTTCTGTTTGTGCCGCCTTCGCACTCATTTTTACTGGATCTTCCCAGCGAACTTTCCCGTTATGTATACTCTCTAGTAAGAGATACGCTGTCATCATCTTAGACATACTAGCCGGTGCAAAAGCTTCATTTTCATTATATTGATAAATAATATCTCCATCACTCGCATCGATAATCATAGCTGCTTTTGCGTTAATTTCTGGTGGGATGTACTTTGGCGGGACTACTTTTTCAGTAAATCCTGCTTTAGGTAGTTCTGCCACTTGCAAAGGTTGTCCCTCTACATTCGCTATGCTCTTTTGATTTCCTTGGAATAAGAACCAACATATCCCTAAAATAATAACTAATAGGACTGTCATCCTTCCCCATTTTAACCGATTCATTTCAAAACTCCTTTAGCAAACCTTTTATACACTCACATTTAACCTTAACAACAATTCCTTTATATAGTCAAGGTAAAAGGTATATTTATTCATAGTACAGCAATGATTATTTTAATTTATTTATGTTAAACTTACAATATTGAAACGTAAGAATATTCAATAATAAATTCTCGTAAATAAAGCGAAACTTTAATCAGCCCCCCCCCAATCGGGCTACCCGTCAAATAGCGAGATAAACTATTTAATAGAAGGGATTCATACAAATGCTACTTCCAAAATCATTAAAATACGGAGACACAATTGGGATCTACTCCCCTTCTTCACCAGTAACCTACACTTCTCCAAAAAGATTTGAACGAGCAAAATCTTACTTACAACAGAAAGGGTTTCATATATTAGAAGGTTCATTAACAGGTCGATATGATTTTTATCGTTCTGGTAGTATACAAGAGCGTGCTGAGGAACTAAATGTCTTGATAAGAAATCCTAATGTTTCTTGTATTATGTCAACAATTGGTGGGATGAATTCAAATTCAATATTACCTTATATTGATTATGATGCTTTTCTAAAGAACCCTAAAATAATGATTGGGTATTCAGATGCAACTGCTTTATTACTAGGAATTTACGCCAAAACAGGAATCCCTACATTTTATGGACCAGCTCTCGTCCCTTCCTTTGGCGAATTTGAACCTTTTGTTGATTGCACATACAAATATTTTGCTGAAACTTTACTACATGATCATTCTCTTCCTTATCATATAAAACAACCATTATTTTGGTCAGATGAATTTATTAATTGGGAAGAAAAGACGAAGGAGAAAGAACTTCGACCAAACGATTGGATTTCAGTAATTGATGGAAAAGCTACTGGGCGTATTATTGGCGGGAATTTAAACACGATACAAGGAATTTTGGGTAGCCCCTATATGCCACATATTCAAGAAGGCGACATTCTCTTTATTGAGGACAGTTCAAAAGATGCAGCTACTATTGAAAGAAGCTTTTCATTACTTAAAATTAACGGTGTATTCGATAAAATTTCAGGTATCATTCTTGGAAAACATGAGCAATTTGATGATTGTGGTACAAATCGAAAACCTTTTGAAATACTATTAGAAGTACTTCAAAATCAAAGAATTCCTTTTCTAGCTGACTTCGATTGTTGTCATACACATCCCATGATTACCATGCCTATCGGTATTCAAGTAAAGTTGGATGCAACAAATAAAACGATACATGTTGTAGAACCTTGGAAAAAATGAATGCATAGCTTCTATTGTTTTACAATAAAAGCCATGATACTATATAATTTGGAATGTGAAAGATTAAACAAAATACGTTCCAATATCTATTATTAGGAAAAGATAGATATAAATATATATTTATATGTAAAAGAGAGTGAATAAATGAAACCAACTATTAAAAATTACGTATTTTTACATGTAGCTTTTTTGATATATTCTATCATTGTGGTTTACATGAAATGGGCAGCTAAGTTTCCCATTGCTTCCATCTCATTTTTTATTGCTTATTTCGGACTAGTTGTACTTTTATTCGGATATGCAATTTTATGGCAACAAGTAATTAAGCATTTCGAAATATCGAAAGCATATTCACATCGCGGAATTATTATACTGTGGTCAATGCTTTGGTCAGTAGTTCTATTTGGAGATACGATACAGTGGAATCATTTACTTGGTGCGGCTATTATTATCGTCGGAATTGTGGTGGTGACAAAAGATGAATAGTTATATGTTGTTATTGATCTTTGGAATCGTATTGGCCAATTACTCACAAATTTTATTAAAAAAGGCTACTTTACAGCAATATGATTCTAAATTAAAAGAATATGTAAATCCATATGTAATCATCGGTTACTCTTTATTTGTACTTAACGCAGGATTCAATATTATCGCCTTAAAGGGACTGACAATAAATCAAGTCTCTGCATTAGAATCATTAAGTTATATCATCATATTAATTTTCGGTTGGTATTTTTTAGGTGAAAAAGTAACGAAAAGAAAAGTAATTGGGAATACTATCATTTTAATGGGTGTTGTGGTGTATTTTATTAAGTAATCACTTATACAAAAAGCTCCGTTTATCACAAACGGAGCTTTTTACTATTGACCTAAATTTTGCACTTTATCTTTCAAATCTCGAACTTGATCTACCGTCTGCATAAGCTCAGAGTTTTTAAATTGCTCTACATCCACTTTGCCTTCTTCTATCTTTGTCTTCGCCGTATCAATTAACGTATTTAACTTTTCGTTATATCCGACGATTTGTTGATGAAGATCCTTTGCTACATCAGGTGGCGTTAATTCATTGAATGCGGGTATATCTTGTTTAATTTCACTAAGCTTCGTTTCTAATTCTTTTCGAGCCTCGCTATCATTAACGGCCTTTTCTGCTAATGCTGGTGCATCATTTGCAAATGCACTTATTTCATTTACATAGTCTGTCGCCTTTTGAGCATAATCTATGGAGTTCTTTCCTTCTTCCACTATTGAACATCCCATTAAACCAATTGAAACTATGAATACTAATACAATTGATTTTATTTTCATTTTAGACCCCCTTCGTCCTTATAATTGTCTGTAATTTTCTCTATACATAACTTCTAGCTAAATTGTTTATAACCTTTTTCAAATAGCTATTTACCCTCTTACATGCCCTATTATCGTTACAACATCTATTTCTATATGTACGCTTATAATATCTTCAATTATATCCATATACCCTTGTCCTATAGCTGTTCCATAGTGTAATGTAAGCCCCTTCTTTTCATACACTGACTTTGGCACTGAAAAAATAAATCTCCTCAAGTTTCTTTCATCAGCTGGTTCCATAATTAAAACAATCCCATCCTCATCAAACATATACGCTCGCCCTCCAACTTTACATTCACTATGGCTCAGTATTGCCTTGGTCAGCAAAATTTAAAACATAATAAGTTAAGATACACTCTGCTCTATCATAAAGTGAAACTTTAATTAGCCCTCACAAGTCGACTCTTTATCGGCAAATAGCGGGATAAAAATAAAAAGCATTCATTCTTTTTTGTTAAGAATAAATGCTTTTTAAAAAATCAATTTCTAACTCTAGCATCTTTTTTTGACGAGGTTTTACTTTCCTTACGGGAACTCCAGCGTAAATATACCAATCATCTAAACTCTCTTTTACCATACTCATCGCGCCGACTGCCGTACCTTCTCCTACAATTACATTTGGAAAAATAATAGAATTAGCACCAATAATCACATGTTTTTTTAAAATAACTTTTTCTGCTTTCACATTCCTATATTGATTCGGGACGGTTGGCCCCATTAATGTATTTCCACTGAAATCATCAAGTACTGCATATACGATTGTTTTAGCTGAGATGTTTGCAAAATCATGCATTTCAATCCCAACTTCCCCTCCATATAACGCTGTATACGCTGATATGTGCGAATAACTTCCAATTGTGATTTTACCACTTAAAATGCAAAAATCATCAATTCTTACATGATTGCCAACTGATATAGCACTCGGATTATATATACTTGCTTTTTTACTAACCAATACATTTTTCCCAACAGATAAAAATCCAATTTCCTTTAGTTCTTCTTGACTATAAAAACTATTCATCTACCGACACCACCTTCTGCTCTAAACAGATTACAATTTGCTCTACTAGTTCTTTCGTCATTCCTTCCCATAAAGGTAAACTTACGATTCGTTTTGCTATTTTATTCGTTTTTGTTAAATCTGTCGACTTATAGTTTTTAAAAAGAACTTGTTGGTGGCAAGATGGTGAAAAGTATAATCTAGCTTCTATTTTCTGTTTTTTCAGTTCTTCAATTACTTGTATGTTGCGAACTTCTTCTGGACAAATGATAGGCATAAATTGGTGAATAACTGCTTCTGTCTTTTGGACTTTCCACCCTTTTTTCATTAACCCAGTATTTTGTAACAACTGTTTATACCATTCAGAAATACGGGTACGTTCTTTTAATTTTTGATCCCACTTTTTTATAGTCGCAATCCCAATAGCTGCTGCGTATTCAGACATTTTACAATTAAACCCCATCATCGTACATTCACGATTTTTATCAAATCCGAAATTCCCCATTCTTTTAATACGTTGTATATCTTCTTCGTTTTTACTATATATGAGCCCTCCTTCACCAATTCCGAATGGCTTTGTTGCATGAAAGCTATATACGATCATTCCACTAAAATCTTGACCGTAATGCATCCCTCCATTCATTAATCCAAATCCCGGCGCCGCATCTACGACAACCGGAATCCCCTTCTTCTCTAATTCTTCATATTCTTCTAAGTTCATCCATGATCCAAAAGTGGCGTACGGGACAACAATCGCAACCTCTTCTTTTAATTCTTCTATCTTATCCAAAAGTACGGTTTTATCCATATACCAATCATCTATTGAAATATCAATAAAGTAAGGTTCCAATCCACACCAAATAGCGGCTAAGGCAGTCGCAGGGAATGTAAAGCTAGGCATGAGAGCATACTTTCCCTTTCTTCTTTTCTTTAGTTGAATAGCCGCCATTAACCCTAACGTTGCGTTTGCTACTGTTGTAACAGCTCCCCTGTTTTGAAAAAATGACGACATAATTGTTTCCTCAAAACGTTGATTTATAGGTCCATAATTCGTATATATGTGAGATGTATCAATTTCCTTCAATTCGTCCAAATACTCACTTACAGGTACAGTTGAAGCACGTAAAAAAGGAATATTCTCCATATCTATCTATTCCTTCCTATCATTTTCGGACAATATAGAGCATATCTGTTTCAGATAATCCAAATTTCCTAGCACTTTTCATTCCTTGTTTTTCCGCTATGTTATATAATTCTACCTTAAATCCTGCATTCATTAATCGTTGAATAAATCCCGATTGATTGTAAATTCTCACATGATCTTCTTGACCAAAAGCTAATTTCCTCAATTGTGGTGTTACAATTAATTCATTCTCTATAATAAAATCTACATTCATTACGATTGGTACTTGAATAATTCCCCATCCATTTGGCTTTAACACTCTATATAACTCTCGCATTGCTTTGTCATCATCAGGAACGTGTTCTAACACATGGCTACATAATATTACATCAAAAGTATTACTATCATATGTAATTCTTGTAACATCAATTTCCTTCATTAATGGATCCTTTGGTTCTAAGTCACCACATACATACGTAATATTTTTATACTCGTTAAACCAATCTCTTAACTTTGCTTCAGGTGCAATATGAAGCATTGTATAGTTTCTATTTAACAAGTCCGTTTCCGTTTCAATGTACGCACGGTACAATCTTTCACGATCCATCGAATTACAAACTGGACATATCCCTGTATCTTTATTCCACATTTCAAATTTATATTTCGGAAAATCATAATGTGCTGGCCAAGGTGAAAATTTTTCAAATTGTTGATTGCAATATTGACAATAACAACATTCTTTCTCGAACATATGAGCAACTAACTTGTTTAAGCCTTTTTTTATCTTTTCATTATAAATTTGATCTAGTTCGCCATTTCTTACTGCATCCTTAACTATAAATCCCGCATTTTCTAAACAATAAGATAAACTCTCTTTATACTCACTTTCGGAGCTTAAAAACCCACTATTATATGCATCTATAATTAATTCAATCCACTCTTCAATTGTCATTAAAATAAAATGCATTTGTTTTTGATTTTGTCCACTATGCTGTCTAAAATAACTAAGAGGTTCATGTATATAAACTACTTTTCCTTTCCTCATCATATCTAGCCAAGTTGCAATGTCATTAATAGCAGAATAAGCCTTTCCTTTAAAATATCCAAACTTCCCGTCAAACAAATTCCGATTAAACAAAACAGTTGTCGGCTCACCAACTACATTTTTCAAGTTTTTTAACATATAATTCCCTAATTCTTTTCCTTCAAAAAGTGTAGTTTCTTTCGCGATTTTCATATTTAATGTTGAAGGTGGTAATATCTCTCCATTCTCATCAATCAGTTCACGATATGACGTCACAAATGAAATATTTTCTAACGCCAAAAAGTATTTCATCATTCTCTCGATCTTTTCATGATGAAATAAATCATCATCTAATAAAAAGTTTATATAGTCCCCATTCGCAAGTTCTACACACTTATTAAAGTTTTCGGCAACTAACGGCGTTTCATTTTTTACATATGTAATACACTCATATTCACGTAAGTACGGTTGAATCATAGCATTGACTTCATTATTTGTACTGTCGTCAGAAATAATAATTTCAATATTTTCATATGTTTGATTCAAAGCGCTGTTGAGTGCTAATTCCAAGTAATAAGGTCTATTGTATGCAGGAATAAGTATACTTACTTTCGGTAAAGAAGAATTATTATTTATATGTTGTTTTTTCTTTTCTATGTTTATTTTCTTCGCTCTAATTTTTTGGTAATAGTCTAATGTATATAATATTGATGATGGAACTATCCTTCTTGCATAATCTAGAAAATTAGTTATCGCTTTGTCTAACTCTTTTTCAGTGGATAAGAAACCATATTGTTCTCCTGCTATAATACTGTGTGAAAAATCTTCTAACCCATCCATCATTTTATTAGATTCATTTAACTGTTGATCTGGATGTAATCGAAAGTAACTAAGTGTCTCTGCTATATATACAGCTTTTCCTTTACTTAATAAAGATAACCATGAAGCTATATCTACGTTACATAAATACCGCCTCTTATCAAAAATCCCAAACGGTTCTTGTAAATCATTTTTACGAAATAAAACTGTTGTCGGTTCTCCAATATAATTTTTTTGATCCACAATTACCTTATTTCCTAATTCTGTTCCCGCTATAATGGTATCCTCTTCAAATAAACGGACAGTCGAATAAATATGTCGTAGCTCTTTCCCTTTATCATCAATGACTTGACGATGAGATGTTACAAGCTTAATTTCATTATCTAAATCCTCGAAAAAATACTTCATCATTTTTTCAATTTTATTCACATGAAATACATCATCATCCATTAAAAAATTTATATATTCACCGTTCGCTTCATTAAATAACATTAGCGCATTTTCAAATTGTCCGAGAGTTGATCTATTTTTTATATAAATAATATTTGAATGATCACATAAGTATTTTTGTAACACTTTTTCTGTTTCATCATTCGTGCTGTCATCTCCAACTATAATTTCTATATTAGGATACGTTTGTTCTAACACACTACATAGCGCCTTTTCAAAGTAACGAGGACGATTATACGTAGGAATTAATACACTTACCAACGGAAGTTGCTCTACCACCTCTTCAGTTCTTTCAATACGAGTTCTCATTTTAACTCTCTCACCTCTTCGCATATTATTTATATACGCGACACAAAAATCACATTACTTTAACTGTATGGAGCCTATATACTTTTATGCAAACATGAAACAAATTATCATACTTTTCGTTCCTGAATAAACATATTTAATAATGCGGACATTTTATTTGCACCTTTTTTATTCATATGATCACTATCATAAAAATCATCGTCACAAAATAATGGCGAATCAAATAGATCTATGATTTGAAAAGAATATTGAGTTTGAAAATCATTTATAACTTTATAAAAATCTTCTTTTAATTTCTTACTACTACAATTGAAATAATGTGAAGTAACAGGGAACACAACAATTAGTGGCTTTATATCATTTTTTAACAGTAAATCTAAATATTTTTTAAAAATCATTTTATTTTCAACTAAAGTATGAGGGTACGACAGTTTAGCATGTGAAGTTGCTCTTATTTTCCCGTGTTCTTCAAAAGGAATGTGAAGAGGAGTGGTATTCCACTCAGCATTTATCCAAGGCAGCGTCAATGATTCATCTTTTAGTTCGTCTAATAAAATATATTCAAAATGCAAATTAAAAATAGAAAGAAGTGGTTTCGGAGTATTTAGATGGGAGAATCCATCAGTGGGTAGAGGAGAGTGAACTACAGTATGATGACCATCTTGAAACAATGGATAATATACTTTGTGAATTCTATATGATTCAGATGATAACGACATATCAAAGTAAAACGAGAAATAGGCTATTCCTATTAAACAATATTGAAATGAATGATTGTTTGATAAAAGTTGTGACGCTATTAAATAATCATAGTATAGATCTTGCGATGGAAGTGTTAATTTTATTGATTTTTTTGAGAGAAGCTCCGTACTTATGCCACAATGCGGATAAGACAAACCGGTAGCAAACAATTCATACGTCGGATCACTCTTTGCTTTTTTCATAGAAATGTATAAAGACATAAGATCCGGATTTATTTGATAGATAGAAATTAATTTATCCTTCCATTCATACATGTATTTTGTTAAATTAATAATTTTTGAACTTTGCACGCCCCTATTTATCAAGTCATTTGTAAGTTTTTCTGCGTCCCCTCTCCAAATGACTATATATTGAAAAGAACTTTCTATACGAACAACATCTGAAACGTCCACAACATGAACTATTGTTTTACATTTATTTTTGTCTAACGTATTTCGAATCCTATCCCCTGATAATTCATCACTTAAAACAATGATTTTATATTGCTCCTTCATGTACATCCCCTCCATTATATGTATAATATGAAATTCATTTTTAATTCGTAACAATCATATACACCTGCAATCTAACAAAAAAAATAGCTCCACCATTAGGCGTAGCTATTTTTACAATTATTGCTTATTCAAATTATATTCCTTTATCTAACTCATAAAGTTTACGATACTTTTCATTTTCTTTCAGAAGTTGTTTATGACTACCTTGCATGACAATTTGGCCACGATCAAGGAATATAACTTCGTCTACATGTTCTATTCCTACAAGATGGTGCGTAATCCAAATAACCGTCTTTTCTTCCGTTGCAGAAAACATTGTTTCAATTAAAGACAATTCTGTTTTTGGATCTAAACCGATAGTCGGTTCATCAAGTACAATAATTGGTGTTTCTTGCATAAGAGTTCTAGCAAAAGCAACCCTTTGTCTTTCCCCACCAGAAAACCGCTTTCCCATTTCATGCATTTTTGTTTGTAATCCGGCTGGAAGAGAAGTAACATGTGAAGCTAATTGTGCTTTCTCTAAAGCTTTCCATATCTCTTCATCCGTCGCCTCTGGTTTGCCAATTCGTACATTATTTCCAATTGTCGTATCAAACAAATGCGGCTTTTGATTTAATACAGAAATATATTTAGATAAAAGATTCGTATGAGCTCGTTCACCATTTAGTACAACTTGGCCATTTACTGGGCTTAACGCCCCTGTTAACAATTTTAGTAAAGTAGATTTCCCTGTCCCACTTCTCCCTAAAATAGCAATTTTCTTTCCTGCTTTTATTTGTAATGATACATCTTTTAATACAATCTCATTACTATCTGGATAACTATACGATACGTGATTCAGTTCAATATCTACATGTTTTGGTTCAATATAATCTTTCTCTCCATGCAAATCCGTTTCATCATGTAAAACACTATCACTTTCTACGCCATTAAGACGATGGGTAGATTCTACATACGACGGTATTCGATCGATGGCATCTGCAATAGGAATAAGCGCGTTCGTTACAGATAAAGTCATTAATACGAAAGCTGCGATAACTGTAGGAGCAATTTGTTCACTTGCCGCTTCATTCCCAGTCCATATGATCATCGAAATAACTACAATACCTACTACTAATTGAATGATACTGTCCCGAATATGATACCAGCGTTTCACTCTCTTTTCGATTTTTAACAACTGATCATTTTGTTTTACATACTCATTAATAAATTCATCTTTACGACCACTTGCTTGCCAATCAGATAATCCAAAAACAGCATCTGTCAGTTGTTGATACAAACGGTTTCTTCCTTGCTTTAAAGTAACATGATGTTTCTTCATCAAAAGTAATGATACAAACGGAAGAAGAAAAACGATAATAGCTAACATACAACCTACAATAAGTGCAAAAACAAAATCAAATGCACCGATAACAAGTACGAAGATACTATAAACAACTAGCGCTAATATGCTAGGAAATATTGTACGTAAATATAGGTTTTGCAAATGCTCTATATCTTCGGATAACACTCCTAACATATCACCCGTTTGAAATCGAGAACGGAAAAATAACGCCTGTGGTTCTACTATTCTATATAGCCTCGTTCTCATTTTTTCTAATATACGTAGTACGACATCATGTCCGACTAAGCGCTCTATATAATGAAATACAGCTTGCCCTATACTAAACGCTCTTGTTGCAACAATAGGAACATATACAACCATTACATTTTCTGGTCTAAGGGCAGATTTTGAGATCAAATAACCTGAAATAAAAAGTAACATCGCTCCTGAACTAACTCCAAGAAGACCAAGGAAAATAGTTAAAGTCATTCTATCTTTATTTTGTTTTATATAAGGTTTAACCCAGTTACTCATTTCTCTCCCCTCTCTTCCCTATGAAAATGTAATGTCTCATTCTCTAAAAGTTCTTCATACGTCCCACTTTCTTTCATTTCCCCTTTATTTAAAATAAGAATATGGTCCATTTGTTTCATCCAATGTAGACGGTGGGTTGCTAAAAATACTAACTTTCCATTAAATAGACGTAACATCGCTTGCTTTATTTCAAATTCGGTTTCAATATCAAGATGTGCCGTAGGCTCATCTAATAAAATAATTGGTTTTTTACTTAAAAGCGCACGCGCCATAGCAACACGCTGTTCTTGTCCGCCACTTAGCATACGTCCACCTTCCCCAATTCTTTCGTGCATCCCATTTGGAAGTGATGTAACGAGTGAACGAAGGCCGACTTCATTAATAACTCTTTCAACTTCTTCATCTGTTGCATTTGTTTCATAAAAACGAATGTTATCCTTTAATGAAAGCGGAAAAATATAAGGTTGCTGCGGAATATAAGCGATATTTTTTTGCCAATCTTCACGAGTAGATCCATCAACTTCTACACCATTTACTAACATCTTTCCACTCGAAGGAGATAAAAAACCTGCTAATACGTCGATTAACGTCGATTTGCCTGCACCACTTTCACCAATAACACCAATAGCACCGTTACCTTCCCAAGTAAAATTAATTCCTTCTAATATAGCCTTTTCAGATTCAGTATTATTAACTTTGATGTCTTGTAATTTCAAGCTACTAGAGGCATTCCATACTATATCTTCATTTAAATCTTTCTTTTGTATTCCTTTTTGTTGTTGCAAAATCTCTTCTATTTGCTCCATCGCAATTTGTCCATCTAATGTTGCATGATAATTTGCTCCCACTTGTTTAATCGGCAGAAAATATTCCGGAGCTAAAATCAAAATTGTAAGGGCTGGTAATAGTATAATCGTTCCATCTATTAAACGTATCCCTAATCCAACTGCCACAAACGCGATTGATAAACTCGTAAAGAAATCTAATGCAAAAGAAGAAAGAAAAGCAACTCGCAAAGTACGCATCGTTGCTTTTCTATACCTTTTACTTACTTTTTCAATCTTTGCTTCGTGCTGTTCACTTTTCCCTAAATACTTTAATGTTTCTAAACCTTTTAACGTATCTACAAAATGGTTCGAAAGTACACGATATATCTCGTACTGACTATCTGCCATTTTTTGCGCTGCTAATCCGAGAAGAATCATAAATATGATCACGATAGGAATCGTTACAACTAAAATGATTCCAGACTCAATATCTAGCATAAAAACATATAGTACAATTAGACCTGGAACGATGCTACTTCTAATCATTTTAGGAATCGTTAATTCAATATATGTTTTAAATTTCTCAATCCCTTCAATTGATAAGGTAACCAGATGACCAGTTCCAACAGTTTGAACATACCTTGGACCTAATGTGAAATATGCCTCTATTAGTTGTTTTCTTAGTAACGACCCTGTTTTTTCAGCAAAACGTTCCACTAATATTTGTGATGTTCGAACTACTATGTGACGCGCTGCAAACGCGATACCAAAATAAACAATTTCACTTAATATTGTTTGTACTGTCTCTCCATGAAATAAAAACGTAATAGCTCGTGCTAAAAAGATTGTTTGCACAATAATACTAAAAGCTTCTAAAATACTAATAATCGTTAACGCTACATATAAAATACGGCTACCGGGATAAGACGGAAGTCCTCTTTTTCTTTTCATTAGTACTCCAAATCGTTGTCTGACTTAACAGGTTGTCTAAATACATAATAACTCCATATTTGACTTCCGATAACGAAAGGCAAAATAGCAATCGCAAAGTAAGTCATAAGTTTTAATGCATAAGCTCCTGATGCTGCGTTGTAAATTGTCAAATCATTCATTGCTCCTAAAGAGCTAATCATAACACGTGGGAACATACCGATAAATACACTCGCACTTAGTAAAATGATTGTTAAACTCGTCATAAAGAAAGCCCAACCATCTCTTCTTCTTTTATTTAATAAAGTGGACACTAATAGTGCTACAAAAGCTCCGATTGGCACCATAATCCATTCTGTTCCATGAGCAGTGAAAATGTCGGTTTTCCATAACCCCACACCAGCAAAAACAAGAAGTGTAATTAATGAAAATGGTGCAATTTTTATTGCAGCAATTCGTGCACGTTCTCTCAATTTACCAGTTGTACGTATCGTAAGAAATTGTAATCCGTGAACAATACATAGTAAGAGAAACATTACTCCTCCAAGTAACGCAAATGGATGAAGTAATTGCAGGAATCCACCTACAACATTTTTACTCTCATCAATAGGTACACCTACCATAAAGTTTGCAATCGCAACTCCCCAAAGGATAGGAGGTAACATACTTCCAATAAACATTCCCCAATCCCATGCACTCTTCCATTTATGATTATCTATTTTCGCACGAAATTTAAAGGAAACACCTCTTAAAATTAAAGCAAGAAGCATAAATACAAACGGAATATAAAAACCACTAAATAAAGTTGCATACCAGTGCGGAAATGCCGCAAACATCGCTCCGCCAGCACAAACAAGCCATACTTCATTCGCGTGCCAGAACGGTCCTATTGTATTTAAGTAAACTCGTTTTTCAAAATCATTCTTTCCTAAAAACCTCGAAACCATTCCTACCCCAAAGTCGAAACCTTCCAGTACGAAGAATCCAACAAACAAGATTGCAATAACTAAAAACCATAACTCATTAAGAGATAACATACTCTTCCTCCTTATCAAATGGATCATGGCTTTGATAATCCTTTTTCGTTTTCTTATTCGTGTGGCCCTTAATGGTACGAACAAATAAGTACACACAAATTCCACCCATAATTAAATACATTGATGTGAATGAAATAAGTGAGAATAATACTTCACCGAATGTTACATTTGGTGATACAGCATCTTCTGTTTTCATTACACCAAATACAACCCAAGGTTGACGACCCATTTCAGTCATAATCCACCCTACTGTATTACCGATGAATGGAAGAGAAATTGCATACACCATTAATTTTAAATACCACGTTTTTTCCGCTAAACGATCTTTTCTTGATAAGAACCATCCGTAAGCTCCTAGAAGAAGCATGAATGTTCCACTCATTACCATCGCTCTAAAACTCCAAAACATTGTATGCACTGGAGGAATATAATCTCCAGGTCCATATTTTTCCTCATATTGTTTTTGAATTTGATTCATCCCTTCAACTTGACCGCTAAACTTATCATACGATAATAGACTTAGCATATAAGGGATTTGAATTTCAAACGAATTTTCTTTCTTCTCTGTATCAATTTTCGAAAATACTGTAAATGGTGCTGGATCCTCACTTGTATTCCATAGCGCTTCAGCTGCCGCCATCTTCATTGGATGTGTCTTAATTAATTGTTGCGCTTGTGCATGACCGAAGAATAATACAAGCGCCGTTGTAATTGTTCCAACAATGATAGAAATTCGGAAAGATTTTTTAAATACTACAGTTTCTTGTCCTTTTGTAATTTTCCATGCACTTACACCAGCAATAAAGAATGCACCTGTTGCAATTGCCGCTGTAATTGTATGCGGGAATTGTACCCATAGTTGTGGGTTTTGAATAATGGCTAAGAAATCATTCATTTGCGCACGACCATCAGCTGCCATTTCATACCCGACAGGTGACTGCATAAATGCACTTGCAGTTAAAATCCAGAATGCTGATAACATCGTTCCAATTGAAAGGAGCCAAATACACATTAAGTGAATTCGCTTCGGTAATTTATCCTCACCGAATACCCATAAACCCAGGAATGTAGACTCAATGAAAAATGCCAGTAATCCTTCAATCGCAAGTGATGGACCAAATACATCACCTACAAAACGTGAATACGTTGACCAGTTCATACCAAACTGGAATTCTTGTAAAATACCTGTTACTACACCTACTGCAAAGTTAATAAGGAATAATTGCGTCCAAAACTTTGCCATCTTCTTATATACTTCTTGCCCTTTTACCACATACAACGTTTGCATGATCGCAATAATAAAAGCTAAACCAATTGACAGCGGAACAAAAAAGTAATGGAAAATCGTTGTTGATGCGAACTGTATTCGTGCCAATTCGAGCGTTTCCATACTAAAATCACTTCCTTCATAGTTTTTATAATAAAAGTTAATTGAGCAATCTTATCAAACTCAATTATTAAGAAATACGAAAAGACAAAAACATTTTGTATGTATTGTCGAAAAATATGAAGTTTCAGTTTTTCAAACTATTGTAATGCTATTTTTTACCTTTTCACTATTTCTGTAGTGTTTTATTCGTTAATCGAATTGTATAATATACCTGCATAGTAAATTCAGGTTATTTTTGACGTATTATTGACATCATTTTGTCTGAAATATGTCTTTTGTCATTTTTTTGAATCAGATTTTTCTCATTAGCAAAATGTGTTTTTTCAATATACTTCTTACTTTTATATCTATAAAACAATCGTTTTTCTCTTCATACACTTGACTTTTACCCGAAAAAATGTCCTCGAAACTACCCTCGATAAACGCTTGTTTTTTGTCAAGTGAAAAATGTATTTTTAAAATTCAAACTCGAAATAATGTTATTCAAAAATAGAAAATAACTTCCCTCTTCCTCGACTAAAAGTTCATTTTTTTGTCATTTTTCCAGAACAAATAAAAAAAACTGAAAGTCGATTAGACTCTCAGTTTTTTTATTTATTTTGCTGTATGTTTTCTAACGGCTGGTAAAATTTCAGTAGCAATTAATTCAATATTTTTCTCAATTTTATCAAATGGTACACCGCCAAAATCAATTTGTGCCATAAAGCGTTGTTGGCCAAATAATTCATATTGGTACAGCATTTTCTCAATGATTTGTTGTGGGCTACCAACCATTAAAGCATCACGGTAATCTATTGCATTTGTAAATTGCTGTTTCGGATACCCACCACCGCGCAGTGTAAGCATACCAGCATTAATGTGAGGGTAATATTCACTAAGTGCATCTTGTGAATTTTTTGCCGTATAAAATAAACTCGTTGTCGCAACTGGTAAACTAGCTGAATCAAATCCACTTTGTACAACCGCCTCGCGGTAAGCATCTACTGACACTTTAAAGTTAATTGCTGGACCACCAAGTGTTGTTATCATCATTGGTACACCCGCGCGTCCCGCTTTAATTGCACTAGCTGGTGGACCTCCAACCGCACGCCAAATTGGTAAGTTATTATTTTTCGCTCTCGGAATAACCGATGCATGTGCGAGCGGTGCTCTGAACTGTCCATTCCATGTTACATGTTCCTCGTTATTAATTTTTAATAAAAGATCCATCTTTTCTTCGAATAATTCTTCATAATCATTCACGTCATAACCAAGTAAACTATATCCCCCAATACGAGATCCACGACCAGCCACAATTTCTGCACGTCCATTAGAAATCAAGTCAATTGTAGCGAAATCCTCATATACTCGAACTGGGTCAGATGTACTTAATATCGTTGCTGAACTTGCAATTTTTATATTTTTCGTAGCTTGTGCAATAGCTCCTAAAATAACTGTATGAGCTTGTGTTGTAAAATGCGTTTGATGACTTTCACCGACAGCAAACACATCAAGCCCTGCCTCATCTGCTAACTTAGCTGTTTCAATTAGTTCGTGAATTCTTTTCTCTGGCGTAATTTTCTCCCCATTATGTGGATTTAAAACATGATCACCAATTGAATATAATCCAAACTCAATTCCTTTTCTTATATCTATACGGTATTTTTCCATAGTTACTCTCCCCTTTAATAAAGTAGTATTAGTTTTTTTCTAAAAACGTTGGTAAGTCAGGTATATCTCCGTATTACCTACGCCTTCACTTGATTAGTCAATTGATAGTGTAAAAAAAATTACTCTTGCGGTAATTCTTTTTTTTCACTATGCTTATGAACTTTCGTCATTAGCTCGTATAATATTTTCTGCTCTTCTTCATTTAATACATCATCAAAAAACGAAGATTGAAATGCAAGTTGCTCTGGCAATGCTTTCTCTAAGGCCGATTCCCCTTGCTCTGTAAGACTAATTGTTTTCGTTTTCCAATCTTGTTTTCGTACAATATATCCTTCTTTCTCAAGACGAGTTAACATTCGAGAAATACCACCTTGTGTAACAGTTACCTTTTCAGCTAACTCCATTTGTGTTAGTGGCTGATACGTACGTATTTGCAAAAGCACATCAAATTGAGCTGTCGTTAAATCAAAACGTTTTAAAAACTCATTTGACATTTGATTACTTTGGTTCGTAAATCGTATTAAACGTAACCATATTAATGATCCTATCGTATTATCACGCATGTTTTGTCACTTCCTAGCGTTCATCTTACTATCACTTTACTACGCAAGTGATAAAAAAGCAAGAAAAAATGTAATAAATATATCGATAGAGTATTGCATAAATAATGATAAGTAAGAATTCATATAAACATGAATTCTTACTTATCATTATTCTTAACTTTGCCTTTCATTCATTACTATATTTAAAGCTGCCATAGCTTTTGGCCAACCAACGTAAAAAGCCATATGTGTTATTAATGCAACCAATTCATTCTCCATAACCCCATTTTGTTTAGCTAGCTTCAGATGAAATTGTAATTGTTCTGTATTACCGAGACTGATTAGTGCTGACACAGTACACAAGCTTCTTTCTCTTAATGTTAAAGTGGCATCCCGCCACACTTCCTCAAATAATATCTTTTCACTATAATGAGCAAATGCAGGTGACATTTCTCTCATTTTCTTTTTAATATGTACTTCAATAAGTTCATTTTTTTCTCCCTTTATTTTCACCATTTGTGCTATTCCTTGACCAAATGACCAGTTTTCAGCAGCTGTCTCATTTAATGTAATAAAAATATCCGAAGTTTTAACATCGGAATATTCCGTAATTTTTAAGGATACCGATTGATACAAATCTTTTTTCTGTTGCACTGTTCTTCCCGGTCCACATGTAATAGAAACATAAATCATATTCTCTGTTCTCTTTTCTCCTCTTTCCAACAAATAATATGGATTATATAAAAATTTGTTTTCTTGGTAAGGTAAGAACATTTGAAAATAATCATTTTCAGGGATGTTAAAATGTTCAATTAATGAAAGATGGATACATTCACCCATTTTTTCCAACTCTTCTTCATTTAATATGTTTTCAGGATAATAAATCTTCACAAAAGGCATAGACTTTCATTCCTTTTCTTATTTTTAATATGCAACAAAATTTCATCGTGAAATGTGTAAAATCTCATATACTGTAACACCTTTATTCACTGCAATTTCAGGCTTCTCCTCATAAAAATTAAACCTACTATACCCCCATTTATCCGGATTATAAACGATTACATTCCCTAAACACTTTTCGTTGTTTTGTACATCTTCATTCATAGTGCTTAATTGAGTCCCAATCAGTGTTTTACTTTGAGAAATACTTCCTGCATATTCAACAACATATCTACTTTTCTTAAATCCATCACTTAGATTAACCACTAATGGAACACCTATATGTATTTGTTGCCATCCAAAAGATTGTAAAATGTTATCGTAATACCCTTCAAAGATAAATTTATTCATCCCTTCATGACCATTCCAAATATATAAAGGTGCATAGCAGTTATAAAAATTCCCGTCTTTCTCCGTTTCCGTAATTAAATAAGCTTTAAAATTTAGTGCTTGGAAACCATCAGTTTTATAACCATTATCCTTTACCCTTTTCTTAATAATTTCCATGTCATAATCCTTTGGCAAAATGACCTTATATTGCATTCCAATCATGTTTATCACTCGCTTTCAATCTTATATACATTATGATAAATCGATAAGTAGCTAACGTAAAATAGGTATAAATTATGTTTGGTATCATTTATAATGATAGTGCATAAGGGGCTGAGATATATGGAAATAAATGATCTTATTATATTCAAAACTGTAGCCAGTGAGGGTTCTATTAGTAAAGCTGCTAAAGAGTTAGGTTATGTTCAACCGAACGTAACTGAGCGAATCAAAAAATTAGAACAAGAATTAGAAACGCCTTTACTACATAGAGATAACAAAGGCGTTTCCTTATTACCTTCTGGTGACATTTTATTAGATTACACGAATCAAATATTAACTCTATTAGAAGAAGCGAAAGATAAAATTAAAACAAGTGGGTCTTCTTATATAATCGCGACGTCACAATCGATTTTGACTAATTATTTAAGTAAGCGTATTAAAGAAAATTTCATGAATTATCAAATATATGTAGAAAATAGTAGTCATTTGCCAAAATTACTGCAGCAACAAAAAGTTGATATGGTCATCACTTATGAGGATGATTCTGGTGCAGGTTTTAAAAAAGTATTTACTACTTCAATTTCTATAGGCTTACTAAAAGATCAAGAAAAATGTATCATTGACTATTCAAAGGAACTCTTCTTCGTTAGTAATGACAAAAAGTGTCCTTTTAGAAATAAGACGATACAATTTCTAAAAGAAAATAATTTATCTCAGCGTCAACTTCAACAATTAGATTCTTATTCGCTTATGGAAGAGTTTATTCAGGACGGAAAAGGGATAGCCTTTTTGCCGATTAAAAATGATAAATTGGTACCAATTGAAGATGTTCCAGTTGAGAAATTAGCTGTTCATTTTTTTACAAATCAAAACTCTTTCAAACAAATCCCTGATGAACTATTTGGTTAATAAAAAAATCCCTCCTTTATGAATCTAAAAGAGGGATTTTCATATTCTATACAATTGATTTTTCACACATTTTGCTCCACTTCTGCACTTTTCTCCTTCTTATTCCGTTTCATATTCTTCAGTCCCTTAACCGTCCCAACCAATCCTTTCGGAAAAACGAGTAGCACGATAATATACAATAAACCTAGAATAATCGTCCATCTTTCAAAAATCGGATATTCCGTCGCTAGTTCTGATAAATAATATTTTAGGGATTCAATAATCCCAGATCCAGCAATAGCTCCAATTAATGTTCCGACTCCTCCAATCATTGTCATCAAGAGTGCATTTAGTGTCATTTCAATTGAAAATACAGTCGTATTGACAAAGCGTAATGTAATAACAAATAAACCACCGCTAATTGCAGCTACTATTCCTGCCACTACACTTGCGATTATTTTATAATGGAGGACTTTATATCCAAGTGCTTCAACACGTTGTTCATTTTGTGAAATTGCCTTTAATACTTTCCCAATAGAAGACTTTGTAAAAAGACGTAATAGAATAAAAATGAAGCATAAACATACAAGTGATACATAATAAAAAGTAAAACGATCACGGAATATTTCTGGTACCCCAAATGTAAAACCATCTCCTCCGTGAGTGAGCCCACGCCATTTTTCAGCAAGGACGAAAAACAACTGTGAAATAGCAAGTGTTAACATTGCATAAAAATGACTTTTCAATCGTAAAGAAAGCAAACCAATTATATAACTAACGATTGCTGAAACGATAATTGCAGCTACTATTCCAATTAAAAAGTTCGTTATTGATACGCCTTGTCGATCAAATAAAAGCGCTACCCCATATGCTCCTATCCCAAAGAACATACAATGACCGAACGATACAATTCCTGTATACCCAAGCAATACATCAAAACTCATTGCAAAAATAGCAAAGATGAAGATTTGAGTGAACAAAATTAACAGGCTCCGTGAATCATTTACGAACGGAAATACACTTAAACAAATGAGCATACATACTCCGAAGTATACTTTAATTCGGTCCGATGTGTTGTTCACCATTTCACCCCTTTTCACCAACAAGTCCAGTTGGCTTCACTATTAAGAAAAATAGTAACATTAACATATTAATTGCAAGTGATAAATCTGGTATAAAATACGCTGTAAAAGCACCAGCTAATCCGACAATTAAAGAAGCAATAGCTGAACCTTGTACGCTTCCTAATCCACCGATAATTACTACTATAAAAGCTAAAATTGCATACTGCATGCCCATCTCGGCGAAAATAACGCCCGAATACGGTGCTAATAAGAATCCTCCCAAAGCTGCCATCCCTGCTCCTAATAAAAAGACGAAAGAAAATATCGCTTTTACATTAATACCAAGCGCTTGAACCATTTCTTTATCCATTACACCTGCACGGATCATAAGACCTATCTTCGTCTTTTTGAGTAATAGTAGTAGTGCGATGTAAATAATTATCCCAATCAAAATAACAAATAGACGATATTTAATTAATATAATACCTCCGAATGTAAAACTTCCTTGTAACCATAACGGTAATTTTGCACTAATAGGGTTTGGCCCCCAAAATATTTTAATACACTCACTAAGAACGAGCATTCCTCCAAGCGTAACGAGCAGCTGTCGAACATGATTTCCATATACCGGTCTAATAAGAAACCTTTCTAAAATAAATCCTAGGAACATTCCCATGGCTACTGCTCCAACTAAAGCTAATATATAACTTCCTGTCATATTAAATAACCAAACACCTGTAAATGCTCCCCATGCAAATAAACCACCGTGTGCAAAGTTTAAAACGCTCATTAGACCGAAAATAAGTGAAAGACCTGATGCTAACAAAAAAATGAGCATCCCTGTTGAAATCCCATTTACAAATAAATTGATTAACACATCCATCCTTTTCACCTCGGATTCATGTTAAGAGATTCCTAAATATTTATGACACATTTCCTTATCCTTTTTTAATTCATTCATAAAACCGTTATGAACAATTCGTCCGTTATCCATAATGTAAAAATAATCACCAATTTGACTAGCCATCATAAAATTTTGCTCAACAAGTAAAACTGTTGTTTTCTCTTTCATCTTCAAAATAGCTACCATTAATTTCTCCACCATTATCGGGGATAGCCCTTTGCTCGGCTCATCAATAAGTAATAATCCATCACTATTAATAAACGCTCTTGAAATAGCCAACATTTGCTTTTGCCCTCCGCTCAAGAGCCCACTTTTCTTATTCCAAAACTGCTTTAAATCCGGAAATAGTTCCAGCATCCACTCTATTTTCCCTTCTACTTCCTCACCTTTTCCCCTAGCAAGAGCGAATGTTTCTTCTACTGTCAAATCATGAAAAATACCTTGATTTTCTGGTACATACCCTATTCCTTTCCTTGAAATTAAATGTGTAGGTAATCCACTTACTTTTGCACTATCATAATAAATTTCACCATCTGCAATGCGGTGAAATCCCATAACTGAACGTAATGTCGTTGTTTTCCCTGCCCCGTTTCTACCAAACAGTACAGTAATCGTCCCTTTCTCAACAGCAAGAGATACTCCTTGCAAAATATGAAACTGATCTAAATACGTTTCTATATTATTCACTTGTAATAGTGCCACTATATAATCCCCCTAAATAAGCACTTTGTACACGCTCATCTTTCATAATTTCTTCTGGCAATCCTTCAGCCAATAACTCTCCATGAAATAAAACGATAAGATGATCTGACAAACCTAGTATCATATCCATTTTGTGTTCGATAAGTACAATTGTGCTCTCTGGATGTTTCTTAATATTTTCAATCACTTGTAATATAGCAGGGACTTCCTCAACCGAAATACCTGCCGTCGGCTCATCAAGTAATAACACATCCGTTTTTAAAGCCAATAACATCGCAAGTTCTAGCTTTCTTTTCTCTCCATGTGCCAAATCTTTCGCTAATATGTTCTCTTTCTCGTGAAGTAATACTGTTTTTAAGAAACGTCTCGCCTCTCCAACTTGTTGCTTTAATTTTGCTGAACTCGGGAAAAAACTATAGTAATCTTGTACGAATGATTGAACACTTAAACGGACATTTTCAAGTACCGTTAATTCTGGGAATATGTTTGTAAGCTGAAAAGAGCGACCGATTCCTAAGCGTGTTCGATCTGAAATCGATAGTTTTGTAATATCTTGCCCTTTAAAATACACTTCACCTGTTGTAGGTGAAATCTGTCCACTTAGTAAATTAAATAATGTTGTCTTCCCCGCACCATTTGGCCCGATAATAGAAATGAGCTTTCCTTTTTGGACAGTTAAATTTACATCTTTAATAACTTGATGTTCACCAAAAGATACACTAAGATTTTTCGTCTCTAGCAAATGTGTCACGAAATCCCTCCCTTTAAAGCCGTGAGTATGAAGGAAATATGTATAAAGAGGGTCCCCCCTCTTTATACAAAAACAACAGAAAATTCAGTCTATTTATTTTGAACTGGTGGTTCTGTTTCTTTCATCGTTAATTCTCGCTCTAACACTGGCACCGGATAATCAACACCATCTTGCTTTTTCAATGTGATAGAATACAGCGTCTGCATCGCTTGGTGGTCCTTCTCTCTAAACTTCATCTTTCCTTTCGGTGTATCAAATTCCATTCCTTCCATTTTCTTAATCAAGGTATCTACATCTGTATCACCTTTTGTTTTCTTTAAGGCTTCTACAATAGAAATTGCTGCTGACATTCCTCCCGCTGTAAACAAATCTGGCACTACACCATTAAAACGTTTTTTATGCTCTTCAACTAGCCAATCATTCACTTTATTTTTTGGAAGTGTGTGATAATATACAGAAAAACCTTGCATACCTACTAATGCATCCATTGTTTTTAATGCTGGTATATCTGGCGCACCTGTAGAAATTTTAATACCTTGCGCTTCCACATTCATATCTTTCAACTGTTTCCAAGGTGAATTTGCCCCTGCCCAAACGATAAATAAATAATCTGGTTTTGAACTAATGATATTTTGAATATTCGCTGTAAAATCTGTTGAATTTGTATCCGCGTATTGCTCATTCACAATGCTCGCACCTAATTTTTTCGCACCCGCTTTAAATGCAGCAATCCCTTCACGACCAAAAGCGTTATCTGGGGCAAATGTCGCAATCTTTACATCTTTTTTCGCAATTGCTGCTGCTCCTGCAATCGCATCTTGTGAGGAACTTCTTCCAGTTCTAAAAATATATTTATTCCAGTTCTTCCCGGTAATACTATCCGCAACTGCCGGTTCTACAACCATAATCTTTTCATATTCCCCGGCCAGTGGTAAAACCGCTAACGTATCACTTGAACTAGACGATCCAACTAAAAAATCAACTTTCTCTTCTTCTAATAACTTCGTAGCTTTTTTAACTGCTACATCCGCTTTCGTTTCTGTATCTTCTACAACAAACTTAATCTTTTTCCCATCTACTTTCCCAGTTCCACCAGTTGCATAATCTAACCCTAATTCAAATCCGTTCACTGTTTGTTTTCCATACGATTCTAGCGGTCCTGTTAAAGAAGCAAGGACTCCTACCTTAATCGTTTTTTCATCCTCTGTACTTGTTTTCTTTCCTGAACAAGCTGCCGTTATTAATAACGAACCTAAAACACAACCAGTAAACATTGTCTTTAGCCACTTTCGTTTTTTCATCGACATTGTGATCCTCCCCATACTTTACTTTCTGATAGAATCAAACACGCCAAAATCCCCTGTCCGTAATCATGACTAACTAATTCGATAGATAATGGAAAACTCTTGTAGTACCCTCTACATTCGGCACAAATATATAATCACCTTCCTATGTAATGGAAACGGACATACAATCAATATATATTCTGCAATCCAATTGAAAATACTGTTTCATTTCAGTAATGATCATACAAAAAGACTAACTTATTTTTTAAGTTAGTCTTTTCACCTTAATTAGAGTTAAGTTCTACTTTCTCTAACCCTTCAGCCAATTGTTTCTTATCTAGTCCTTCTCCTATTACTACTAAGTTTGTCGGGAAACCGAAGTCTTGTTCTAATAAAGTTGGTACTCCGAACGAATATTGGAATAGGTGAGGGTATTTATCTCCACGGAATTTCACAAAACCTTTCACTCGATAAATACTATCTGGTAAATTCGAAAGCCATTCATATAATTTGTCTTGATCAATCGGTTTCGTAAATTGATATGTCATCGTTTGTATATGTAAATGCTGTTTGACATGTAGTGTCTCATGTTCCTCATCATTTGGAAATTCTGCTTCTTCTATATCTTTTAAAGATATATTACAATACTTTGTCTCATACATTTTCGCATGATCATTTATTGCCTTTACTTCTTCAAATACTGTGTTCTTATCTTCATCTGTTAGTAAATCTGCTTTATTAACAAGAATGTGACTACCAAATTTAAGTTGCTCATGCAATAGCTGTTGTACATTTGCACTTAATATACTTCGGTTTAACCACCTTACTGCATCTAAAACGACTACAATTGATTTCACTTCCAGAAAAGGAGCTAAAATTGGCGAGACACACGCGTCTAACACTTCAATTGGATGCGCAACACCTGTCGTTTCTATATAAATTACATCTGGTCTTTCTTGTTGGTATAACGAATGTAATTGTATTTCAAGCTCTTCTTTTAATGTACAACAAATACATCCTTTAAGAAGTTCTCTTAAAACATTCTCTTTTCCAATAATATCTGTATCTACCGAGTATTCACCAATTTCATTCATTAATACTGCAACTTTTCTATTCTTCTTTTTCTCTGCTAACAATAAATTTTGTAATAATGTTGATTTTCCACTACCTAAAAAACCACCTAATATATGAATCTCCACTTTATTCATTCAACCGACCATCCATTTCTTTACTTCAAATGTATTCAAAGCGTAATAATTACGATTTATATTTATCATTTTATTAAAAGAATGACCATTTGTAAATATAAGAGATTCACTGTTCATTTACTTCATATGCAACTCTAACTCCAGACTCAATTGCCCCTTGCATCCATCCATGTGTTAATGTCGTATGCTCTCCTGCAAAGTGTACTTTTCCAGATGGTGGTGTAATATACGGAAATAACTCGAGCTCTTGGCCTGGTTCGAAAGCTGTAAATGCACCGCAAGAATACGGATTTTTACTCCAGCTAAAAGATGTTCCAGTGACAAACTCACTATAGACGATGTCACCGTATATTTCCGCTAAATTTTTTAATGCGTAACGAATACGATCTCTTTGCGGGAGACTATCCCATGTTAACGCCTCATCTGCCCACGTATAACTTGCTATAACGATAGCTGGTCCTGGAGTATGAATGCCATAACTCGGATAGTATGTAAAACGTATCGGTAAATCAGTAATAGATTTACCTCCACACTGTCCCGCTTTCTCCCAAAATCTACTTTTAAACTCTATTGCAATTTTAGTTGCAGCAATATAATTTAATTCACGAATTGCTCTTTTTTTAAAATAAGAGAATAAATAGTATGGCTGAACTTCTACAAACCTTAACGCTGAAAATGGAATTGTAATAATAGCAAAATCACTTGTTATTGTAAATTGCTCTAACGTTTGTTCATGATTTCCTTGTAACATTACTTTATTATCTTCTTGTATAATTTTATCAACCTTATACTGCATTAAAATATGTTCCCTTAATTGTGGTAAGAATGCATTCGATAACTTATCCATTCCACCAGTTATTTCATAATATTTCGTTGTTGAAGTAAAGAAAATCATTTCACGTAATACTTCAATTAAGGACATTCCCATATAAGCTTCCATATCAAGAAGTACCCCAATCATATCTATTGCACCATCTGAATAATACTCCATTAAAAATGAACCAAGCGAATACGTTTTATACTTTTTTTCAACGATAAGCCAGTTTTTATCAGGATCCTTCTTAATATAATTTAGTATTGGTTCTAATACCTCAATCATTAGCTCTTCTGCCGTTTTTCCTCTTTCTTTATCCAAAACCGGATATTCAAGTACACTTGGATCATTTTCAAACACATTCAATCTCGTTTGAATGTTATTCGTATAAATGATATCTGCAAAAGTTTTATTTATAAAAAGGTTTAAAGGTAGTTTAAATTTATGAATATACGCTAAGGTTAACTTATGGGTGTCAGGGATTCTCATCGGTCCCGCATTAAAATATAAACCCACACTAAATGGTTCCCGAATCGTATACACTCTGCCACCTATTCTGTTATTTGCTTCTATAATCGTTACTTCGTGCCCAGCCTCTTTTAATAAAGAACCTGCAACTAATCCAGAAATCCCTGCACCTGCAATCGTAATCCGTTTTGGGTTATTCTTTTTAACAAGCCCTGCATGAATAATATGAAGCATTTCTTCCATTGTTAATGGGTTCCCCATACCATTTCCCCTTTTACAAAGGATTTTACTGAATTATATTCGGTTCACTGAATTCCTATGTTTTGTTCGCAGATTTGCACGGATACATTTTCAAATACTTGAATATCTTTTATAAAATGTAATAAACTAGATATGACTCTATAGAAGTAAGACGTATTATCTTACATAACAAAACCAATGAAATTGCGAGGAATTTTGAAATGAAAAAAGGTATTAACCGTGTTGTATTAGTAGGAACAGGAGCAGTTGGATGTAGTTATGCTTACTGCATGATTAACCAAGCCGTAGCTGAAGAATTTGTTTTAGTCGATGTAAATGAAGCAAAAGCTGAAGGGGAAGCAATGGATTTAAGTCATGCTGTTCCATTCGCCCCAGCTCCAACTAGAGTATGGAAAGGCAGCTACGAAGATTGTAAAGATGCTGACCTTGTAGTTATTACAGCTGGATTACCACAAAAGCCAGGCGAAACACGTTTAGATTTAGTTGAGAAAAACGCCAAAATCTTTAAACAAATCGTTCGCAGTATTATGGATAGCGGATTTGATGGCATCTTCTTAATCGCAACAAACCCTGTAGATATTTTAACTTATGTAACTTGGAAAGAATCTGGTTTACCGAAAGAACGTGTAATCGGTTCTGGTACAACGCTTGATTCTGCTCGTTTCCGCTATATGTTAGGTGAGTACTTCGATATTGGTCCACACAACATTCACGCTTATATTATCGGAGAACACGGCGATACTGAACTTCCAGTTTGGAGCCATGTTTCCGTTGGTATCCAAAAACTACAAACACTGCTTGAAAAAGACAACACGTATAATCAAGAAGATTTAGACAAAATTTTCATAAACGTCCGTGATGCAGCTTACCATATTATTGAGCGTAAAGGCGCAACTTATTATGGTATCGGTATGTCACTTCTACGTGTTACAAAAGCAATTTTAAACGACGAAAATAGTGTATTAACTGTATCAGCTTACTTAGAAGGTCAATACGGTCAAAAAGATGTTTATATCGGGGTACCTGCTGTTTTAAATCGCGGCGGTGTTCGTGAAATTTTAGAGGTTGAATTAAGTGAAGATGAAGAATTAAAATTCGACCACTCTGTTCAAGTATTGAAAGAAACAATGGCTCCGGTTCTTTAATTAAGATAAAAAGCAATCCAATTTATTTTGGATTGCTTTTTATTTTCATTATCTCCTATGACTTTTTAGTGATTTTCTATCATTTCTTATTTTTTAGTCGCATCCTCATTATTTATATCAAGTACATCTAATAAAAAGATAAAGATTGGTATCCCGATAATAAGCCCCCATATTCCGAGGAAATGCTCTGAGAAGATAAGAATCATAAATGTGTAGAATATTGGTAAATTTGTTTTTGCAGACATAAACTTCGGATTTAAAAAATAACTTTCAAGAGCATGGATTACTGTTATGAATACGAGTATGTATACTACGTACATAACTCCGCCTACGTTGTAAGCAATGATACAAAGTGGAAACAAAGAAATAATCACACCTGCAACAGGAATCAACCCTAGTAAGAAAATCATAACAGCTAATACAAGTAGCTGTGGAAATCCTAAAACGATTAATGCAATGACAGTAAGAATACAATTTACAACGGCAATTAAAAACTGAGCCTCAATTACTTTGCCGAACGATCTTGCAAATCTTTCACCAAAATATGCAATTTCCTCATAAAAGATTTTTAACTTACTATCTTTAAACTTAGATGTAAATGTAATAATACGCTCTTTTTCTAATAAGAAAAATAAGCTTAAAATTAGAGATAATAATATTTGTAAACTTACCTTCCCTATATTTGCTATCGATTGATAGATGACATCTACACCTTGTTCTATATATTTTGATACTTCCATCCCATTAATTGTCGAAAGTGCATATTTAACGATTTCATTATCAGGTGGATTTTGAAAAAATAGTTTAAACTGATAAATTAATTGTGAAATTTGTATCGTCAGCACAGGTAAATATTTATATAACGTTGTGCCTATAAAGGAAACCAATATTATATATAAACATGCAATAACAATTTTCCGGTTTACTTTCAATTTTCTTGAAATAAAACGTTGAAATCGATCCATTAAAAACGTCAGTATAAACGTAATTAATATTAAATTAATCATACTTTTTAATGCGTATAATACAAGCGCTACTATTATTAAAACGAGAAACCGTTGAAACCCTCTACTTCGAAAAAAACTCTTTACTTCATTCATTAAGAATTAACCTCCCCCTTCAATGGATGGAAATTGAATATATTACATTTTATGAACTCCTATAGACAATCTTTCTTACTAATTGAGAAGAATCCTTTTTTTCTTTTCATATTGTTAGATTCCAGTTATTTTTCATATAATCTTTTATAAACTAGGTAATTTTCTATTTTTAGACTGCTGTTCATACGCATATCCAATATTGAAAAGCTCTTTTTCACCAAACTGTTTCCCTACAAACACTACACCGATTGGTTCTCCATTTTTATCATATCCAGCAGGAACCGCTAATTCCGGATAACCAGCTACAGCTGATAGAAGAACTTCATCGTTATTAATCATAACTAGAGCATCCAAACCTTTTTCTACTAAATACCTATCTAGCTCTTTTCTTGCATTTTCTTGACTCGTTTGCACTACGTTTTCAAACTCTTCTTTCGTTATAACAGATTTTTCAGACCCTTCAATTAATGTTTGTCCGTATTTTATTCGTCTTTTACTATCCTTTTTATTAAACGCTATAATCTCTTCTAACGATTTTACCGGTACATTCTTTTGCTGTGAAAGATAGTCGTTTACATTATGCTTGAACTCATATTCTAATGTTTGCAAATTATCTACACCCTCAGCACTTAACTGGATATTATCAGTTAATATCGCACCTGCATCTTGAAGGTCTTTTCTAATTTTTTCTGCTACTGCTTTTCTATTTTCATCTTGTTGGTCTACAGAAAAAAGAAGCCCTATCTTTTTCCCTTTTAATCCATCTATCGATAAATCCTTTGTATAATCAATTCTTTCTTTATCTTTCATTTTTTCTGTCATAACATCTTTTTCGTCATAACCTATCATTGCATTAAATAATGTTGCTGCATCTTTTACCGTTCTTGCCATAGGTCCTGCTGTATCAAGAGTTTCAGCTAACGGAATAATTCCTGTTCTACTTACCATACCTAAAGATGGACGTAACCCAACTACTGATTGCTGCGCCGCGGGTGCAACAATCGATCCCGTCGTTTCTGTTCCAATTGCAAGCGGTGCAAAATCTGCTGCAACTACTGTAGCAGATCCTGAACTTGATCCTGAAGTATCGAATGTAATCGGACCGTATGGGTTTAAATTTTGTCCTTTCTTCCCGCTATACCCACTTGGCATTGTAAAAGATAAATAGTTCGCCCACTCAGACATATTCGCTTTTCCTAAAACAAATGCTCCTTCTTCTTTCAACTGCTTCACAATTGTTGCGTCTTGATCTGCAATCCAATCTTTTAATACATAAGTTCCTGCACTAGTCGGCATCACTTTTTCCGTCTGTACATTATCTTTTACAACGACAGGAATACCATATAAATTCGAATTTTTGTTTCTACCCCGCTCTTGATCTAACTTTCTTGCTTCTTCCATCGCATTAGGATTTATCTCTGTAACAGAATTTAATGTTATTCCATTTTGATCATGTTCTTGTATTCTAAAGAGATAAATACTCGTTAATTCTTCATATGACAACTTTCCATCATCAATCATTTTTTGAAGCTCATCTACAGTCGCATTTACGACTTCTTTTTCTTTTATCTTTACATTTTCTATATTGATTCCTTTAAGCTGATTATGTATCGGTTGTAGCACTCTTTCTTTATCATATACAATACGCTCAGGTTCCTTTGGAAAATAATTTTTATACACGTAATATCCACCAGCACACGCTAATAAGACAATGCCTCCAGTGATAGACAGCGTTACCTTTACCCATTTCTTCATGTTGCTTCCTCCACTCTATAAGATGCTTAGCTATACAAAAAAGAGAGTTACCTTTTACTTAACTCTCTCCAATCAAAATGCTAAATGAAAAAATGAAAGATTTCAATCTAATTACTTCTTTTTTTGCATTTGCTTTGCTAACATTTCTTTCACTTGATTATACGTTAACCCTGAATTTTTATTTAAACGCTTTACTTCCTCAACATCAGTACCTACCACTGTATATTTTTTCTCATCATTCATTTTTCTAATTCCCTTCTCACCGTATTATTTCTTATATTTCTTCCCTAAATACGCATAAATTAACACCACTACAAAAAAGGAAGCTGTTTTTAAGCACAGCTTCCTTCTCGTTACATATTGTATTTCTTAATAAAATTTCACTACATCTTCAGTAGGTAAGAACGTTCTTTCTGCTGGTTGTTCGTTTGGTTCACCAAATGGCATTTGACCTACTAAGCTCCACTCTGCCGGAATGTTCCAAGTTTCTTTCACTTCAGCATCTACGATTGGGTTGTAATGTTGTAATGACGCTCCAATTCCTTCAGCAGATAATAGCATCCACACAGTATGTTGTAACATCGCATTTCCTTGATGAGACCAGAATGGGAACTGATCTTTATATAATGGCGCATTTTCTTGCATTTTTTCTACAGTTGCTTGATCTTCAAAGAATAGAACTGTTCCTACACCTGCATGGAAGCCTTTTAGTCTTTCTACAGTCGCTTCAAAGTTTTCTGCTGGTACGCGGGCTCTTAGTGTTTCTTTAACGATATCCCAAAACTTTTCATGCTCTCCATCCATTAATACAACCATACGACCACTTTGCATATTGAAAGATGTTGGTGCGTGTAAAGCTGTTTTTAACACTTCTTCAATTCTTTCTTTCGTAATTGCATCGTTTTTTGCTACTTTACGAATTGAACGGCGGTTCACGATTGCTTCTTTTAAGTTTGTTGTAGTTGCTGACATTTTAATTCCTCCAAATGTTTGTTTTATAATTTATTTTGTTATTTCATAACAAGCGAATTAGCAATATCCATCCGTATTACATTGCATACCTTCAAATGAATTTGTTTTATCCTTTTCAATTTCTTTATCAATGACCCTTTCTAGTGTTTCTTTACTAGCAAGCCCTTGAATGACTTCATCTCCAATCATGACAGTTGGAACAGCCATAATATTCGCTTCATCATATGCGTGTTGAATTGCTTCTTGATGCTTTTCTTTATATTTACGAGTTACTAAAGCATCTTTAAATTCCGCCTCAGGAAGTCCTACTTCTACCGCTAATTTTGTTAACACATCAATATCTTCAATGTTTTGCTCTTCTTGGAAAAATGCTGTGAATACGCGGTGATGATACTCATTACCTAGTCCACGTTCTTTCGCAAATTGACATCCTTCGAAAGCTAAATGTGTATATGGATGTGGTGAAACACGTGGCAAGCGCATATCAATTCCTAACTTCTTCGCTGTCGGAAGAATGAAAGCATCCCATGAACCTAATTTTTCTGGTTCATTCCATGGATCTATTTTTGAATATGGACTTGGACGTAATTCAAATGGCATCCATTCAATCTCTACATCTTTCTCTTTCGCTACCTCATCTAATGGACCTTTTGCTAAAAAACAAAACGGACATATAAAATCTGAGTATACTTTCATTTTTACAGTCATAACTTTTACACCTTACCTTTATCGTTGTAATCAAATCAGTTACATTAATGACAAAAAAATATAAATATGATTTAAGCATTCATTTTTTCTTGCAAAGTTTCAAACAACTGCCCCATTGTAATATTTCTCAAAACTTCTTCCATCGCGGATTGTGCTTGAATTAAAATGATTTCTAACACCGCTTGAATATTCGCCCCAATTGGACAATCTGGATTCGGTTTCTCGTGAATATGAAATAGCTTGTCTTCTTCGACTACGTTCACTGCATGATACACATCTAACAATGTGATTTCATATAAATCCTTTAGTAATCCCGCGCCACCCGGTCCACGATTTACGTAAACAAAGCCAGCTTGTTTCAAGTACGACATGATTTTACGAATGACTACTGGATTTGTATTAACACTCTCAGCCATATAGTCTGAAGTACAATGTGAAGATGGATTGTTTTTCAAAATAGATAAAATATGAACAGCTATGGAAAAGCGGCTACTAATTTTCATCGTAATCACCACCTCGATGTAATCATTATAGTTACAACTAAAAAATAAGTCAATCCTTTTCATAGATTTTTTATAAGTAAATTAAAAAGTGTCCCATTATGATATATGAGACACCTCTTTTTATTCTGCAAATAGCGATTGAAATTCTTCAATAAATAGCTGCACAGCGATTGAAGAATCCTTTAATGAAGGAACAGCTAAAGCAATTTCTCTCCATACTTGTGGTTCCAATTCTCTCGTTTGCACATTTTTTGGTAAATTCGTTAAAGATAATTCAGCTAATATTGCAATGCCCAATCCTTCTTGAATCATATTTAAAGCTGTAGTAACTGTCGAAATTACATATTCAGCCCGAAGTGGTACGTTTGCTTGTTTAAACATATCAATAATGGGTGGTTCGTATCCACCCTTACATAATATGATCGGTTCATTCTCTAAATCACAAATTGTAAGAGCGTCCTTCTTACAGAGAGGATGATCCTCTCTTAAGATAGCAACCATTTTCCCCTTCGTTAATGGAACAATCTCCATATCTTTATTAGGCAAAATAACAATCCCTATATCAATAACCCTCGATACTAACCAATCTTCAACTTCTTTAATCGTCCCTTCACAAAGAACTACTTCTAAGTTCGGATACTTTTCCTTAAAAAGGTTTATCATTTTGGGTAAGAAATGTGCAGAAGCGCTCGGAAAACTCCCAATTCGAATCGTCCCAACTTCGTGTCCTTTCTCCATCGCAACTTCTTGTTCAATCTTCGCTACACCGTTCAAAATCTCTCTAATATGTACAAGAATCCTATTTCCTACATCCGTAACGAGTAGCCCTTTTCGTTTATCACGTATAAGAATAGTAACTCCTAACTCTGACTCAATACTTGAAATCGCATGACTAACAGCTGGCTGCGTCATATTTAACACCCTGGCAGCCTTCGTAAAACTACCTAAATCAACAGTTTTTATTAATACTTGCAGTTGTGTAATGGTCATAACTAATCACTTATACTCCTCATAAAAAAGATTCATTTTATTTATTACAGTCGATATCATATCATAGTGAAATGAATAACAACAAGGAGGTCTTTCAGTGACACAGCTTTCTCGAACTAAGACGGCCATCATCCTTACCTTTCTCGTTTTCATGTGGGGAATCAATTGGCCTTTATCAAAGTTTGCCCTGCATTATACACCACCTGTTTTATTTGCAGGCGTTCGAACTTTAATTGGAGGATTCATTTTACTTCTGTTCGCATTACCGAAATACAAAGAGTTACATTTAAAAGAAACGTGGCATTTATACGTTATTTCTTCCTTACTTAACATCATTATATTTTACGGATTACAAACTGTCGGCCTTCAATATATGCCTGCTGGGTTATTTTCCGCCATTGTATTTCTACAACCAGTTTTACTCGGTATTTTCTCGTGGATATGGCTTGAAGAATCAATGTACGGCTTGAAAATTTTCGGGCTTGTTCTCGGATTTATTGGTGTAGGCGTTATTAGCTCAAGCAGTTTAACAGGACATATTTCTGTTATTGGAATCCTTCTCGCGTTAGGATGCGCTATTGGCTGGGCACTTGGCACAGTATTCATTAAGAAGACTGGTCACCGTGTTAATGCCATTTGGATGGTAACACTTCAGCTTATTATTGGTGGTCTTTGCTTAATTGGATTTGGTACAGAGTTTGAAAGCTGGTCTAGTATCGCTTGGAGTATGCCATTTGTTAGCGTACTTCTCTTTATTTCATTCTTTGTTATTGCAATGGGGTGGCTTGCATACTTCACACTTGTTGGAGCTGGTGAAGCAAGTAAAGTTGGGGCTTATACATTCCTCATTCCACTAATAGCTATTATTGTAAGTTCAATTTTCTTACATGAGGCTATTACCATTAGCTTATTCATCGGACTATTATTTATTGTTGTGAGTATTTGTTTTGTAAATATAAAACCGAAAACACTTGCTGTAAGGCAGCAAGTTGAATTGAAATAAACGTAAGAAAGAGCCTACTGTTTGTAGGCTCTTTCTTACGTCTTACTTTTTACGACGTACTACAAAAACACACGCACTTACCGACGATACTATCGCAAAAATAGATAAGACAATTGCTATCAATTGCATATTACTAGTACCTTCATTCTTTTCTACACTAGAAACTTCACCATGTTCTCCTGTTAATGACGTACCTTTTGCAATTGTAGTAAGTGAATGCGGTTTTTCAGCTTTTTCATCGCCTGTCCATTCAACAATTTCTTCATCTTTATATTGTTGATATGCGTCCCAAGCTATTTTTTGCTCTTTATCCGGATTTTTAGCGACGAAAGTAAATCGCTGGAACTGACCGGGTAAAATCCCTTCTCCTGTTGCTTCCCATACTACAGTTTTAACTTTTCCAGCTGTATCTTTTTGCTCCTCAACTTTCCATCCTGGCACTGGTTCATACTGCTGGAACTCTACTCCAGACGGTATTTTCAGTGTAACTTTTGTTGTTGCTACATTTTTTTCAACTGGTACTTTTATCGTATATGTCTCCCAAGAACCAACGTCAGAAGTTGCTGGTTTTACAGTGACGTGCGCACTAACAGGTAACGAAAACATTCCCATTGCAATAATTGTTGCGATCATTGTTGTTCCTAATTTTTTTATACGTTTCATTTTCTATTAGCTCCTTTTCATACATAGCTTCTTTTTATCTGCCACCGACAATAAATTTAAAATCTGTATCGAGACTATCAAGAGATTTTGTTAATCCACGAACATGTATATTCCAGTTTCCTGTCATATTAATATACATACCTTCTGTTTCATATTCTCCTGGTGAAACTACTGAAACTTTAAATGAACCTTTCCCCATGTTCATATCTAATGATTGAGTCGTCAATATCATTTGTTCCATATCAGTAACAGGCTGTCCCTTTTCGTCCTTTAGTGTAATATGGAATTTATTTTGTCCTACCTTATTCGGACTTACATTTAGCGTAAGTTCATATCCATTATCTAATTGCTTACTCTCTGTAAATGGTCCAGTAGGAGGCATCGGTGGTGTTTGTACGTTTGTCATAAAAGCTACGATTACGAAAATGATAATTCCAATGACAAACTCTACTTTCACCGTAGCTCCTAATCCTTGCTGCGCTCTTATTCTCCCTTTCACATAATGAATAATTCCCAATATCCCCATGAAAATAAATAATAGTATCTTTGCTAATAAAGCCAATCCATACTTCGTATCAAATAACGAGTGGATTGTTGGAATAAAAAATGTACTATTAAAAAGGCCTGTTATTAAAATCACAATGACAGCACCTGTTGCCCACGGTGAAAAACGCTTAATCATATCCCAATACATATGCCACTTATTATCCTCTTTACATAAAAGAAAAATAATAGATGATAAACCACCAACCCATAATGAAGCTGCTAATAAATGTAGAAAATCCATAACGACAGCAATGTCTTTAAACTTTAAACCGTATGCGTGACTATTAAAGGCCTTCATAACAAGTAGCCCTATAAACAATAGTATTGGAATACTCCATACTTTAAACGACGAAAACTTCTCATGCTTCACCGCAAAATACGTAACAATTATAAGCGTACTAATGAGAACCATTTGAGTAATCCATACATAACCAAAAACAGAAAGCTGTAATGTTTCTTTTAATAGTAAAGGATTGAATGCTTCTAGCCATGAAACATCAGCATTTATTTTCGCTTGCAGTGGTAGATTGAATAACAAGCTAATCAATATCCCAAATAAAGAGATCCATATTATGTTCTTACTCCTTGATCGAACCGAGGTTGCATTCCCTTTATACATAATAAGATTAAAGAAGAGAACTCCTAAAAATAGCGAGAAACTCGTATATAGAATCCCACGTTCCATAATCATATCGATTTGCGGGACATACCCCATCTCTTCCACTTGTACATCGTCTGTTCCCGCTTCCGCTAATCCAATACGGAATGGAATAACCCCTTGAATTGGATGCCCATCAGCTGAAATAGCTTTCCACTGAATAGAGTAGAGACCATTTTTGAGATTTTCTTTTAATCCGGCTTCTAATAGTTTTTTATTTTTTTTATCAATATGAGCATCTTTTAAATCGACTCTTTTACCTGATGTATCTCTCACATACAATGTATTAAAACGTGAAACTTGTATGTCCTCATCGAATTCAATTTTCACAACAGATGGTGCTCTCTTCAACGTTTCATTTTCCGTAGGGTTTGATTTCACAACATACGCATGAGCAGATGCACTTTTCGGTATCAATATGATAAGCACACACGCAAGTAATAACCATGTCCCTAATCTTCTCATTACTTTCACGCTCATTTCACTTCTTTCTTCCTCATCGCTCTATTTTCATTACTTTAACTTCCGAAGTTTGATTCTCCGGCGAAATATTAACCTGATTAAATATAAACTTCTAGAAAGTATAACTCTTTATTTCTCTTCCACCTTTAAACTTCTAATATGATAGTAACTATCACGATAGATACAACTTACAATTTTAAAGTAGATTGTTATTATATCATAAAATATATTAATGTAAGTTCTTGAAGAAGAAAAGTTATCGTGAATCATTTGTGAAGAAAATGTGAAATACATAAATAAAAAGGTGTTACGTAATAACGTAACACCTTTTTAAAAATACCCTTCTTCTATTTCTCTTCCGGATAATCACAATACTCGATAATCGTTCCTTCTGTATCCGCTGGGTTAAGATAAATTAACCTTCTACCGTGCTTATTAATGCGCAGTGTATGCTCTAACGTTCGAATTCCTTGTTCTTTCAATTCCTCTAAAGCTACATCTAAATCATCTACTCGATACGCAACATGATGTACACCTTTACCTTTTTGTTTTATAAATCGGGCAATTGGTGAAGTGGTGTTATTTGTCGGCGCAAGTAATTCAATTCTATCTCCATCCACTTCAAGAATGGCTACTTCGCTTTCTACACCTGGTGCCTCACTTACGTAACGATCTATTAATTCTCCTGATAGAACCTGTTCATAAAAACGTATGGTACTATCTATATCACGAACTGCGATTCCGATATGATCAATTGTTTTTTTCATTTTATTTCCCCTACTACTTTATTTTTTCTCATTATTAATAGTAACAAAAAAAGCTATAGAAACAAGTCTATAACTTTTTTTATTTAACCTATTTTCTTATCCGCTCTAGTTGCTGGTTGAACTTGGTTTTTCACTTTTAAAATGCTAATGCCATATCCGATAAATCCACCGATAATCGCTGGGAAGATCCAGCCTAATCCTACTTCCTGCATGGGAAGGAATTTAGTGAACACTTGGCTTACTACTTCAATGTTAACTCCAGCTGCACTTAATCCATCAAATAAGCTGATGATAAATGTTACGATTAAGCTTACTTGATAAACTTCAGCTCTTCCTTTAAATAATGAATGGAAGAATGTTAAGAAAATCAATACGATTGCTAGTGGATAAATTGCTGTTAATACTGGAACAGAAACTGCGATCAATTGTGTTAATCCTACGTTTGCAACAATTGCACTAAATACACATAGCGTAATTGCAATTGCTTTGTAAGGAACATTTGGGAATAACTTATGGAAGAATGAAGAACATGCTGATACAAGTCCCACACTAGTTGTTAAACAAGCTACTGTAATCATTAATCCTAATAATACTCCGCCATATGATCCGAAATAGTAGTTAGAAACTTTCGCTAATACTTCTCCGCCGTTCTCTAAATGTCCAAGCTTTGCAACACTTGAAGCACCCATATAAGAAAGTGCTGTATAGATAATTGCTAAAATAGATGCTGCAATAATTGTCGCTTTTGCACAAACGACCATAATTTGTGTTTTCGTTTTCGCACCTTTTTCTTTAATAGCATTGATAATGATAATCCCGAATACAAATGATGCTAGCGTATCCATCGTTAAGTATCCTTCTTGGAATCCTTTAAAGAATGCATGTGATGTATAAGCTTCCACTGGTGCTTGCATATCTCCAATCGGATGTATAAAAGCAACGATTACTAAAATACCGATGAAAGTCAACTTAATTGGCGTTAAGATTTTTCCAACAATATCGACAATTTTCGCGGGATTTAGCGAAAAAAAACAAGTGATACTAAAGAATATAATTGTGAAAAGAATTAAAGGTGTAGAACCTACTCCTTCTGGCATAAACGGCTTAAGACCAATTTCATAAGAAACATTTCCTGTTCTTGGTATTGCAAATAACGGACCAATCGCTAAGTATAAAACTGTTGTAAACACAATCCCAAACACTGGGTGAGCACGACTAGCTAACGACTGCAAATCATCTTTACCTGAAAAACCAAATGCTAGTACACCTAGTAATGGTAATCCAACACCAGTTACTAAAAATCCAGCGTTAGCAATCCATACATTCTCTCCAGCTGATTGACCAAGCATCGCTGGAAAAATTAAATTTCCCGCTCCAAAAAATAGTGCAAATAACATTAATCCAATAACTACTATGAACGAAAACGGTACTTTATTCGCCATAATATAACCCCCATTCAAGTTTCCTTATCTCATTTTCCAATTTTAACTAATTGAATTTTCTGAATATTTAATTTAAGTATCAACTATTCTTGAATTCATTATAGTTTGCTATATAATATTTTGCAATACTATTTTCGAACTTTTCTTTTATTTTATAAATATACATTTTTTAACATGAAAAATAGACTAAAAAACCAACATGGTCATCCATGTTGGTTTTTCCATTTACTATCATGAATTAAAATTTTGCTGCTACTTTTTTAACGTTTTCTAGACCTTCTTCAACAATTTGTTGTGAACGATCTGGATATTGATTGTGTCCTTCAATTACAACTGTCTCTGGATTTGTAATTCCCCAGAATCCAAGTACAGTTGTTACGTAATTAACTGCCATTTCCATAGGAGCCATTTGTTCTGAAGAGTAATCTGAACCACGAGCACCTAACACAACTACTTTCTTACCACCAACTAAACCTTCTGGGCCATTTGCTGTATATTTAAACGTTTTTCCAGCTTGAGATAAGTATGAAATATATGTGATTAATGGTGCTGGTACTGTAAAGTTCCATAATGGGAATGCAAATACAACCTTATCAGCTTCTAAAAACTGATTTAAATATTGATCTACTGTAGCAACTGCCTTCTCCTCTTCAGCTGTTAACTCCATACCTTGGCTACGTTTATATCCACCTGAAATCGCGATATTTCCGTAATAAGGAAGATCTAATGCAAATAAATCTAATTCCGTAATTTCTGTATTTGGATTTGCTTCTTTATAAGTACTTACAAATGTTTCATACATTTTTGAACTAACTGCTTGCTCCGCTGGACGATCGTTTGCTTTTACAAATAATACTTTTGACATTTTTTTATTCCCCTCTACATTCTTATTTTCTTCTTTTTTACCAAATAATGAGCTAAATAGTCCCATTTTCTTCACCTAATCTTTCTTTTCATATTCATTATTCATCATCATAAAAATTCTTATTCTAAGAAAAAGTTCCAATAGATACCTTAAGTTACGCCGTTGCAACTTTTTGTTATTTAATTACCTTATGTAAGTGATTGTAATATAGTCACTTACTTTAGTCAAGTAACTTTTAATAAAAAAATAAAATCTCGACTTAAAAATATTAAGCGAGATACAATTGAACACCAAATACATCTTTATTACTTGTATAATAAACTTAGAGAGGAAAATTCATATATAGAAAGGATTTATTCATGAGCACTATAGAAAAGATTCAAACTTTTATTATTCTTTTTGCTGTTACATGCGGCATCGTACTCGGACAATTTAATATGATACATACGTATTCAGACAAATTTATTGTCCCCTTCTTATTTTTCATGCTATATGGATTATTCCTCAGCATCCCATTAAAAGAAATAAAAAAAGGATTTCGCAATTTAAAATTTGCTGGAACAAGTCTTACTATTAACTTCTTATGGACACCTTTACTCGCTTGGGGGTTAGGGGCACTATTTCTTTCCGATCATCCAGCACTTTGGGTTGGATTTATAATGTTAATGGTTACTCCATGTACAGATTGGTACTTAATCTTTACTGAAATAGCGAAAGGTAATGTAGCACTTTCTACTGCAATTTTACCTGTAAATTTAATTTTGCAAGTTCTACTCCTTCCCATTTATTTATTTTTATTTGCTGGTGTCATGAAAACTGTAGCGGTTTCTGTTTTAGTAGAAAGTATTGTTATCGTAATCGTCTTACCATTTATACTTGCACACGCTACAAAATTCATTATGAATAAAATAAAAAAAGCTGAAACTCTCGAGAATAAACTCATTCCGTTTTTTAGCTCTGCTCAAATTGTATTTTTAAGTTTAGCAATAGTAGCGATGTTTGCATCACAAGGTAAATATTTACTACAAAATATGAATGTTGTTTTATTATTACTCGTTCCTGTTCTATTGTTCTTCATCATTAATTTTTTACTAGGACAATTTATCGGGCGCATGATGCATTTATCTTACAAAGATACAGTAAGTCTAAGCTTAACAACGTTAGCAAGAAACTCACCTGTTGCACTCGCTATCGCTGTGACCGCTTTTCCAGATGAGCCTCTTATCGCACTTGCACTCGTTATTGGACCATTGATTGAGTTACCAGTATTAGCTTGTGTGTCACAAGTTTTGTTGCTTATTAAGAAAAAACGGCAATACGCATAATAAAAAACGTCCCATTTTGGGACGTTTTTTATTATGGAAAGATTACATACAACACTTATTTCTTATTTATCATTACAAATGAAATTACCGAAACTACAAACATAATACTACCAATTATAAATCGATGGGCTCTAAAAATTTTATATGTTATAGAGAATTAACCTTTCGTTACATTAACAGATCCTTTCTAATTAAAAATGATAGGAAACGTAAATATAACGAAAGCTGCCCAAAGTCCGTAGATTGGCAAATACTTCGTAATGGCATCTTGGATAGCTGTCGGTCCTGATTTGTTTTGCAAGAAACGCATATAGGAAAACATAATCCAAATTAGATTTGCCCAGATCAGTATGTTTACACCTAAAACAGCTAGTCTATTAGGTGTAATCCCGTAAGAAGAAAGTCTGAATACTATGGCTGACAATGCGACAGTGTCAATAATAAGCGCCAGAACAATTAAGGAAAAATTTATATAATCTGAAATGTTCTTTTTCTCGTCCGAGTCACTCTCAACGATAGAAAATATAGTAACAGCCAATACACCAAGCAGTATTCCGTTGAATGCCATTAGGAAATTACGATCCAAGAACGGGTTTTTCCCGACCAAAATTATCGTTATAAGATAAATAAACAATGTGACTAGGACAAGCGGACTAAAGATTTTAGATATGTATGGTGTAATATTTTTAGCAAGCTTAAGATTCATTGATACTAAGTATGCAGCCACAATAGCGAGAGCCGCTGCTCCAAATAAAACAACATTACTAAAATAGAATTCTCCTATATCTAAGTCAACAAAGCTAAATAAACGCATGGTGAATATTGCTAGTATCATTCCGCTCACTGCCATGCTCCCGTAGAGAAGACAATATTCTAAATTAAATTTAATATAGGCTAATCTTGTACCGCCTTTTGAATATTCATTTCCTGTAAACGCAAGCCCTACTAAGACCCATAAAAATATAGGAAGATGTAAATAAGCAAGTATGGTACTGTCTTTATAATTTATTGGCAACGTATTAAGATACACCCCGGAAACTAGGAATAACGCTATAAGGGAATAAATAATACTTTTTTTCGGCTTATTATTGTAAACAAAATAACCAGCAATAAAGGGAATTACACCAAAAGCCAAGTTTATTGGAGCAATTGCTTCCTGCTCAACAAAGTGGAAAATGATCCTGGTGCTTATGCCGGCCAGAATAGCTAAAAGGCCCATGAATAAGAAACCTTTTTGAAACAAAGATGTTTTTTCTTTATTTACTTTCTCCTTGAAATGCAACCTTTCATACCAAGCAGCTAGAACCTGGGAATCAGGGTTTTGGTCCCATGCTTGTGAGAATGCTTTTTTAAAAGCTTTCGGATCTTTTCTATACATCTTCTCCAACTCATGGGGGTTATCCATATGTTTAACAATCAAATTGTTAATGTTCATAGTTATACCTCCTCTAATTTTAAAAATAAGGTTGTTACCTTTTAACAAAAGCACCTCACTCATTTATTATGATTTTAATATAAAATTTATCGTTTTACAATAAAATTTTATTATTTAAAGCATTTTTTTTATCGTTAAATTTCATTTCAAAGAAAAACAAAAGAGCATGACAATTTTATGTCATGCTCTTTTAACAAATTAATTCTCAAATACAAAATTAATCTTATTATCTTTCCACTCTAATTTCGCATCAAACGTTTTCTCGCCCTTTTTAAAGCCTTTAATTAAATCGGTCTTTTCACCTTTTAAGAGCTTTGTCATATTCTTTTGCGAAATTGTTTTACTTAATATCTTCTTTGAAATGGTGAAATCACATTGCGTTGTATTATAGTTAGAACAACCGTAAAACGTTGACTTATCAATTACATCGCCATCACATTTTTTACAGCTACCAACCTTTTTACCCGTTGTAAATTTCGATCCTTTTCGTTCAATCGATTCAACATGTAGTCCAGTGAAATCCCACTTCTCAGACATTTCCACTGCATCTTCAATAATTTTAGCTGATAGCTTTTTCGTTTGTTCCATAAAAGTTGCTGGTGATGCTGTACCTTCACCAATTTCCGCAAGACGTTGTTCCCATTTCGCAGTCATTTCCGGTGAAGCTAGTATTTTGTCACCAATTGCGGTAATTAATACTTTTCCTTTATCAGTCGCATACACTTGGTTTTTCTTTACATCTATATATTTACGGTCTTTCAACATCGTAATAATACCCGCGCGAGTCGCTTCCGTACCTAAACCTTCTGTTTTCTTCAATACCTTCTCTAGCTCTTCATTCTCTAAATACTTACCAGCTGTTTTCATTAACGTAATAAGTTGTCCTTCTGTATAACGCTTCGGTGGCTGTGTTTTTCCTTCTTTCACTTTCACCTTTACAACTTTTCCTTCTTCACCTTCAGCTACAATTGGAAGAATGGTTTCGTCATCTTTATCGTCTTGGAAAATAACTTTACGCCAACCTTCTTGAATTTGCTGTTTTCCTTTTGAAATGAATTCAGCGCGTTCATCTACAAGCGTAATGATTGTTGTATAGTCAAAGATTGCAACTTCATAATGAGCTGCAATGAGCCTTCTTACAATCATATCGTAAATTTTCTTTTCATCACCGGATAGTCTGCTTGGGTTTGTAACTTGCTCTGTCGGAATAATTGCGTAGTGATCTGTTACTTTCTTTTCATTCACATAACGCTTATTGTTCATAATGGATTCAATTGGTGCCGGTAATAAGCCTTTATATTCATCAAATTGACTTAACTTCTGTAAAATATCAGGGAACGTCGCTGCTTCTCCTTGTGTAACATAGTTAGAATCTGAACGTGGATAAGAAACAATCCCTTTTTGATAGAGTGCTTGCGTTATATCAAGCGTCTTTTTCGGTGAAAACTTAAAGGCTTTATTTGCCGTTGCTTGCAGTGATGATAAGTTGAATAAAAGCGGCGGCTGAAACTCTTTACGCTCCGTTTTCATTTCCTTCACAACAGCCGGTTTCCCTTGGCAAAATGCCGCAATTTTATTCGCCATATCAGGGTCTTTTAAGCGGGATTCATTATCCTTCTCCCATTTCCCGTCATATTTTTTTCCTTCTATATTAAAGGTTGCAAACACTTCCCAGAAAGGCTCTGACTTAAAGTTTTCAATTTCTTTCTCACGCTTTACAATCAATGCTAACGTTGGTGTTTGGACACGACCAGCAGAAAATACATCATTCATTCCTTTTTTCTTTAGCAAAATACTAAACACACGTGATGCATTCATACCAACAACCCAGTCAGCACAAGATCTTGTGTATGCTTCGTAATACGTATTAATTGTATCTGATTCATCAAGTAAATTTTTAAACCCTTGATAAATAGCTTGCTTCGTTAAAGACGAAATCCATAGACGCTTCATAGGCTTTTGCACATTACAAAGATTAATAATATTTCGTACGATTAGTTCCCCTTCACGCCCAGCATCGCCTGCGTGAATAATTTCTGTTACCTGTGGATTATGTAACAGCTGTTTCACAACGTTAAATTGCTTATACTTTGACTTTGTTACTTCAAATTGAAAACGCTCTGGAATCATCGGTAATGTATTAAGTGACCATTTTTTCCACTCTGCGTGATAATGCTCTGGATTACATAACTGCGTCAAATGACCAATTGCCCATGTACAGTACGCTCCATTTGGAAATAACTCATTTGCTTCTACTTCTAAATATCCATCTTTCCGGCGATATTTAAACTGTGAAACAAGAGCCAACCCTTGATCTGGTTTCTCGGCAATAATTAATTTCATTTTATAACTCCCTATCTGTATTCCAGTGTTACTTTCATTGTCTATATGTTTAGAAGCGATGATAAAACAACAATCTTATTTATCATTCGCGGTTTGTCTCGCAAATGTGAGACCTATAATATTATACGCTTATTCTTTATGGCTTCACAATAGAAACTCATAATATAACAATTTCTTTCACATGCTTACAATTAAAAAAGACGCCCTAAAAAATCAAGCGTTCCTTTGCTTACATCTATGAAATTGTGCAGATAATATGCAGATATAAATTATCATAAGTACACATATGATGAAATGAACGATAGGACAAGGAGGTATCATAATGTTTGCTTATACGTTAACTACCTTAACACTTTGCTGTACCTCAATTCTTATTGCATCCAATATTTCTAAACGTAAGGGTACCCTAATGGAGTATATGGTATTTATTATGTCTTTTAGTATGAGTATCGGTTTAAGTATTGGTTTTTATTTAGGCATTCTCTTTAAGGGGGAATTACTATATTCTACTTTACTTGCTATTTTAATTAGTGGTTTTATCGGTTTTTTAGTGGGTCTACGTTTTCACCTATATACTGCTTTAGAAGGAATGTTCTCTGGATTAATGGCAAGTATGATGGGAGCAATGATTACAGAAATGTTAAACGCTCAACAAGCTCATAGTATATTGTTCATTAGCCTTTTACTTACTATAACGATTACTATGTCCTGTGTGATTCAATTGTTATCGGAGAACTTTTCTACTTTTATCCAACAGCGTTTTTTGTTATTACTTTCAATTAGTGTAGTAATTATCGTTGCCGTATTCGCGACATTCCCAGATCATACTCCTGCACCTTCACCTGGGCATAATCAACATATACATTAGTACTTGCAACAAAAATGAATAAGCAGCTATCCATAGGATAACTGCTTCCTATTATTCTGGCTTATTAGGAATGTTTTGGTTTGGAACATAGTCAGATTTATAATCTGTATAGTTCACTTCCGTTACCATCCCTGCTGAAGCATGATGTAGGTCGTGACAGTGGAACATCCACTCACCGGGATTGTCTGCTACAAAGGCTACTTCATATTCTTCTCCTGGTTTTAAGTTCAATGTATCTTTTACAATTGGAGAACCTTCTATCGGTTTTCCATCTTTACTCAACACCTGGAAGAAGTGACCATGTAAATGCATTGGGTGATCATCCATTTTAGAACGATTTACCAATTTCACTTTTACTAAATCACCCTTTTTTACTTGAATTGGGTCAATATCCGGAAATACCTTTCCGTTAATTGTATATATCATTTCATTTTCATTCATTTGCGTATTTAAGTCCATATTATATGTAGCAGTATACTCTTGATTTAACGTGAAACTTCCTAATTTTTTAGTACCATATTTCATTATATCTACTTTCGGTAATTTTTCTTTTTCGTCTGCTTTATCTTTCATCTCTTTACTGCCATCATATTCAATAACAGCTTTCATTCCTTTTGCACCTTTATTTTTCGAATGGTCTTCAACATACCATTTCCCAGTTTTATTAGCAGTAAATTCAATATCATAACGTTCACCCGGTGCGATTGAAATTACTTTATCCTTTATAACTTTTGGATCGTTTATTGGTTGACCATCTGTCGCAATTACTTTTATATCATGACCGTGAACATGTATATCATGTGATAGATAACCAGCATTAACAAGTCGAAGACGAACTTTATCTCCCTTATTCACTTTCAATGGCACTACTAAATCACCGCTTTTTCCATTGATTGTGAATAAATCATACATACTCATATCATGACCTTCCATCTTCATATTTCCATGGTCCATTCCTACCATATTGCCAGAGTCTTTTTGATCACTGCCCATGTCCATACCAGAATGATCCATGCCGTTCTTATCATCATTCTTTTTCGTATTTTCATCACCTTTAGATTTATTACCTATTTGCCCTTTTGTCATTTCTTTTAACTGCTTTTTAATTTCTTCTTTATCTGTAACCCATTCATCCAACATTAATGTGTAATCTTTATCATATTTTTCCTTTGTATCTTCTACAATGAGCGCTCCATACAAACCTCTATCTAATTGATTTACAGAATCTTGATGCGAGTGATACCAGTACGTTCCTGGTACGTTCGCTTCAAATTCGTAAGTGAAACTTTTTCCTGGTTCAACTGCATCTTGTGTCACGCCTGGAATTCCATCCATGTTATTTGGGACAGGATATCCATGCCAATGAATAGATACTGGTGCAGATAATTCATTTTTTAATGTCACTTTCACCTTTTCACCTTTTTTCACCCGAATTTCTGGACCAGGAGATGAGCCATTAAATGTCCAGACTGGAACAATAACACCGTTACTTAATTTTTGCTTTTCTTCTTTCGCTATTAAAGTAACTTCTGGTCCTTTTTCAACCTTCAATGGTGTTGTAGCTGTTTCAGTCTGTAGTGTTTTTTTATCATTCATATTTTTATGATCATTTGTTGTATTTGTAGCCAAAGAACATGCAGCAATTAAAAATATTACAGAGACTGTAACGGCTGCCAATACAAATCGCTTCATGGACAATCCCTCCTTTTTCTTTTTCAAAATCATTATAGAAGTTGATTTTCAAGAAAATAAGGAGATGTAATTAGATCTTACGTAAGCTAATTGGAAAATTACTAAAAGTAGAGACATTATAAGAGACGAATATTTTAGTAATACAAAATGCTTTCCTTGTAGCGACTACATTAGCCGTTCTCGTATTTGTTTTGACGTTATTTCTTAAGAAACAATAACACTGCTATTATTAAATAAGAAAAATGTAGCTAAAATGCTCTTCACAAAAGAACTTAGATTTTTGTATAATAAGAACTAATGTTCCTCACAGACAATGGACTCAAATTACACAAATATATCAAATAGAAGAGGATTGATATACGATGAAAATTGATAGACCAAAAATTTCACCAGAGTTATCTTCAAAGAATTTTCAAGATATTTTTTATGAAGAAGATCCAACATTGGAAGTGTGTGAAATTATAGACTCCACTTTCGAAAATGAATCTGTAGATAGAGTGCGGTTATATGATGCGGTGATAAAAAACTGTAAGTTTACTAATACAGACTTTAGCAATATTGATATTACAGATGTTTGTTTTGAAAACTGTGATTTATCAAATGTTAATTTAAGCAATTCTTCTGTTCACAGAGTCGAATTTAAAAACAGTAAATTAATCGGAGTAAATTTCACAGAATCTAGCTTAGGAAATGTTAAATTTGAGAATTCAATTTTGAATTTAGCGGCATTTGGAAATTCTAAACTAGAAAAAATCATCTTCAATGAAACTTCATTAAATAATGCAGATTTTTTTGACTGTAAACTTAAAAAAGTTGAATTCCAATTATGTAGTCTTGATGAAGCTAATTTTGATCAGACATCACTGAAGGGGATAGATATTAGTTCTTCTACCTTTGATACACTTACAGTTTCAGTGAGCGATTTAAGAGGATGTAAAGTATCGACATATCAAGCTGTTCAGTTTGCTACTTTATTAGGATTAATAATTAAAGATTAGTATTTCGAAGAAAAGAACCCTATCCCGAATCATGGATTTTTTAATTGTCCACGATTCGAGATAAAGTTCAAATAAATTAGTGATGACTCTTTTATTATTTAACTACAGCTTGGTTTCCTTTTACATGTTCATTATTTACACTCATAAATTCTTCAATTTCTTCAACTTCCCTAATGATATCTTTTGACAAGTTTTCATACCCGTCTTTCGTTACAAGAATGTCATCTTCAATACGAATTCCAATTGATTCTCCTTCAATATAAAGACCAGGTTCAATTGTTATAACCATACCTTCTTCTAACACTCTATCTTTATATGTTCCTACATCATGTGTATCTAAACCAAGGAAATGGCTGACACCATGATAATAGTATTTTGATAACTCTTCATCTTCTTGAATTAAACCAATTGCTTTACACTCTTCTGCCAGTACCTTTTTTGTATGCTCATTTAATGCAGCGAACTTTAATCCTGGCTTAATAATCTCTGTTGTTTCTTTTAATGCTTTTAATACAATATTATAAATTTGTTTTTGGCGACTAGAGAATGTTCCATTTGCCGGGAATGTATAACTAATATCAGCGTTATAGTAGTCTTTTTGAGCACCTAAATCTAGTAATACTAAGTCACCATTTTGAATTTGTGCATCATTATCTTCATAATGAAGAACTGTAGCATTTTTCCCACTCGCCAAAATTGTATTGAACGCATGGTACTTAATGCCAGATGACTTCAGTGTAAAATCAAATTGTGCTTCTAATTCATACTCCATCATGCCTGCTTTTGCATGCTTAAGTACGTTGTAAATACCGTCTTTCGTTATAGCAATCGCTTCTTTAATAATTTCAATTTCTTCCTCTGTTTTAAATACTCGTAATTCACAAATGTTCGGATATACATTACCAATTGTTACGTGTGGGTATTTTTCTCTTACATGTTTAGCAAATGCTAATGTTTTTGTCTCCGTACCATTCCAATCACGACGTTCTATATCTAAATATAGATGCTTCGCATTTTCTGTAAAAAGTATATTTGACATTGTCTTTTCAAAGCTATCTAAATATATAACTTTCTTTATACCTGAAATTTTCTCTGCTTCTTCGTTAGAAACTGTTTTACCGACCCATTTTTCCATTACTGGATCTGCCTTTTCAATGAAAAGTGTTTCTTCAACACTATTTCCAACCTTTTTCAGCATAAAAATAACATTTGGTTCATCGATTCCCGTTAAGTAGTAAAAATTACGATTCGGTACAAATTTATAATGTGCATCAGCTGACATATGCGGTGCTTGTCCCGCAAATAAAATCGTAATAGATCCCTCTGGTAATGTGTTTGCTAATCGTTCTCTATTTTGAGCAAAAAATGTTGATTTCATGATAATCCCCCTAGCGTTCTATGTATGATTAAAAAACTAATGATCTAATCAATTCATTTTATTATTGTTACAATTTTTCGTCAATTAATAGTACTCATAGAAAAAGGAAAATCCCCCCCTTACTAGTGCCCATCTAATCTACATTATGCATACCACTCCACAATTTCTTGACATTTATTCCATATACTTAAAATCTCATATATAGGAAAGGAGCCACAACTTTGAAACATTATGTAGCAACAGGGTTAGCAATTACTTCCTTATTCATAATTACTGGATGTTCTAGCAACACCGAAACAGCACCCGTGAAGAAAGAAACGGTGCAATCTGAGTCAAAAAATATAGAAACAGCAAATACGAGTCCGCAAGACTTCTATAAAGAAATTACATCTGGAAAAATCGAGCACATTCACGGAATTGGCTATGCAGGAAATATATCTGGGGTTTCTATCGCCACTCATAGCGGGATAAAAGTTTATCAAGATGGAAAATGGCTTGAAACTAAGACTGGATTACATGATTATATGGGGTTTCAGGCAACGAAGAACGGGTTCTTTGCCAGCGGTCATCCTGAACCAGGAGCAGATTTAAAAAATCCTTTAGGATTAATGAAAAGTTCTGATGGCGGTAATACACTTGAAAAGCTAGCGTTTTACGGAGAATCTGATTTTCATAACCTTGCTGTCGGATATAATACAGAAGCAATTTATTTATACAATGAGCGTCCAAATTCTAAATTACAACAAGGTTTTTATTTCAGTACGAACAACGGACAAGATTGGGAAAATAGTAAGTTAAAAGGTCTTTCAAGTACGATTCATTCCTTTTCCGTACATCCGAATCAATCTAGTGTAGTCGTGGTAAGTGCTAAAGACGGTGTATATTTATCTACGGATTATGGAAATAAGTTTGAACTATTCTCCAAATCACTTGAATCGACCGCAGTTACATTAAGTAATGAAGATGTTATTTACGCCCCTATCAATAAGCAAATCGTAACGAAGAAATCAATTGCAACAAATGAAGAAACAAACATACAAATTCCACTTTTAGATTCTAAAGATGCAATTATGTATATTTCACAAAACCCTCAAAATTCAGCTGAAATCGCATTTGCTACAATGAAAGCAAATGTGTTCCTTTCTACCGATGAGGGTAAAACGTGGAAACAGATTACTAAAGAGGGAACATTACAATTAAATTAGAAAGGTGAATATGACGTGTTTTCAACAATTAGTGCATGGAGCTATCAACTCATGTCTTCTTTAATAGATGTCGCGAATGCTACGAAATCTGTACCTCTTTTATTTGCGTTTTTATTAGGCATTGTAGGTACACTTGCTCCTTGCCAATTAACAGGAAACATTAGCGCTATTACACTTTATAGCAACCAATCTTTACAAAAAGGACATGTATGGAAACATATACTTTTATTCATTTTAGGAAAAATAATGGCTTTTACGACGCTTGGACTATTAGTATGGTTTTTAGGAAAAGAGATTCAGCAAATATTAACTTTGTATTTCCCATGGTTACGCAAACTGATCGGACCTTTATTAATAATAATAGGTCTAATATTATCAGATATTATAAGAGGAAGAAATTTCTTCTCTACCCTTTTCCCTATTAAATTTATTCGAAAACAAAATGAAGTCAGCTCATTTTTACTTGTTTTTTTCTTTTCTTTAGCTTTCTGTCCGACTATGTTTGTGCTATTTTTCGGAACGTTACTCCCTTTATCTTTACCCTATAATTACGGGTACTTGTTTCCTACATTCTTTTCGATAGGAACTGCTCTGCCTATCGTCGTATTAATGTCCATCATCTCCTATCTAGGATTAAATGGGGCACTACTTAAAAAGAGCCGAAAAATAGGAAAAAACATTCAACGTATAGCCGGTGTTCTCCTTATTTTAATCGGACTTTATGATACTGCTCTATATTGGTAATACATACAAAAAGGTAAGTTCAATTCATTTGAACTTACCTTTTTTAAAAATTATATTTAACTCTTCTACATGTCCTTTTGCTTCATCTCCCACTTTTTATACAGTAGTACTGCACCAAATAAAAATACTCCCGCAACAAATGAAGCTACTGGTAACATTTTTATCATTTCATCAGGAAATACGAGTGGCAATAATGGAAATGCATACGCTGCTGGAATACGTACTCCAACGATTTTTAATAAAATAACCATTAATATCATATTTAATAACGTGACTACAATCCATGAATCAATTGCAAAATACAATAAAGTTCCAACAGTTGCCGATGCAGTTAATACTAATATTTGTTTAAAAGCCATTTTTTCATTATACATCGGCTTTTGAAGTGATTCATACACAACAACTAATATTGGTGGAATAACTGCTAATTGTTCATAACCAGTTATCCAGCATAAACTGATCCATACGAAATTTAGTATTAGAAATACAGTCATATATTTATACTGTATTTGCACTTTTCGCTCAATACCGTTGTTCAATTTAAATATAAGAACACCTATCATTAAAATAAATGTTAAAGCAAATACCGCGATAACAAATGACCATTCCGTCGCATTTGTTACTAACGGTAATAAACCTGTCGCAATGGATGGTGCTAAATTGGATTGAATAACACATAAAAACAACATCATTAATATAAGTGTTAAGCTAACTTTTCCTATATAGGAAATATCCATTTGATTCACTGCAAAACCAATAACAGCTGTTATTGACGGTGCAATAAAGATTTTTTCTGGTTGTCTTAACCATCCTGGCTCACGATACGCCCATAAAGCAATTGCCATCGCTGCTATTTCTGGCAAAATGACTTCCGGATCATTTAATAACACACCAGCTGTTACCATAGCTAAAATAAATAAAATAGCAATCGTATATGAGATGATTGTTTCTTTCTTTGAAATTACTGCATTCATTATTGCATACTCCTTTTTACTTATTACTTTCATAATGTAAAACAACAACTCTTTATACCCTACCATAGTATTGTATATTAGCATCTTTTCTATTTCAAGTATTAGTATTCATTTACATCCTCTCTCATCCATACACATACAAAACAAAGCATTTTATAGACATTGACACTTATTAAAAGATAGGTTACAATAACTATACATTAGTAAGCAGCTAATGTAATTACATCTAACTAGAGGTGAAACAAATGAAAAACATTTTATTCCGTATTAACGAATTGTCAAAAAAAGAAAAAGCGAATGGATTAACAGTTGATGAAAAACAAGAACAACAAATGTTGCGCCAAAACTATACACAAACATTTCGTGGAAGCTTAGATTCCATTTTATTAAACACAAAAATTGTTGATCAAAATGGTCTTAACGTTACACCTGCTGCATTACAAGATGCTCAAATACGTTTAAAATTAAGCAAATGAGTTCCGCGCTAAAGAATTCTAATAAAACATAAAAAGAGCTGGATTTCCTATATAGAAATTCCAGCTCTTTTTATTGTCTTTTTTAATTTAGTAAACGAGCGATACATCGCAATTCTCCACGACACAATCATCGCAAATGCAAGTAAGAAAAACATGCCGCTTAACTCTGCCAAATCAATTGATTGGCTTAAATATGACTTTAATGCCACGCGTACAGCTAATAAGCCTACTAAAATAAATATGAATGCTTTTGACGGTTTCATAAATATATGTTCGCCTTTTATTTCGAACTTAGTTGTTTTAATAAGAAAAATAGAAAAGATAAGCCCTATACTAATTGCCTCAACTATTTCTAACGATGTTAATCGAAACTCTGGTAAAAAGTACATCATTGCTCCAGTACTCATAAAAATTGGCGGCAATATAATTTTCTTTTTCGTTACCGGCTTTTTCGCTGCTTTAAAGCGCAGAAACATGACACCAACAGCCATACAAACCGCTAAAATACTTGATAAAAGTGCTATCATACTCTTCCCACTCCTATCTATTTAAAAGACTTTTTGAGCAAAATCATAAACCAAACGAGCCCGACACTTATAATAACATGACCTAATCCAGCCATATGGCTTAAACCGTAAAAGTCAGTTCCATTTACTTGTAGAAGACCTCTCCATAGCATTGTAGCAATAGTAAAGATTACTCCTACATTATAAACAACAAACCATGCACAAAAGCTCTTTGTTTCTTGTACATGAAACACTTTACATAAGGCTAAAGCAATTAAAAAGAATACAAAACCGAGCACTAATACATGTGTATGCACTAATTGCAACATTGTGGATCCTTTAATTCCTTGTGCTTTCGAATACTCTCTTGCAAATACACCTGATAATAAACCAATAATTAAGTAAATAAATGCCGCATTATATAATTTCTTCATTCTATTCCTCCTGTTGTAAACTTTCTATATTCGCTGCAATTATTTTAAGCAAAGTTTATGAACGGAGTATGAACAAAATATTACATTCAATTTTTGAAAATAAAAAAGCCATTCCACAAATAATAATTGTAGAATGGCTTTTCAATTTATTTTAAATCTTCTATTGAGAAAGCACCTGGCAGTAACTGCTCAACAGTCACTTCTTTTTCATCACCTTTTACATTCGTTAATAATACAGGCATTTTCGGGTCACAGAATTCAGCAATTACTTGTCTACACGCACCACATGGTGAAATCGGTCCATCAGTTTCTCCTGTAATAACTAAGTAACTAAAATCGCGCTCACCTTCTGATACTGCTTTAAATATTGCTGTTCTTTCTGCACAGTTACATAAACCGTAAGAAGCATTTTCTATATTACAACCAGTATAGATTTTCCCTTCTTTCGTAACTAACGCTGCGCCAACAGGAAATTTAGAATACGGAATATACGCTTTCGATAACATCTTGTTTGCTTCTTCAATATATTTTTTCTTACCCATATTATTTCCCCCTCAAAGTAAACGAAATGATGATTAGTCAGTAATAACTGTATGAACTAATTTAGGAGCCACTGCTGTTTCAGCGATAGAAATATTTTCATAAATTTTTGCTTTTACATCTTCTACATTTTCACGATTTGCGTAGATTGTTACGAATGGCTCGCCTTCTTTTACTGCATCGCCAACTTTTTTACGTAACATTAATCCTACTGCTAAATCGATTTCATCTTCCTTCGTTGCACGACCTGCACCAAGTAACATAGCTGCAATACCAATCTCATCTGCAACAATGTTAGAAATAACACCTGAAGTTTTTGCAGGTACATCAATTACATACTTAGCTTGTGGCATTTTTTCTGGATTGTCTACAATTGAGCTATCTCCGCCTTGATTGCTTAAGAACTCTTTAAATTTCTCAGTTGCTTTTCCGTTTTTCATCACTTCAATTAGCATTTCACGAGCTTCTTCTAACGTATTTGCTTTTTTCGCAAGTACGACCATTTGGCTACCTAATACAAGTACTAATTCTGTTAAATCTTCTGGACCTTCACCTTTTAACGTATCAATCGCTTCTTTTACTTCTAGAGCGTTACCAATCGCAAAACCAAGCGGTTGTGACATGTCCGAAATAACAGCCATAGTTTGACGTCCTACATTATTTCCGATACGTACCATTGCATGTGCTAATTCTTTTGCATCTTCTTCTGTTTTCATAAATGCACCAGCACCTGTTTTTACATCAAGTACGATTGCGTCAGCACCAGCTGCAATTTTTTTACTCATAATTGAACTTGCGATTAAAGGAATTGAGTTAACAGTTCCTGTTACGTCGCGCAATGCATAAATCTTTTTATCTGCAGGTGTTAAGTTTCCTGTTTGTCCAATAACAGCTACTTTGTCACGGTTTACAATATCAATAAATTGTTCTTTTGTAATTTCAACGTGGAATCCTTCTACCGCTTCTAATTTATCAATTGTTCCGCCTGTATGTCCTAAACCACGACCAGACATTTTTGCTACTGGTACATCTAAAGCAGCAACTAATGGTCCTAATACTAAAGTTGTTGTATCACCAACACCGCCAGTTGAATGTTTGTCTACTTTAATTCCTTCAATTGCTGATAAGTCGATCGTTTCACCAGACTCAACCATCGCCATCGTTAAATCTGCACGTTCGCGATCTGTCATATCTTTAAAGAAGATTGCCATTGCAAGCGCACTCACTTGATAATCAGGAATACTTCCGTCTGTATATCCATTAATAAAGAATTTGATTTCTTCAGTCGTTAATTCTTTGCCGTCACGTTTTTTTGCAATAATATCTACCATTCTCATTACAATCACCATTCCTTTTTATATGATACGAATCTATTAAAATAATAAGCCAACGATTGTTGCTGATAAGAAACTTACTAATGTTGCACCGAATAGTAATTTCAAACCAAATCTTGCGACTACATTCCCTTGCTTTTCATTTAAGCTCTTAACCGCCCCTGCAATAATCCCAATTGAAGAGAAGTTTGCAAATGAAACTAAGAATACAGATATAATCGCTGTCGTTCTATCTGAGAAATTAAAGTTTCCTTGTGCTAAATCTGTCATAGCGACAAATTCATTCGATACTAATTTTGTTGCCATAATATTTCCGGCATTAACTGCTTCATGCCAAGGTACACCCATAATAAATGCAAATGGTGCAAATGCATAACCAAGAATTTCTTGGAATGAAATACCGATTACACCTTTAAATACTGCATTAATGAATGCGATAAGAGCAACGAAACCGACTAACATAGCTGCTACTGTAATCGCAACTTTAAATCCATCAATAATGTATTCCCCTAATACTTCAAAGAAAGTCTTTTTCTCTTCTTCTTGTACTTCTAACATATCTTCTTCCTCAGTAACTTCATACGGGTTAATGATAGAAGCAATGATGAAGCCACCGAATAAGTTAAGCACTAAAGCGGTTACAACATATTGCGGTTTTAATAACACCATATATGATCCGACGATAGACATTGAAACGGTAGACATTGCAGATGCACATAATGTATACATTCTTTTCTCTGGCAATAACCCTAATTGTTTCTTAACTGAAATAAACACTTCAGATTGTCCTAAAATCGCAGAAGCAACTGCATTATATGATTCTAGTTTCCCCATTCCATTTACTTTACTTAATGCTAGACCGATAGATTTCACAATAATAGGTAATACTTTAATGTGTTGCAAAATACCTATTAAAGCTGATATAAATACGATTGGCATTAATACACTTAAAAAGAACGAAAACTCTTTTTGATTTACTAATCCACCAAATACGAAATTCACACCATCAGCGGCATATTTTAATAACTCTCCAAAACCATCTGCTATTCCGCTAATTAATATATTCCCTACACTTGTATTTAATAATAAAAACCCCAAAATAAATTGTAATATAACCATCGTTATGATTGGGCGATATTTGACTTTCTTTCTATTATTACTAGCAAGCCAAGCGATACCTAAAATCAATACGAGGCCAAAAATACCAATTAAGTATTTCATAAGCCGTCTCCTCCCATTCGTATCCGCTTACATTTTTTTCAATTATTAAAGCAATAGATACACTTTACTTTGTGTATCTATTGCTCTTCACTTCATTAATGATTAGTAGTTATCTGTAGCACCTTTTGCATCATTTAATACGATTGCAACACTAGCACTTGCTCCAACGCGAGAAGCTCCAGCAGCTACCATTTTGTCTGCATCTTCACGTGTACGAACACCGCCAGATGCTTTTACACCAACGTTTGGTCCTACTGTTTTACGCATTAATGCGATATCTTCAGCAGTTGCTCCGCCAGTTGAGAATCCAGTTGAAGTTTTTACAAAGTCAGCACCAGCTTTTACTGATAATTCACAAGCGCGTACTTTCTCTTCATCTGTTAATAGGCAAGTTTCAATGATTACTTTTACAAGAGCTTTTCCTTTTGCTGCTTGTACTACTTCATAAATATCTTTTTCAACAAGTTCGTTGTCGCCATCTTTTAAAGCGCCTACGTTGATTACCATATCAACTTCAGTTGCACCTTTTGCGATAGCATCTTTTGTTTCAAATGCTTTTGTTTCAGTCGTGCTTGCTCCTAATGGGAAACCGATTACAGTACAAACGTCTACATCATGTCCAGCTAGTTCATCAGCCGCTAATTTTACCCATGTTGGGTTAATACAAACAGAAGCGAATTTATATTCCTTTGCTTCTTCGATTACTTTCATAACATCTTCTCTAGTAGTATTAGCTTTTAAAATTGTATGGTCAATTAACTTTGCAATGTTCATTATCTTCACTCCTCATATCTTTTAACAACTTCATTCTAACTCTTAGTTGAACAAATGTAAATACACTTTTGAAATTTTGTTCATTCTTTTTTAAAAGGAATCATCTTGTAGTAAATAAAGCGCATTCTAACAAAGAACATTTCAGATATATAATCAAAATTTTTATGTTAACAATGGTAGTATGTATCTCCATATCCATAATTATTTTTAAAAAGGCAATTTGTGTTCAAAAAAACTCCTATCATTCATACATAACAAAATAAAAGGCATTCTCAAAATTAACATCTTGAGAACGCCTTTTATTTCTAATCTTTTTGATAATGTAATAATTCTTTCGCTGTATGCTGATCGATAATTAATACATTTGCATACCCGCCACGTAACGCACCATCAATTGCTTTTATTTTTCTATTACCACCTGCAACTAAAATAGAACGTTTCTTTAATTTCAGTTCTTCTAACTCAATTCCAATGGTCCGCTTATTAATTTCTTCACTACTAATATTTCCGTCCCCATCAAAGAATCGTGAACAAATGTCACCGACCGATTGTTTTTTGAGTAAACTCGTTTCATCCTTATCGAAATAACCTAATCGGAATAATAGCGCTTCGTCTCGAACTGTTCCTACAGTGAAAATTGCAATATTCGCTTGTTTCCCCATTTCGATAATGTGATGAATATGTCGATCCTGCTCTACTAATTCTTTCGTCACTGCATTATCAAATATAACTGGAAGGGGGAGATTTCTTGGCGTCGTTTGAAAAGCATCTGCAAATAAAGCGATTGTTTCATTCGCATATGTATTTACACTCGAATGACTAATACCACCTTTTAACTGAACAACCTCTACCCCTTTTACATGTTGCGGTACGATTTTTCTAGCGATTTCATACATCGTCATTCCCCAGCTTACACCAACAATATCACCGTTTTTAACCGTCTTTTCCATATACTCAGCTGCATATTTGCTAATATACTCTGTAATCGTTGCATATTCCGGAACTGGAGAAAATACAACATGTGCCTCTAATAAGTTATACTTTTCTTTCAGTAAATTCCCGACGTTATCTAAATCCGCAAATGGATCAGCGATGCTAATTTGAACAAACCCTTTTTCTTTCGCGTACTTTAACAATCTAGAAATTGTTGGTCTTGAAATATTTAATTTGTTAGCAATTTCTTGCTGACTATAATCTGATTGATAATATAATCTTGCAACTTCAACGCTTAATTGTTGTTTATCTTTTTCCATAGTAACTCATTACAAATCCCTTCCTGTATTTCCCTTTCGTTACAAGCATTATACAGCTTTATGCAAAAAAATTCGACTACCGAATTTTATCTATCTGAACTTCTACTACACTTAATATATAATGAAAACTTATTGTGTAGATTTACAAACTCAATATAGATACGCTTGAAACATGTAAATCAATTAACATTTAATTCACATTTTTTCTGTAGTAACGATAACAAAGCCGTTCAATAAGAAACATGAAACATCATCTAAAAACTATTCAAATACCCCTTATAAACAGAAGTTACTATTTATAAGGGGTATTTACTCAATTTAATTTTATAAAAATTGGATGGAAACAATGCAAGTTCTCACTTATTTAGAATAAGTGAAAAGATGATGTTTTATTTGTTCAATAAAATAATGATGGTGTATATTATCGTTAGATACTCGACTTGCCATAATAGCCCCCTCCATTGCAGAGGCAAGAAAGGAAGCGAGTGATATAACCTCTATATCTTCTTTAAATTCTTGTTTCTCTATTCCTTCTTTTATGAGAGAAGCCATTAACATTACTGTATCATCATAACCTTTTGCTGCTGCTTTTTGTAATTCTGGAAATACTCCAGTACTTTCGATTGCGCTATTAAGTAATGGACAGCCTCCAGCAATAGGAGGATTATTAGCTGCATCTTGATATACAAGGAAAATTGCAAGGATTTTATCAATTGCTGTCTTTTTATTTTCCATTGCTTTATGAAAATGACTCCACATAATCTCACCACTTTTGTCGTAGGCAGCAAGGACAATTTCTTCTTTACTTTTGAATCTACGATAAATAGATCCTTTAGGTAGTTCAGTAGCTGTCATTATATCCTGAATGGATGTGCGAGTTATCCCATTAGTATTAAATAAATATAAAGATGTTTCAATAATTTTTTCTTTAACCTTATCAACTTTAGTCATGCTTTGTAATCCTCCTAATGAAAACGATCCTAATATTCTAGGTAATGTTTACCCTCTATTTTCTTAATTTTTTTGTAAGTATAAATAAGTTTGGAACAGAAATATCTTATCAATCCCTATCTTATGGAAACCTCAAAGAATACAGTTTGAAAAGAAGTTAATCAAATTGTATTACCTACATAAATTAAGTGAATTTTCCGTTAAAACAACATGACCAATTGTTTAATTCAGTCATATTATACAACTAATTTTATCTAAAATCGTAGAGGTGTAAAAATATATAGTTAATTTTAATGTATAGACATATGATTATTATATATAATTTTTATCAATATGTTTAGCTAAAGTGTTTGAACTACTCCCACTTTCACTTCATTCTATAAAAGATTAACCATTAATGATTACTGGAATTAAATTGTAACAAAACAACTAAAATATAAATATATTTGCTTTTTTCCATTTTGATTTTGTTAATACTTTATAAAAAGGGTTTAAAAAACTAGAAACTTGTAGTATCATTAGATTTCGATTCGGACCGAACCGTCCGGTTTATAATCTTATATAAATATATTTAGAAGGAGAGCGTTATGCAGAAAGAAAAATCAAAAATTATAGGTAATTTAATTATGGGGGCAATACAGTGAACTTTATAAAAATGAATAAAAAAGAAATCATTATGCTAATAATCTTTACACTGTTTGTACCATTTCAAATTGGCTTGTACATATTATTTGGCATATCACTTTTAGCTAATGTCAATTTAGTTGAATCAGAATTTGTTCTTAGTGCCATCGGTTTTACTGTACCTGCTATTGTAGGAATCATTTGCTTTAGGAAAGAAATTATTGAAAGTTTTACTTATTTTAAAGAGAAGACAATTTTGAAAATAGTAAGTATTCCTATGGTAGTTTTATTTACGTTAATTGTGGAACAATGTGTTATGCATTTTCTAGCAACTGGTCAACCAGAGAACCAAGAGCAGCTCCTTGAAACGGGTGCAGAGGTACCTCTTGTATTTACATTGCTTGTATTTGGTATTCTGGGTCCAACACTTGAAGAAATTGTGTTTCGCCACATATTAATAAATCGTTTTTCTTACCATATTGGTACTGCTATTGCATCTATCATTTCGATTATGATTTTTACACTTCTTCATACGAACCAACTTGTGGATATTGCTATTTATTTACCTGGATCGTTGATACTTACTGCGGCTTATCTTATTTCTAAAAGATCCATTGCATATGTTATAGCGATACACATGTTAAACAATTGCCTTGCTTTCATTCTGTAAGAAACTAGACTTGTTTCTGATGCCAAAAATATTCTATGTTCCTATCAAGCATTTTTGGCACCAGAACTACTTTTTCTATGACATAAGAAAGCTAATCAAAAATTATAAAATATTAGGAGAGTGTCAGTCATGATTGTAACAACAACTTCTGGAATTCAAGGTAAAGAGATTATTGAGTATATTGATATTGTAAATGGTGAAGCTATTATGGGTGCAAATATTGTCCGCGATGTATTCGCTTCCGTTCGTGATGTTGTCGGTGGCCGTGTTGGTGCTTATGAAAGTAAACTAAAAGACGCTCGTGATATTGCAATGGGCGAAATGAAAGAACTTGCAAAAGAAAAGGGTGCGAACGCTATCGTTGGTATTGACATAGATTACGAAGTTGTTCGTGATGGAATGTTAATGGTTGCTGTCAGTGGTACAGCTGTACGTATATAAGTAAATAAAAAAACGGTTCCTCTTGGAATTTATACTTTGAGGGGAAATCCTGATTCTGTTGCAGATTTTAAAGAATAAAACGAGAAATAATCAACTTTTTTATTTCTCGTTTTATCTACATATTTATTTTTGGAAAAACAATCTAACTCCAAATACTAATAATACGGCGCCTGTAATACCCTCTATTGTACGGTTCACTCTTTCTTTTCTTAAAAAAGTTCTTAATTGACGTATGAGTGAGATGTAAAGTAAATACCATATTGCTGTCAAAGTCGTAAATGTGAGTCCTAACAAAAGAAATTGGAAGAAATGATTTTGATTACTCACAATAAATTGGGGTAAAAAACTAAGGAAAAATACAGCGGTTTTTGGATTTAAAATTGCCGTAGTAAATCCTTGTCTAAAGCTTTTAATTGCCCCAATATCCTTAGAGTCCATTTCTGCTGAACCTGACATATCTTCTTTTTTATGTAAGGCACTTTTAATTGACTTTACAGCTAAATAAATTAAATAAACAGCCCCAGCATATTTTATAAATGTAAATAACATAGCAAATTTCATTAAGATAGCAGAAAGTCCTAACGTAGCCATTATTGTATGAATCATCATTCCAGATATCGTTCCTAAAACAGTCTTTATCCCGCCATTTTTACCATGCGAGATAGTATTTTTTGTAACTAGCGCAAAACCAGGACCAGGCATGATTATGATTAACATTGCTGTAAGGATAAATAACAAATAATTTTCCATGTTGTAGTATTTCCTCTCCAATTTTTAGTTTTGCTTACAGTATAGCTTTTTTCATTAAAACATTACATATAAAAGACTTGATCAGAAATTTATTTAGGTTATTCGTATCAATTTGATTAACTATTACCCAATAGCCACATTGATAAAACACATGACAAACTTATATATAATTGCAAGCTCAACTCTCACAAAAAACAGGATAAAAAATAAACAGCAGAACTAGTCCACTGTTTACTTTGCCACACCTTCATGTAATTTTTCTGTATAATCCTTTACATCTTTCCAGCTATCTTTCGCTGTATGTAAATCTTCTTTTATAAACGTAAACTCTTCCGGACTAATTCCTTTTACGTTTTGTAATAAATTATTATACTTTGCACCTACTGTATACCATTGATTTGATATGTTTTGTAGTGCTGTAATTGCTGCATCAATTGTTTCTGTCATGTTTGTTGTTTTATTTTTTACATCAGTCAAAATTACGACTTCTGCTTGTGCTCCTGAAATTCTATCTTTTAAATTGGCGATTTCTCTTTCTGCATTTGCGATATCTTTTTTCGCAACCGCAATCATCGGCCCGCCAGCAAGACATGTTATTAGAGCTACGCAAAGTACGCCACCAGCAATGACCATATCATTACTCTTTTTAATCGAATCGTTATATGTATTTATTTGTTGCTCTAGAGCTGGAATACCAGCATTCGTACTTGCCAATATCGCTGTTAACTGATTTGTATCCTCTTTGAAACTATTTGTATCTTTCGCCATTCTATCGCGAAAAGCTTTCAAATTTCCTAATAATCCATCTACCTCATTTTGATTCTTTACAATATCCGCATACAACTTTTCTAAATCCGCTTTTAATTTTCCACTATCCTTTTGATCAATCGCTATTAACATGTCATTATAATACGATTGAAAAGTATTATTGTAATTTATAATATTTTGATCTGTTTTCATAATTTGAGGCTTCATATTATTTAACCAATATGCTGCATTAATTTTTGCATCTCTTTGATGCTGAATCATATTCCCTTTAAATTCACTATTAATCGAACTTATTTTACTTAAATCCGTCTCTTGTTGATTTTGAATTAATTTTGCATATGAATCCATTGCAAATATGCTTGATGTCGTTTGTGCCATTACATCTTGGAATCCTGCTGGTCCAAGAGAATAGTTTTTCACATTTTCTTGTAGCACCGTTACATTTTGTTCTGCTGCAAAAGGATGTAAAGGAAATGCGTTACTCGTTGCCACCCCAGCAATCATTACCGCTAAAAGACATTTTTTATAAAATCGTTTCTGCATATTTTTCACCTATTCTCTTTATAAGGATATCAAAAGCTCCTGCTCACAACTGAACAGGAGCTTCAAATCATTCATCAACACTTAACGCCCTAACGATTCGTATTCGATTATGCTTTTTTCGTATCTACTACTTTAATATCTTCAGCATAAATCTTTTCTGCATAGTCTTTAATGTTTTTCCAGCTATCTTTCGCAATGTTTAAATCTTCTTTAATGAAAACAAGATCGTTTGGACTAATTGAATCCACATTTTGAAGTAAAGAATTGTATTTTGATCCCATTGTATACCATTGGTTTGAAATGTTTTGCAACGCTGTAATTGCAGTATCAATCGTATTTGTTAAATACTCAGTTTGTGTTTTAATGTTCGTTAACCCAGCTACTTCTAATTGAGCAGTTGTAATTTGTCCAGTTATTTTTTGAATTTCAGCTTGTGCATTGTCAAGTTCTTTCTTCGCTAATACGATACCAGCTGTACCACCGCCTACAGCTGCTCCACCACCTGCAATTAATGCGACTCCTAGCGGTGTTCCTGCGCCCGTAGCAATAACTACTGCACCACCAATAATTGCAATTGGTCCTAGAGCTGTCGCAACAGATGAACCGATAATAATTGCATTATATTTACTAATTGCTTCATTGTACGTTGTAATTTGATTTTGCAGAAGTGGAATCCCTGCATCTTGACTAGCTAATATAGATGTAATTTGATTTGCATCACCCTTGAAGTTTTGCGTATCCGACGTCATTTTATTTCGGAATTTTTTCAAGTCTTCTACTAACTGATCCACTTGCGCTTTATTTTCATTAATACTACTTGATAATCTAGTTAGGCCTTTCGTAAGAGTCGCTTTATCTTTTGCATCTACCGCAGCAACTAAAGTATCATAATAGTTTTGGAATTTTGTATTGTAGTTAATGATGTTTTGATTCGTTGAAATAAGCTGTGGCTTTAATACATCTAACCATTGCTTCGCATTTCCTCTAGCTGTATCTTGGTGCTGAATCACTTTTCCTTTTAAAGCTGCATCAACAGTCGATACATTTCCAAAGTTAACATTACCTTGTTTAATAATTGTTAAAGCATACAGATCCATTACTAAAGCATTTGAACCTGTTCTTTCCATTGCATCTTTCAAGCCTTCTGGTCCTAATGAATATTCTTCATAGTCATTATAAGCTTTTGCTACCGCATGAACTGGAGCTTGTTTCACTGTACTTTCAGCTGCATACGTATGAGCCGGCATAATATTTCCTGCTGCAAATACTGCCATAAGTGCTGATAGAGCCATTACTTTATATGGTTTTTTTGTCATTTTTCTTCTCTCCCTATATCGCTAATTATTTTTCTATTTAATGTACTTCAACGTTTGTAACGTAATCTTCAAATTGATTTGTTTGCTTATTCATTTCATCACTTACTTTTTTAATTTGATTAAAATGTTTTTGAAGTAAACTACTGTCTGTATACGTGCCTTCTTCAACATTTGTTTGAATTTGAATCATATTATTATTTAAAACTTTCCAATCCGTTAATAACGTTTCTAAAGTTGTAATTTGACGATCAATTAATTCTGTAAAGCTATTTACTTGATCTTCAACGAATGTAATTTGAGTCGCCTCTGCTTCAGTTTGTGATAACTTTTGAATAAGTGGCAATAACTCTTTTTGCTTTTGCTGAATGCGAAAAGCTGCTTCTCTCGTTTGACTATCTGCAGCATTTACAATTTCATTACTTAAAGTACCGATAGAAACAAAATCGATTGTTTTCGTTTGTGCAGTTTGATTTGTGATTGTAAATACTTGTTTACCGATATTAATAGAACCTTTAATGATTTCTTGAGGTCTATTCAAAATAGTAGTTAGTTCAGCTTGAATTTCCCCTTGAATTCTTTTAATATCTTCTCTTAATTTCACAATATCTCCACTTGATCCTTGCAGTGTTTTTATTGCTTCATCGGCTTTAATTGATAAGTTGTTACTATCTTTGTCTAATACTGTTTTAAATCGATTTAACTCTAATAAATCTTGCTCCATACTCTCTTGGATGCTCTGTACTTGCAATTGTAATTTTCCATATGCACTCATAAAATCTGTTTTTGCTTGCTGATCTTCATTTACATTTCCTGCTAGTTCATAGAGCTTACTATAATAACTATTGAATCTAGTGCTGTATCTCATCATCTCTTGATTTAAGTCAATTAGCTTCGGATTATATTCATCAATCCACTCTCGTACATTCGCCTTTGCAAACTTTTGATGATTCGTTAAGCTACTCATCGCATTTACCTTAATGTCTGGCTGTTGCAAAATAATTAATCCGTATACTTGAATAAGCGGTGATTGTGATCCTAACATTCTAATTGAATTGGATAATGTATTTGGAGCAATTACATTTTGCGCATATACTGTTTTCACTTCCGTTTGCCCCTCCTTAGCGTAAGCGCTTACAGGAATGAAGCAACTCGTAGATACCGCTGTAACCAATAACCCTGTAATTAAAGTCTTTTTCACTTTAACTCCTCCTATGTATTAGCAACTATTACTATCGCATTTTATTATTCTATTTTCTTGCCCATAATTTGAGATGGTTAAAATAGAGAACGTTCTCAACGTGATCTATGTATGAACCACCTCTCTCGTATTGCTACAGTACTTACTTATCGTCACAAAACATTTCATTATTTTTCATATGTGTTTAGTATGAATAATATTGTATAAATTTTCTATTTCATCGAAATTCCCACATTCACACAGTGAATATATTTCATAAAAATATTATTCATTTTAAACTAAACAACATACGTAAATATGAAATTTCATTTTGTTTTCATATAAGTTTTGTACTGTAAGGTCATTTAAACACAGCTGTTTATATATCGTAAAGAAGTATTTTCATTCCCTTTATTTTCAAGCTTTCATGTCCTTATTTCAAAATATAATCCGATTCACTTTATCGATTGAAATATCTACATATCACAACAGAAAACACTACTTTCAAATAACCAATGAAGTTATATTAGTATAATTTTTAACCCCATATGCAATTATGCATAGCATATACACAAAAAGGATAGCTTCATTTTCGCGAAGCTATCCTTAAAAAATTTTCTTATTTTTTCAAATGATATGGAACTGTCGTAATAACAACATTTCTTTTATAAAGTAAATACGCACGTATAAGTAAACTGGATTGATTATGAAGAATGTTATGCCAACCTTTTTTCGGAATGAACTGTGGTATAACGACCGTAACACGGTAATTCGATTCACTTGCCTTATATTGCACTGTATCGATAAACTTCGTTAGCGGCTGAATAATACTTCTATAATGAGAATGTAATGTAACAAGCCTTACTTCAGGTTGCCACTTCTTCCATTTCTCCTCAAATTTCTTTTCCTCTTCTCTGTCAAAAGCAACATATACTGCGATAACTTGATCTGCCGAAAGCGATTTCGCATAGTTCAATGAATTTTCTACTACATGCGTCATACCTGCTACAGGAACGACAATTACATTCCCCTCAATTGGAATAAGAGGCTCGCAAGTTTTTAAACTTAATTGATCACCCACTGCATCATAATGCTTCTTAATTCGATGGAATAAGAAGATAATAACTGGTAAGAAAATAAGAATCGACCAAACTTGTGCAAATTTAGTTAAAAAGAACATGCTCATTACGATAAAACTAATAACTGCACCAATTAAATTAACCGTTAATCTTAAAGCCCATCCTTCAGGCTTTTCGCGAAGCCATTTTAATACCATCCCTGTTTGAGAAAGTGTAAATGGAATAAATACACCTACTGCATATAGTGGAATTAAATGTTCTGTTTGCCCTTGGAAAGCTACAATTAAAATAATCGAAGCAACTCCAAGTATAATAATACCGTTTGAGTAACCTAGGCGGTCTCCTCTAATCGTAAACATTCTCGGTATGAATTTATCTTTTGCAAGGTTAACCGCTAATAAAGGAAATGCAGAATAACCTGTATTAGCAGCAAGAATTAATATTAAAGCTGTTGTACCTTGTATGAAATAGTACATGAAATTACGTCCAAATGTTTGTTCAGCAATTTGAGAAACAACTGTTACTTCTTTACTCGGAGTCACTCCGTAATAATAAGCTAAAAATACAATTCCTGAAAATAACACAGCAAGTAATGCACCCATTGCAAGCAATGTTTTTGCAGCATTGTTTGGCGCAGGATCTTTAAAGTTCGGAATTGCATTTGAAATTGCTTCAACACCTGTTAAAGCAGAACTACCTGATGCAAATGCTCTTAGTAATAAAAATAAACTAATCCCTGCAACTGGTGTACCAATTGGCGCATGTAAAGTGGGTGAAACATGACCAGTTAAAATATTATATATGCCCACACCAATTAATATAAATAGTGCTAAAACGAATAAATAAACAGGATATGCTAAAACGGAAGCTGATTCCGTTACTCCCCTTAAATTTAATATCGTAATTAATATAACAAATATAACCGCAATAATTACGTTGTGTGCATGTAAGCTAGGAAACGCAGACGTAATTGCATCTGTACCAGCGGACACACTTACCGCAACAGTTAAAATATAGTCAACTAATAAAGATCCTCCAGCAATTAAGCCTGGATTCATCCCTAAATTTTCTTTTGATACAACATACGCTCCCCCGCCATGCGGATAAGCAAAAATAATTTGACGATAAGATAAAATAAGGGCTGTCAATAATACTAATACCCCAACAGCGATCGGAATGGAATACCAATAAGCGATCGCTCCAACACCTGCTAAAGCAATTAAAATTTGCTCTGGACCGTAAGCAACTGATGACAATGCGTCAGAAGATAAAATAGCTAAAGCTTTCGTTTTATTAAGCTTTTGTTCTCCAAGCTCCGTTGATTTTAACGGTCTTCCAATTAAAAATCTTTTAATAGATGAAACCAATGCTGTCCACTCTCCAATAATTTTGTACGAACTTTTCTGCTTGTTGCAGCCAGTAAACTATTTACTCAGAAAACAAAAAATGTCTACAAGCCATAGCGAAATAGACTTGTAGACATTATTTTTTTTGTCGCACAAGCTCCACCTTCCTTCTCAATATAACGCTTACGAGGTTAGCTGTCGGATTCGGGCCTATGAGTAGCCCTACCTTTTTTAAGGATTCACCCCATCGGATTATGTACTAATCCGTAAAAACGGGTCCCCCGTACCATGCGGTTTCAGCGATTTAGAAAATTGAAACTGTGGATTATAATACTCCTTTATTTTCAAAAAGTAAACAAAAATTTTTAATAAGAAAAAAATTAAAATGATTGTGCATAATCCACTGAGAAATATACATAATGAATACTAAAAAATCCGCAAAGGAGACCCATATGTCTAAAGAAAAGAAGCCTATTTTTTCCGATTCATATTTAGATGCAGTAGCAAATGAAATTAATCAGTTATATGGTAAACGTGAACAGGAAATAAATTTGACAGATAGAACGAAAAGAAATAAATAATTTGTCATACAAAAAACTAAAAAAGATAGCAATACACTTATATATTGCTATCTTTTTTATTTTTTCATACATCTAATTCTATTACAGATCTGTTAAAGGTCATCTCTTCATACACCTTTAAATTTTGATATATAGTGCCTAATAATGGTGCCGCTATAGAAAATTGCTCTGCTACATCCATTAAATATCCTTGCAAGTGCTTCCCTTCAATAAACGAACCCTTCTCCATATCACGTTGCATCGATGACTTCATATCATACGAAATTTTATCAATTGTTTTCATATGTTCCTGGGCAATATTAACCTTTATTGGAGCTCCTAATACTTTCATAATTTGTACAGATTCCTCAAATACATTACGGATAAAATCACGACCGCCTTCACTTTCACGAATTGGTCCAATTGGTGCACGCATTAACGTTGTCACACCGGACATTACAGTAATAAATAAATATTTATGCCACATATCTTGCGTAATATTTTCACTTAAAACAAAACTAGATTTCGTACCTGCAAATACTTTAGAAATATGCTTTACTCTCTCTGAATTTTGAGACTTAATTTCTCCAAACACAAGTCTGTTGGCAGCGCTAGTTTGTACAATTTCTCCTTGATCGTTTAACGTCGTCTCGATAAAGCATAAACCGCCAAGTACTTTTTCTTCGCCGAATTCTTTTTGTAATAGTGATAAATGAGCGATACCATTTAACAATGGAATGATTACAGTACCTTCGCCAACAAACGGCTTCAAATCTTGAATTGCCTCGTTTAAGTGATACGCTTTTGTTGAAAATAAAATGACATCAAATGGAGAAGTTCTCTCTTCCTTCGTTATTAATTTCGGTTGAAAGGAAAAATCCCCGTTAACACTTCGGATTACAAGTCCTCTTTCCTCTAATTGTTTTTTCCGTTTACTACGAACAAGAAATGTAACATCTTCTCCCTTTTCGACTAATCTGCCACCAAAAAATCCTCCGACTCCACCAGCGCCTAATACTAAAATCCGCATACAGCATCCCCCTTTTCAAAATACAATTTTATAACTTTTAGTATACATAACATTATACATGTCCTCTGCTAAATAAGCTGAATTTTCACTCTCAATCGAGTATAAAACAGTGGTTATTTTCAAATAAATTTGGGCATGTTGTTTCTATAGCATATATGGAAAGGAAACAATGTAGATGGAGGCAATACAAGCAATTGAGGAAAAAGATGTAGCAACAGCTATATTTCAATTTATATTCCCGTTTTCGTTTAAAGCTGGATATGAACAAAATATGTTCCCTTTCTTACAAAAAAACGATTTCCGTCCTTTTCGGCTCGATCATCTCTATGATGAAAATACATATTATGGGGAGTTTAAAGTTTCACATCAAAATATGGAAGCATACTATCTTTCATTTACAAATAAAATTCTCTTTCCTCACTCAGAGCATCAAAAGGGCTTGCAACGTTATTCAAAGGACCTTAACTTAACTGGACATTTAACAACAAACCTTATTTCAATCCCATTCAAGATACACTCTATCGATGTAACACTTTGTCCTTATGAACTTGGCTTCTTAACAATTCGAACAGAAGTAAACACTGCTCCAAGCATGACTTTATCTGAAGCAATCGAATTCGCTGCTCGCTTCCGTGTACTTGAAACTAAAAATGATACAAATGAGACTATTTGTATTGAATGTAACGGAAAAAAGTATTCCCAAGTTGAAAAATTCATTTTTGGTTATTTATTTCATGGCGTAACTGATTTCTTTGAAAAGAAGAGATTAAGAAGTTCATACTTTCAAACCTTCCCATTCTTCGAAGACCAAAGAATGTACGTCCAAACTTTATTGTCACTAAAAGAAGGTATGGAACTTAATGAAGTGGATGTTTATCGTACTTCTAGTCTTTCCGGATTAACAAGTGATGGTAAGCCATATGTGAGTGCAAATAACCTTCCTTACATTCATGACTATTTAAAAAAACACGCTTACCAGAGATGGGCTCCAAATCGTTATTTCATAATGGAAGAACATATTTTTACATGTGTAACAAATGAAGGAGAACGCGAAATCGCTAAACTTGCTAGTCAAATGTACGGGGAATTTTATTACGCTTTATTATTAAACCTATTCCATAAAATTGTTTTATTAAAAATGGCAAACGCCTATGCTGAGCTAAACATTGAACAAGATACTAATGAAATAGAGAAATTAATTTATTCGATCAATTCGTTCACTGCTAATTATTTTTCTTTAGAATTAGTATCCCAATCACAAAGTGAAGATATTTTCTTTCGTTTAAGAAAACTTTTTAATATTGAGGTTCTATACTCGAACGCGAAACAAAATCTTGATAGTTTGTTTAAATATCAAGAAAATGTCGCCTCTAAAAAAGATAGCCTCTTATTATTAATTTTAACGCTCTACTCTGTAGTGGGCCAAATGTTAGGGTTTACTATGATTGACCTTTTAAGAAACACCGATTCAAACAAAATATCGTCACCTCTTGAATTTTTCGCTCTATTAATTGCGATTAGCGGCATTGTCATTTCACTTATTTTAGGAGCTCAAAGTTTATACCAATGGGGTTTACAGCATAAACGAAGAAAAGCTTGGGTAAAACAAACTGTACTTTCTGCCGTTAAAGAGAAAGAAGATAAAAATTAAAGAAGGTTATTTTCAAATTCTTGGCGCGCTGCAGTAAGTGAAATCTTTATCAGCGATTTTCCGATTATATCGGCGCAACTCGAAATATATCAGCGATTTTTAAGATATATCAGCGCAACTCAAAATATATCAGCGATTTTCAAGATATATCGACTTACCGACAAAAACCGACAAATGACAGAACCGTATAATAAAAAAAGGGTGCTCCAAAATAAAACTTGGAGTACCCCTTTTTATTATACGAATTCAATTTATTTCCCTGCTTCGATTTGCTCTAATGCAGTAGCTACTTGCTCTTCCGTTAATTCATGTTGTATTACGTAGCGGTTACGTGGACTTACACGACATTCATGAGAACATGCACGTAAATATTTCGCTTCGTTTTCTTCAGAACATAAAATTTTCTTATTACATTCTGGATTTGAACAGTTTACATAGCGCTCACAAGGTTCACCTGTAAAGTGGTCTTTACCAACGATAACATGTTCTTTTTGGTTTACTGGTACAGCGATACGCTCATCGAACACGTAACATTGTCCATCCCAAAGCTCACCTTGTACTTCTGGGTCTTTTCCGTACGTTACAATTCCGCCGTGAAGCTGACTTACATCTTCATAGCCTTCACGAACTAACCAACCAGAAAACTTCTCACAACGAATTCCGCCTGTACAATAAGTTAAAATCTTTTTACCTTCAAGTACTTCTTTGTTTTCACGAATCCAATCTGGTAATTCACGGAAGGATTCGATATCAGGTTTAATCGCACCTTTGAAGTGACCTAAATCAAATTCATAATCATTTCGTGCATCAATGATAACTGTATCTTCTTGTTTCATTGCTTCATAAAAATCTTTTGGCTCTAAATACTTCCCAGTTATTTCGTGCGGGTTAATGTCATCTTCTAGACGAAGTGTAACTAACTCTGGACGAGGACGCACGTGCATTTTCTTGAATGCATGACCATCAGCTTCATCTATTTTAAATACGATACCGTCAAAACGTGGATCATTGTTCATTGCTTCCATGTATTTCTCTGTTTGTTCTACAGTTCCAGAACAAGTTCCGTTAATACCTTCTTTTGCTACAAGAATTCTTCCTTTTAATTCAAGTGAATTACAAAATGCTAAATGCTCTGCCGCGAATTCTTCTGGGTTTTCAATTGTTGTGTACATGTAATATAGTAATACTCTGTATGGTTTTGTAGTTGCCAATGTATTTCTACCACCTATCTAATTTTTTAAATCATGTATAAGTTAACGTTCATATCAAAACATATATAATAAGAAAATGAATCCCATTTTCTTTTCTTTATACTATTTTCTATCAGTTAACAAAAATAAAAAACAAGATTACACACCAAAACACTATGGTTATGTTGTAATCCCAATATATTATATATCATACAAATGCAATTCCATCAATTAATATGCTGTATTATCGGCTTTATGTTCACATAAATTTCAAAAACAGCCCTTTAATTCACTATGTTTCCCCACGTCATCACACCATAAACTCCCAATTCATTTTACGTTATCACACCATCCATTGCATAAAGGCATATAATTTGCATTAAGGAAACTTTCGTGTTCAAATGAAATTACCATATAATATATTTAAATGTATTGAAATAATGAGTAAGAATAAATACAATAATTTCATCAAGTTAACATTTTAAAGGGGAAAACTACTATGAATAAAGATATAACAAAAGATGAACATCTCCCTTCTGAAAGTACAACTGTACAATCAGCTCACTTAGCTTTAAGTGGAGAAACAAAAGGCTGGAAAAGACTGTTACCATTTTTAGGACCCGCTTTTATCGCGTCCGTTGCTTATATTGATCCTGGCAACTTTGCTACAAATATCGCAGCTGGTTCACAATATGGATATTTACTATTATGGGTTATACTCGCTTCTAACTTAATGGCTGTATTAATCCAAACTTTATCAGCTAAATTAGGAATTGCTACAGGAAACAATTTACCCGAAATAGCTCGTGAAAACTTTCCAAAGCCTGTGTCTATCGGCTTATGGATACAAGGTGAACTAGTTATTATGGCTACAGATTTAGCGGAATTTATTGGAGCTGCTTTGGGGCTTTACTTACTATTTGGAATCCCGATGCTACCTGCCGCTTTAATTACTGCAGCCGGATCATTTATTATTCTTGAGTTTCAACGTAGAGGATTTCGTCCACTAGAAGCTATTATTACAGGAATGATTTTCATTGTAGTAATTGCTTTTGGGATTCAAGTTTTTTATGCAAAACCAGAATTAAGTCCCCTTCTTTCAGGACTATTTATTCCAAAATTCCAAGGTGTAGACAGTATATTACTTGCAGCAGGGATTTTAGGTGCAACAGTTATGCCACATGCAATATACTTGCATTCTGCATTAACACAACGCCGCGTGGTCGGAACAACTGACGAACAAAAGAAAAAGATTTTTCGTTTCGAATTTATCGATATTATTATTGCAATGGTTATTGCTGGAGCAATTAATGCAAGTATGTTAATTGTTGCTGCTGCACTATTCTTTAAAAACGGCTTGCACGTTGAAGATTTAGATGTTGCTTACACTCAATTTACCAATTTAGCAGGTCCTGTATCGGCTGCATTATTTGGGATTGGACTTTTATCAGCAGGACTATCTAGCTCTTCTGTCGGTACAATGTCGGGTGATATTATTATGCAAGGTTTCATTCGCATGCATATTCCGTTATACTTACGCCGATTTATTACAATGATTCCACCATTAGTTATTATCGCTTTAGGTGTAAATCCAACTTACGCTCTAGTCATGAGCCAAGTCGTCTTATCATTCGGTATTGCATTTGCGCTAGTACCACTTATTATGTTTACAAGTAACAAAAAGATTATGGGTGCACTCGTTAACCACCGTATAACAACATTTATCGCTTGGATAATTGCAGCACTCGTTATCATTTTAAATATCTTCTTACTGTATCAAACATTTGTAGGATAATGAAAAAGGGTATTCCAATTTTAATTTGGAATACCCTTTTTTCATTATTTGTATTAATCCTATAAAGTCTTTTTAAAATAAATTTTATAATCTATTTCCAGCCAATAACTTCCTTACGCCTTGAATAATCTTTATTTTCAGATTAAATTATATAATAACAAATACATTCTATTTTCATGTGAAAAGGAGCGAAAATATGTTTCCTTTATTAAAAACTGAAAGACTCATTTTAAGAGAACTTACCGAAGAAGATGCACCGCGTATACTACAATGCTTTTCTAATACTAATGTACTGCGCTATTATGGCCAAAAACCGTTACAAGATATTGATCAAGTGAAGCAAATCATTCATAATTTTAAGTTGAGTTACAATGCAAGAAGCGGTATAAAATGGGGAATCGAATTAAAAGACACGAAAGAACTCATTGGTACCATTGGTTTTCACGATTGGTCTTCTGAGCATAAACGAGCCAATATAAGTTATGCCTTTTTGCCTGAACACTGGGGAAAAGGATATGCGACTGAAGCTGTTTCTGAGGTTATATCATACGGTTTCCATACGATTCATTTAAAGCGGATTGGAGCAATTGTATTTCTTGAAAATGAAGCTTCCAATAAAGTACTATTAAAATTAGGCTTTGAAAAAGAAGGCGTTCTAAAAAATTATATGTATCAAGATGATGTCCCATATGATACGAATTTTTACGCTTTATTAAAATCGGTTTAATAGAATTCATGTGTAAAAAACCTTACTTTTAAAAAGTAAGGTTTTTTGTATTTATTCATTAGCAATATAAGCATTCTTATAAGTATAAATACCACCAAATTGATGCTTTTCAATTCCTTTTACATAATCCTTTTGTACATATGCTGAGCCAATATGATAAAGCGGCGCTACCGCAGCATCTTCTAATAATACCTGCTCGGCTTCTCGCAACGCTTCCCATCGGTTTTCCGTATCTAGTACAAAATCCGTTTTCGCTTTCTTTATTAATTCATCGTAATGAACATTAGAATAATTCATTTTATTATTCGGATTCCCTGTCGTAAATAACTCTAAATAACTAATTGGGTCTTTATAGTCAGGTCCCCAATTTGCCATAGTTATATCGTAATCACCTGTTTGTTCTAACTGTAATTTTTGCTTAAATGGCTGTTGTTTAATTTGTATCGCGATTCCTTGCAAATTCTTTTCTAAATCACCTTTTATATATTCTGCCATCCGTTTTGCATTATCTTGTTCAAACGTTAAAAACTCGAGGTTTACTTGCTCTACTTCAAGCTCTTTTTTCGCTTCTTTCCAAATCTTTTGCGCATTTTGCAAATCATATGAAGAAAGATCTCCGTTTTCTTTTCTAAAATCTTTACCGGTCACTTCATTTACATGACCAACTGGTACAAGCCCGCTTGCAGGTTTTGCTCCGTTATTAATAAAGTGAGCAACAAAATCATCTTTATTTAACGCTAATGAAATAGATTGACGCACTTTTTTATTTGCTAACGCGGTATTTTTTTCATTAAAACGAAGCATGGCAATTCCAGGATCACTCGACATATGTAATTCCTTATTCCCTCTATACTTGTCTACAATTTGCGAATTAATAGGTACTCGATCCAAATCTCCGGCTTCATATAAATTTACAGCTGTCATTGTATCCTTTACGATATGAAAGTTTATTTCGTCTAATTTTACTTTCTTTCGATCCCAATATGCAGCATTCTTCTTTAATTGAAACTCTTGTTCATGCTTCCATTTTTCTAATACAAATGGCCCGTTATATATGAGATTACTAGGTTCCAATGCATAATTGTTTCCTTGTTCTTTCAAAAATGATTCATGCTGTGGTAAGTATATAGGTAGTGCTAACAACTGTAAAAAATACGGAACTGGCTGTTCCAGTTCAACTTCTAACGTATAATTATTTATTGCTTTAACCCCAAGTGCATCAAGAGGCATTGTTCCCTTATTAATCTCTTTCGCATTTTTCACATAAAAGAGCATGTATGCATATTGAGATGCCGTTTCAGGGTTAATTGCACGTTTCCATGCAAATATAAAATCATTTGCTGTTACATTATCTCCATTTGACCATTTTGCATCTTTACGCAAGTTAAATGTATATTTCTTACCATCTTCACTTCTTTTAAACGATTTTGCTACTGCTGGAGTAGGCTGATCTTGATCATTTAATACATATAACCCTTCAAATATGTTTTGCATAACGTGTGCTGATGTACCATCCATCGTTTTCGCAGTGTCCAGAGAAGGAATTTCTTCTGATACTGTTACATTTAACACTTGTTTTTTAACCTCTGTATCACTTTTATTCGCTTTATTATTACAAGCTGTTAATAATAAAGATGTAACAAGTGCCATTACCATTAAATGGCTCTTTTTTCGCTTCATGAGTTGTTCTCCTTAAGTATAAAATATTATAAAGCGTTATATATTATAGCAGAAATATGAACAGAAAGATGCGACATTCTTTTGAATATTTATTCGTTCAAGAAAAAAGCTATCCTTTTAAAAGGATAGCTTTTTCAACTGCCACATAATTAGTTATCTTTGCAAACCTCGTTTATAACGACTTGCTTCAAATATAATACGCTCTTCATCTAACGTTTTACATTCGCCATTCCAAACGACACGTTTTCCGTTAATAATTACATCGCTTATATCTTTTCCACTAGCAGCATATACAAGGTGTGATAACACTTCATCCGCTGGTTGTAAATGAGGCTTATTAGACGGATCAATTGTAATGAAATCAGCACATTTTCCAATCTCAAGTGATCCTGTTTGTTTCATCCCGATTACTTCAGCAGCTCCTTTTGTCGCAAGTGTAAGAGCTGTTTCAACTGGTAAAGCTGTTGCATCTTGGTGAATACCTTTTTGTAGTAAAGTCGCTATGCGCATTTCTTCAAACATATCTAAATTATTGTTAGATGCAACACTATCTGTTGCAATTCCTACTTTTATTCCTGCTTCTAGCATCGCTTTTACATTCGCTATACCAGAACCTAGTTTTAAATTACTATTCGGATTATGAGCTACTCGAACGTCATTTTCTGCTAAAAATGCACGCTCATCTTCATTTAATACTACACCGTGTGCAATAACTGTTGGGCGTTTAAATAATCCGCAGCTCGCTGCATATTCTACTGGACGTTTTCCATATTGTGCTTCAATATCACGTACTTCACGCTCTGTTTCAGAAAGATGGATATGAACCATCGTTTGATTCTCTACTGCAATCCGTGCGCACTCTTCTAACAATTCTGTACTACATGTATATGGACTATGTGGTGCAACCATCGTAGTTAACATGCCACTTTCGTTATAGTAACGCTTCACATATTTCTCAGCTTCTTCAATCGCTTTCTTTTCATCGTCTTTCGTTCCGAAGCTAAATAAAGTCCTTGAAACAGCAGCTCGCATCCCGCTCCTTGATACCGTTTCCATAATTGCGTCTTGATCTACTCCAATTGGATTAAACATGTCAGAGAATGATGTTGTACCACTTTTCACCATCTCAAGTAATCCTAATTCCGTACTAGCGACCGCAATTTGGGGAGTAAATTGACTTTCCAGTGGCCAAATTCTCGTCTCAAGCCACGGCTGTAATAACATATCATCGCCAATACCTCTTAGGAGACTCATTACAACGTGTGTATGTGTATTTACAAGCCCTGGTAAAATCCACTTTCCTTTCATGTCAATTACTTCATCTACTTCAAAATCATTAGCGAATTCTCCGCTCTTTACATCTATAATTTGATCATTTTCTACAATGATATATCCATTTTCTATCACTTCGTTTTGTTCATTCATCGTTACAATTGTAGCGTTTACATAAGTTGTTTTCAAAAGTATTTCCCCTTTCAACTCTATGAAGTTCCCTTTAATAAGTTACCACCATTATAGTAACTTATTAAAGATTAAGAGTCAAAAGATAATTTTAATTCTTTCGTTATTTTTCCCTTCAAAATGCTATATTGCTTTTCATTTGTATCTGCAAATGCTTCTTCCCGATTTGATTCCACACCCAAGTAATTCAGGTTTTCATTGAATTGAGACTCTGTAAAATCAAACCTCTGCCCATCTATAAAGTTATAAAAATGCCACACGCCCCCTATTTTTGTCTTTATAATTTTCCCTCCACATATATCTTGAACGACTAGAGCCGTTACACCACACTGTCCCTTTGCTGGATTTTCAATTGTCCACTTTGAACTTGTTTCAATCGACCACGATTTTATTAGTGCTTCATATATTCTTTTTCCCTTTACATCATCCATTCTAATCTTCCCCTACTATTAATAGTTTTACACATCATATTTCAAAAGAGGCAGTACACGACCCTTAAAGACAGTTGATGGTGTCTCTCCTATTAACTGTGCCCCCATTTTCAAGTAATATCCTTTTGCATTCGGATCACTATCAATCGTAAAACTTTTTAATCCTAGTTCATTGGCTTTTTCTATTACGTACTCCCAAAGTATTTTCCCGTAACCTTTTCCTTTGTAATCAGGATGAATGTACAAGAAATCGAGAGCTTTATCATTACGTAAAAATGAGAAAAAACCAATCTTCGCATTATCGTTTTCTAAAACATATACAAAATTATTTTTTATGTATTCTTCTGTAATTGTTAAATCTTCCTTACAAGCAAGTATGAATTCTTCACTATAATCCCACGTTGCTTTTGATTGTAGTGCGAATTCACTTAATTCATTTGCTTCACTTAATAACGCTTCTCTTATCTTCATGATTCTTTCTCCTCACCTTCGATATGTAAACTACTAAATTGATTCGGAAAGCACTTCAAAAAACCTTTTTTTCATAAATTAGAGGTTATTTTTATAAATCTTTATTATAACCAGTACAATTTTTTTAAAGAAAAAGAACACCATCCCTAAAAGTTGGTGTTCTCTTTTTCTAAAATTTAATCTTCAAACTCACTCATTCGTTTTACTATTTCGTACGATACAAACCTATACAGTTTCTACTACCGCTTCAAGCATTGTTCCATTTTTAGCATAATTCGTATGCCAAGAAAAAGCTTTTTCTAAAATATGAGGAGTTTGTCCACCTCTTGTTTTTGCTTCTTCGTAATAAGCACGTAGTTGATCACGATACATTGGATGTGCGCAATTCTCAATAATAAGTTCCACTCTTTCTCTTGGCGCAAGTCCCCTTAAGTCGGCATACCCCTGTTCAGTAACAATAACATCTACATCATGTTCAGTATGGTCTACATGAGAAACGAAAGGAACAATACTTGAAATGTTACCACCTTTCGCAATCGATTTAGTAACAAAGATAGCTAGGCGTGCATTTCTTGCAAAATCACCAGACCCACCAATTCCATTCATCATTTTTGTACCTAAAACGTGAGTAGAGTTAACATTTCCGTATATATCTAATTCTAATGCAGTATTAATTGAGATTAATCCAAGGCGACGAATGATTTCAGGATGATTGGAAATCTCTTGCGGACGCATCATTAATTTGTCACGATATTTTTCAAAGTTAGAAAATACTTGTTGCATTTTCTCTTCAGAAAGCGTGATAGAACAACAAGAAGCAAAATTGACTTTTCCAGCATCCATAAGATCAAAAACTGCATCTTGTAAAACTTCAGAATACACTTCTAAATCTTCAAATTCTGAATCTAACATTCCATGCAATACTGCGTTAGCAACTGAACCAATTCCTGATTGTAACGGCGCTAAACGATTTGTTAATCGCCCTATTTTAACTTCTTCTCGAAGGAATTCTATTAAATGCTGTGCCATAATGACCGTTTCTTCATCCGGAGGAACAATTGTCGATGGCGAATCCAATTGATTCGTAAACACAATTCCCTTTACTTTTTCAGGATCAATTGGAATACCGATTGTTCCAATTCGGTCATCTGTTTTCACAAGCGGAATTGGAAGCCTCTCCCCTTGTTTACCTGGTTCATATAGATCATGTAGTCCCTCTAATTGCGTGGATTGAGCCATATTCATTTCAATAATAATAGACTTAGCATTTAAGGAAAACGCTAAGGAATTTCCAATTGAAGTGGTTGGAATAATCATTCCGTCCTCTGTAATCGCAACCGCTTCCAAAATAGCGAAATCTATATCCAGAACGTCAGCGCGGAGTAACTCTGCTGTATGAGATAAGTGTTGATCCACAAATAAAAAGTCTCCGTTATTAATTCCTTTTCGCATCGTCGCGTCAGCTTGGAAAGGTAATCTTTTCCCTAAAATTCCTGCCTCAGCAAATAATTTGTCTACATCCGAGCCTAAAGAAGCCCCAGTATAAACATTTACTTTAAAAGATTCATCATTCTTAACTCGGTTTACAAGCGCAAATGGGACTGCTTTTACATCACCTGCACGTGTAAACCCACTTAAGCCTAAAGTCATTCCACTTTGAATCCAGGAAGCTGCTTCTTCAGGTGTAACTACCCGATCTTTTAGACGTTGATCTCTGATTCTATCTAAATTATTCTCCATATGTAATCCCTCTCTCATTGAATATTCATAATTATTTTACACATTTACACTATCAAAATAGGGATTTTAGTATACAATAACGAAAATTCAGACAGAACAGCAAATTTAGGTTCTAAAGCAGAAAAATTTAGAATCCTAGAAGCTTACGGAAATAACTAGCGTATGATTGACTAACTGGTACTCTCTCACCATTATCCATCGAAAGTACAAAAGTAGAATGGGTATCAGGATAAATCGCTTTAATATGATTAACATTTACAATAAACGAACGGTGACATCTAATAAATGAATCTTTAGGAAGCAAGTATTCGAATTCTTGCAGAGAGTATTTATGTGTTCCTGATAACTCTTCTGAATTCACATACGTCTTTTTATCTTTAGCCTCTAAATACATAACCTTTGAAAAAGGAACTGGAATCCAGCCATCTGTTGTTTTTAAAGTAACGACTGACTTTCCATCCGTTAAAGCTGGATAAATTGCCGTTACGCACCCTTCAAGCTTTCCATTGTTTGAAAATGGTACAGCCATTCCATGATAAGGAATACCAAAAACATCCCGATTCATAAACTCAGATGTTTTTTGATTCATCACCATCGCTTTATGAGCAATCGTTCCTTCCTTTATAGGATCCCCAGCGCTAATCTTTAAATCAATTCGTTTACTTGGCCGATAGTAAATATATTCTTTCGTATTCGAAACAGCAATTGAAATTTCATCTGAAAATAATTCACCAACAACATCTAGTAATAAACCTAATGTTCTATCTTCCATTCTATTAACACCTCATTCACTATTATACTACTATTATGAACGAGCATCTGTTGCTTTATAAAAAGTTTGATTTTAAATTATTTTTAAAATTAGTTTTATTCACTATTACTTCGTTACTACAAAAAGCCTCACTTCAGAAAAGTGAGGTTTCCTCTCATACAATATTTCTTTATTTTTTAACGACTATAGAATAAGATTTATTTTTTATTAAGTAAAGTGAATTTAAGAATTTATTGCCCGTATTTCTGTAAAATAAATAATCCCAAACTACAAACAGTTTGGGATTATCTTTCTCATTTATTATGCGCATCTAACCAAGAAATTAAATCTTTAAATACTTCATCCTTATTTACTTCATGAAACATTTCATGTCTACCATTTTCATATAAACGTAGTGTCACGTCTTTCACACCACATTTTTTATAGTTTTCATATACTTCTTTTACACCTTTCCCCATATCGCCAACAGGATCACGATCACCAGAGAATATATGTATTGGAAGATTCTTTGGCGTCTTCTTGTATTCTTCTAGTTTATTTACTTCTAATACACCAGAAAATAATTCTCGGTAAAAACTCGTCGTACAAATGAAACCACATAACGGATCCGCAATATATTTATCAACTTGATTATTATCTGAAGATAACCAATCAAATTTTGTACGATTTGGCTTAAAGTTCGAATTGAAGTTTCCGAAAGATAAAAAGTTTAGCATTGGACTTTTCGTTTTTGCACCACGCAATTTCATTTCGATTGTTGCTACTTTATGACCAATAGCTCCTAAAAGCCCTGGATTTCCACCTGTTCCTGAAATCAGAAATCCATCATATAATTCGCCTCTAAGTTGCACAGCACGTCTTGATAAAAAAGAACCCATACTATGGCCAAGTAAAAATAACGGGCATGTCTGCTCTTTTCTTACCGTTTCTGATACAAAAATAACATCAGACACAGCCTCATTCCAACCTACATTTGGTTTAAAATGACCATAATCTTCTTCTCTTTTCACTGTTTTCCCATGACCTTTATGATCATGTGCATAAACACCATACCCTGCTTCTAATAACGCAGCAATAAAGTCTGTATAAACACCTGCATGTTCTGTCATACCATGTGCAATTTGAATAATCCCTTTCGGTTTACCTTCTGGCAACCACTTGCGTAAATAAATTTCTGATCCATCCAATGCCGTAACGAAACTTTCCTGTACGTTCATTTCGTCAGCTCCCAACTCTATTATGTATCTTTAAAAATGAATATCGATTCATTTTTCTTACTATGTATTATATGCAATTGCCTTCATTATGACAAATGACTCACTTTTCCAATTAGCTCAATAACTATTATGTTGACGAACCGGAAATAAAATTATATAGTTACTTACATAAAGTAACTATATAATTTTTAGGAGGTTTCTACTATTATGATGCCATCATTATTTTTAGCACATGGTTCGCCTATGCTCGCTATTCAAGATACAGACTATACACGATTTTTAAAAACACTTGGAGAAACATATAAACCGAAAGCAATTGTTATTTTCACTGCTCACTGGGAAAGTGAAGTATTAACGATTTCCTCATCAGATAACGAGTATGAAACAATTTATGATTTTGGAGGTTTTCCCCCTGAGTTATACGAAATCAAATATCGTGCGAAAGGCTCTTCTAGCATTGCATCTATGTTAGAAACAAAATTTAAGAACAAAGGTATTTCAGTCCATCATAATATGACGAGAGGTTTAGATCATGGTTCATGGACACTCCTGCACCGCATGTATCCAGAAGCAAATATTCCTGTCGTGCAAATATCAGTCAATCCATTCCTTTCTGCAAAAGAACAATTTGAAATTGGAGAAGCACTTAAAGGACTCGGACAAGAAGATATTTTAGTAATCGGGAGTGGTGTTACCGTCCATAACTTACGAGCTTTGAAGTGGAATCAAACTACACCTGAAAAATGGGCAATTGAATTTGATGATTGGATTATTAAACATATGCAGCATAACGATAAAGATGCATTGTTTAATTGGGAGAAAAATGCTCCTCATGCACAATTAGCAGTACCAAGAGCAGAACATTTTGTTCCTTTATTTATCGCTATGGGAAGTGGTGAAAATAGCGGTGAAGTCATTCACCGTAGTTATGAGCTTGGTACATTAAGCTATCTATGTCTTAAATTTTAAAGAAAAGGATGAAGCAATCATTGCTTCACCCTTTTTTTATTCACTAAGTTAACTAACTTCCAAATGTTGTTTCTCTGATACCTCTTCGTTCTTATTATGAAAATAAACCCAGATACACGCAATAAATAATAGTGATGATGTAGAGAGGAAAACATATTGGAAGCCTGCATGTGCTGCAATTTGCCCCCCGAGCACTGGACCAATCATATTTCCTAAAAACTGAAATGATTGATTATATCCAAATATCCGTCCCGTAACATGGGTTGGTGTATGTTGTTTTAGTAGAGTTTGTACGGAAGGTAATAATCCTGCTTGTGCGATACCTAATAAAAATCGAAGAATTAATAGTTGCCAAGCTGAGGTTACAAATGCTTGCGGGATAAAAATAATTCCTGCAGCAAATAACGCTACAACTAACGTTTTTTGAGGACCGATATGATCTGATAATCTTCCTAGTCTTGGTGCTGCCAAAATAACGGCTAATCCTGTTGCTGACATAACTGCTCCCGCAATTGTTTCAATATGTGCAGTATGAGGACCTAATAAATTTTTCACGTACAATGTAACAATTGGTTGAACTGACATATTAGCAAGTTGAATAATAAATGTTGTTACAAATAAACTAATAATTAAATGCTTCGCTGGGACCATCGTCCATACTTTTTTCGGCTGTGTTTTTTTTGCTTGAGCAGAGTGATTTTCTTCATGCAAGAAGAAAAAAACGATGAGAAAGGAAAGGAATAAAAAAGCTCCTGTAACAAGAAAGACATGACGCATTCCAATTAACTCAGACAAATATCCACCAAGTAATGGACCAAGTAAAGAACCGCTCACGCCACCAGTTGAAATTGTAGAAATTGCCCAACCTGAATGTTCTTTCGGAGTTTCTGCTGCAATAAATGTCATTGCGGTTGAAAGGAAACCAGATACTGCTCCCATTAAAAATCTTAGTGCGACTAATTGATATACATCCGTTACAAACCCCATAAGCGTCATAATAATCGCCATACCGAGGCTAGCACGAATAAGCATCAGTTTCCGTCCATGTATATCACCAAGCTTTCCCCATATTGGCGATACGATCGCACCCATTAAAAATGTTACACCAAATGCAAGTCCCGACCACTGTGCAATACTTGAAGTGCCAGTTACTCCTAATTCCTCAATATAAAAAGATAAGAAAGGAATTACTAAACTCATACCGGCTGCAGTGGTAAAACAACCTAGCCAACAAATCATTAAATTTCGTTTCCAACTGGCCATTTTCACACCTTCTTTCTTTAGATACCCATTCTACACCCTTTCTTGTAAAAAGTTTAGTAATTTGCTTTTTATGCAAGATTTACTACAAAACCCGCTATTTTCTAGTAAAAACCACTACATCTCTACATCATTTTCATAATAAAACCAACTCCTCTATATGAAGTTGGTTACTTATTATCTATCGGTATTAAACGAGCATTACAATTTCTCTCGTAAAACTCAATGGGACCTGCTTGTCCAATAATCGCATATTCATATCCATCTTGCTTCATATTATATAAACAATGATACAATAATTCTTTTCCTACACCTTTCACACGATTTTGTTTCGCTATGCCCATTGGACCAAACAATCCTTTCTTTCCTCTCACTACATCGTAACAGGCGAAACCAACTATTACTTCCTCCTGCTGTGCAATATAGATAGGTAACTTTTCATTATATGTCCGAAATCCGTAATCAACCGACTGTAACCACCGTTCACCAAATTCAGCCGCCACAAATCGTGATAACTTATCAAAATCAGAAGGACTAGCTCTTCTTACATGACAAAATAATGTATTATAAATAGATTTAAAACTATTTAAATCAACCGCTAAGTCTCTCGGTGCAGCTGTAATACGTAATATATCTTTTTGCATTTGTGTATGTATAAATTCACCAATATCTGTATCTACACGAAATAATGCATACATAACATGTCCTTCATTGATTACTACTTGCTGAAAGCGTTCCATACGTTTCTTCGCTATTTGTAAAATTTCTATCGCCTTATAAGATAGTTTATATTGCCCTATTTTTTTATACTCTTGATGATGTAAATCGAATCGTTTTCGTAACGAAAGTTTTTCTAAAAAATCTGGACCGACTTTATGAAACAAATACATAAATAACTCAGCGCAAACTCCTGTACCTTCTTTACACATACCTATGAACAGATGGACTGGTTGAATTATGTTACACTGACTCTCTTTTGCTGCAATCTCCAATATTTTATGCACACGTTTTGTAAATTGAAATTCCTCCATATGTGTTTCCACCCTCTACTAATTTACTAACAAACCGTAACCATAAATAATTGAAACAATTACACCTACTACCAATATACCTGGAAGTAAATTTGCCACCTTGATTTTAATAATACTAAGCAAGTTCAATCCAATAGCAGATATCATAATGCCGCCCGTAGCCGTCATCTCCACTATAAATTGGTTCATTAATTCTTCCGGGACAAAACTATTAATTTGTGTTGCAAAAACTGCAATACCACCTTCATATAAAACAACTGGAATCGCCGAAAATACTACGCCAATTCCTAGAGTTGTCGTTAATATAATAGAAATAAATCCATCGATAATTGCCTTGGTAAATAAAATATTATGATTTCCGCGAATCCCACTGTCAAGTGCACCAAGTATCCCCATCGCACCAATTGCAAAAATTAAAGTAGCTGTTACAAAACCTTCTGATATGCTTCCTTTCCCCTTCGATCCAACTTTATTTTCTAGCCAATCCCCTAAATTTTTTAACTTTTCTTCTAATTGTAACCATTCTCCAATTACCGTACCAATCACTAAACTCAGTATGACAACAAGAAAGTTTTCACTTTTTAATGCCATTTGAAGCCCAAGCACAGTAACCGCTAAACCGATTGCATGCATTATCGTTCCTTTCATACTTTCTGGAATCCTACTAAATAATTTACCAAGTAAAGTACCAAATATAATGCAAATTCCATTTACAACTGCTCCTAATATAACCATTTCTCATTCTTCACCCTTCGAATTCTTTATTTCTATATTTTGGTTTATACATTGATTTACAGGTTATCTATATGTTAACTTAATATTGAGAATATTAACAAATGTTTTCCACTACATAACCCGCTGTTTTTTTGTAACTTTAATTACCTTTAATAGATTCAGTGTTAATTTAATTGCGGGATAATATTAAAAGGGAAGGTATATATGAAAACTTTACTAAAACGATTTTTGTTAATAGCCTTTTTCATTACACCGATTGTTTTATTAATCAATTACTCTTTTATTTCAAAAGCAAAAGACAAACCCGATTTGCAAAACAAATCTAGTAAAACCGCTTCAAAAAGCGAAAAGAAAATAGAAGACCAAGAAATCACACTCACCTTCTCTGGTGATACAATGTTTGATTGGCAATTACGTCCTATAATCGAAAAGAATGGGGCTGATTACCCATTCCAACATGTAAAAGAAGAAATAAAAAAAGCTGATATTTCTTTTGTGAATTTAGAATCGGCATTTACAACGAAAGAAAAGAAAGCACCTGGGCAATTGTTTTGGATTAAAAGTGATCCATCTACACTACAAGCTATTAAAAACACTGGATATGACATCGTAAATATTGGGAATAACCACACACTTGATTATGGGCAAGATGGATTATTGGATACGATTTCTCACGTAGAAAAATTAAAGTTCCCTTACATTGGAGCCGGAAAAAATGCAAAAGATGCATATACTGCACGAGAAATGACCGTAAAAGGGAAAAAGTTTAAATTTCTTTCCTTCGTTCGATTTATGCCTGATTCTAATTGGGTAGCTGGTGAGAATAAACCTGGCGTTGCGAATGGCTATGATTTAAATCTTGTAACAAAAACAATTAAAGAACAAAAACAAGATGCAGACTATTTAATCGTCTATATGCATTGGGGCGTTGAAAAATCAAACCGTCCGGTAGAATACCAAAAGCAATATGTACCTAAAATGGTTGAAGCAGGAGCTAACGCGATTGTCGGAAGCCATCCACATTGGTTACAAGGGTTTGAGTATTATAATAAAGTTCCTATCGCTTACTCATTAGGTAACTTTTTATTCCCAAGTTATGTGAATGGAAAAAGCGCCGAAACTGGCGTATTAACTTTAACTTTTAAAGGAAAGGATGTCCAAATGTCATTCAATCCTTATATCATTCGCAACAACCAAGTTTCCCCTGTAAATGAGGAAGAAAAGAAAAAAGCTCTTCAATATTTACAAACAATTTCAACTGATGTAGAAATTGATGATACAGGGAAAATAAAAAATAAACGAAACTAGACAGCTCAAGATCTATTTCTCTGTAATTTACTTTACAGAATAGGTGATAAACATGCTGAAAAACTTATTAGAAAATGTAAGTTTGTTAGAAAATATTTATAAAATGTCTATAGCCGTTCTACTTTTATGTTCAGTTTTTTCTGTTAGATTTCTAAAAAAAATAAAACGCGAACGAAAACTTACTACCTTTGAATTTACTATGTATGTAATTATTCGCATTGCGATATTTTTTTGGTTAACTAGCTTTATTCTTCTTGAATTTAATGAGTATCTAGTTTAACTATAAAAAAGATAGAACAAGCACTATATTTCCTCGCTTGTATCTATCTTTTTTATTTAGATGCTTATTCTTCCCTTCTATTAAATAAGCAAATCAAACAAAACAGGGTTTTTATTAAGCTCCATAAATTGAATATTATTTTCTTTAAAGCGAGTAATTAATTGCTCATAATCTTCTTTATGTTTTAATTCTACTCCGACTAATGCTGGACCATTTTCCTTATTATGTTTCTTAATATACTCAAAACGAGTAATATCATCTTCTGGCCCTAATCCTTTATCAAGAAATTCTCTTAACGCGCCTGAACGCTGTGGGAATTCAATGATGAAATAATGCTTTAACCCTTCATAAATGAGAGATCGTTCTTTCATTTCTTGCATTCTATCAATGTCATTATTTCCACCACTTAATGTGCATACAACTGTTTTATCTTTAATTTCATCCCTGTATAAATCAAGTGCTGCAATAGAGAGTGCACCAGCCGGTTCAGCTACAATCGCATTTTTCTTATACAGTTCTAAAATCGTCGTACAAACTTTCCCCTCTGGTACTAAAACGATGTCATCAATTACATCTTTACAAGTTTCAAAAGTTAACTTTCCTACCTTTTTAACCGCTGCCCCATCAACAAAACTATCTATTTTCTCTAATGCGACATTATCATTTTGAAGAAAAGCCTCTTTCATAGATGCAGCTCCCATCGGTTCTACACCAATAACCTTTGTAGTAGGACTAACACCTTTTACATATGTACCAACACCTGATGCTAATCCACCACCGCCGATTGCCGCAAAGATATAATCAACCGGTTTCTCCATATCATGCATAATTTCAACTGCCACTGTCCCTTGACCAGCAACTACATACGGATCATCAAACGGATGAACAAATGTCATTCTATTTTCTTCACAATAACACTGTGCTTCTTGGAAAGAGCTATCGAATGTATCACCAACTAATACAATCTCTGCGAAATCACCACCGAAAAATTGTACTTGTGATACTTTTTGTTTCGGTGTTGTTGTGGGCATAAATATTTTCGACGGAATCTTCAATAAATTACATGTATAAGCAACTCCTTGCGCATGATTACCAGCACTTGCGCAAACAACACCGTTTTGTAACTTTTCTTTCGGTAAACTTTGAATTAAATTGTATGCACCACGAATTTTGAAAGAGCGAATTAATTGTAAATCTTCTCGTTTTACATAAACGTCACAATCATATTTCTCAGATAAAACTGTATCACGTTGTAACGGTGTTTTAATAACGATATCTTTCATGCAATTATGAGCCATTAAGATATCTTCAATTTTCACTCTCTCCTTTACCTTTTGCACCATTATATATCATCCTTATCTCTTTTAAATTGGCTCAATCAAAATGTGGGATTTTCAGAACAGCCCCTGTATTCGCCGATGTTACCATTTGTGCATAACGTCCAAGCCAGCCAGTTTTCACTTTCGGTTCTGGTCGTTTCCATTCTTTTTTACGCTTATCTAATTCCTCATCACTCACTCTTACTTCTAGCAAGCGTTCTTCAACATCAATACATACAATATCCCCTTGTTCAAGAAGTGCGATCGTTCCACCAGCTGCTGCTTCTGGTGAAATATGTCCTACTGAAATTCCACGTGAAGCTCCAGAGAAACGTCCATCCGTTAATAATGCAACCTCAGCACCTAATCCCATTCCAGCAATTGCTGATGTTGGTGCTAACATTTCTGGCATACCAGGGCCACCTCTTGGTCCTTCATAACGAATGACAACTACATCTCCTTTTTTCACTTTCCCAAGCATAATGCCAGCAAGTGCCTCATCTTGTGAATTAAAAATAACGCAAGGTCCTTCAAAACGCTTTACCTCTGTTGCACCGCTTTTAATAACCGCTCCATCTTTCGCAAGGTTGCCTTTTAATATACGCAATCCTCCTTCCTCACTATGAGGGTTTTCAAGAGAGTGAATAACTTCCTTATCTTTAATCTCTGCCTCAGCAATATTTTCTCTTAATGTTTGCCCCGTAGCAGTTATTCGATCAAGATGAAGTACTCCTTCTTTCCGGCTCATCTCTTTCAAAATTGCACTAATCCCGCCCGCACGATCAATATCTTCCATATGCCAATTGGAAGCAGGGCTTACTTTACATAAATGTGGTACACGTCTTGAAACGGCATCAATACGGTTCATATCGTAATCTAATCCAGCCTCTTGCGCGAGCGCCAATGTATGCAACACTGTATTTGTTGAACCGCCCATCGCCATATCAAGCGCAAACGCATCATCAATTGCTTCTTCCGTTACAATGTCTCTTGGTTTAATATCTCTTTCAATTAAAATTTTCAATTTCTCTGCTGCTTGTTTAATTAGCTCTTCACGTCTTGGATCAATTGCTAAAATACTCCCGTTACCAGGAAGAGCTAAACCTAACACTTCACATAAACAATTCATAGAGTTCGCGGTAAACATACCCGAACAAGAGCCACAAGATGGACAGCCATGATCTTCAATATCTTTTAATTCTTCTTCTGAAATTTTCCCAGATTGATAAGCTCCTACTCCTTCAAAAACGGAACTCAGATCAACAACTTCTCCTTTAGATGTTTTTCCTGCTGCCATTGGGCCGCCTGAAACAAACACAGTCGGAATATTAATACGTAGTGCAGCCATCATCATACCTGGTGTAATTTTGTCACAGTTTGGAATACAAATCATGCCGTCAAACCAGTGTGCATTTACAACCGTTTCTACTGAATCTGCAATTATTTCACGACTCGGAAGAGAATAACGCATACCGATATGTCCCATCGCAATACCATCGTCAACTCCAATTGTATTGAATTCGAATGGTACCATACCTGCCGCACGAACTGCCTCTTTTACAAGTTTCCCAAACTCGTTCAAGTGTTTATGCCCTGGAATAATTTCAATAAAAGAATTACAAATCGCTATGAAAGGTTTATCAAAATCTTCATCTTTCAAACCAGTTGCTTTTAATAAACTACGGTGCGGCGCTTTATCAAAACCTTTTTTAATCATGTCACTTCTCATCTTGTCAAATCCCCTCTTACATATTTTTCATTTATACTCTCTTACTCTATTTCTTTACTAATTCTTTCGGTGCATGAACCCAACTCATCATTTCACGAAGCTCTGCTCCCACTTTTTCTAATTGATGATTTTGTTCTGCTTTTTTCATTGCGTTATACGTCGGACGCCCTGCTTGATTTTCTAAAATCCATTTCTTCGCAAATTCACCTTGCTGAATTTCTGTCAGAACACGCTTCATTTCCTTCTTCGTTTCATCTGTAACAATTCTCGATCCTGTTACATAATCTCCAAATTCTGCCGTATCTGAAATAGAATGGCGCATATTCGTTAATCCACCTTCGTACATTAAGTCAACAATTAGCTTTAATTCATGCAAACATTCAAAGTATGCAATTTCAGGACGATATCCACCTTCCGTTAACGTTTCGAACCCGGCCTTCACAAGTGCAGTTACCCCGCCGCAAAGTACAGCTTGCTCACCGAATAAATCCGTTTCGGTTTCTTCTTGGAATGTCGTTTCAATTACACCCGCACGTGTACAACCTACACCTTTTGCATACGCTAATGCTACATGTAGCGCTGTTCCCGTCGCATCTTGATGCACTGCGACTAATGCCGGAACACCATTTCCTTCTTGATATACACGGCGAACGAGATGACCTGGACTTTTTGGCGCAACCATTGCTACATCTACGTAACTTGGCGGATTAATTTGGCCGAAGTGAATGTTAAATCCATGTGAGAAAAGTAACATTTGTCCTTCACGGAGATTCTCTTCTACTTCTGATTTATATACATGTGCTTGCTGTTCATCTGGCAATAACATTTGTACAACTTGTGCGGTTCGAACCGCTTCTGAAACAGACATTACTTCAAATCCCTCTGCTTTTGCTACTTCATACGATTTACCAGGTCTAACACCAACTACAACTTCCACACCTGAATCACGTAAATTTTGTGCCTGCGCATGCCCTTGAGATCCATAACCAATTACCGCAACTGTTTTCCCTTGTAATAACTCTACATTTGCATCTTTCTCATAATACGTTTTCATACTCCATACACCCCTTATAATTTATTTACTTGCAGTACATCAATTAATTTTTTCAACTGACTAACAAGTAATGTCGCTTCATTTTCAGTACAAACTGCTGTGAGTTTCATTTCAGAAACGCCACTCGTATCTCTTTCGTTTAAATGTAAAGAAGAAATATAATAGCCACGCCGAGCAAAAATTCCACTTATACGTAATAAGACACTTGGCTCGTTATGAATAACGAGTGAAAAAGTATGACTCATTCTTCCCACCTCTTCATAATCATTTCGTTATTCCCTTTGTTTGGCGGAACCATCGGAAATACGTTTTCACCTTCTTCTACACAAAAATCAACTACGACAGGACCTTCGTGAGCAAATGCTTCTAACACCACTTGTTTCGCCTCTGTTGAATTTGTCGCCCTTAATCCCTTCACTCCATAAGCTTCTGCCACTTTCACAAAATCTGGTGAGCCAATTTTTGACTCTGATAAACGATTTTCATAAAACATTTCTTGCCATTGCCTTACCATCCCTAAAAATCTGTTATTTATAATAAATACTTTTACAGGGATGTTATTTTCAGCAATTGTTTGTAGTTCTTGAATGTTCATTTGAAAAGAAGCATCACCTGCAATACAAACGACGAGTTCTTCTTCTTTTGCAAGCTGAGCACCAATTGCCGCTGGGAACCCAAACCCCATTGTTCCTAATCCTCCAGAGGTAAGGAACGTCCGAGGTTTTCTTGCTTTATAGAAGTGAGCAGCCCACATTTGATGCTGTCCTACTTCTGTTGTGACAATCGCTTCACCATTCGTTAATTCACTTACTAAGTTGATCACATGCTGTGGTTTTAACTCAGATTCTTTTTGCTTATAAGAAAGTGGATATTCTTCTTTCCATGCCTTTACTTTCTGAAGCCATTCATCTGTTTGTGTATAAATAGACATATGTAACAACATGTGTAACGCTTTTTTCACATCACCAACAATCGGATGCTCTACAGTTACATTTTTATGAAACTCAGAAGGATCAATATCAATATGTACTTTTTTCGAGTGCGGAGAAAAAAGTTCTAATTTCCCTGTTACACGATCATCGAAGCGAACACCTAATGCAAGTAGTAAATCACATTCTGTTACCGCCATATTAGCAGCGTATGTCCCATGCATACCAAGCATCCCTAGAAACAATGGATCTCCCGGTGGATATGCACCAAGTCCCATTAAAGTTGAAACGACTGGAATACGGTTCTCCCTTGCGAATTCGAAGAGTTCATCGGATCCACCTGAATGAATGACACCTCCTCCAATATAAAGAAGTGGACGCTTTGATTTTGAAATTGCTTTAGCCACCTCTCTAAGTTTCATGCTGTCTGGTACAAGTTCTGGTTTGTACCCCGGAATATCAACTTCTTCATTAAAGAAACTGGTGACTTTTGCATTTTGAACATCTTTTGGAATATCGATTAATACTGGTCCCGGTCGTCCGCTTTTGGCGATGTAAAAAGCTTCTTGCACAATTCGTGATACATGATTTACATCACGAACTTGGTAATTATGCTTCGTAACAGGTACTGTAATTCCGACAACATCCGCTTCTTGAAATCCATCTTTACCAATTAAAGGCGTTGCAACTTGGCCGGTAATGACAACTAAAGGAATCGAATCCATATAAGCGTCTGCTAAGCCCGTAACTAAATTTGTCGCCCCTGGGCCAGAGGTAGCAAAGACTACCCCGACCTTCCCAGAAGCTCTCGCATATCCTTCAGCCGCATGAATGGCAGCTTGTTCATGACGAGTTAAAACATGTTTCAAACCACTTTCGTATAACGCATCGTATACTGGTAAAATCGCTCCGCCTGGATAGCCGAAAACGGTCGTTACACCCAATTTCTTCAAACCTTGAATCACGTGCCCAGCGCCTGTCATTTCTTCACACTGTAACTTCTCATACGCTGTATACTGCTGCTTCATTTCAATTAACTCCTCTCCTTATTTATGCTAAGCTTTCCGTCAGCCCGGGAACACGTACTCCTCTTTCTCTCGTTAATTTTTTAAATTCTTCGGTCAATTGTTTCGTTACACTTCCTGGTTTCCCATCTCCAATTTCTCTCGAATCAACTTTTACAACTGGAATTAACTCCGCTGCTGTTCCTGTTAAAAATACTTCATCCGCTACATATACGTCATGGCGAGTGAATGGTCTTTCCTCACACGGAATACTCAGTCGTTCACATAGCTCGATAACACTATTTCTCGTAATACCTTCTAATGCCCCTAAATAGGATGGCGGGGTTAATACTTTTCCATCTTTCACAACGAAAACATTATCGCCAGAACCTTCACAAACATATCCTTGTTGATTTAACATAAGAGCCTCTAACACTCCTGCTTGTGCCGCCTCAATTTTTACAAGTACGTTATTTAAATAATTCATTGACTTAATACGTGGATCTAACGCGTCTGGCGTATTACGTCTTGATGCAACAGATACAACGCTTAGCCCATTATCATAAAATTCTTGTGGGAATAACTTTAATTGTTCTGCAATGATAATTACGCTCGGCTTCACACAACTTCTCGGATCGAGTCCTAAGTCACCTTTTCCTCTTGAGACAATTAAGCGAATATAAGCATCAGCGTATTCATTTTTTTGGAGTGTATGTAAAACTGCTTCTTCCATTTCTTCTACCGTCATTGGAATTGTTAGTAAAATAGATTTCGCTGATTCATACAATCGTTTCACATGTTCTTTTAAACAAAATACATTTCCTCCGTAACTACGAATCCCTTCAAATACACCGTCTCCGTATAAAAAACCGTGATCATACACTGAAACAACTGCCTTTTCTTTTTCTACAAATTCCCCATTCATGTAAATGTACTGGTTTCCCATCTCACATCGCTCCTCTTTTTTCTCTATTTTTGCAATCTATTTCTACATCGATTGCTGAGATGAGTAATTTTAACAGAATATTCAGTATATAAACCTTAAAAATATACTCGTCTCAACAATCGATTACTTACATACTTGTAGCAATCCATTGCTGAGACGAGGGAATCGTGGTACCACTCAGCTTCCTTATACTTCTCACGAAACATAAGCTCTGCAAGTCCAATTAGACTTTTGTTTTTCTATCGGGAACAACCCCGCTACTTTTTACTAGTTTTCAAAAGTAGTGCTCCAAGGTGATTTTCAATGATTGAATTGTTACCACCCTCACAGCCTCGGGGCAGCTCTCTGAAACAATCTTTATCATTTACTCTCCTCTTCTACGCATTCTCTTCTTCTATTTTTAAAAATAAAAACTCTCGCCTCAGCAATCAACTACTACAATTTAGTAGCTTTGATTGCTGAGGCGAGAGTTTCGCGTTACCACTCAGCTTCCTTATACTTCTCACGAAATATAAGCTTTGTAGGTCCAATCAGACCTCCGTCCTTTTACCGGAGACGATGCCGCCGCCCTCTACTCAGTTTCCCTTTCGCAAGCGATGCTCCGAGGTGATCTTCAATGATTCGATTGTTACTACCCTCACAGCCTTGGAGTAGCTCTCTGAAACGATCATAATCATCTACTTTCCTCTTCTTTGCATATACAACATATAAAGTTAGAAAATTCTTAATTAACTTTCATTTGTTACACGTATTATAGGACGTTGTTCTTTTCGTTGTCAACATGTTTTTTCAAAAAAATCAAAATTCATTCTATTTATTTTTTCTCAAATCAAAATTGAAATGCATTACTTACATACACTCATATATTACTTAAGTATGTTTGCATTACTACATAAAGAAAAACTTATAAAGTTTATGAGGAGATGAGGAAACTATGTTAAAAGGGAAAGTAGCGTTAGTTACAGGAGCAAGCCGAGGAATTGGACGAGCGATCGCTAAACGTTTAGCAAATGACGGTGCATTGGTTGCTGTTCATTACGGTAATCGAAAAGATGACGCTGAAGAAACTGTTCAGGAAATTCGATCAGATGGTGGCCAAGCTTTTTCTATCGGCGCAAATTTAGAATCCTTACACGGTGTAGAAAACCTTTATAAAGCTTTAGATACTGAATTACAAAAGCGCACTGGTGAAACACAATTTGATATTTTAATAAACAATGCTGGCATTGGTCCTGGTGCTTTTATTGAAGAAACGACTGAACAATTTTTTGATAGAATGTTTTCAGTAAATGCAAAAGCACCATTCTTTATCATTCAACAAGCACTGCCACGTTTACGTGACAATAGCCGAATTATTAATATTTCATCCGCTGCCACCCGCATTTCTTTACCTGATTTTGTTGCATATAGTATGACGAAAGGCGCTATTAATACAATGACTTTTACGCTAGCAAAACAGCTTGGAGCACGAGGAATAACGGTGAATGCAATACTTCCAGGATTTATTAAAACAGATATGAATGCAGAACTCTTGAGCGACCCGATGATGAAGCAGTACGCTACTACTATTTCCGCTTTCAATCGCTTAGGTGAAGTAGAAGACATTGCCGATACTGCTGCATTCCTTGCTTCTCCAGACAGCCGCTGGGTAACTGGACAATTAATTGATGTGAGCGGAGGATCTTGTTTATAAAAAACATATATTTTCAAATCTTTTTTATTGCGCAATAAAACAATTTATATAATACTATATAAAACATATACATTTAGGAGGATTACAGCAATGTCCGAAAAAACATACGAACTCGCAACCTTCGCAGGCGGTTGCTTTTGGTGCATGGTAAAACCATTTGATGAACTTCCTGGTATTCATAAAGTACTTTCTGGCTATGCAGGAGGTCATGTAGAAAACCCAACATATGAACAAGTAAAAGCTGGAACATCTGGACATTTAGAAGTTGTTCAAATTACATTCGATCCTTCTATTTTTCCTTATCAGAAATTACTAGACTTATATTGGCCACAAATCGATCCAACTGATGATGGCGGACAATTTTTTGACCGTGGTCCATCTTATCGTACCGCTATTTTTTATCATAACGAAACACAAAAAGGGCTTGCTGAAAAATCAAAACAAGCTCTTACAGAAAGCGGTATGTTTAAAGATCCAATCGTGACTGAAATTCGTCCTGCTGCACCTTTTTACGCAGCAGAGGAATACCACCAACATTTCTATAAAAAGAATCCAGAGAAATATGCTACTGAGCAAAAGGAATCTGGTCGTGAAGACTTTATTAAAGAAAATTGGCAAAAAAAATAATAAAAACGCATCGTGCTTTTTTAATACGATGCGTTTTTATTTTTGATAAAAGTACCATACAATGATGAGAACAACCGCTGTTAATGCCCAAAGCGCTACTTCATTTTTCACTCTACTCTTTTTCTTAGTCATTTCATCTCCTCCTAATAGCAATACAACGTATTCAAGATTTCCTCTGTTTCATTGTCCACCTTATATACATAAATACATCCTTACCAATCCTTATAACAAGACCACCAATGATTCCGATTGCAATTGAAATTACTAACATTTGTCCAAAGCTAAAAGAATTTGTGTACGTTATGTAAAGAACGATACATATAAGTAAAACATCCGGTAAAGAAAGCAAAAACTTTTTAAGCATTTCTTTATCTCCTCTATACTTTATTTATATCTTCTACTGTAATTTTGAAATATAGTTTGTTCAAAAATTCCATTTAGACCCTCATTTTATGAAAAATAATAAGAATCCCTTTTCAAAAGAGATTCTTATTCAGTAGATTTAAGTTTAATTATTTTCTACATATCCTATTCCATAATTACTCCTAAAATAGAATAATATTACTAATCATTTATTGTAAATTGACTATTTGCCAGGCAACCGAATGTCGCGCCAGCTACCTACATCGCATTGGCCAAATTTATTATTACCTACCGCGACTACCGTGCCATCCGATTTAAGGCCAACAGTATGACAACGCCCCGCCGCTATCATATCTTTGGGCCATCGCTTCACTTTTTCTTTCGATAAAAGGTAATCCATGTTTTACCTCCTTGCATATAAGCAACTGTATCATAATAGATATTTTTATCAAATTTCATTATAAATCTACATTTACAAAGAAAGCTTATTTTACTTCTTCAAAAAATAAAAACCTCCAGTTTAAATACTAGAGGTTTTCTCGTTATTTCTTCAAGCGGTCAATAAAATCGTTCAATTTATCTAGCGATTTCATATTCTGATTGCAAGCTACACCATCTTTGCAAATGTAGTTTCCCTTTTTAACGAAAGTTCCTGGTACATCGCCTTTAATTTCAACTAAAAACATTCCTACTTCTTCATGCCCATGACATAATGAACAAATGCTTTTTTTATTTAAACTTTGGAACGTTCCTTGCAGACCAACAAATTTATTTTTATCATTTTTCGCTATAATAAATTTCCTGCTTGATCCCTTATCAATCCAGCTTAAATAAGATATTTCTTTCATATCTATTTCTTCCATATCAGGAAGTTTTAACTTTTTCGCCTTAGGAAATAACTTTTTTAATGTTTGTGCTGTAACTTCTTGAAACGGAATTACATACGGATTTATTTTCATTAAAAATGATTCTGCATCTTCTCTATTTTGAACTGTTAATACCGTATCAATTAACTCTTTCTGTTCATCCGTTAAATTCTCAAATACATGTATTATCTTTTCAATCGCAAGCGATTTTAACGCTTGAATTACACCTCTATCATTTGCCGTTGCATGCCCGTTTGCTAAAATATAAGCTTGTGATTTTATAAAATTATATTGATCACTTCTAATAAACGCTTCCATCTTTATCACTCCATACAAATTGTTGATCTAGTTTTATTGTATACAATGATTACGTTTTTTGATATGTAAAAGATAACTTAGAAACAAACATTACATATATCACTTATTCTCTACCGCTGCATTTCCTGACAAAAGAAGCCATCATCCGTTTTCCATTCCGCATATAATACGTCTTCAAATTTAGTAATTCCTTTTTGCTTTATTTGTTTATAAAGCCACCCTTCATCAAATCCCGCTTCCCTCAAATTATCCTTAACTACTTTTCCATCACTAATTAATGAAATTGGTAAGTATACAGGCTTATGTTTTAAACTTAAATCATTTACAGTAGGAGATTCGTATTTACTTTTTTTCAAAACGCTTATGTTTCCGTTAGGTTCCAATATCATATATTCAACTTCTCGGATTGAAAATATATCTTTTTGTTGCCTAAGCATTTGTTGTAATTGGTTTATATCCAAATGATTTACGCTTAATTGTTCACGATCAATCTTTCCATTACGAATAATAATTGAAGGATATCCTTCAAAAAACCTTCTTGTCCCTCTTACTTTTTGTGTTATCACTTCAATAGTATAAATTAAAATTACCCAAACAAATACTGAATATAAAATAGACCATACTTTAATTTTAGGATCATATATTGAATTTCCAACGAGCTCACCTAGGACGATTGCAGAAATAAAATCAAAGGGCGTTAGCTGAGATATTTGTGTTTTCCCTAATATTTTTGTAGCAATTAATAGAACAAAAAAACCAATTAAAAGCTCTATCGTTATTTGTCCAATATGATTCATATATGTTCACCTTTCTACTCTTCAAATGTTCTGTATAGCATTTAATAAAAAAACGGCACATTTTTTCTATTATCATGCCCGTTCACACTTCATATATCCAATACATATAAAACAAAAAGAGTCTGATTCAAAGTAATATATGAATCAGACTCTTTTCCTCTTATTTAGAATACACAATCTTTTTAATCGTTTCCCCAGAAAGAAAATATTCTTCTGCAAGTTGATGAATAGCAATCCCACTTTTAAACGCTTCTTTAATTGCTTTATTTCTTTCATCTAATTGTTTTCTTCCACCAGATCGTGTACCCCATTTATAATGTTTCGTTTCTTGTTTCGGAATGTAAATTGTTTCACCTTGTATATACTTTTGAATTTCAGTAATTAAACTCTCCGGTAAAACAGCATTAGCTTTTACGTATTTCATTTCTGCTCGCCCCTTATTTTTTATGGTTCATTTCAATAAGGTGCAAAGCCAAATATAAAAAATGATACGAGCTCATATAGGCGATTGTATATTACTTGTCTACCTCACGCAAAGTATCGCCATTTCCATACTTGGCTTTGCATGAGACGTTGCAGTGTCTGGCAATTGAATTATAATCGCCATATAAACACCTCCTAATATACCTTTTGCATTTTATTATATGATAAATTCCTTCTCCTTGCATCCACACCCTTCTTAAAGCACGAAATTTTATCTAAGAAGGGCTATCAGTTCGTAACAGTAAATGAATTGCAAAAAAGAGCAAAATAAAAAGGTAGCGTATCTTTGTATGATACGCTACCTTTCTTTTTATATAATGCCAAGTACATTTAAGAATACGATAATAATCGCAATTGGTGCGATATAACGAAGTAAGAATAACCATAATACGAATAGTTTATAACCTTTATTTTTACTTACACCTAGCTCTTTCATTAATACATCTTTCTTCATTTTTAAAGGAACAAAGATAGAAACTAATAATACACCAAGTGGCATTAATACGTTACTTACTGCATAGTCCGCTAAATCAAAGACTGTCTTCCCGAAAATCTTCAGATCACTTAATATACCGAATGATAATGCTGATGGTACCCCAACAACGAAGATTAATAACCCTACGATTAAGGCCATTTTTTCACGTTTCCCTTTACCTTTTGATGTTAACGATGCGACACTAATTTCTAACATCGAAATTGCTGATGTAATCGTAGCGAAGAAGAATAATAATAAGAAAACGATGAAGAATAATTTTCCGAATGCCATTTTACTGAAAATAGCTGGCAATACGATAAATAATAGTCCCGGTCCTTGAGATGGTTCCATTCCAAATGCGAACACAACTGGGAAAATTGCAAGTCCTGCAAGTAATGTAATAACAAGAGTTAAGGCTACGATAGAAAATGCTGAACGTGGTAAGCTTTCTTCTTTCGGTAAGTATGAGCTATACGTTACCATAACGGCTACCCCAACAGATAATGAGAAGAACGATTGCCCCATTGCGTATAAAATAACTTCTGATGTTACATGTGAGAAATCAGGTTGTAAGAAGAAACGAACTCCTTCTCCAGCACCATCTAACGTAAGTGCACGAACGATTAATACAAAGAATAAAACGAATAGTGCTGGCATGAAATATTTATTTACTTTTTCAACACCATTTTGTACACCTTTACTTACGATAAAAATAGTAATAAGGATGAATAATAGCTGTGATCCAACTGCTAAATATGGATTGGAAATGATTTCACCAAACGTAGCTTCGTATGCTCCATTTCCTTCCCATAGTCTACCTGTAATCGCATTCCATAAATATAATAAAATCCAGCCTCCTACAACACTGTAGAAAGAAAGTAATATGAAACATGTTACAATTCCTAATTTACCTAACCAAGGCCATAACGTTTTAGGAGCAATCTCTCTATATGCATCAACAGCCTCTTTTTGTGTACTTCTTCCAATAACAAATTCAGCTAATAATAGCGGTAAACCAATTAATAATGTGAAACCGATGAAAATTAGGAAGAACGCTCCGCCTCCTCCAATGCCGGCCATATATGGGAATTTCCAAATCGCCCCAAGACCAATTGCCGAACCTGCTGCAGCTAATACGAAACCTAATTTCGATGTCCATTGCTGTGAATTCATTTGTTAATCTCCTCTCTATCTCTTTTTCTTTGTTACAATTCGGTATTTATATTGTTCTATCAATACTCTTTTCTAATACGTTCACTTCCTCCCTAATAATAAAAAAACGCCCCTACGTAAATACGTAGGGACGACAAAAATATCGCGGTACCACCCTAGTTGTGAAGAACACTAAGAAACCACCTAAATAAAAACGCCCCTACGCAAAAACGTAGGGACGATAAAATATCGCGGTACCACCCTAGTTATGAAGCCACACCAAAGTTAGGACCTAAATAAAAAACGTCCCTACGTAAATACGTAGGGACGATAAATATCGCGGTACCACCCTAGTTGTGAAAAAATCTTCACCACTTTATTTGATAACGGTATAAACTACCGTCTTTCATTTCCTCAAAATATGAGATTTATGAAAGATGCTCCAGGACGAACTTCATGAATAATCTATATACTGATTCACACCAACCATCAGCTCTCTGAAATAGGGAGATATTCACTACTATACCCTTTCATTGCCCAAATATTATTTTCCGAATTGATTACTATCATTTTTATCACACATTAAAAATAGTGTCAACTTATATTTCGAATTTTTATGTATTACAATCTATTTAAAAATTCGAAATATAAGTTTTAGTTTAGAAAACAAGTAGCTTAGTACATAACGAATTCTAACAGGCAATAGAAAAAGAATTACGTATTATTGATACTTATTCAATAATACAAATCATCTAGAAACATAACCTGTCTCTCTGTATTCATTTTTTAAGAGTTTGATGGATACCAAGAAAATTTCGCATCACTATCCAGTGGTCTATTTTTTGTTTCTTCTTTAATTACACGAAACCATTCATTTAGAATTTGAGTTTTGGGCAATTGAGCAGCAAGGCTATCTTCCCAAATTATATGTGAGAACCAGGCTTTCGTTTCCCATTCAAACTGCAATTGTGCGAACGAAATTATAGGGTGATCAGCTCCACGAAATTGCTCATTTACTGCATTTGAAACTTCTGGAGCTTGCGGTAACAACTCGTTCTGAATTCTATTTCTTATCGTCTCATTTTCTAGCTGATCCCAGAAATACAATTGCCCATTTATTTGATAAAAAATATCAAATGAAGCCTCACCTTTCTTCAAATTCAATAACACGAAGGCACGTTCCACATCATTGTCAGCCGCTTTTACAGCATTAACAATTATATTTTGTGCCATTGATACCCAGTAACTAGTCGCTTCCTCTACCGGTGATTCAACATACAATTCTTCACTTAATTCATGAAGAGTAGCTTCTTGCTCATTTACTTTTTCAACTTTTTTAAAAAACCTATTAAAAAAACCCATAACTTCCCCCTTATTACTATTTTCTATTTCACAAAATAAAAAATAGATTTTTCTTGCTCATCCACATTTACTCCTGGCGCGTATGTATGAACTTGTTGCAACACTTCTTCTATTAGCAACTCTAACTCCTGCACACTTTTTTCTGGATTCCCTATTAATGTGTCCGCCATACGTTCATATAATTTTTCAGGTTTAATAGTCATTCGTTCCACATTATTAGGCATCCATTTAAACGCTGGATGATGTACGTACATTTTATTCAAACCAAATAAAACACCGAATACGTTCCTTTGTACTTCGCAAATAACGTCATAAAGCATAAGCCAATCTTTCCGTTTTAAAAGCGCCTTTCGATTGTGCCAACGATTACTTAACCATAGATTTTCTGAAATCATCAGTTTTGCTAGTTCATCTGGATATGCCGCTACTTTTTCTTTTAATTCATTCACTTTCCCTTCTCCATACAAACTAACACCATCATGAATGGATGATACAATACATTGTTTTTCATAATTTATATCATATTGATCCACCACATCCGAAATTACTTTCTCTACTGTCTCTGTTAAAAAGTTACTAATCTCTAATTTAATTCCCTCTTTCGTTAAATACGTTTCCGACCATTCTTCTTCCTCATACGGATGATACGATAATATTTTCCCATCAATATGATAAATAGGGGCCCTACGATCCTCATCTTCCGGCGGTGTTGACCATAAAATATGTAATTCTATATCTGAATGTTCATCTTCAAGCTTTCTAGCTACTGAACCCGCTAAAATAATAGCTTCTACTTTCGGATTTTGCCTATAAATCTCTGACATCTCTATCGCTCTCTCTTTTAATCCCATTTCATTTCCCCCTAAAATTGCAGTAATCCCCTATATTTCATTTATCTATTTCGATATTACAGCTTGCATTACCTTTTCAAATTCCTACTTAATCATATTTCTATCCAATAGCGCTGAATAACTTCACCAGTACGAGAAGAAACTACTTCATTTTCTAACACACCTCCAACCTTTTGAATCGTTTTAGCAGAACCGATATTGGATTTATCGCAAGTTATTAATACTTTCTGCAATCCTAATTTTTGCGCTTCAGCTAATGCAAGTTGTAGTTGTTTCGTAGCGTAACCGTGGCGACGTTTATTCGGATGGACACTATATCCAATATGACCGCTTTCTCGTAATAATTCTGGATTTAATCTATGTCTAATATTCACAAAACCTATAAGTTCCCCTTTTTCAAAACTTAAAAACTGACTAGATGGCACTCGATTAGCTAGTAAATTTTCTCCTAGTTCTTGTTTACTCACTTTTTCAAACCATTCATCAAGAGAATCAAAGTTTTGTAAAGAACTACTTCCATGTGGTTGTTCCCCTGAGTGTAAAAACGCTTGTCTATACGCCGTAATACGCTCACTATATTCATGGATTGGTTTTAATAGTTTCATTGTTCTTCTCCCCCTCTTCATTCCATAAAACAAACACCTTAATAGCAGCTATTCACTATTAAGGTGTTTCTATCCTTTTTATTCAAATAACCCCATGCTCAAATAACGTTCACCTGTATCAGGCGCAATACATAAAACTTTTTTACCAACGCCTAGACGTTTCGCTATCATGATTGCAGCGTAAACAGATGCTCCAGAAGATGGCCCAACTAATAATCCTTCTTGTCTAGCTAAGTTTCTCATTGTCGTTAAAGCCTCTTCGTCTGCAATTTGAATAATTTCGTTATACACTTCTGTATTTAAGTTTTTCGGAATAAATCCTGGGCTTGTTCCTACTAGTTTATGAGGACCTGGTACACCACCGGATAAAACGGGAGATCCTTTCGGTTCCACTACTGCAATATATAAGTTTGGCAATTTCTCTTTTAACGTTTCACCAGTCCCTGTAATCGTTCCGCCTGTTCCTGCCGTTGCAACAAAAGCATCAAGCTCTCCCTCCATTTGTTCGTAAATTTCAAGTGCAGTCGTATAACGGTGAATATTCGGATTAGCTGGATTTTCAAATTGTTGCGGGATAAAACTATTCGGTATTTGTTTTTGCAGTTCTAACGCCTTCGCAATTGCTCCTGGCATTCTTTGTTCTGCTGGTGTTAAAACTACTTCTGCCCCGTATGCTTTCAATAAATTAATACGCTCTTTTGACATATTGTCTGGCATAATTAAAATCGCTTTATACCCTTTAGCTGCTGCGTTCATCGCTAAACCAATTCCTGTATTCCCGCTTGTCGGTTCAATAATTGTATCCCCTGGTTTAATGAGACCATTTTCTTCTGCAACGTGAAGTAAATTATAAGCAGCACGGTCTTTCACACTACGTGATGGATTAAACATTTCTAGTTTCACATACACGTCCGCTGCGTCTTCCGGAATAAATTTAGATAATCGGACGACAGGTGTATCTCCTATTAATTCTGTTACGTTTTCACATAATTTCATAGTGCATCCCCTATTCTATCGTTTTCTTATCACTTGGTAATAACCATGAAGTAAGTCCAATTAACGGTAAACAACTACATAATATCATAATGAACTGAAGGCTATATATATCAGCTAACTTTCCTAGTACTACAGCACCTAGAGCACCAAGGCCGAACGCAAGACCTACAATTAGACCTGATACCATCCCTACTTTTCCCGGAACAAGCTCTTGCGCGTATACAACAATTACACTAAAACTACTTGAACTAATAAAACCGATACATAAAAATAAAGGTACGACCCACACAAGTGAGACATGTGGTAATAACAGCGCAAGTGGCGCTGAACCTAACATTGAAAATACGATGATGTTTTTCTTACCAAATCGATCTGCTAACGGTCCCCCGAAGAAAGTGCCTAACACACCAGCAATCATAAATGCGAATACGAAATACTGGGCATTTTTTATAGATAAACCATAATGCTCAATTAAGTAAAATTGATAGAAATTCCCGATACCGGCACCGTACCAAGAGCGCACAAAAGTAAGAAAAACAAGAAGTATAATAACAAATTTAATGTGTGTACTTACAATTGCATTTTCCGCCTCAAGCGCAGCTCTCTTCTTCCTTCTTACAGCGCCGGTTGCTAATTCATTTTTGTACCAATTCGATACGAAAATCAATAATGCAATTCCTACTGCTGCAAATGCTGTAAAACCTAATGAACCAATTTGACCGAGTGGAACGAAAATTAGCGCTGTAAAAATAGGAGCTAAAGAATTCCCCGTGTTTCCCCCAACTTGATAAATCGCTTGCGCTAACCCTCGTTTTGCACCTGCCGCCATATACGCAACACGAGCGCCTTCTGGATGAAAGACTGCGGAACCTAAGCCAATAAATAAAACAGAAATAATAACAATAATAAAGTTTGGTGCAAACGCGAGTCCAATCATTCCAAGCATACTTGAAAACATACCGAGTGGTAATAAAAATGGTGACGGCTTCTTATCTGAATACATACCAAACACCGGTTGCATAATCGATGACGTCATATTTAACGCAAACGCAATCCACCCTACTTGCATATAGGATAAATTCATCGTTTTTTCCAAAATAGGAAACAACGCCGGCACAACTGCTTGCATCGAATCATTTAAAAAATGTCCGAAACTAATCGCAAATAATATTCGATATATTGTCGGTGTTTCTACTGTGTTTTTTTGTGAAACTGCCTGCATATGTGAATCGCTCCTTTCTGTACAAAATATATATTTATTACAGTAGGTGTAATAAATTCTGACTTTTGAAACATTTCTATTCTATACTGCTTTCATTTCTTTTTCCAGAAATATAACTTAACTCCCATCATTGACTTGCATCCTTGTAACTTTCAGCAGTAAAACATTATAGAAAAAGGCAACCCAATCACAAACTGGGTTGCCTCTTACATTAAATTGCAAAACGCTTATACTTCTCATAATCGCTCGTCTTACATTCCACTTCTAGTTTCGTACCTTCATTTTCATAACTCGTTGATAAAACGTGCGCATGATTATTGAAATACGAAACTACCTGTCCGTGATCATACGGAATTAACATTTCACATTTCGTATATTCTTTATAAATATGGGAACGAATCATTTCTACAAGCTCTTCAATTCCAACATGTTTCTTCGCAGATAAATACACGCGGTCTTCTTGTACTTTCGGAATTTCAACATCCACCATATCTGATTTGTTATAAGCATAGATCGTTGGAATATTTTCTACTCCAATTTTCTTTAACGTTTCATTTGTAATATCAATTAATTGTTCATAATTTGGATTTGCGTAATCTACGACGTGAATAAGTAAATCTGCTTCCGCTACTTCTTCTAACGTTGAACGGAACGCCTTCACAAGATGATGTGGTAATTTACTTACAAATCCAACTGTATCTGTTAATAAAAATGATTTATTATCTGGCAAATCAATATTTCGTACAGATGTTTCTAACGTCGCAAATAACATATCTTTTTCAAATACTTGTTTTTCTTCTGTACCATTATAAATTTCAAGCATTGCATTCATCGTCGTTGACTTTCCTGCATTCGTATAACCTACTAATGCTACAACAGGTATTTCATTTTTCTTACGTTGCTTTCGCTGCGTTTGACGCTGGGCAACGAGCGCTTCTAAATCTTTATTCAAAACTGAAATTTGTTCTTCAATTTTACGACGGTCTAACTCTAACTTCTTCTCACCGACACCTTTATTTTTCGTACCAACGCCGCCGCTCTGTCTCCCTAACGATTCACGAAGACCAATTAAACGAGGCATCATGTACTGAAGGTGTGCTACTTCTACTTGCAGCTGTGCTTCTTTCGTTTTCGCACGTTGCGCAAAAATATCTAAAATTAAAATGGTACGATCAATCACCTTACAATCTAAATCCTCTTCTAAATTTCGAATTTGTGAAGGAGATAATTCATCATTAAAGATGACCATATTCGCATCTATTTCTTGTACATACGCTGCTACTTCTTCAATCTTTCCTTTTCCGATATAATGCGATGGATTTACTCGTTGTAAATTTTGCGTTACTTGCCCAATTACCTCTACATCACAAGCTTCCGCAAGATTTGTTAACTCTTCCATCGAATATGCAAAATCATCTTCATTACCTACATTTACTCCAACTAAAACTGCTCTTTGTAATACTTCTTCCATATATTTATTCCTCCATTTCGATTACGTAAAATAAAAAACACAGGTCGCTGCCTGTGTTTTCGTAAACGGATAAGGGTTCACCAAAGAAATAGAAGAAAGCTATGCTTTCATCCTATTTTATAGTCAAAAAGTCCCAAGATCGTATACGTATACACAATAAGCGTTCACCTATACAATCCCATTCTATTTATAAAGGCAAAACAAAAAGAGGGCGTATTCGTCCCTCCCTCTTTTTCACATATAAGCTTAATAAAGGGTTCCTTTAAAATAGGCAGACCAATCCCGTTCACTCTGTACACAGACAGAGCCTTTGAGCGCTATTCAATTATTGGCACAAAGTATTGAGACGTAATCTGATTAAGATCAAAGGAAGCCCCTCCGTTCATTTTAAGTTACATAAAGTGTAGCATAAGTAATTCGCTTTCACAAGGTTTAACAACCTATATCACACTAAAGAAAATCGTTATTTTTTTACTTTAATCGTCATTTTTTGCGAGTTTTTCTCACAATAAAAATAACAAAAGCAATTATCAATTTTAGAAACTTCTCGTATATTATTTTTACAGCACTCGCCAAATTCCTTCATAGTAAGTTAAGTATTATCGTTTTAATACAACAAAAATCTATATTGACATTTTTATAACCTAATATTAGTATCAGGTTATAAAAATAAAAATTAGGAGATGTTCCTATGCATTCTAAATCTCGTATTACTGCAATTGGTACTTATGTTCCAGATCAAATATTGTCTAATAACGATTTAGAAAAGATGGTCCATACGAATGATGAATGGATTGTACAAAGAACAGGAATGAAGGAAAGAAGAATCGCTAGCGAAGAAGAATATTCCTCAAACTTAGCCATTAAAGCAATTAAAAATTTATGTACAACATATAAGAAAAACTTAGAAGATGTCGACTGTATCATTGTCGCTACTACTACTGCTGATTACGTTTTCCCTAGTGTTGCTTGCCAAATACAACAATACTTCAACATACCTCATACACTAGCTTTTGATTTAAATGCAACTTGTGCTGGTTTTACATATGGACTACACGTCGGTAATAGCTTAATCACTTCTGGATCACATGAAAAAATACTTGTCGTAGCGACAGAGACATTATCTAAAGTTACTGATTATACCGATAGAACGACCTGTATTTTATTCGGTGATGGTGCTGGAGCTATTTTATTAGAAAGAGATGAAGACACCCCAAGCTTTATCGCTGCTCACATGGGAACAAACGGTGATGGCGGCATTCATCTATATAGAACAAACTTATCTACTACTATGAATGGCACACCACTGCAAACAAATGAAAAAATCGTTCAAAATGGAAGAGAAGTATATAAATGGGCAACACGAACAGTGCCAAAAGGCATAAAAAATTTATTACATAACGCAAATATGCAAGGGGATGATATAGACTGGTTCATACCCCACAGCGCTAACTTACGAATGATTGAATCTATTTGCGAAAAATCTCAAATTCCAATACAAAAACATTAACGAGCGTGGAATATATGGGGAATACCTCTTCAGTCACCATTCCACTCGCTCTAGATTTAGCTATAAAAGAAGGAAAGTTAAATAATGGAGACACACTTTTACTATACGGATTCGGTGGTGGTCTTACACATTTAGGGCTTATTGTAGAGTGGAATTTAATTTAAGTGTATAAAAAGAGGCTCTAGTCAGTAACTAGAACCTCTTTTTCATTTAATTTCTTGCCCCTTTTCGAGACCATATCACAACAGGAATAAGTAATAACGCTAACACGCCTCCAGCCAATGACAATGCCGCATAACTTGAATTCGCTACTACCATACCTGACATCGCTCCACCAGAAGCTCCAGCTAGCGCAATAAAAACATCTATTTTCCCTTGTGTTTTAGCACGTGTAGACGGTGTTGTGGAATCAACGATTTGTGCTGTACCACTAATCAATCCGAGGTTCCATCCTAGCCCAAGTAAAGACAGAGCAACGATTAATAGTAATAAAGAATCACTTGGCGCTATCGCAGCTATGACACCCGCTGCAAGTAAAATCACTCCACCAGCTATGCTCATTGTAGTTCGGCCAATTTTATCAATTAACATTCCTGTAACGAGAGATGGAAGATACATTGCACCTACATGAAAACCTATCACAAGTCCTACTGCACTTAAACCGTGACCGTGGTGTCCCATATGAACTGGCGTCATCGTCATAATCGCAACCATCACGATTTGCGTAAGTATCATTACGATTGCTCCAACTGTAATACCTCGTTTATTTTCTTTCACTTCTTCTGTTATTGGTTGCCCTTTATATGTATGTTCCTGTTTATATCTTTCTATTATGTTAGCAATAATTAACGGATCTGGACGAAGCATAACAAAAAGAACTAGACCCGCCAGTATAAATGCTGCTGCCGATAGTATGAACGGACCTGCAAGTTTAGGAACTCCAATTGAATGCGCAAAACTACCCATTACTCCTACTAAATTTGGTCCTGCAACTGCACCGAAAGTCGTCATTACCATCGTAATACTAACAGCCGTTGCTCTCTGCTTCTTATCTGCTAAATCTGTACCTGCATAACGAGCTTGTAGATTCGTGGCTGTACCGGCACCATATATGAGTAAAGAAATAAGTAAAAGAATAATGCTATTCGTTAAAGCTGCCATTACAACACCAATTGCTCCAAATCCACCTACTATAAACCCTGTTGCAAGACCTATCCGGCGTCCATATCGTTGCGAAAGCTTCCCTACTATGAAAGCTGCTAATGCTGATCCCAATGTAAACATAGCAGTTGGTAATCCTGCAAATGCATCTGTTCCAAGCATTTGCTGCGCAAGAAGTGCTCCCACTGTAATACCAGCAGCTAGTCCTGCACCGCCAAACATTTGTGAAATGCTGACGATTATTAACGTTCGTTTGTATAGTTTTTGTTGCTCTTCTTCTGTGTACACATGATTATCTATTAAAGCCCCTGCCTTATCTAGCAATTCCCCATCCTCCTTTTAAAATTAATCCCTCTTGTTAATGTACTATGTATAACGTTACATATTCAATGGCATTTTCCATTCATCCCTTTCATTCTAAAAAACTTTCTAATCATACTCGACTTATCCCATGCTATATTAAAAATACTACTATTCACAATATGCAAGGAGAAAACAATGAAAAAACAGGCTAATAGCAGCCTGTTTCCCTTTACACTTCTTCTACTATCCTTCCCCTGCTCTTTTTACTCAAAGCTCTTCCTTCCCAAAACAACAAACTTACGAAAGCACAAATTAAAATAATTGGCACACTTGCTTTATATAAATCTGTAAAACTCATTGCCATCTGATTCTTGGCATAATGATTCACATCATTCGAAAATGTGAGTACCTCTTTCTTTATACTTTCCTCTTGTTTTTCAACTTCTTTTGTTACTTGCCTCATAACTTCTTCTCTTTTTACATCCCTATATTCTACTGGAACTTTTCTTAATATTTCATCCGTCTTGTCGCGAATCAATTCTTCCTTTTTCTCTTTACTTAATCCCATTGTCATTGCATTTTGTTTCTTATTTATATTCGACTCTAAACTTTGATTCTCTATTTTTTCTTTAGTCATTTGTAAAATTTCAGTTTGCTCAGTACTATTCACATGAATATTCCGCACCTTTTCTTCTGCATAATGATATACTTTTTCTTTATTTATAGTTAAATTATGAGTTAAGTTAGAGACAAATATTGCGACCGCCAATACAATTCCAACCTGTCGTAACATTGATACAACACTTTGAGAAGCAGTTAATAATTCTCCTTCAAACGAAGACGCACTTAAAACTGTAATTGGCCCCACTACTAAGCCATATCCGACACCTAATATCATACATGGAATAATAATTTCTATATTTGTTGAATGAACATCAATCATTTGCAACCAATAGTAGGAAAGCCCCATAACAAGAAATCCTGACAAAATAATAGTTACTTTTCCGAGTTTTTTAATTAAAGTTGCTGCAACTGGTGAGACAAAAAATATCATCGCTGAAATAGGTGTCACTAAAAAAGCCGCTTCAATTTCCGTTCGACCTTGTAGTTTCGTCAAGAACGTTGGAAGCAATACAGTAACTCCAATTAAAAATAAATTACTCAATATAACAACGATTGACGCTCCGACAAACATTCGATCTTGAAATAACTTTAAATTCACCATTGGGTTATGAATCTTTCGTTCTACTAAAATAAATAGAATAAGAGAAATAGTGCTAATTGCATAACAAGACAAAGCAATATTACTTTGCCATCCCCATGTATTACCTTTTACTAATATGAGAGTAAATGAAAAAATTGCTGTGCTACTTAATAGTAGTCCTATCCAATCTATTTTTGAGATAATACGTTCTTCATTTTTTATTTGTAGCATGATGCAACATAACACGATTCCTATTATACAAACCGGAACATTAACGAAGAACACCCATCTCCATCCTAAATTTTGCGTAATAATTCCACCTATTACTGGCCCCATAGCAGCTGACAATCCTTGTGTTACTCCTAAAATTGCAAGTGCAACATGCCTTTTAGCTAACGGCATAGCTGATACACCAATTACCATACTTGTTGGAAATAAAATTGCTGCCCCAATACTTTGTATAAAACGAGAAAAAATAAGAAAATCACCTGTATTAGCAAAAGCGCAAAGTACCGATCCACCCCCAAAAATCACCAGACCAAGAATATACATCTTTGCTTTTCCAAAGATATCAGCTATCCGCCCTAACGGAATGGCAAGTACTGCAATCGTCATTGTATAAACATTTAATACCCAAGACATCTTTTCTAATGAAGTATTTACACTCGATTGTATTGCCGGTAAAGCTATATTCATAATTGTCGTATCAATCATACAAAGAAAGATACCTAGACACATTAAAAAGACAATCTTAATACCCTTTGATTGCTCCATCTTTATATACCCCTTTATTTATTGTGAATGCGTTTTTCATTCTTCTGTTTTATTGTTTTCTTTCGCCTCTAACTCTTCTAATTTTTTCTTCAAAGTCTCCACTTGTGCACTATACGATGCAATACCTACATCTAGTGAAATTTCTTCGACGAAAGTAATACCTATTCTCCACTTTTCATATTTCAATCGAAGATCTGCAATGTACGCTTCTTTTCTTTCAATTTCATCTTTAATCCATTCTTTTATTGTTACATCATCACTATAGTTGCCAAAATACATTCTCATTAAAAAATCCGAACGTAAAACATCCTTCTCTATAGGCGTCTGCATGTATTGATAAAATTCTTCACGCCCCTCATCTGTAATAAAGTACATTTTCTTATTCGGTTTTCCCTCTTGCATGACAACCTCTTTTTTTATTTTCCCTTCATTCTCCAATTGCCGTAATGTTGGATAAATCATTCCAAAACTTCCATCAAAAAAATGAGTAAATACGTCTTCAAACACAATTTTAATATCGTAACCAGACAATTCCTTTTCCATTAATAAACCTAAAACAACATCTCTTCCCTTCAAAGTAAAACCCCCACATAGTATATAATCAATAATCATATTAACATTGTTAATATGATTATTGATTATATACCTTATTCTGTTAATTGTAAAATGTTTCTAAATAAAAAAGCCCCATAATTTGGTTTCACCAATTCACAGGGCCATTTTCTTATTTACTCTTTCACACCTACACCTTGCAAAACTTCAATATCCTCTTTCATTTCATAATAATAAGAAGGCAATTCTATACCATGTTCTAAGAAATAATCCTCAATGAATGAAATAATAATTTTTAACGTTTTCACACGAGCATACAATTTATCGTTACTTTCAATAATATGCCACTTCGCATTTGGCTTACTTGTTTTTTCAAACATGTCTTCCATTGCTTCAACATATTCATCCCATTTTTCACGATTACGCCAATCTTCGTCTGTAATTTTCCATCTTTTCAAAGGATTTTTCTCTCTATCTTTAAATCTCTTTAACTGTTCCTCTTTACTTATATGGTAGAAGAACTTTCCTATTATGTAATGGTCATCTGTTAGTAGTTTTTCAAAATCATTAATCTCATCATATGCTCTCATCCACTCTTCCTTTGTAGCAAATCCTTCAACACGCTCAACTAACACACGACCGTACCATGAGCGATCAAAAATGGTGATTTGCCCGTACTGTGGAATTTTGCGCCAGAAACGTTGCAAATAATGGTAACGTTTTTCATGAGGTGCAGGCGCTCCAATTGGATTTACTTGGAACCCACGCGGGTCAAGATGTTCCGTCATCCGCTTAATTGCCCCACCTTTACCAGCCGCATCCCATCCTTCCATAACAAGCATAACCGCGATTTTTTCTTCTTTCAAAATTTGCTGTAATGCTAATAAGCGCCTTTGATATTTTTCTAATTTCTTATTGTACTTAGATTTTGATTCAATTTTTTTCGTTAAGTCTACTTTAGCAAGATGTCCATTTTCCATAAAACAAATCCCCCTTGTTGTATGACAATGTTATTTTAACATATTTTTGGTAATTTTTTCATATCCTAAAAAACTGTGTAGAAACATCTCTACACAGCTTCCTTCTCTAATTTCACATATACAAGCACATTTAACTACATTAAAATAAATAATTTATACTGAACTCTTAGTATATTCTTTTTATTAAAACGTAAAAATAGCCCTTTTAAAAAGGCCAGCAATCTAAGTATAGAAAAACAAATTTATTCTTTTTTACTACATACGTAATTATGCCGGCTATGAGCGTAGTGAATAAGATATTGATTCACTACTCTTATAGCCACTTTACATTATATGGTATATTTACTCGTAAAAAGAAGATAATAACAAGTAAATCCATTAAAGAATGGGAGCTCTAAAAAAATGAAACGAAAAATATTAACTCTCTTTACACTTTTATGCTTAGCACTACCAATACAAGCTAGTGCTTACACATTTCAGTCACTACCGATTGCGTCAAAGTCTAAACAATGGTATGTCGAAATTGATAAATCTCATAACTCAAACAAGCAAGCAATCCAGCCAAAGCAAGGTGTATTTGATACGTATAGTTTACTCGTAAAAAACATCGGTCATGATGTATCAAACGTATCTGTGGAAATACTTGATAACAACCCTACCTCTAAAGCTACCTTTAAACCTACTACACCTAATGAAAATATTTCTAAAAGTCATACAAGCTTTGACTACATGGTATTCCCATTAGACTTTAATAGTCATAATTTTAAAGTTGTAATCACTTGGGAAGAAAAGAATTTCTCTTACAATGGCCATCCGGTAAATGAAGGTAAAAAAATGAAACAAACATTTGTATTTAATGAAGACTAAGTCCTAATTTCTTTAGGGCTTAGTCTTCTTTTTTGAAACCTGCTTGTATCGCTTCCGTCACTTCTTTTGTGATTTCTAATTTTGTTGTGCCAAATATGTACGGACAGTTTTTCATTACAAAGGTGTTTTATTAATACTAGTTGATTATATGCTAAGTTATTTTCTATATAGGTCTAGCCCTCTTTTCCCATATAATCAATTAAATCGACGAATACTCGGTACAGACAATGCTATTCCAATTGTTAAAATTACTAAACTAGCTAGTGTTATAATAGTTATTTCGCCACCTATGACAGTAGCTAACCAGCCTACAACTACATACCCTAATGGCAATAAAGCAAAAGAACCCAACATATCAAGGCTTGCCACTCTTCCGAATGCTTCTTCTGGTACAAGCTCCTGTAAACTCGTTTCCCAAATGAGTCCAAATATCATCATGCCAAATCCTTCAATTGCCATTAAGAATATTAAAGCGGGTGCCCAAGAAATGAATGGCATAATTAATAAAGCAATGCCACTCATTAAAACACCTCCATAAGCCAGTAATCCTCTCTTATGCCACCGCTCTTTCCCACCAAATATTACTGCGGCAATTATAGCCCCACCACCAGAAAAGGCCATGCCAAGCCCATACACGTAAGCTTCAAAATGATGATGAACATTAAATAACCATGGAATTAATACGACGATAATGCCGGCATAACAAATATTTATAAAAGAAAAAACTAAAATTGTAATCCACAGCCACGGATGACTTTTTAAAACTAAAACACCTTCCATAAACTCTTGTTTGTAAGTAAGCTTACTCTTTTCAATGGGTTTTACTTTTTTAAACTTAATTTCTTTTAAAAATAATAAACATAAAAATGATAATAAGTACGTTGCTGCATCTAGTCCGAAGCCTATCCCTGCAGATGCAACCGATACGATTAACCCACCAAGTGCTGGCCCAATCAATCGTATACCTTGATTACTCATTTGAGTGAGTGCGTTAGCTGCATTACGAATTTCAGGAACGAATACTTTCGCCCTTACAGCAGAATATGCTGGTTGGAATATCCCTTCCATAAGTCCGTATATGGCAACGAGAATATATAAAATCGTAATTGTTAATAAATCCATAAATATAAGCGATGCAAGTAATAGCATTAATATACAGCGGATTATATCCGTAAATAACATTAATTTAACCCGATCAATTCGGTCTACAACTAAACCTGCAAACGGTAAAGCAAGAATATTAGGTAGCATGTACATTGCCATCGTCATCCCCATTACAACTGTTGAGCCAGTTAATGAATACACAACAACTGGAAGTATGACCATAGTTATCGAACTACCTAAGGCCGAGAGTAATTGTCCAATCCATAAAAACTTAAAGTGCGTTGATACTTTAACTGGTAATAATAATTTTCCAATATAACTTAAACTTTTCTCCTTTTGTATTTCCCCTTGCATGTCTCTCTCCTCTTTTCAAATGACTATAGAATACATAATATACGACTGAAAATTCATAATATTATATTTCCAATTATATAAGAAACCATTATGTAATGGTAAAATTATCAAAAAAATATAAAGGAGAATGCATCATTATGCCTCCAAATTCACATAACATCGAACACCAAATCTATACAATGTGTATGATCCAGCGCAACAATGAAGTTTTACTCGTAAAACGACCCAATCATCGAGGTTTCCCTGGCTACATAGCTCCTGGCGGCAAAGTAGATTTTCCCGAAAGTATCGTTCAAGCCGCTATAAGGGAAGTAAAAGAAGAAACCGGATTACTTGTTTCGGATTTAAATTTTAAGGGATTAGATGAATATGTAAATCCGAAAGGGAATGTTCGGTACATGGTATTTAACTACTGGACAGACTCATTTGAAGGTGAACTTCTTTTAAACCCACCTGAGGGCAAATTATTATGGATACCAATCGATACAGCACTAAAGCTTCCTATGCAAGATTGGTTTAAAGAAAGATTCCCATTATTTTTTGAAAAAGGCACCTTTGAAATTCAACGTGTTTGGGATAATGAGCTAGATAAACAAGTTGCTATAACAATTACACATACGTAAAAAAGCTTGGAATCTCTCCAAGCTTTTCTTACTTCTCCTGTACTTTCTTAATCTTATAATCAATTTCTAAAAACTTAACTCCAAATATCCACATTCTATGATTAGCTTCTAGTATGTGATCCGTGCGCTCTTTTATAATAAAAGTCTCTGCTAACGGTAAACGGATTGTCAAGAACCGAGTATGTAAATAAATCCCCTCATCTCCCTGACCATTTTCTCTTAACTTACTAGTAATAATTAAATCATGACTATCATTATATAGTTTCAAAATACCAGTCATATTCGAATAAGGTAAAGGTAAGGCGATATTCATATATGTCTCATTCTTATTTGTATGCTTTGAATAAAGAGCTACAAAAATAGATTTACCTGCTTCATTTTTTCTTAGCCAAGCCCTTACATTCTCTCTTCCATCTTTCTCATCTATGACACTAATGATAGAGCCATGCATCGTTTCCCAATTGCCGCCCATTCCTAAATGTATTTGTTCTACACGCTTACTCATTTTCTCATAGCAAAGTGCGAACGGACGGAACCAACGAGCCCATTTAATATTCGATTGCAATTCATACTCTACTGTATTTTCATAAAAATGAATAATACTTAAAGGAACCTTCGTCACATCAAATGCCTCACTATGAAAGTCATTTACTTTATCAACTAAACCGTTGTATTCCTTACTGTCTACTAAATTGCTGCTATATAAATAAGCCTCACCAATTGCCACATTTCCTCTTAACTTACTCATTGGTTTCCCATAGTATTTATAATTCGGAACACTCTTTTCAATCACCCAGCCGATAAATGCCGGTAACGCTACTCCAATTCCGTTGACAACACCATGAATCCAAACCATTTGAGCAATTGTAATCGTCAAGACATGCTTCAAATTCCCGTATGAATATATAAGTGAGAACATAATTGTAACCATGAGTGTACTAGACGAAACGATTAGAAGAATCTTTGCACTGATAGCATTAAATTTTGCTCTCCAAACGTAAAATCCATACCCATAAATTGCACATAAATATAGGAACACTGCAAAAAATTCAAATATTCTTGAGTATGTAATTCCTATTGCAACTGTCATAGGTGAAATCATGATGATAAACATAATAGCATCATACACTTTACTTCTCTTTTCTCTTTTTCTCCCTATTAAACCAGCCGATAATGGCAATAGAAACGCCGAATAATGAAAATGTGCAGCTGTGAGTAAAACAATGTCAGAGCTAAAATGCATAATTGAAAGTTTTGCTACTGAAGCAGAAAACCAAAAACCACCTAAAAACAAATAAATAAACGCACTATCTATGGCGATCTCTTCTAACGGCTTCCATCCTCTTTCTAGCAATCTACTTACACCAAATAACGCAACAATTCCTGTATATACAAACCAAACTAGCGCAAATAAATAGTGATTTGTGACGAAAGCTAGCATTGCACAAATTGCTGCGATTGGATATAAAAATGATACGGATTTATAAAATAATAATTGCGATCCATCTCTTTTTCTTTTATCAATAATACAAAATGACATTGGTATAAATAATAAAACAGATAATAATATAATTGCTTCAACAGGATTTATATTCGACCACTCACATATTAGAAAAACAACATAGCAAGCAAGCCCAAATATTATATTTTTCATATCGTCTATTCCCTTTCCACAAATGTTCCCTTATATGAAAAAAGCGAACCAATTAACGGGTTTCGTACTTGTACATGAATTCGAAAACATTGTAGTGTTTCATCATAACTTTCAACAATTTTTGCCTCACCATACAAAAATTTTGGTAACGGCATTTTTCTTCCAAACATATAAAACCATTGTTTCTTTGAAGAAATATGCATTGCCCCTAACTCATCGATATGAAAATGCAGTGTAGAAACGAGTAAATGTGGTTCACCAAAATAATCTACAATTTCATTTTCGTTTTCATCAAACTGCATAACTGCATTAAAATATCTTTTCTTATTTCACCTATTGATTCCCCTTCTCCAACTATTTCAAGCCCAAATCCAATCTTTGTTTTATACAAAAACTTCTGTGGTTCCCCTTCTTTTTTCTCTAAATACGAAATTTCAGTAAAGCGAGCATCCCACTCTGTATGTATATCTGGTTCTTGCGTATATTCCCATAATTTTTCCATCGTCGTGTTCATTTTTGTCGCAACATAAATAGGCTGTTTCCTTTTCATTCTCCCCACCTCCTATGCACTATAACTTTAATGTACATGCAATGAATTTATTTTGCTACATTTTTCACAAACTTCCCCAGAAAAAAGAAAGAATTTTTAAAATATATATATAACACTTGATTCCACGAAAAATTTAAATTATTATAAAACAAATGTTACCAACAACTTCATAAATCAAACACTCTCGCCTAAAACGTGAGATAGAGGTTGCGATACTTATGAGTATTCTAATGGAGACACAGAGATGTCTATGAACTTAGATGAAAGGAAGTATTGCCGAAATTGATAAATTTCTCTGCATTTATCAATTGGGGCTGTTTTCGAATAGAAACAGAACTGTCATATGTACAGACGTGTACGTATGAAGAGCTATCTACAAAAAAGAGATATCATTTTTGTATGATATTCCTTTTTTGGCGGTTTTTTTATTAGCTCCGTTTTCTGTTTCCCTTTTCCTGTAACAGCACCATCCTCACTTATTTGAGATGGTGTTTTTTGTTTGTCTTTCTGGTAACTACAGGAGTATTGGGGATTTATATATTTCCTAATCTATTCTTAAAAATAGACGAAAGAAGGAATTTGTAATGGAAACAATTGTTCAAAAATTTGGTGGCACTTCTGTCGGAAGCGTCGAACGCATTCAACATGTAGCAAATTTAATTATTGAAGAATATGAACGAGGTCATAGCATTGTCTCTGTCGTTTCAGCAATGGGAAAAAGCACAGATGAACTTGTCGCACTCGCTAACGCTATCACAGAAAATCCAAGTAAACGTGAAATGGATATGCTTCTATCTACAGGAGAACAAGTAACTATTTCATTATTAACAATGGCACTGCAAGCAAAAGGCTATCATGCAATTTCATTAACAGGGTGGCAAGCAGGTATTACGACAGAATCTGTACATAGTAGTGCACGGATTACTGACATTCATACAGATCGTATTCAATCTTATCTTGCTGAAGGTGCGATTGTTTTCGTAGCTGGTTTCCAAGGTATAAGTGTAGAAAATGAAATTACAACGCTTGGCCGTGGTGGCTCTGATACGACTGCTGTCGCATTAGCTGCTGCACTTAAAGCAAAAAAATGTGATATTTATACGGATGTGACAGGTGTATATACGACGGACCCACGAGTTGTAAAAGATGCTTACAAATTAGACGAAATTTCTTATGACGAAATGTTAGAGCTTGCTAATCTCGGTGCTGGCGTATTACACCCGCGCGCTGTTGAGTTTGCTAAAAATCATAATGTAGTTTTAGAAGTTCGCTCAAGTATGGAACAAGAAAACGGAACAATTGTAAAAGGAGAATGTAACATGGAACAACAATCAATCGTTAAAGGTATTGCATTTGAGGATAACATTACACGTGTCACAATTAAAGGATTAGAACAAGGCTCGCTTTCAACAGTTTTCTCTACATTAGCAGCAGCACACATTAATGTAGATATCATCATTCAAAGTATTACAAATGAAGGAACTGTACACCTCTCCTTCTCCATTCATTCGAATGATTTAAGAGAAACTTTAGAAGTTTTGGAACAAAATCAAGAAACTCTTCACTATGAATCTGTAGAACATGAAAATCACTTAGCAAAAGTATCAATCGTAGGATCTGGCATGGTATCTAACCCAGGTGTCGCTGCAAATATGTTCACTACTTTAAAAGAAGAAGATATTCATATTAAAATGGTAAGTACATCAGAAATTAAAGTGTCTGTCGTTATTGACCGCCTTCATTTAGTAACAGGCGTTGAGGCGCTGCATCAATCATTTATGGCGAAAATTGAGCCTTTAGTGCAAATGAGCTAATCTGATATATTTAGTAATGCTAAAAAAATCATATTAATGTATTACCTTCCTATTAAATAAAAAGCTGTTCGTTAACACGATGCTATATGACATATTAAAAAACACCTTGTCACATTTTCCTATACTGTGACAAGGTGTTTTTGACTGAAAGGAATTTGTAACTACTTAGTAGTATAATTATGAGGATAATTAAATAATAGACTTTTATACATAAGGAGATAAGACTATGGCAAAAAACAAATTACTACGAATGGACAATGTCAGCATCGTTGTAGAATCCCTTGATAACGCAATCTCTTTCTTTGAGGAGATTGGCTTGAATCTCGAAGGTCGAGCCAATGTCGAAGGTGAATGGGCTGGTCGCGTAACTGGACTCGGTTCTCAGTGCGTAGAGATCGCTATGATGGTCACTCCAGATGGCCACAGCCGAATTGAACTTTCGCGATTTCTCACCCCACCTACTATATCAGATAACCGAAATGCTCCTGTAAACGCCCTCGGTTATCTACGCGTCATGTTCACCGTTGAAGACATTGACGAAATGGTATCGAGACTCACTAAGCATGGTGCAGAGCTCGTTGGTGAAGTAGTTCAGTATGAGAACTCGTATCGTCTCTGCTACATTCGTGGAGTCGAAGGAATTTTAATCGGTTTAGCGGAAGAACTCGGTAATAAATAAGTAATGTTTTATAAAAAAGAGGGAATAGCTCTATATTTAAGCTATTCCCTCACTTCTATTAAAACAGATGAATGTTTTCTTTTTTACAAGCTGCACGTAAATCGTCAGGCCATACAGAAGATTGAACTTCACCGATATGAGCTTTACGTAAGAAGTACATGCACATTCTTGATTGTCCAATACCACCGCCGATTGTTAATGGTAGTACGTCTTCTAGTATACCTTTATGGAAATCATACTCACGTTTGAAGTCTTCACCAGTTTTCGTTAACTGCTCATCAAGTGATTTACTATCAACACGAATTCCCATTGATGATAATTCAAATGAAGATTGTAGTACTGGGTGCCAGAATAAAATGTCACCGTTTAATTTCCAATCGTCATAATCAGCTGCGCGTCCGTCGTGCTTTTCACCTGAACGAAGTGCATCACCAATTCCGATAATGAAGACTGCACCGTGTTCTTTCGCAATTGCATGTTCACGATCTTTCGGTGTTAATTCTGGATATTTATCTTCTAATTCTTGAGAAGTAACGAAAACAATTTCTTCCGGTAAATACTTTCCAAGGAACGGATATTTTTCAAATAAGTGATCTTCTAAATCTTTGAATATTCCATAAATTGTTTGTACTGTTTTTTGTAAGTAATCGACAGTACGCCATTCTTTTTGAACGATTTTTTCCCAATCCCATTGGTCAACGTAAATGGAATGCGTTGCATCAAGTTCTTCATCACGACGAATCGCGTTCATGTTTGTATATAAACCTTCACCAGCTTCATATCCATATTCATGTAATGCAAATCGTTTCCATTTCGCTAGTGAATGAACAATTTCTAATTCTTCTCCTGAATGTAACATATCAAATTCAATTGGACGTTCTACACCGTTTAGGTGATCGTTTAATCCTGATTTTTTCGTTACGAATAATGGTGCAGATACGCGGAATAGTTCAAGGCGTTTTGCTAATTGGTCCTCGAAAAATGTTTTAACTTCCTTAATTGCAATTTGAGTCTCTCTTACTGTCATTAATGATTGATACATGGTGGTTTCCTCCTAAAATGTTTGGATGTTGTGAAAAGAAGCCAACAAAAAAAGCCCTTCTTTCCCAAAAAACTGGGACGAAAGGCTTTGGTTCCGCGGTACCACCCAAATTAGCAACAGAGGTTGCTCACTTATACAATACGGAGATGAAATATCTCGATACTGTTCTTCTTGTAACGGCGAAGTTCCCGGCTAAGTCTACTTTCCTATAAAGGATTTCGGTTAGCAACTCCAGGAGGTTCTTCATAATAGGCTTCGTATCAGGCTCACACCACCCCTGACTCGCTTAAACTACGTCCTACTACTACTCGTCCTTTCATAGTCGTTTTGTTGTCACATCTCTGAAACATTTTATTAATGATTATTCTATACAAAAAATAAAGAAAGTCAACAAAAAGTTTTAAAATATTTTTCAATTCTTTATTTTACGGCTTTATTGATTGTTGTTAATTTAACATCTTTACTTTTTCTGCCTCGTCAATCCAAAAAATGTTTCACTGACCGAAACTAACGTATACACAATAATTAATGTGATCGTTCGGAATATAGAATCCGCAGTATTTCTTATTATTTTCATTTTCTTTATAATTCCTTTCAGTTTACTTGCAATTTCATGATATACTATAGCATTCAAGCAGTTTATTTTTACTTAAAGCAATCATAGTCATTTATAAAGAGTATTTTCTAAATCATTGACTATTATCAAATAAGATTTTTAAATAACGGAGTGATCATATGAGTAAAACGAAGGCAAAACCGAAAAAAGGTGTAGGACAAGGTACAGGAAGTAAAGGATGGAACCGTTGGCAATCAAGTGCAAAGAAAAAGGCAGCTGCAAAGCCATACAAAAGTAAAGGTACAAAGAAGTAATTTAAATAACATTTGATGTCTTTACTTTGCACAAAACAAAATATAATTATTACAACAAAAAGCTATGCTTTCACATGTGAAAGCATAGCTTTTTCATATTAAATCATTAAAATATCTCGTATTTCTTCCTCCGTGATGGATGCTAATTTTTCTTCTCCCGGCTCAATCACTTCAGCAATTAAATTTTTCTTACTTTCTTGCAGTTCATGCATTTTCTCCTCAATTGTTCCGTGGGCTACTAGCTTTATAACTTGCACTGTATTTTTTTGCCCCATTCGATACGCTCTATCGGCCGCTTGTTGTTCAACAGCTGGATTCCACCATAAATCGTATAATATTACTGTATCTGCACCAGTTAAATTAAGTCCGGTACCACCAGCTTTTAAAGAAATGAGAAATAGATCCCCTTCTCCTTCGTTAAACCGATCGCACAGCTCTACACGTTCCTGCGCTGGTGTACTCCCGTCTAAATAAAAGTATGGAATTGCTTGGTGATTTAACTCACGACCAATAATGGAAAGCATCTTCGTAAATTGAGAAAAAATTAATATTCTCTTTCCTGTACTTCTACATTCCTCTAAAATCTCTAACAGTTGTTCAAATTTAGCTGAACTTCCTTTGTAATCATCAACAAATAAAGCAGGATGACAACAAATTTGTCGCAATCTCGTTAAACCAGCTAAAATTCTAATTTTATTTTTACGTAACGTATCTTTGTCTAAATGCTTTAACGTTTCTTCCCTGAGCTTCGCTAAATAAGCAGCATAGAGACTCTTTTGATCGGGTAATAACTCCGATGATTGTAAGTGCTCTATTTTCTCTGGCAACTCATTTAATACGTCCCCTTTTAATCGTCTTAATACGAATGGTTTCACTCGCTTCGCTATATCTTCACGCCTTAAATCACCGAACTCTTTTCTTCCTGGTAATAATTCTGGGAAGACGACATGGAAGATAGACCATAGCTCTTCTAATGAATTTTCTACAGGTGTACCCGTTAGCCCAAAACGGTATTCAGCTTGAATTGTTTTCACAGCTCTTGCCGTTTGCGTTGTAGGGTTTTTAAACGCCTGCGCTTCATCAAGGAATAGTGTATGAAATGGTCTTGCATACAATCTTATATCTCTTCTCAGTAATGGATATGACGTAATTACGACATCAAATTCCGTTATATCTTTCAAAATTTTCCGGCGCTCTGCTTGGTTTCCATCTGCAATAACTGCTCTAATATGCGGGGCGAATTTTTTCAATTCACTAACCCAATTATAAACAAGAGATGATGGTGAAACGACTAATATAGGTAGTTTCTTTTCTCGAATCTCAGGCAAAACAGAATCTATAAAAGCAATGCTTTGCAACGTTTTTCCAAGTCCCATATCATCTGCTAAAATACCGCCAAAACGGTAATGAGCAAGTGTTTTCATCCATTCGAACCCATATACTTGATACTTTCTCATTTCTGCATTTAAAGTATTTGGCACAGCAAAATTTAATTTTTTCGGGTTTTGAATGTTTTCTACTAACTCTTGAACAGAATCATCTAAACTTAAAACATTGCCTTCATGAAGTCCGTTCATCCATTTTACACTCCGAATAAGCGGAACATTTACCTCTTCTCCATGTAAAAATTCTTTCCGAATACCTGATTCTTTTATAAACTGATTAATTTCATTAAACTCTTTACTCTCTAGCGATAAAAACGAACCATTCGCCAATCGATAATATTTACGTTTCTCTTCAAGGGCCGCTAATACACCTTTAATTTCTGCTTCTGGTATTCCTTTTATATCAAAACGAAATGACAACCAATCAATTCTTTCTTTTCTTCTCACTCTAATAAGAGGAACTGCATCCCCTTTACTAATTCGCAATTTGATTGCTGTAGTCGCATAAATATCAACTAAACCTTTTAATGTTGGCACGACGTGATATAAAAAATTATACTCAGCTTCTTCATTATGCATAAAGTAACCGCCTTCTGTTTTTGCAAAAGCACTTTCACTCATAATGTCTAAAATCTCTTTTTCCTTTTTCTCATCACGATTAAAAACAGACGGCTGTCCATCCTCTTCTAGCGGATTAATCATGACGTTCCCATAGTGAAATTCAAGACCTGCTAATAAGCGATTTTTCACGCGGTCTAAATACAATTTCGCTTTTAGCGAAGGTGTTTCAACACGATCCGATATTACTTCATCAATATGTACAGTTCCGAGCTTCATTAATCCTGGTACAACTTTCGCGACGAAATGTTCCATCTTACTTTCTGGAATATAAAACTGATTACTATTTGAGCGACTCATCATCTTTTGTAATTCAATAAGTCGCATACAATCTTCAATGTGTAAGTGATATAATTTCCCATCGTAAAGTGCATTGTTATACATATCCATAACTTGTACACGATTTAAACCATCTATATGAAGTGTAAATCCGCCATTATTTCCCTTCGTAAATTCAAAGTGTAACGGCAACAACCCTTTTGAAACTTGTAATCCCTGAAACAGTTGTTCATTTTGTTTCAGCTGTACATATTCAACTTTAGAAAGTGAAGAGAGCATATCTTTCCATGAAGCTGGTGGTATAAATATCATACTTTCATCTTGTTTCGCATGTACTTCTAGCGTATCTTCATACATTTTTTCGTTATGATACATTTTAATGAGCTGCTGAATAATCGCATCCGTTTCTTGTTTAAAACTATGTACATCTGGTGTATATGTAAATTCATTTGAACAATGAAAAGATTCCCTTTTCTCCACCTTAGAAAGAAATTCTCTAATATGATTTATGAAATACACTTTGGCAAGTTTCAATTGAATTCCAAGAAGAGCCCCACCACTTCTCGTAGCTACTGGTGTACATATAAACTCAATATCTAATATTTCACGTGTATCAAAACGGTGTTGTTTACTTTTTGGCCTCAGTGGTTTGTCTGCAAACAGCTGAAACATACCACTTGTCAATTGATCATTTCTGCTACTAGTGGAGCTCATTCTACCTGTTTGTTGATTATAGTTTATTTGTATTAATACTGCTGCAACATGTTGACAGTACGTTTGAAAAGACGCTAATGAAGGACAACTACATTTTGCAACAACATCACCCTTTTTGGCTTTTGCTACTGTAACATGGAAATCCTCGTTCCCTTTTACTGTCGCCTCACAAATTTCTTTATTTTCATCGTACTGATCTATTATCACTTTATTTGATTTATAATAGGCTTCACCTCTTTTATATGAGGTCTCTCCGCACACTTCTTTAATAATCGATTTATTCAATGTGAAACTCATTGCTTTGACACTTCCTTAATATAAAACCATTTTCTCTTACTTAACATTTTACATGCTCCACGAGAAAATATAAAATGTTGATTTAACAAAAGAAGATGCTTATTTATAAGCATCTTCTTCACTCTATCTCCATCAACCTCTTCGCCTCAAAATACAACACTTGAATAAACTTTTTCGTATTAATTCGCGTATGACCAGAAGATGCGAGTTCATCTTTCGTCATTTCTGTCATCCGTTTTCTAACTACGGTAAAATCGAAAAATTTTGGAGCATAGCTTTCAAATTTTGGATTTGAAAAGTCTGTTAATCCTAAAGAAGCCAAATGATTTAACGACTGATAAATAGCTCGACGTACTCTTTGTTCAGACGCTTTTTTCTCTTTATCAATATCCGCCTCTAAAGCTAAATCCCCTAATTTTCTTATCGTAATATGATGGAAAATTTCTTTTAACGCAGGAAAGCCAAACTCAAATGTCTGTGCCTTTTCTTGACCATATAAATATTCCAGCATACTAAGTAAATCTTTACTTCCATTCTCTCCCGCAATACCGAGTTCTGATAGTAAAAAGCGCCCTAAATCCCCTATCTTTTTTCCTTCTTGCACTGGTTCAGTACGCAATTGCGGTTTTTCCCACTGAAACACGTTATTCAATGATTTTTGAATATCGTGTATAGAACGCTCCAATCTAATACGCTCCATCACTTTGCGTACAACAGATACAACTTCGATTTTATTTAATGGTTTTGTAATATAATATTCTACACCAAGTGTATATGCCTCACCTATAAGCTGCTTCGATTCCACTTGAGAAATCATAATGATTTTCCCCGTGAAAGTTGACGCAATGTGACGAACTGTTTCAATTCCGTCCCTCATCGGCATCAACAAATCAATAAATAAAATATCTACTTTTTTAAAATTTAGTTGATCCGCCTCAATAAAAGCTCCGTCATCCGCCTCACCAATTACTTCTCCAAGATCTCCATCTTCAATAATTTGCGAAAGCATCGAACGGAAAACTTCATCATCGTCTACGATATAATAAAACAAATCTATTCCCCTTCCCGCTTTAAACTACCCTCTGGTAAACAAACGATAAACTTACATCCTCTTTTATTTTCTCGGCCTTCTAATCTCACTTCTCCGCCTAGCTCTGTTACCATTTCATTTATGTAAGAAAGCCCAATACCAGTTGACGGTGTTCCCGTTTGATCATACTTAGAAGTAAATCCTGGCTTAAATACTAATTTCTTATATTTTTGTGCAATACCAGGTCCATCGTCAATTACTTCAAAAAATATATGTTGATCTCTTTTATATAGCTTAATAATAATGACACCTTTATCTTCAATTGCTTCAACTGCATTTGCAGCGAGGTTATTAAAAATTGATAGAACTGTATACACGTGGTATGCAGCATGCTCACCTTCTATATGTTTAGAAAAACGTATATCCTTTTCTAGCATTTCAGCATACTTCTCGTTTATTCTAACAATCATTTCTGCTAACTCATGTCCTTCTACATATTCAGCCACATTTTTATCTAATAACAGTTTAGATAATCCTGCAAATATCCTTTGATTATCCTTTTTTATTTCATGCACTTCCCCCGCTATTTTCAATGCTGTTTTACTACTTGAATCAGCGCTTACTTGTAAATTTCGATATAGTTGATATGCTTCTTGTGTAATTAACTCCGCATTTTGTAACGTCTTTTTCAAATGAACAGATTCCACATATAAATTAGAAAGATGCATTAACATATTTTCATTTTCTTTTCGAACTTGCGATTCTTTTAATTTCGTTTCATATAAATTCATCATATTTAAAAAACCAAGTGCAAAGAAACTACGAAAAATAGCAATAATGATGAGTTTATTTACTTCAGAAATCGTTATTGTTGTACCTAGTACTAACATGTGATAAAACGCAAGTTCTGACATACTTGCAACAATTTCAATTGAAATCCCAAGGCATCCAATAATGATTGGTTTCTGATGGAACTTATTTACCCTGCAAAGCGAAAAAAAACTGCCATAAATAAAATAATAGAAGAACACAGGATAACGCAAATAAAATGATTCTGTCATATGAAATGAACCTTGCATGATCCAGTCAAGACATACTCGGAATAAGACTACAGATATACCAACAAGAATACCTGCAACTCCTGCTGGTACTCTTCTTAAAAATAATAATAAAAAGAAGAATAGCGGTGTACCGAAGCTAACTCGAAACGTATCATTAAAGGGATGAAAGTTCAGCTCCCCAGCAATCGGAACAACGACCATTAATATAATTAAAAGGGACATATCTTTCTTCCATAATTGATTCCAATTCAAAGGTGACACTTCCTATACTTTTTTTCAGTAGTAAAAGCGAAAGCCCGCTTATTGTTATAAACGGGCTTTTTTTCTATATTCTAACCTTTTCTACCGCTTTTATTTGGCGATACTCTGGCTTCCACATTGCTTCTTTCACTGCCATCTTGATATCGTTATCACTTAAGTTCACTCTTGCAACACCTTCTGCAACTGCAACTTTAGCTACTTCAATTGCAACCATTTCTGAGATATTACGTAATTCTTCGACCTCTGGTAAAATAGGTGCTCCTGGCTGACTTGTATCTACCATACTTGCAACTGCTTCAGCTGCTGCTGCGAACATTCCATCCGTCATGACGCTTGCTCGTACTACAATTGTTCCAAGACCAAGCCCTGGGAAAATCAGTGCATTATTTGATTGTCCAATCACATACGTTACACCGTTATATGTAACTGGTTCAAATGGACTTCCTGTTGCAACTAACGCTCTTCCTTCTGTCCACTCGATTAAATCTGCTGGTTTTGCTTCAGCAAGTGGCGTCGGATTCGACATTGGTAAAATGATTGGTCTTTCTACGTGAGAAGCCATTTCTTTAATAATCTCTTCTTTAAATGCACCTGCAACAGTAGATGTGCCAATTAAAATTGTCGGTTTTACATGTTTCACAACTTCAGCAAGTCCGATCACATCGTTTTGCTTCCACTCACTTACTTCTGCTTCTTTTCTTGCGTACGGAATTTGGAAATCAAGAAGATCTTCCATATTATCTGTAACTAACCCGTTACGATCAATACACCAGAAACGCTTATATGATTCTTCTTCAGATACGCCTACGCGGACCATCGCATCTCTAACTTGATCTGCGATACCGATTCCAGCCGTACCAGCACCAAATACAACAACGCGGTGTTCACTTAGCGGTACACCAGAAGCTTTCACTGCCGATAATACTGCCGCAAGTGAAACTGCACCTGTACCTTGAATATCATCATTAAACGTACAAACATCATGACGATATTTATCTAAAATTTTTCGTGCGTTACGAGAGCTAAAGTCTTCCCAATGTAAAAGTGCTTTCGGGAATTGTTTGTTTACCGCTTGTACAAACGTATCAATAAATTCATCGTAAGCTTCACCTGTTATACGAGGGTGACGATTTCCAATATAAAATGGATTGTTTAATAGCTCCTCACGGTTTGTACCTACATCTAAAATTACCGGTAATACACGACTAGGATCGATTCCAACTGCAGCAGTGTAAACAGCTAATTTTCCGATTGCGATGTTAATACCACCAACGCCCCAGTCACCAATTCCTAATATGCCTTCTCCATCTGTTACAACGACTAAATCAATGTTCTCAGCTGTTGCACCGATATTCGTGAATGCTTCTTCGATACCTGATGGATCGTTAATTGATAAATAAACACCACGTGGTTTACGATATTCATGACTATATCTTTGAATTGCTACACCGACAGTTGGTGTATATACAATCGGTAACATTTCACGTAAATGATCTGTTAATATACGATAAAATAATACTTCATTTCGATCATGTAACGCAGTTAAGTATACATTCTTTAATAAATCATCCGGCTGAGAACTAAATTGTTCGTATGCTCGGCGTGCCTGTTCTTCTAACGTTAAAACCGCTGGCGGTAATAACCCTTTTAAACCTAACTCTTCTCTTTCATTTTGTGTGAAAGCTACCCCTTTATTTAAAAGTGGTGTTGATAATACTTCTGCTCCTCTTAATGTTGTTTCTAATGCACCATTAGAAGCTACTGTAAACTTGCTCATAACATCCCTACCTCTATTCATATATAGCATTTCTATATTGTAAACAAAAAAGAGGGGATTGTCCCCCTCTTCTTTTAATTTTTCTTTAAAAGAGTTGCTCCTGCAATCCCTGGGTGTGTCATTTCGAATGGATCTAGAATTAACTCTAAGTCTTCTTGTGACAATACACCATTTTTCACACAAAGTTCTCGAACGGATTGGCCTGTTGCAATTGCTTCTTTCGCAACGCGAGCTGCTGCTTCATAACCGATATGAGGGTTCACGGCTGTAATAATTCCTACACTTTTCTCAACATACTCTTTTAAGCGATCTTCATTCGCTTCAATTCCTTTTAAGCAATTATCTGTAAAGGCACGGAAACCGTTATTCATAATGCTAATCGATTGCAGTAAGTTGAAAACAAGTACTGGTTCCATCACGTTTAATTCTAATTGTCCTGCTTCTGAAGCAAGGCAAATTGTATGATCATTACCTATTACTTGGAACGCAATTTGATTAATAACTTCTGGCATAACAGGGTTTACTTTCCCTGGCATAATAGATGAACCTGGTTGACGAGCTGGTAACATAATTTCCGCTAA